>NZ_JAVJSK010000063.1:0-17785 GCF_040219495.1 Phaeodactylibacter sp. | reverse complement strand
TTAGAGCATGTTTGGAGCGGTTTCGTCATGAAAATCAAGGATTTGTGGTTCTGGCAAAGTCACTAAATTTGAGTTTAGCGGGCTAAATGAAAAATTTAGTGAGGAAGTCAGAGCTTGCCCCGCATTTCTGCGGGGTTCATAAAGCGTTGATTTGCAATAGTAACGAGCTCCAAACATGCTCTAAGGCACTACTTTCGCCGGGCGTACTTGCCTTTGAAATGTAGCACACCGGGTGAATGTCCCAACACCGGCTTGGGTTCATGCACCAGATAAGACGCGTATCAGGTTTGCTCATGAAGCTTACCCCTCCATCATTCTCCCTTACTGCTTCACCGCCTCATAAATCCGCTCCGCCTCCTCCTGAGTTAAGGTGCTGGCCATACCAGCGGAGAAGATGATCTCCTGATCGCCCTGCAGGTGGATGTAGCGGAAGTTGTAGCTCAGGTTGTTGCTGTCGAGAGCCACTTCATAAAGGAAGCCGTTCTCTTCCTCGGTGACGATGCGGGAGAAGTAGCGGTTGGTCTTGACGGTCGAAAGCTGCTCCGCCTTGACGCGCGCCAGGTCACTAGTCGTCGCACTCGAAGCCATAATCTGCAGGTCGTAATTGCCTTCACCTTTGACCGTGACGTCTTTCATAAGCGTACCCATATTGCGGGCCTTGACTTTAGCACTGTCCGGAGCCATAATCGTAACAGGTACACCGTGCTGCATCAGGTCGGTTTCCACCAAATCTGAACTACCATCAGTTTGGCAACTCCAAAGCAAGGCAACAACAGAGAGAAGGGTAAATAGTAATTTTTTCATTATTCGGTTTCTTTTAGTTCGTATGTCGTGGATCAATCCGGGGCAAAATAACGTATTTGCTGACAAATTATTGAGCAACCACTTTGATAAGCGGCTGCAATTGACCAATTTCGGGCAACGGGTAGCAGCAGGACACCAAATGCCATCTTTTAACCGGGCTCCAGTAATCGGGAAAAGCCGTACCTTTGCCCTGCAAATTTTGAACATTCGCTATGATTGAGCGCCTTCACATCCGGAATTATGCCATCATTGAGGAGTTGACGATCGACTTTTCGAAGGGGCTCACTATCATTACTGGTGAAACCGGCGCCGGCAAGTCTATATTGCTGGGCGCACTGGGTCTGGTTATGGGCCGGCGTGCGGACATCAAGTCTCTCTATAATCTGGAATCCAAGTGTACCATTGAGGGCTTCTTTAACGTGGAAGCCTACGACCTGCGGAGCTTCTTTGATGAGCACGACCTGGACTTCGACCCGCAGGTGGTTATCCGGCGGGAAATTACGCCTTCCGGCAAATCCCGGGCGTTTGTCAATGATACACCGGTGACGCTCAACGTGCTGCAGGACCTGAGCTCTACCCTCATTGACCTGCATCAGCAGTTTGATAACCTGGATATCCATAAGATTTCCTTTCAGCTCCGCCTGCTGGATGCCCTTGCGGAGAACCGCCCACTGCTGGCAAAGTACCAGAAGCGCTTCTCGGCCTATCAGCAAGACCAAAAACAACTTCAAAGCCTTATCAGCCGGCAAAGGCAATCGGCTAAAGAACTTGAGTTTATCCAATTCCAGTTGGAAGAGTTCAATACAGCTGAGCTGATAGAGGGTGAGCAGGAAGAGCTGGAGGAAGAGCTGAGCCGGCTGACTAACGCCGAAGACATCAAGCGCACCCTGGCGGCTTCGTTTCAGCAGTTGTCTGAGAGCGAAGTCTCGGTGGTCGGGCAAATGGAAGAACTCACTCAGTCTATTAAGTCCGTCAGCAGCTTCGACCGGCGTATTGAAAGCTTGTATGGCCGTTTCAGTAGCCTGATGGAGGAATTGCGGGATATTGCCCAGGAGTTTGAGTCTATCGCTGATGAGACGGAGCACGACCCCGAGCGTACACAGGAGGTACAGGAGCGCCTCGATATGATCTACCGCCTGCAAAACAAGCATCAGGTGGCTTCTATTGATGAGCTGCTCGAGCTACAGGCAGACTTGCAAAAGCAGTTGGATGATATCGGTGACCTGAGCCAGGAAATCGAACGGCTGCAAAAGTCCACACAGCAACAACGCCAACAGCTCGAAGCGATGGCTGAAGAGCTCAGTACCCGCCGGCACAGTGTGGTGGGCAGTTTTGAGAATAAAGTCGAACAAATGCTGGGCCAGCTGTCTATGCCTCACGCCAAGCTCAAAGTCGACATTAGCCGTACCGAAGACCTCGAGCCTACTGGCTTCGACGAAGTCAACTTCCTCTTCGCAGCCAATAGGGGTGGGCGCCTGCAGTTGATCAAGGATGTGGCCTCGGGTGGTGAATTGTCCCGCCTGACCCTCGTGGTGAAATCCCTCGTGGCCAGCGCCATCCCGCTGCCTACGCTGATATTCGATGAGATCGATACGGGCATTTCCGGAGATGTAGCCCTGAAGATGGGCTCTATTTTGCGGCAGCTCAGCAATGAGCATCAAGTGGTGTCCATCACCCACTCCCCACAGATTGCCTCCAAGGCCAATGCTCACTACTTTGTGTACAAGAAAGAAAAGGAAGACCGTACCGTAACCGAGGTCCGGCCTTTGGAAATGGAAGGCCGGGTGTACGCTATTGCGACGATGCTCAGCCAAGACCCGCCCAGCGAGTCGGCCATCAATACGGCAAAAGAACTATTGCTGCAGAGCAACTGAATATCATCAAAACTTTGACCCGTCTCGTGCAGCACGAAATGGATCAAGCAAGGACATTAAAAAGTAGAAACCAAACGATATGAGTACCAACTTACTAGCAGGAAAGCGCGGCGTCATCTTCGGTGCGCTTGATGACAAATCAATCGCCTGGAAAGTAGCCGAGCGCTGCGTGGAAGAAGGCGCCACTATTACCCTGACCAACGCACCCGTTGCCCTGCGCATGGGCGGTATTCAGGAGTTGGGGGAAAAGCTGAACGCCGAAGTGATCCCAGCTGATGCCACAAGCGAGGAGGATCTGGAAAAGCTGTTTACTCAGTCTCAGGAAGTCTTGGGCGGCAAAATTGACTTTGTACTGCATGCCATCGGGATGTCGCTCAATGTGCGTAAAAAGCGCGAGTATACTGACCTGAAGTACGAGTGGATGCAAAAGACGCTGGACATCTCTGCCATTTCCTTCCACAAAGTGATGCAGCAGCTCTACAAGATGGATGCCATGAGTGATTGGGGCTCTATCCTCGCACTGAGCTACATCGCTGCACAGCGTACCTTCCCCGACTACAGCGAGATGGCAGAGTCCAAAGCCCTGCTCGAGTCTTTTGCCCGTAGCTTTGGCTACCACTTTGCAGAAAAGAACAAGGTGCGGGTGAATACCATTTCACAGTCTCCCACTGTTACAACAGCTGGCAGCGGCATCAAAGGCTTCCAGGAATTCTTCGATTATGCGGATAAAATGTCGCCTCTGGGCAATGCTTCTGCCGAGGCTTGCGCCGATTATTGCGTGACGATGTTCTCTGACCTCACTCGTATGGTGACGATGCAGAACCTCTACCACGATGGGGGCTTCTCCAATATGGGTATGAGCCCGAAGTTGTTGGAAGAGTAGAAAATAAGGACTAAAAATCTAAGATACAGAGGGCGGGCTTGCAGAAGCTTGCCCTTTTTTGATTGGGCAGGGCGTTTACACCTGCCACATATCGCCCCACAGGCGGGAGCCACCGTCTATATAAAGCGTCTCACCGGTCACGTAATCAGCGAGCGACAAGAAGAGGACCGCTTCTGCTACCTCCTCCACCTTGCCCAGGCGTTTCACGGGGATCGTATCGCTGACCTGCGCGACCATCTCAGGTGGGTAATTCTCCAGGCCTGAGCTCTTGATGATGCCTGGCGCCACCGAGTTGATACGCACATTGCGGTTGGCCCATTCCACCGCTAAAGATTTCGTTAGGTTGTCTACACCTGCCCGTGCGGCTCCGGTATGCGACATGCCCGGGAAGCCCCGGTAGTGGTCTACGATGATATTGACGATGCAGCCCGACTCCTGCGGCAGGAAGAAGGAGTTGGCCATCTCCTGCGTCATAAACCAAGTGCCGTTCAGATTGGTATTGATGACCGCCAGCCAGCCCTTCCGGGCAATCCCTTCCGCCGGCGATGGGAACTGCCCGCCCGCGTTGTTGATCAGCAGGTCTAGCTTGCCGCTTTGGTCCTTAATGTAGGTGGCTAGCTCATCGATTTTCTCAGGTTCCCGGATGTCCAGCGCAAAGTAGTGGCAGGTGCCCAGTTTGCTAAGCTCCGCTGCGGCTGCTTTTAGGGGCTCCTCCTTGCGGGAGGCGATGTATACCTCAGCACCGTAGTGTAGCAACTGCCGTGCAATTTCGTACCCAATGCCGCTCCTGCCGCCGGTCACTAATGCGGTCTTACCTTCAAAAATCTTGTCCTGAAACATATGGTCTATCTTTTTGCGGAGAGCAAGATAGGAAAATCAGTTCATTCAGATTTGCTTGGCGCCCTCTGTAAGCCCCCCTGCTGCCCCTCCGCGTGAAATCTCCCGCGCCCTTCCCATCCAGGAATATTGCACGCAAAGCCCGCAACGTTCCGGGAGATACGCCTTAATTGGCGTCCTCTGAGCGCTCCTTAATTAAGCTTTAACTGTCATTTTGTCACCACGTGTGAGCCAAAGGTGTCAAAGTGTCATTATTTTTTTTGACTCCCGGCAAGTTTGTCCGCTCATCCGGATTGGTATGCCAATTGCATATAGTGAAGTGTACTTTCAATCAGACCACTAACAAAAAAAAAGAATACGACCATGACACTTGTAACCGTTAAGCCAAACCGCACTACAGCACCATCGCTTTTCACCGACTTTGACCGTGTGATCAACGAAGTCTTTGGAGCCTCCCACCGCCCGGTAGCTAACCGCACCTTCAAGCCTGCGGTGAACGTTATCGAGCGTGAGGACAACTTTGTACTTCAAGTCGCTGCGCCAGGCCTGCAGAAGTCTGACTTCGAGATCGAACTCAATAAGGGCTTGCTCACCATCAAAGTTGAGAAAGACTACAATGCCGGCGAGGGCGAAAGCATCAAGCGGCAGGAGTTCGGTAACTACCGCTTCCAGCGTTCATTTCGCATTGGCAAACTCATTGATGCGGAAAAAGTGGACGCCACCTACGAGCAAGGCGTGCTCCTGATCAACCTTCCTAAAAAAGAAGAAGCGAAGCCCCGCCCGGCCCGTAAGGTAGAGGTTGCCTAACTGACATAGCTTTTACACAAAGCAGTGAATTTTAAAACCTGTTTTTTTGTTATAAAAACGAAACGCCATGAGAAACTTAGCGAATTACAACCCATTGGGAATCAACAAAGTACTTGAAAATTTCTTTGGTAACTCTATCACTGATTTCATGGGGGCTGACTTTACAATGGCACAGCCTTCCGTGAATGTTGTTGAAACCCATGAGCACTTCAGAATTGAGGTCGCTGCACCAGGCCTCGAAAGAGGAGACTTCGATATTCAGGTAGAAAATGATCACCTGATGATCAAAGCGGAGAAGGAGCATAAAGACGAGGTAAAAGAAGACAACTTCGTGCGCCGCGAATTCAATTATGCCTCTTTCAGCCGCAATTTCCAACTGCCTAAATCTGTAGACGGGGAAGGCATTGAAGCCAAATACGAAAACGGCGTACTGACCATTGAGTTGCCTAAGAAAGATGAAATCAAAGGCACACCTGTGAAGCGCATTGAGATCAGGTAATCACTCATTTAACGGGCAGTGAACTGCTTGTTAGGTATGAACTTCAGATAAGTTAATAGGGTTTTAGGTGTTTATTTTGGGAGCCGGTACATACAATTGTGCCGGCTTTTTTTTATCCTATCTTCCTGTTGGTATGTTATTGTTATGAACCAGACTTATCTTGCCAGTCAATTACCTGGTTAATCTAACCTGTCTATGTCAAAGATCATCCTCATTACTGGTGCAAGCTCGGGATTAGGGCAAGCGCTCGCTTACGAACTTAGCCGTCAGGGGCATACCGTATTCGGTACGAGCCGTTCCCCTAAAGGCGATCAGGGCAACATCCGAATGACTGCGATGGATGTGCAAAAGGAATCAAGCGTACAGGCTGCTGTTCAGCAGGTGGTGAGGGAAGCGGGGCGGCTTGATGTGGTAATCAATAACGCTGGAATTGGCATTGCCGGGCCCTTGGAGGAGAGTAAAATGGAGGAGATAGAGCAGGTCATGGATACCAATATTTTAGGCGTGATAAGGGTTTGCCGTGCCGTACTACCGATCATGCGGCAACAGGGGAAAGGGCAGATTTTTACGATTAGCTCCATAGGTGCACGGGTAGGGTTGCCTTACCGTAGCATTTATTGCGCCAGCAAAGCTGCGGTAGATCTGATTACGGAGTCTTTGCGCCTGGAGGTCCGGCGTTTTGGCATTCAGGTTACCGGAATCCACGCAGGGGATATTCAGACCAATATCAACGCCAACCGGATTAAGACCTACAACCCGGAGGGTGCCTATGCAGAGAGCTTTGCGCGCGCCTATCAGATCATCGATCAGGAAGTGGAAGAAGGTATGCCCGCTGAAGCCGTCGCCCAAACTATTGCGCGCCGCATCAACAGAGAGCCCCTTCATCCGTTTTATGCAGTAGGGAAGCCGCTGCAAAGACTCTCCCTGGTGCTCAAACGGCTGTTGCCAAACGTGTGGTTCGAACGCCTGATTGCCCGGTATTCCAAGGTTTGACCTTGGCTATGTGCGGTTTATTCCTTACTTTCAGAATACTTAAATCAATACCAAGTAACCCATTTATGAAAACCCTGCACTATTTAACCATCATCATTATCGCACTGGGGCTTGCTGCATGCGGAGACCCCGACCGCATGGCAGATGAAGATAAGTCCAAAGACCGGCTGTCTGAAGAAATTCTCGCGCTGGAAGGCACCCTCAAGAAGCAGATGGACAATCCAACGATTGATACGGCATCTGCAGTGAGCCTTATTGAAAAATCAGCACTTTACGCTGACCGGTTCCAGCAAGATTCTCTCGCGCCTCATTTCCTTTTTAAGTCGGCCGCAGTTGCCAGAGGTATCGGGCAGTACGAGAAAGCTGTAGATACCTGGGACCGTGTGGTTACGGTATACCCCGACTTCGAAAAAGTGCCGGAGTCCATCTTTTTCCAGGGCTTCACCTATGATAACGACTTGGAGAATATGCCGAAAGCCGAAGAAAAATACACTGTCTTTTTGCAGCAATTCCCCAAACACCCTATTGCCAAAGACGCTAAAATGCTGCTCGAAGTCGTTCAATCGGGTAAAACGGCTAATGAAGTGGTCAAAGAATTTCAGGAAAAAAATAAAGTAACGGAGTAAGTTATGAAGCGAAACCTAATCACTCAACTCTTTTTAGGCGCCTTGTTCTTGTTAGGTAGCGGGCATCAATTGTCTGCTCAGGGCATTGAATTTTACCATGGCTCCTGGGAAGACGCGCTGTTGAAAGCGGCACAGGAAGGCAAAATTATTTTCGTAGACGCCTATGCCGAATGGTGCGGCCCCTGCAAACGCATGGCGCGCGACGTTTTCCCCAAGGAGGAAGTCGGCACTTTCTTCAACCGCAACTTCATCAATATGAAAATTGACATGGAGAAAGGCATGGGGCTGGAGTTCCGTAAAAAATATCCGGTTTCTGCTTTTCCAACCTTGTTTTTCATCGATGCAGAAGGAGAAATCGTGCAAAAAGCCAAAGGTGCACAACAGGCTGAAGGGTTGGTCAAACTAGGGCAGACGGCCCTTTCCAAAGCGGACAATCTCGAGGAGTATCAGGCACAGTACGAATCAGGCGAACGTGACCCCGCCTTCCTGTACCGCTACGTCAAAGCGCTGAATAATGCCGGCGAGCCGAGCCTCAGGGTCGCTAACGAATACTTTGATACCGACCCCGACCTCGACGCTGAGGTCAACCTCAAGTTCTTATTTGAAGCCGCCACGGAAGCCGACTCCAAGCTATTTAATATGATGGCAGAACGGCGGGAGGCTATTGCTGCCCTGATGGGGGAAACCGCTGTCGCTGATCAGCTGCGCCGGGCTTGCAAGGCAACTCTTGAAAAAGCGCTGAAGTACGATAGTGAGATGTTGCTGGAAGAGGTCATCGGCAAAGCCAACGACCACCTTGGCGAAGGGGCTGAGTCTTTCGAGCTCGAAGCTCAAATGGCGTTTTATCAGTCCCGGGGGCAGGCTGATGACTACCGTAAGGCGGCGAAAAAATACGCTAAAAAGTGTATTGATGAAGACCCTGAGGCCCTGGCGGCCCTGGCCACGGATATGTCTAAGGCCTTCAAAAACGACAGCAAGGTGCTGGGCGAAGCGGAGGATGTCGCCGGGAAAGCTGCTGAGCAGACCACTAAATACCAACATGTGCTCGTCTATTCCAATATACTGCTGCTCAATGGGAACCGTACCGCGGCAATGGAAGCCGCGAACTGGGCCCTGCAAATGGCCGAAGGGGACAGCCCCCTGGCAGTGCGGGCAGTAGAGCACTACATCAAGCAAATTCAATAAACCATCATACCAATGAAGAAACTATCCATCGCCTTAGCTTTCATCGCTGCTTTTGCTATTGCTGGCTTTGCTCAGGAAGGCATTCAGTTTGAAGAAGGCAACTGGAAGAAAATACTCGCCAAGGCTGCTGACCAGGACCGCCTGATTTTTGTAGATGCCTACGCTACCTGGTGCGGCCCCTGCAAGATGATGGCCCGGGATGTGTTCACACAGGCCAAAGTGGGTGAATACTACAATGGCAATTTCGTTAATGCCAAAATTGATATGGAGAAAGGAGAGGGCGTGGGCCTGGCTCGTAAGTACAACGTGCGCGCATATCCTACCTTGCTTTTTGTCAACGCCAGCGGTGAGCTCGTACACCGGGCAGTGGGCTATCAGGATGCAGAAGCTTTTGTGCAGTTGGGCCGGGAAGCCCAGGACCCTTCCAGGCAGCTCGTTACTATGGAGCGGAAGTTTGAAGCAGGGGAGCGCGACCCTGCGTTTCTCAAAAACTATGCGATGGCTGCTGCGGGCGCTATGGCCGCCAATGCCAATGAAGTGGCCAGTGCATACCTGAGTGCTCAAAAAGACTGGACTGGCGAAACGGAAATGCAGTTGGTATTCCAGGCTGCCACGCAACTGGACGATCCCTACTTCCAGGAAATCACCAAGCGGCGGGAAGCCTACGAAACGCTGTTCAGTAAGCAGTATGTAAGCTCCAAATTACAGCGGGCCATCCTGCAGTCGCTCAGTGCCGAAGAAGGAGAGGGTCAGATGATGGAAAAGGCCGAAGCCCAGTTCAGGAAAGCTTTTCCTGATAACCCCGGGCCGGTATTCGCGAATTTCAAAATGAACTACTACCGTATCAATGACCCCATCGCCTATCCACAGGCTGCGGTAGACTACCTGCGGGATTACCCTTCTGAAGATGCCAATGAGCTCAATTCCATCGCCTGGTCTTTCTACGAAGGGGTGGATGATCAGAAGATGCTGAATGAAGCCCTGAAGTGGGCAAAGCGTTCGGTAGAAATTGAACCTTCCTTTTACAATAATGATACACTGGCTGCCTTGCATTACAAACTGGGCCAGAAGAAAGAAGCTAAAGCCGCCGCCAAAAAAGCCATAGAGCTGGCTAAAGCGGGTGGTGAAGACTACACCGAAACCCAGGAATTACTCAAGAAAATCGAGCAACTGTAAGTTACGGGCAGCAACAAAAGAGGGCAACTTCCTGTGCCAGGCAATGGTGTACAGGAAAGTTGTCCCTTCATTTCCGTCAAACTACCAAGTTTGGCCGTACCTTTGCGCGCCAAAAGAGAAAGTTTTATTATGGCCAACCAATCCAAGCCGCCCAAGCGCACTGATGTGAATACACTCGGAGAGTTCGGGCTTATTGACCATCTGACGCAGCGCTTTCCGCTGTACCATAAATCTTCTGTCAGGGGGATAGGCGATGACGCAGCCGTTATTGATCATCAGGATGCGCTGACCGTTGTATCTACCGACATGCTGGTGGAGGGCATCCACTTCGATTTGATGTACTCCCCCCTTAAGCACCTAGGCTATAAAGCCGTTGTGGTCAACCTCTCCGACATCTACGCCATGAATGCTGTCCCTCAGCAAATTACCGTATCGGTGGCTTTGTCCAACCGGTACTCCGTGGAGGCGATGGAAGAAATCTACGACGGTATCCGCACCGCTTGCGAAGTGTATAAGGTAGATCTTGTGGGCGGTGACACCACTTCCTCTCCCAAAGGGCTGGTGATCAGTGTGACGGCTATCGGGACGGGGCACAAAGAGCGCCTTACCTACCGCAACACCGCCAAAGTAGGGGATTTAATCTGCATTTCCGGCAACCTCGGTGCGGCCTATATGGGCCTGCAAATTCTGGAACGGGAGAAGCAGCTTTACTTATCTAACCCTGAGCTGCAGCCTAAACTGCAAGGGCACGACTACCTGCTGGAACGGCAGTTGAAACCGGAAGCCCGCAAAGATATCATCGAGGCTTTTGCCAAAGCCAACCTGGTGCCAACGGCCATGATCGATATTTCTGACGGGCTGGCTTCGGAGCTTTTCCATATCGCCAAACAATCGGGCGTTGGAGTCCTGATAGAAGAAAGTGGGGTACCTATCCATGAAGATGCACAATTCCAGGCCATAGATTTCAATATGGACCCGATCACGGTGGCGCTGAGCGGCGGGGAGGACTATGAGTTGCTCTTTACCGTTGACCCCAAAGACCTGGATAAAGTGAAGTACATGGCGGATATATACATTGCCGGGGAGATCGTCCCGGCAGCGGATGGGGTAAAGCTCAATTCCCAGGGGGGCAAGCTGCACGACATCACAGCACAAGGCTGGAAGCACTTCACCTCGCCCAATAACTAAGTTTTAAGCAAATATGATCATGCAAAGAGTGTCTATAGTCCTCGGGTTCAGCCTGTTGTTGCTGCTGAATAGCTGTAGCAGCGACGGAGGCAGCAGCGAAAGCATTCCGCCCCCGCCTCCAAAGGAAAAAGTCAGTGTTCCTAAATTTGAGCGCGATTCTGCCCTGTCCTACGTAGCGCAGCAAGTCGCTTTCGGCCCGCGTGTGCCCAATACCGAGGCGCACCGGCAAGCCAAAGCCTGGCTGGTGAAGCAGTTTAAAAGCTACGGCGCCAAGGTTACGGAGCAGGACTTTGAGGTCGAAGCCTACACCGGTGATATGCTGCAGGCTACCAATATCATTGCGCAGTTCAATCCGGGTGCTCAGAAACGCATCCTGCTCGCTGCCCACTGGGATACCCGCCCGTTCGCAGATTCCCCTATCAATGAGGAGCGCCGGGACGACCCCATTCTGGGTGCTGACGATGGCGGTAGTGGTGTTGCGGTTTTGCTTGAGATTGCCCGGCAGCTACAGGGCAGCCCCATTGAGATGGGGGTGGATATTGTGCTCTTTGATGCGGAAGACTATGGCGAAAGCGGCGGAGAAACCCCTGATACTTATGCCCTGGGGGCCCAATACTGGTCGCGCAACCCCCACGTCAGTGGGGCACAGAAGCCGAAGTACGGTATCCTCCTCGACATGGTAGGCGCGCAGGGCGCACGCTTCCCTAAAGAGTATTTCTCTATGCAATATGCGCCGCAGGTAGTCAATAAGGTATGGAAACTGGGCCAAAATATGGGCTACGGCAACTACTTCGTGAACGAACAGGGCGGAGCCATCACGGACGACCACTATTATGTCAATACTATCGCCCGTATCCCTATGATTGATATCATCAACCGTACAAAAGGTACGCAGACCGGCTTCGGCGAGCATTGGCATACGCACAATGACGATCTGGATATCATCGATAAGCGTACGCTCCGGGCGGTCGGACAAGTGGTGCTTGCCGTCATTTACCGGGAGGCGAACGGTCAATTTTAAGCGATACCACACGAGGGTCTTCACTAAGACTATGTTTGGAGCTTGGTCCTATTGAAAACCAAGGACTTATGAACCCCGCAGAAATGCGGGGCAGGCTCTGGCGTCATCTTTTTTAGCTTATTTGGCTCGCCAAACGCGCAAAAAAAGATTTAGCCAGAACCACAATTCCTTGATTTTCATGACGAAACCGCTCCAAACAAGCTCTAAGCCCCCGCCCGGCCCAAGTAGTCGGCGGGGGCTTGGTAATGGTATGAGCGGCGGTAAAAACAAAAAGCCTAATATTTCAAACTAATGTAGTTTTCCTAACAGCATTTGCGCGGAAAGGTATAATCAAAAAAATGATGTCTGTTTTAATAGATAGTAATTGGTTTTAAAATAAAATTTGTAATACTTTGAAAAACAAGTATTTGTATTCAAATAACCAATAGGTATCAAAAGGATGAAAATTATTTGTTTAAAAACTTGACAATTAAAAACATTTCTTGCATTTTTGTATACGTAATCAGATACGTAGCATATGGACTTGCCCATTTACATCAGCAAAAAAGGAACAAAAGTTGTAGCCGCCACCGAACTGCATCAGGCGCTGCAACTTACAGACCATCATTATGCCACCAATGTAAAACGGTGGATCACTGATGTCTACGAGTTCCGCGATAATATCCGCCGCCCTGAAAAGTTGCGCGATTTCGCCACCCGGAAGATAAAGGGCAATTCGATACTGAAGGATTACTACCTGACAGTAGAATTGGCAAAACTCATCTGCCTGGCCTCCAAGAGCAAGGTAAAGCTGAAGTACGCGAAGCTGTTGTCTTATACGGAGACCGAAGAGGCACAGGAAAACAGTGCGAAGCTCAACAAGGATGATGTAATGAAAGTACTGGAGCTGGCTAAAGTGATGAGCATGGTTTCCTGTCAGGATGCTGCAGAGAAAAGCCACCTGAAAGTTTACGAAGCCCGTAACGGCGGGCAGACCGCAAATTGGTGGAAATACCGGGCTGAAGTGCTGGGCTACTCTGCCACGGGGCTGAGGCGCAAACTCATGGCGATGGGCAAACCCACTCAGGGCAAAACACAGCGGCAGATGCTGCTGCAGCTCGATCCCTATGAGCCGATCCGTACCGCTGTGATCGATCAGTTTATGGCGATGGGGAAAACCAGAGCTTTTGCCTGCAGCATGGGCGACCTGGCCAAGCGTTTTGCTAAAGAGCTGCGCATTGAAGTGCAGGACGACCGGGAAGGAATGGCTTCACTCTTTGCACCACGTGCCAATGACCGGCTGATCCATGAAATTCGAAGTTTCGAGCCGAAAATATCGGCGATGACCGCTTGATACTACATGCTCTAATATACCGTATTGCCTGAATGGGCGCAATGAAGCACTATAAACAACTTGTTCGTTTTGTTTGACCCAATAAGCTCTTAGTCAAATCAATACCATTACCGCTGCTGATTTTTTAGCTGCTGGCAAATTCGTGGGGTGCATATCCAAAATATAAGTCCTCTAAATTCCACGATTACGCCGGTCAAGCGAAAGAAATGAGCCGTCAGATGCCCCGCCTCCGTTCCCATAGAGGTGGGGTGTTTTTTTGCCTCCGCGCGTAGATAGAGCACTTCCTCCCAGCAAGCTCTAAGCGAACCCGGAGCAGTTGTACACGAAAAAAGCCCCGGGCAAACGCCCGGAGCTTTCAACCTATCTAGCATTGTCTACAAAATTCTTAGAAACAGTAGCCGTTCGTCTCAATCATGCGGTCCGCAATCATGCGGCGGGCTTTCTTGACGTTGGTCGGCGTGTACTTGGTGAAGCGCTTCAGCCCCATCAGCATCGTGCGCAGGAGGTCACCTTCTGCGAAGGAAACCAAGGCATCGGTGCCGTTTTTGTGAATGCGGGCGGTGGCATCGGTCATGAAGACTTTCAGCATCGCCTCGTACATTTCCTGGGGCTGTTCCTTGCTATCCATACCGGCTAGTTTCTCCACTCGCATAAGCATGGATTCAGCGGTGAGGGTATCGAGCAACATGTCGGAGACATTCATGATGATCTCCTGCTCCTCCTTGAGGTTGAGCTCGCCGTCCATCTGCATTTTGGCAGCAGAGCCGGCAGTCATCAGCACCGCTTTCTTGAATTCCTTGATCGCTTTCTTCTCGGCAGCGTAGGCACCTTCGGGCTGATCAAAGGAAGGCATAGAAGCCAACTCTTTTTGTACTTCCCAGGCTGGGCCAACGATGTCGAGGTTGCCTTTGAGTGCCCGGCGGAACAGCATGTCAATAGAGAGCATGCGGTTGATTTCATTGGTGCCCTCGTAAATACGGTTGATGCGGGCATCACGGTAAGCGCGGGCAGCAGTGCCTTCTTCGGAGTAGCCCATGCCACCGTGGACCTGCAGGGTCTCATCGACTACGTAGTCCAAGACTTCTGACCCCAGCACTTTAAGCAGGGCGCACTCGATGGCGTACTCTTCCGCAGCCTGACGCTTGGCTTCTGCAAAACCCATACCTTCTGCAATAAGGGACTTGTTCTTTTCCTGCAGGAGGTGAGATACGCGGTACATCGCGCTCTCCGCTGCAAAAATCTGAATGGCCTGCTCGCCCAGCTTGTGCTTGATGGCACCGAAGTTGGCAATCGGCTGCTTGAACTGAATCCGCTCGTTAGCATACTTTACGGCAGTCTCAGCGCTTTTCTTAGCGCCGCCTACACAAAGGGCGCACAGCTTGAAGCGGCCAATATTCAGCGCATTGAAGGCAATGAGGTGCCCTTTGCCGATTTCACCCAGTACATTCTCTTTAGGCACTTTTACATTCTCGAAAAACACCTGACGGGTAGAAGAACCTTTGATGCCTAGTTTCTTCTCTTCTGCACCCAGGGTGAGCCCCTCTAAGTTGCGCTCCACAATGAAACCGGTAAACTTATCACCGTCAATCTGCGCAAAAACAATGAAAATATCCGCAAAGCCGGCATTGGAAATCCACATCTTCTGACCATTGATGATGTAGTGGCTACCGTCTTCGCTCAGGTCGGCGCGGGTCTTAGCGGCCAGGGCATCAGAACCTGAGCTGGGCTCAGTCAGACAATAGGCGGCTTTGAGCTCACCATTGATCAGGCGGGGCAGGTAAGTGGCTTTCTGCGACTCATCACCGAAGTAGAGGATTGGCAGCATACCAATACCCGTATGCGCAGCGTAAGAAACTGTGAATGCGGCAGCCGGCCCAAAAACATCACAGATCATGGTGTTGGTATTGGTGTCCAGCTGCATACCACCGTATTCTTCCGGCATATGGGAACCCAGCAAGCCCAGCTCCGCCATCTTCTCCAGTAGCTGTGGCGCCAACCCCTCTTCCTGTGCCTCAATGCGGTCGATGTTTGGCAGGATTTCGGTATTCAAAAAGTCCCGGACCGTATCCCGTATCATGAGTTGTTCCTCATTCATCTCTTCCGGGATGAAAGTATGCTCCGGTGAAGGCGTATCGCTAATCAGGAATTCGCCGCCCTGGAGTACGTCAATTTTGCTGAGCGTGTCTTGCATGGTTAAATCTTATTTTAGTAGCCTAATGCGTAGTTAAAGTTGCTTGTTGATTGGAGCCGTCCGTGCTCAGGGTCCGCTTTAGATCAGAAGGGCAAAAGCTATTTTACAAACACTAAAAACCCTGCCAGCGAATTTTCGCTACTAATTTAGGGGCTTCTGGTCAAAAAGTAAAGGAAGGGGGCAAAAATTTTGCGAATTTTCGCTAGAAAGGGGTCTGATGAAGGTTTTTTATGCCTCAGGCGATATGGCCAAAGCAAAATTGAGGGGTCAGCACCAGCCGCTCTAAGGCCAACAACCTTTGGTAATTCCCCATAAAAAAAGCCCCGGCACAAACGTACCGGGACTTTTCAGATCAAACCAAAACGTGTTTTTTATCCAATGATGAGTGCAATGACGGTCAGGAGACCTGTGAGGGCACTCAGTGCAATTGTGTTTTTGTTGGAAGTGACCAGTTCCCGGTCGCGATAGTGAACACGAATGTGCCGGAAAATCATCAGGCCAGCAGCAAGGGAAGCCACGCTTACCCCGATAAGCCAAGCGTTGGTATTTGGCAGCAACCAGACTATCGCCAGATTGGAGAGGAAAGCCATTAACAGAATAGCAAGATAGATGAAAGTGCTTTTTTCCTTACCAAAAGTAACGACAAGGTGGTTTTTACCGGTTTGCGCATCCGATTCGGCATCTGGAAACTCATTGATGAGCAGTATGTTTGCGGTGAGCAGCCCGACGGGCAAGCCGATTAGAAAGGCCATAGGCATGACCTGCTGCGTTACGACGTACACGACGCCCAGCGTAACCAGAGGGCCAAAGGCAAGCGAAATGCCTAATTCTCCCAAGCCGCGGCGGGCAACAAGGCGTACCGGTGGAGCGGTGTATAAATACCCAATTGCCAGTCCGGCAAGACCGATCCACAAGGTAGTTAATCCGGTCATCGCCGTAAGGTAAATTCCAATAACCGTTGCTACCGCAATAAGCGATAGCCCTAACCGCTTGGTGCCCTCAAGGGTGATCAGACCGAGCTCAATGGCCCGGCTGCCACCGGAAAATTGCAGAAAGTAGTCGTTGTTGGCGCCGTCTGTACCGTCTTTTACATCAAAGTAATCGTTCATGACGTTGCTGCCCAGGTGAAGCAGGGCGACTCCGATCACAGCCAGGCTGAAGAGCCACCAGTTGAATGTGCCCGGTGTGCCTAATGCGTAGTGGTAAGCATAGGCCCCACCAATAAAAGCGGGCATCAGCACTGCCGATAGAAAAGGCATGCGCGTAATCGCCAGCGCTTTGATAAGCTTGGTGGAGAACTTGATAGGCGGGTTGACTTCCTGCTCAATCTCTTTGGTTACACCGCAGTAGCCGGTCTGTCCATTTGCTTTGCCATTGGCAAAAGTAGGGGTCACGCGGATCTCAGCATTGAATGTGCTGCCGTCTTTACGTACAAATTTAGTCTGGGTTTCGTATTTGCCGTGCTTGCTGGCTTCTGCCAGCCACACGGGTACGTTTTGCAATACAATCTCGCCCGGAGAAAATGCGGAGACCCGTTCTACTCCAATCACCTCGTCAGCAGGATAACCGAACATCTGTTCTGCATCCTTATTGAAAGTCTCTATCCGACCCTCCATATCACAAGTGATGACACTTTTCATATCTCGTTTCGTTATTTTCAGTAATTATTGAAAGTATAACAACCATCTTTGACTTTGGTTTTACTTTTGCGTTGTTATGCATTCACAATTTGTGTGTAGACCTGATAGAGGTGGAAGTTATTGAAAGCAAAAACGACGGCACCTAAAAAGCAGGGGGCCATTAGCCAGCCAGCGGCTTTGTGATAGCGGTGAAATTGCAGAGCAGCTATACCGATTGTAAGAGTGAGGACGACCATGTTTACGAATGCAGCGAGGGGCGACTGCATCCCGAAGAAGAGCAGCGACCAGCTACTGCTGAAGAGCATCACCCCAACGTAGGCGAAGGCCGGCCAAAAGACTTCGTGCAGCGAGCGGCTTTTCCAAACCAGCCAGAAAGCGAAGCTTGTTGTGGCATATAATATGATTTCGGCCACATCGACTTGCTGAAAGGAGAAAGTCCATGCATTGGCCTGTACTTCATCGTACCAGTCCGGGATTTGAAAAAGGTTATTCAAGCCGAAAGCGCCGATGCTGAACAGCAGCACCGGAAACAGCTTTTCATACTTAGGCGTATCCATTGTTCTGATTTTCAGTTACTAAGAGCGTGTTGGGATTTTACACTTCGGGCTGCTCTTGCCAAATTTTGTCCTGCTCTTCGTTGTTCTTCGGTCACGTAGCTAAGGCTATGTTCCCTCATCACGCCTTAATCAGAACAAAATTTGGCTGCGTTCGCTCCAAAAGCAAAGTCC
>NZ_JAVJSK010000062.1:0-11111 GCF_040219495.1 Phaeodactylibacter sp. | reverse complement strand
CTTGGCAGCAAACCCTTTGCAAAACCTGCAGCAATTAACCGAAGATATATGGGTCGCACATATTGAGCGGAACTGCGCCTATGAAGTCAGGCGAAGGAAGAATCATGGCGATTTAATCTCCAAATTAAAAAACGGTTGACGCCTATGCGGCAATAAGCGGGACAACGGGCAGTACCGCCGCCTGAGCCGAAAGAAAGCGAGGCTGCTCCGCGCCATCGACCTGCTCATCATCGACGAAATCAGTATGGTGCGGGCGGATGTGCTCGACGGTATTGACGAAGTCCTGCGCCGCTACCGGACACCTTACAAACCTTTTGGAGGCGTACAGCTGCTGATGATTGGCGACTTGCACCAGCTACCGCCGGTGGTGAAGGATCAGGATTGGGATATGTTACGGACCTATTATGACACGCCCTTCTTCTTCAGCAGCAAGGCTTTGCAGCAAACGTCGCCCATTACAGTACAATTAAAGCATATCTACCGGCAGTCTGACGAAACCTTTATCCACCTACTCAATAAGGTCCGTAATAACGAAATAGATGAGGATGTGCTCCGGAAACTCAATAGCCGGTATCAGCCTGTTGACCAATTACCGGACAGGGACGCCTACATCACCCTGACGACCCACAATTACAGTGCCCAAAATATCAATGCCGAACAATTGGCAGCACTGCCGGGAAAGGAGTTCCGCTATGAGGCAGAAATCAAGGGGGATTTCCCGGCGCACGCTTTCCCTGCGAATGAAGACCTGCGGCTGAAGGTAGGAGCGCAGGTGATGTTCATTAAGAACGACAACAGTGCTGACCGCCGTTACTACAACGGTAAGATTGGCAAGGTCACAGCCATAGACGAAGAGAAGGGGGTCACCGTGCAATGCCCGGGAGATGAACGTAGCATTACCGTGAGTAGGGAAGAATGGCAGAACCGGAAGTACAAACTCAATGAGCAGGCCAAGGAAGTGGAAGAAGATGTGGTCGGTACATTCACGCAATACCCTTTGCGCCTGGCTTGGGCGATCACGATCCACAAGAGTCAGGGGCTGACCTTTGAGCGGGTGATACTCGATGCACAATCGGCTTTTGCCCACGGGCAGGTGTACGTAGCCCTGAGCCGATGTAAGACTTTTGAAGGCATTGTTTTGCGGTCGCGCATCAAGCTGTCGAGTGTGCGGACGGATGCTAAGGTGCAGCGTTTTTCAGACGAGGCGGAGCGCAATGCCCCGGACGAGGCACAGCTTTTAGCATCCAAAATTGCTTTTCAGCAGTCAATGCTGCAAGATTTATTTGATTTCCGGGGTTTAAATAAACGCATGCAGCAGTTAAGAAGGGCGCTACTTGAGCATGAGCATCAGTTGTTGCCAGGAGCCGTACAGCCTTTTCAAATGATTTGGGATTTTGCGGAAAAGAAGCTTTACCCGGTGGCCGGGCGTTTTCAGGTACAGTTGCAAAGTTACTTTCAACAAGGGGGGATGCCCGCAGAAAATGAGGCCCTCCAAGACCGGGCGAAGCAGGCTGCGCAATGGTTTGCCGGACAGCTTAAGTCTGAAGTTATTGAACCCTTGGGGAAACTGCAAGTGGAAACCGACAACCAAAAAATAGCAGAACAGATACAGGAAGCCCTCGAACAGCTTAAAGAGGAAGCCTTTGTAAAACGAAAAGGGCTGCAGCAAACGGAATCCGGCTTCTCCCCTACTCGTCTACTGCAGGCTAAAACAGACGCAGAACTGGATTTCAAGCAAGAGCAAGCTAAAACGGCCGCTTCTTCTAATTTCCAGCTTAGCCCGGAGACGGTAGCGCACCCGGAGTTATTCCAACGCCTGATAGCCTGGCGACGGGCAGAAGGAGCGGCACAATCTCTGCCCCTTTACCGTATTTTGCCCAATCAGGCCCTGTTGCATATCGCAGCGTCTTTGCCAAACACCCCAGGCTTACTAAAGAAAAGCTATGGTATTGGCAACAAGCGCTTTGAACAGTTTGGTGAGGTTTTACTAAAAATGGTGCAGGAATACTGTACGGAAAAGGGGGTCGCCCCGCCGTTGCGGCCTGCCCCGGCTCCAAGGCCTAAAAAGAAAGCAGCAAGTACAAATACCCGGGAAGAAACCCTAAAGCTCTACCGCAGCGGTAAGACCATCGAAGAGATCGCGGAGGCCAGGAGCCTGACTCCTTCTACCATTGAAGGCCATCTCACTCATTTTATCGAGCAGGGGTTACTGAGCGCTGACGCATTTTTGCAGCCTGAAGCAATAGCGGCTATCAAAGCGCAGGCTTATTCTATGGGGGAGGTGAAACTGAAAGCACTACATACCCACTTCGATGAGGCCTACTCCTATGGAGCATTGAAAATGGCATTGGCACATTCACCTGATACCAACCATTTAGATCAAATGCCAGCTGACAGGGGTGCGAAAATGAATAATGTGGCCGGGGAGGTATTGGATGCTCAAACTGGTACGACTAATCCGAAATAACAGCGTGCCCGCAGGGGCTGATCATCAGAAAACCCTAAATAATTGCGTTTCATCCAATACCTATTCTTTCGGATGGGGTTGGATAGCGGGTATTGGCACAGAAAAACTCCATCCTGCTTTTGCCTGGCTCATCAACAAAAAAAATCGCGCTCCATACTTTGGAACGCGATTTTCACTTATAATCCCATGAACATATCCAAAAAATAATCTTTTGTCTAACCCCCTTGAAAATCAATCCACTATCTAAAATTCGACATAGATTGATCAGCGCAATGCATAAAAACACTATGCACTACTTGGAAGAAACGGAAGTTTTGCTTTATCTTCGTCGCACAAGTGAGAGTATAAACTACACAACAAATCGTAATCTCAACAAGACGACCATAATCCCATGAACACAATTTAGAATGTGGCGAACACTTTTGTTCGCCATTTTTTTTTATTTTGACTGGGATTATTTTGGGTGTTCTCACAGTGAGTCGTGCGTCCCAGCGATTTCCAAAAACCACCGGGACAGCACTTCACTAAATTATAATCCCATGAACATATTTCAATTAACTTTTCTTTGCGTTCTCCTCTAATTCCTTTCGATCACATTACAAATATGAGGACTTCTGCACCCTAAGACAAAGACAGATTCGGGCTTTTGTGAAAAAAATATAGATCGCTTAACCCTTAAAAAAAGAAAAATAAAAGCCCCTCATTCTATCTATTGTGAAAATAACACCCTTTTATATTGGTAGATTTCCTACTAAATTGCCCTGATTTTCAACAAATCAAAGGAGCATTGCGCTCAACAAACCCAAAAAGAATCCTGTAATAAAGAGCGTGTTGGGACTTTGGTCTTCTAGTTGAAACTAACAACTTTTTGGTTAGACGAGGTACGAAAACCGGAGTTTAGCCTGAGCTAGATAGCCCGTCCCGAAGTTTGCGGGAAGGATTTTCGGGACGAAGTATAAGCAAACCTGCCTGCGTGTCGAACACTTCGGTCTCCGGTGGCCAAAGCCCACAGGCGACGAGACACAGGCAGGAAAGTGTCCCGGTGCACCGGGACAGGCCGATTACTAAAGTCCCAACACGCTCTTATTGTGCCCGGGGGCAGTATAAAGTCCCAACACACTCTAAGCTCCGCTTCCGTCATTTACAACAGCCAGATTCACAGAGAAGCCTCCATACCGATCCGCTCATAAACTGGAGAAGGCCCAACAGCAATCACCATTGGGCCTTCTCAACGTATATTTAGCGACGAGCGATTAAGAAGCTTAAGCTGCGCCTGTTTTATCCTCCCCCTCGTCCTGCTCCTGCTGCAAGTCTTCAACAGCTTCACTGATCTTATCAGACACCACCATAGCTACAGCTTTGATTGTGTCCATTACATCCTCCAGAGATTCACCAAGGGTCGCAGACAAAGCCTCCCCAACGGTATCATCCTGCTTCGGGCTATCCTGCTTCGGGCTATCCTTCTTCGGGGCTTTGGTTTTAGCCTTTCCTTCCTGTATAGCTTCAGCAGCATCTTTAAGTTTATCGGCTTCATCTTTCCGGGCCTGGGCTTCCTCCTCAATCTTTTGCTTGATCTTTGCTTCCACCTCTTTCTGCGCCTCTTTCACCTCTTGCGCCTCTTTGCGCTTCGCCTCTTTCTGCTCCAGGACTTTCATACGCCGCTCCAGGTCGGCTTTGGTTTTCTCCATATCGTCCAGCTTCACCGTCTTGGAGTTGATCCGCTCTTCCACCATTTTGATTTTGGCAGTTCGGATTTGGGCTTCGAGCTGCCCGTCCGTCGTATCAATCTTCCGCTGCTGGAAAGTGAGCTCGTCTTTATCCCGCTTAATGGATTTGGACATACGGCCGATAGCTCCAAGCAAGCCGTCGTAGCGTTTCTTCAGGCGCTCCAGGGGAGAATGATCTTCTCCTGCAGATTCACCGAAACGTTTTTCTTTCACCTCCTTAAACATGCCATCCAGCTGCTTCCAAACCTTGTTGCGGTCCTCGCGGGTGAATTTGGTATTTTTGAATTGGCGCTGTACTTTTTTTAGCTCATCGAAAACAGACTGAAGCCGCTTGTTCTCCTTGACCTTTGCCTCCAACTCACTGAGCATCGTCACGAATTGCTCATAGTTCTCCTTTGACTTAGCTTTGAACTCCTGATCCATTTTGCTGCGCAGGTCTTTCAATTCCCCAAACAGCTCATTGGTCCGGTCACGCAACTGATCGGCATGGTCCCGGAACAAATTGCGGTCCTGTACTTGTTCCTGTACCTTATCCCAGAAGGCTTTGAGTTCTTCCCAGACTTGCTTGTCAAAGCCATCCAGGCGGCTGACCCGGTCGCGCAGGTCTTCGAGCTCTGACTTGTAAGCCTCGCTCAGTTTAGAGGAAAGCACGATGAACTGCCATTCGGTCTGCGCACGGGTAATCAAATCGCTGCGTTCTACTTTAATGCTTTCCGGCAACAGGGCGTCCGAGACGTTCAAGCCGCGTTCCGTTACCATATGGGCTTCCGGAAATTCAACTTCTTTGTTGCTACGCCATTCATCCATCATCTTCTGATAGAATTCATCCGTGGCTACAGCTTCCGGAAAAGAGTAGATTTTCACCAGATTGTCATCGGCCAGCAATTCTACTGCCACTAGTATGCGTTCGTCCTGTGCATTCGTCCCCCAGAGTACAAGCTTTGTCTTCATAATCTTCGTAGTAGTAAGTCTAATATTCTTGCCGGGCACCATAGCCCAACGTTGTTCTTGTTTGCAAAATTAAGAAAATGCCCCGCTTTTCCAGATATCAGGCCTTCGCAAGCTGTCTGGCAAGCAGGTACTCAGCAATCTGAACGGCATTTGTAGCCGCTCCTTTTCGGAGGTTGTCTGCTACAATCCACAGGTTCAGCCCATTGGTGATGGACTCGTCTCTACGGATGCGGCCCACAAATACCTCATCTTTATCCTTGGCAAATTTAGGCATAGGGTAATTATTGGTGGCGTTATCGTTTAACACCTTAATACCCGGCGTGCTACTGAGCAGCTCAATGACCTGATCTATTTCAAAAGGCTTTTCGAACTCCACATTCACCGCCTCCGAGTGCCCTCCGTTGACCGGCACACGGACAGCCGTTGCCGTCAAACCGATTTGCGGGGCATTGAGGATTTTCCGGGTTTCATTCACCAGCTTCATTTCTTCCTTAGTATAGTCATTGTCAAGGAAAACATCGCAGTGCGGCAGGCAGTTTTCGAAAATCGGATGCGGATAAGCCATTTCCTCCGCCTTCGGCTCAAAGCCTTTCTTCTCCAGCTGATACTGCTTCACCGCCTGCATGCCCGTTCCGGTAAAGGACTGATAGGTGGAAACCACTACCCGCCTGATCCCAAAAGCTTCGTGCAAAGGTGCCAGTGCCAGCACCATTTGGATGGTTGAACAATTCGGGTTGGCAATGATTTTGTCGTCAGCCGTGAGGTCTTTGGCATTGATTTCCGGTACCACCAGCTTTTTGTCCGGGTCCATACGCCAGGCTGAGGAGTTGTCAATGACAATAGTGCCAACTTCCGCAAATTTCGGAGCGAACTCCAGGGAGGTCCCCCCTCCGGCAGAGAAAATAGCAATATCCGGACGTGCAGCAATCGCATCTTCCATGCTTATAACCTTATGCTCCGCTTCTTTAAACCTCACCAGCTTGCCCACCGAACGGGCAGAAGCAACCGGTAAGAATTCAGAGATCGGCAGGTTTCGTTCTTCCAGTACCCGGCACACTACCGTGCCTACCAGGCCGGTAACACCAACAACAGCGACTTTCATAGTTGCAATCTTTTCTTCGTTTGTATGACGGCAACCGCCATACCACTTCAATCCATAATGGTGCGCAAAGATAAGCCCCCGTTGTAATTAGCAAAAGGTTTTCAGGGCCTAGTCGTTAAAAAATAAGGATGTTAGAGCCCTTGCCTTCATTACCTCTGCTGAATTCGCTATTTTTGAGGCCATGAAAGCACTCTATTACCTATCCTTGTTACTCACGCTATTCGCCCTTCCCCTGCAGGCCCAACTACAGGATGACTTTTCGGACGGCGACTTCTCCTCCAACCCTGAATGGCTGGGCGATGCAGACCGCTTTACGGTGACTGCCGGCGAGCTCCAGCTACTGGATACAGACCCCGGCAGCAATAACGAATCGGCACTGTACGTGGCTGCCCCCACTTCGGCAGACGCCGCTACGGTATGGACCTTCTTCGTCCGCACCGAATTTTCGCCCTCTTCCAGCAATTACGCGCGCATCTACTTGTCGGCATCCTCACCCGACCTCAAGAGCGCACTCAATGGTTATTATGTACGGATTGGTGGCATTTCGGGCAGCGACGACGCCGTGGAGCTCTACCGGCAGGATGGGGCAACTTCCACCCTGCTCATCAGTGGAGCTGCCGGTAGTGTAGGGAACGACCCTGCGCTTGCAAGAGTGAGGGTGGCCCGCTCTGTGGAAGGGGAATGGACTTTAGAGACCGACTACAGCGGGGGCAGCGACTTCACACTGGAAGGCACAGCAACAGACCTGACCTACCCTACCGGCAGCTTTTTTGGCTGGGTTTGTACCTACACGAGCACCCGTGCCGAGCTGTTCTTTCTGGATGAGGTGCTTGTAGACCCGCTTTTTGCCGATACCTCTCCTCCTACCCTGTTGAACGTCACCCCAAACACGGCGTTTCAAATAGAAGCCCGATTTAGCGAGCCGCTCGATGCACAAATCGCTAACGAAGCCGCTAATTTCAGCATCAGTAACGGCATTGGCACGCCAGCTTCGGCAGAGCTACAGGCAGACCCCACCCGGGTCTTGCTTTCCCTGGGCACCGCTTTGCAAAATACAGCATCCTATACCCTGACCGCAAACAATATTCAGGACGAAGCGGGGAACACGGCGGGTAGCCTGCAGTCCGACTTCACCTACTTCGACATTCAGCCCGCCCTTCCCGGCGACCTCATCATTACCGAATTGATGCCGGACCCTACCCCATCAGTCGCCCTGCCGGAAGCAGAATACCTGGAGCTTTACAATGCCAGCGATAAAGTAATTGACCTGAGTACTCTACAGATTGCCTCGGGCAGCACTCCCGAGCCCTTATCTGCGGCCTTTTTGCTGCCTGGTCAATATGTTGTGGTTTGTGATGCCGCTTTTGTGCCGGCTTTCGCCGAAATCGGCCCCGCTGTAGGCGTCAGTGACTTTCCTGCTCTATCCAATGGAGGGGATGTGGCAACGGTGCTGGATCAGGATGGAAACTCTCTATTCGAAATCACCTATACTGATGCCTGGTATCAGGATAATGCACGGGCAGATGGCGGCTACAGCCTCGAACTCATCCGTTTGGAAGGCCCCTATAATTGCCCGGGCAACTGGCGGGCGTCCCAAAGCACCACCGGCGGCACACCGGGCCTTGAAAACAGCCTGCTTGGTGCAACCCTTGACACCACGCCCCCTTCGGTCATCAAAGTGGTGCCGGAGAGCAGTATGGAAATCCGCATAGAGTTTAGTGAAATTATGGACGCAGCCACCGTATCGAACCCCGGAGCCTATACCCTGAGCCCGGATATCACAGTCCTTGATGTACTGCTGCAGCCCGGCGGACAAACCGCCCTTCTTGTGCTGAATGACGAACTCTCTGCCGACCTTGCCTACACCTTAAGCCTCGCCGCAACAATTACAGATTGTATTGGCAACGCACTGCCCGAACAGTCCTTTGCCATTGGGCTACCACAAATTGCCGAACCACAGGACATCATCATCAACGAAATACTGTTTAATCCGGAAAGTGGTGGCTCCGACTTCATCGAACTCTACAATCAAAGCAATAAAATCATTGACCTTTTGGGGCTGCAGTTGCTCAACCGCCTCAAAATGAGTGGAGCTATACAAAGCTCCGTCGACGATAACCTGCTCATTTTTCCCGGCGACTACCTCGTTTTCACGGAAGACCCTGCCGATATCCTCGCTCGCTATACGGTCCCTGCTCCCAACCGGTTGCTGGAAAACGACCTGCCCGCTTTAGACAATGACGAAGGCAACCTCACGCTGGTGCTCAACGGCATAACCCTCGATGCCTTCGACTACTCAGAAGATCAGCACTATCCCCTTTTGGATGACGAAAACGGGGTCAGTCTGGAGCGCATTTCCCCTATGGCCGGCACGCAGGATGCTGGCAACTGGCACTCCGCTGCTTCTACCGCGGGGTTTGCCACCCCCACCGGGCCCAATTCCCAGTTTTTTGAGCGCGAAGGGGTGTTTGATGAGATCATCAGTATTCCCCGCGCCCGGTTTTCTCCTGATGAGGACGGCTTTGAAGATGTCCTGCTAATTGATTACACTACCGATCAGCCGGGCTATACTGCCAATGTTTGGATTTTTGATGCGCAGGGGCGGGAAATCCTGCGCCTGGTCAACAACGAAACCCTTCAAACCACCGGTTCTTTAAAATGGGATGGCATCGCTGCCGATGGCAGTCCGGCCCGGATCGGCATTTATATTCTGTATTTTGAACTTTTCAGGCCCGATGGCGCTGTAGAGAAAGACAAGCGCGCAGTTGTGCTTGCCGGACAATTAGACTAAAATGTGGACAGGGCGAATTAAGAGCTTCAGAGATGCATTCCGCGGGCTGTGGTATACCATACGTACTCAGCAAAACGCCCAGATCCATCTGGTGATCACAGCCATTGCCGTAAGCTTTGGTGCTTACGTGGGGCTCACTGCAACGGAGTGGTGCCTGGCATTCGTAGCCGTTGCCCTCGTGCTTGGTGCCGAAGGGCTGAACACCGCTATTGAAGAACTGACCGATTTAGTCTCCCCGGATTACCATCCGCTGGCGGGCAGGGTCAAGGATGTTGCCGCTGGTGGCGTAATGGTCTGTGCCATTTGTGCAGCTATCATTGGGGTGATTATCTTTGGCCCGCATGTGATAGCCCTTTTTTATCCTTAAATGACGGATTCAGAAATATGACAAACCCGCTTCATTTCAATTGCCTCCCCTTTGACAAACTATCCCTACAGGAACTTTACGATAGCATGGCGCTGCGGCAAGAGGTCTTCGTAGTGGAGCAAGATTGCCCCTATCTTGATGCAGACGGCAAGGACTCCGGTGGACATCATTTACTAGGGTATGATGACAAGGGAGTGCTAATCGCCTACGCCCGCTTACTGCCCCCGGGCATTTCCTACCCGGACTACGCCTCCATCGGGCGGGTCGTTACTTCACCTGCTGCCCGCCGTACCGGTGCCGGCAAACAACTGATGCGGGAAAGCATTGATTGGTGCAGGCGTCTTTACGGGGATGTATCCATTAAGATTTCCGCACAGGTTTACCTCACCCGCTTTTATGAGTCTTTTGGATTTAAACAGGTGGGTGCGGAATACCTGGAGGATGATATTCCACATATTGGGATGGTATTAGTATAGCCCGTTATGGAGCAGGCTTCGAGAGAGTTGATGCCTTAGGAATAACTACAGGTTTAGAGTAGGTTATTTCCCCCACTTTACTGACGCAACACATCAAGTCTATTACATAACCTTCAATCACGACAGGGGGCGTAAGGCTGAGCAGCGCTAAGCGCCGGTCAGCTGCTCCGCCAGCGTGCTCAGCTTGGTTTCCTCTTTCGGGCTGAGCGGGATATCAGCGAGTAGTTCTTCCTGTATGTACCTTTGGAGCATGGCTTTGTCTTTTTGAGCTACGACTTCGAGAAAAGCCTTTACGGTAGGAAGCTCCAGCTCGGTAAAGTCAGACAATTCCGCAGCGGCCCAGTCCGGGAAGCGTATGGCTGTTTTTAGCAGGTTGAAAATACTCTTTTTGTACATGCCTTTGTCCATGCCTTCCTTCCGCCCTCTTTCCAAAATTTGCTCCAACGTACTCATGACTTCTGGCTTTATCGTGAATGTTGTGTCCTTAATTTGCCTTAGGAATTCTGCTTCCGAACGCTCTGCCACCCCTAGGATGTAGGTCGTCAATGCAGTAATCTTTTCTTTCCCCTCCGTCCCTTCAAAGATAAGCTGAAGGTACTTGAATATCAAGTGCTGCCGATGCCGGAAAGCCATTGACATCAGTACGCTGCGGAAGTAGCTTAGGTCAAGCTGCAACAGCGCTTCCGGGCTAAGGCGCGTAGCATCCTGAAATATAAAACGGAAATCAGGGATGTAGGGTTCCAAAACAGCGTAATGCGGATGCCCCTGAAACAGCTCGCCCAGCGTTTGCGGCATCCATTTCTCCTTGCCGTTATAAAAAATGAGGGGCAGCACAGGCTCCGGTTCCCGGCCCTGTTTCTTCAACATGCTGGACAGGAGTTCCATGATGTACAGCCCAACCTGCACGGCAACGTACTTATCGGGCTTGGACTTATGCTCAAATAGCAAACAGAAATAGAAGTGGTCATCTGCTTCTCCCAGAAACCGGCAACGGTAAATGACGTCCGCCTCGAACCGCTTCAGGTTGGGGCGCAGGCTGACACTGTTTTCCAGCTTCAGGCTTGTAAGAGCGTGTTGGGACTTTTGTCTTCTAGTCGAAAACTAACATTTTTTTGGTTAGACGAGGCACGAAAACCGGAGTTTAGCCTTAGCTAAATGAGGATTTTCGGGACGAAGTATAAGCAAAAAAGTGTAGTTTGCAGGCCGATTACTAAAGTCCCAACACGCTCT
>NZ_JAVJSK010000061.1:0-65194 GCF_040219495.1 Phaeodactylibacter sp. | reverse complement strand
CTTTACGGTGTTTTTTGGAAGTTCTACAGCCTTTTCTGTAACTTGCTCAAGAAGCGTAAATGTCGACATGTCTTTTGGTTTTCGTCGACTTTAAAGATAGTCGCTTTTACGCTTCTTTTCTAAAATGTCTAGTGGTGTGCTCCTTCATCAAACCCGTCTTTCACAGGCGTCTGTGCATCATCACCGTAAACGGTGACTGCCGTATTGTTGTTAGGGTCCCACTGCCCTACACCTGCACAACGTGGCGTGCCATTATCATCGTAGAAAAACCCGATCCAGTCCTGCGGGCTGAGAATGCCGCCGCCTAAGTCGCTGTAGAGCGTATCCGGCAGGATCACAGTGTGCGTGATGCCGGTTGGTGTCACGGGCCAGGGCGCTACATCCACTTCCGGGTTCTGATTAATGGTAGCGGTGGTGGAAGTACCGCCGCCAGAAAGGGAGACGTTTGCAATACGCAGGGAGCCACTGTTGTTGGCTTGGTAGCATACCGTAATCGTCCCGTTGCCTGTCCCGCTTGCCGGGGTCACAGACGTGACCCAGCTGGTCTGTGAACTTGCCGTCCAGGACGTATTACTGCTGACGGTGAAGTTAACGCAGTTGGCGGGGTGCTCTACGGTGATGCTGCCGGGCGTTACGGCAAGCGTTGCCGTGGTGCCGGCTGCCTGCGTAATGGTTGCAGTCTGTGGTGGCAGCCCGGGGGTGCTTAAGATGACCATCACAGAGCGGGGGCTGCCCGTAGGATTAGCTGTATAGGTCACGACCAGGGTCTGATTACCACTTCCTGACCCCATAGAAAGCGTGGCCCAGGATTGATTGGTGTTGGCACTCCAGCTTACATTAGAGCTTACCTGCACAGTGGTTTGGCCAGCGGCAGCGCCTACTTGCTGACTGGAAGGGGTGATCGTCAGTATAGGTCCTGTTGCCGCTGCATTTTGCAAAATGGTAGCGGTTTGCCCCGGTTGCCCCGGGCTGTTGAGCGTTAGGGCAACGGTACGCTGATTGGAAGTCGCGTTCTCACTGTAGCTGACTGTGACGGTCGCGTTGCCTGTCCCTGAAGTTTGGGAAAGCGTTGCCCAGCTCTGACTGGAAGAAAGAGTCCAGCTTGCATTCGACGTAATCTGTACCGTGGTTTGCCCGGCCGGAGCGGTGACCACCTGAGAAGGAGGCGTGATCGCGATATTGGCCGGTGCGCCGGTTTGGGTCACTGCAACGATTTGGTCTGCAACGCCGTCGCCGGTCACAATAACGTTCACGGTGCGGTTGCTGGTACCTAAATTGGGCGTAGCCGTAAGGGTGACAATACCGTCGCCCAGTCCACTGAGCGGGCTGGCATCCAGCCATGCCGCGTTTTCGGCTACCTGCCAGTTGGTGTTGGAGGCAATACTAAAACCTGCTGTGCCACCCGTATGAGGAATGCTGAGGCTGCCCGGTGTGATGGTCAGATAGTCGGGGTTGTTGATGGTCAACTGATAGTCTTCTACTTCCCGGATGCCACCGGTTGCACAGGGCTGACTGTACCCACTGGTACTCATAGAAACCCGCATCCGGGTCGTACCCGAAATGGTGCCATCTGGTATCAACAGGATGCCGCTTACCGAGCTCTGGCTACCGCTCGTGCTTTGGTACAGGAGCTCGCCGGTATCCTCAAAGTCATCGTCCTGGTTCAAATCCACCCAGACGCGCCAGTAAACCAGTGTATTGGAAGAAAGCCCCTGAGCCTGCAAGAATACCGGGTATTGATTACCGGGCTGAACGCTGGTGTTGAGGTTGGTATAGTTGCCGTACCCTTGGTCATTACCGGAGATGTTATTGATCGCCCCCATGTTGACCCGGTCAATCCAGGCGGTCTGACTGTTGCCGTAAGAATAGCAGTAGGCTTCATTGCAACCGATGGTAGAGAATGTAGAAGTAGGTGAGAAATCGCTGAAGCTGCTGCCGCAATCGCTCCGCACTTCTACCTGATAATCGGTGCAGGGGGTCAGGTTGTAAAGGTAATTTGTAGTTTCAGTCAGCCAGGATGTGGTTGACCAGGTGAAGCTGGCCGCTGTCCGGTACCGGATCTGATAGGCGTTGGCGTTCGGTATTGCGGGCCAGGAAACCTGGGCAGCGGAGTAGCCAATATCACTTACTGACGGGGCAGAAGGGGCATTGCAGGCACCGGGCTGTATGATCAGCCCGTAGTCTTCCACGTCCGTAAAACCACCCGTGGAGCAAGGCCCGGGGAAGTTGTTCCGGTCCATGCTAATCCGCAGGCGGGTGGTGCCCACCGTACTTGCAGCAGGTATCGTAATGGCGCCAGACACCAAAGAGCTGCTGTTGGTTGCGGCGGAGAGCAAAAGTTCGCCGGGGTCTTCAAAGTCACTGTCCTTGTTGAGGTCGGCCCAGACCCGCCAGTAAACAGGAGCTACGAATTCATCCTCGGAATCCATAATGAGGGTATAAGACTGCCCCTGCACCACGGTGGCGGTCATGCTGGTGAAGTTGGTATACCCGTTGCCATTGTCGGAGTTATTGGACAAATTACTGAGGGCAACACTGGTAATCCAGGCGCTCCAGCTATTGCCGTAGGAGTAGCAATAGGCATCTGCACACCCAGACGTCCCTACATCATAAGGTAAGCTCCAGATGCTGGGTATGCTGTTGCAGACAGACTGCACCTGCCATTCCAGGGTGTTGCACGGGGAAAGGTTCTCCATGGTATGTTCACTCTTGGTCAACCCTTCTTCTACCGTCCAGGGAGCGGTGGGCACTGAGCGATAGCGTACATTATAGGCCTGCGCACCCGGTACATCCTCCCAGTCTTGGGTTACATGCGAGTAATCAGCAGAGGTAGTCACCACATTAGAAGGTGGGTTGCAGGGGGTGGTGAAGGAAAAAGATATTCCAAAATTATCAGCAGACCAGCGGTCATCCCATTCAAAGTAATATCGGGTGCCTGCGGTCACATTCATAATGATTTCGCTGGCGAGGTTGGGGCCACTCTGATTGATTTGGCAGTCGTCATCACTGCCCACTATCGGCGTGAGGTTGCCACAACTCCCGGTGTAAACCCAAAGGCGTGTATTGACATCACCCAGGCAACTGCTGATCGAGATGCTGCCATTAGCCGGGGCATCGTAGTAGAACCAGTCGGCATGCTGAGCCCCGCCGGAGCAGTTTTCGCACCCATTGCCCTCGTTAGGGCCATCAGGAAAGTAGTTGCCATTATTGGTAATGGGCTGTGCATCTGCGCAGGTAGACCCTACACTGGGAGTGGAGCCACAGGTGAGATAGCCTCTGGTGTTGGTGTTGTAAAAGCTGGCGCGTGCATATTGACCGGCTGATAGAGTGTTTCGGCAGGTGTGAGGAGCGTAAGACATGATATTGGATACATCAGGGTCGTAAGCGTCTCCATTGGCATCGGTGAAGCTGCCGGTATAGATACAGTTGGAGACAAGGTAACCAGTGCAACCGATACCCAGCAGGCCGGGATCAGCAGGAGTATCGCAGACGTCATCGCCCGCTGTGCTGCAATTGGAGCCATTGACCAACTCATCGGTCAGGCCACCGCAGTTCACTTTGCCATGCGTGTGATAAAGGCCGAAGTAGTGCCCGACTTCATGGGCAAAAGTGTTCCCACCGGAGATGAAACAGCTCCTGGCTACTGCTAGCAGGTCGCGTCCACCACCGGGCAGGTAGGCATAGCCGCACAGGCCACCACCTGAGCTTGTGGTCAGGCTACCCCCGGGGATGATGATGTTCAGCACGTCTTCCACTCCGTAGGTGTTCCAAAAACTAGTCTCTTCCGAAGTGTTGAAATTGAAGTACGTGTCGCTGTTGATGAAATTAATTGGCGCGCACTGGAAAAACTCCATATTGGCATTCGCAAAGAAGTCATTGACTTCATCTAGGCCGGTGTTGAACTCGGCTTCTGTAATGCCACCGGTGCCGTCGCTACGGCGGATGATGTGTACCTGGACAGGGACCATGTCCATCATGCTATAACTATTACCAGGCGCAAAAGCAACAGCATAACTGACATAGTTTTTCTGGAGGCTGTCCATCAATTGAATGGAGGCAGGGCTGGCGATAGCACCGCAGGGGGCAGGATCAGGTGTGTCTTGTGCCAGCAGTGGGGGGAGCGATAATAAAAACAGACTTAGAAACTGTACCAAACACTTCATAAACATTCGGGTTTTTAAAATCTTTGAACCCAAACAGATACGAAATCCCGCTCCCTCGCCAATGTGTGTTGACAGATTAAGTAGCAAAAGGTGGAGCATCTGGGCTTCTCCCTGAGGCTCCGTTTTGGGCATATCTGTTTGATGTACTAATTAATAAATTGTTACCATCGTTGAAACGATGATACCATAGCGTGTTAAGATAGAGTTGTTATAGTGTATAGGGGATAGTGTAGTATATTACACAGTGTTGGTAAGGTAGAATTTTACGCTCTCAGCTCATGTAAATATAAGCATTAATCTAATATTTCTATGCTTAATACGTGATTGATTTATTTGAGTTTCAAAATAGGAGTTAAATTTTTCGGATTCTGTAAACTGTCCGGCATTTTTGGATATTACCGTTGTACGATGAAGACAAAACCGTGCTATACCTGCTCCCTTGAGAAATCCACTCTGTACCGCATACAGCTGCAGAAAAAAGGGCCTTGGGTCTTTGTGTGTAAGGCCTGCTGCGAAAAACACCGTAAGGAACCGGGCTATCGGTACGGCGGGACCTGGAAAGGTTACCGGCACTAATGTGCCAAAAGTTTATTAGGTTAGCGACACAAAACAACGCAAACGCATGAACCGACTCCTTTCTTTGCTGATGCTCCCGCTCCTGGTGCTTTTGAATGCCTGTAGCCAGGATACTTCCACAGGTACAACAGCCGATACCTTGCTGATCAATGGTAACATTTACACGGTAGACACCCTGCAGCCAAAAGCTGAAGCAGTAGCTTTGCGAGCCGGCCGTATACTGCGGGTAGGCACCACCACTGACCTGATGGCATTCAAAGACGATAGTACGGAGGTAATTGACCTCAAAGGGCAGTTTATGATGCCAGGCTTTATAGAGGGGCATGGGCACTTTTCCGGCTTAGGGTACAGCCTGATTAACCTCAATTTTCTAAAGACCAGCAGCTGGGAGGAGATCGTACAAATGGTGGCTGAAGCGGCTGAAAACGCGAAACCCGGTGAATGGATTACCGGCCGGGGCTGGCACCAGGAAAAGTGGACATCGACCCCCGACCGCTCGGTTTTGGGTTATCCCTACCACGATGAGCTGAGTGCCATATCGCCCGACAACCCGGTGATCCTGAGGCATGCTAGCGGGCACTCCCTTTTTGCGAATGCCAGAGCCATGGAACTGGCGGGCGTTTCGGCCGAAACACCAAACCCTTCTGGTGGAGAGGTGGTCCGTGATTCCCGGGGTGAAGCGATCGGAGTCTTCGAAGAGCGTGCCATGAGCCTGATTAACGCTGCCTATGATGAATACCGTGCGGGCCTTTCAGAAGAATCGAAAGCCGAAGAATGGTACCGGGCTATTGAGCTGGCAGAGGAGGAATGCCTGAAGAAAGGAGTCACTTCTTTCCAGGATGCAGGCTCCAAATACTTTGAGCTGGAACGCTACGAAGAAATGGCTGAAGCCGGATCGCTCGACCTCCGCCTCTGGGCAATGGTCCGCCACAGCTACGACGAAATGAAGGATAATCTGGAGGGCTACCCCAAAGTTAATGTGGGCGACCACTTCTTTACCTGCCGGGCCATCAAGTCGGAGGTAGATGGTGCGCTTGGGGCCTTTGGTGCCTGGCTGTTGCGTGCCTACAATGATAAAAAGGGGTTCACCGGGCAAAATACCACGCCTATACCGGAAGTGAAGAACATTGCTCAGCTCGCTATGGACCACGATATGCAGATGTGTGTACACGCCATAGGCGACCGGGCGAACCGGGTGGTACTGAACATCTACGAAGAGCAGTTCAGCGCTAACCCTGAAAAAGAAGATCTGCGCTGGCGCATCGAGCATGCGCAGCACCTCGATACAGCTGATATCCCACGCTTCCGCGAAATGGGCATCATTGCATCTATGCAGGGCATACACTGCACTTCTGATGCTCCATTTGTAGAAAAACGCCTAGGGCGCGAACGCTCCCGCCTTGGTGCCTATCCCTGGCGAAGTCTTCTGGATGAAGGCGTCATCATTGCCAATGGTACCGATGCCCCGGTAGAAGATGTAGACCCGCTGCTCAGCTATTATGCCTCCGTGACCCGGAAGCGCGCGGACAACGACTTTGAGTTCTTCCCGGAGCAGCGCATGACACGGGAAGAAGCTATCTACTCCTACACCCTCGGTAATGCGTACGCAGGCTTCGAAGCGGACTTTAAAGGGTCGGTCACTCCAGGCAAAGTTGCAGACTTTGTAGTCCTTTCTCATGACCTGATCAACTGTTCTGATCCGGAAATCCTGGAGTCAAAGGTGCTGCTGACGATGGTGGATGGAAAAGTCAAATTCCGTTCGGAAGCGTTTTAGTAGGGCAACCTATTAAGTACCAGAAAAAACAAAAGCCCGCTCCAGGGCTGGCCACCTCAAAGTTCTCTGTCTGGCTTAATGTGCCACATCGTTGACAGCGTACTACTTCGGTTGCACAAGGTCAGACAGGGTCCTGATATTTAATGCTTCGGCCTGCGCTTCCCGCATCATGAGGGCGTAGGTGTTGTTGAAACCTAAAGGCGCGAGCCATTTCAGATCATATTGGGCCTTAAATTCCCGGCTCACGTAGCGGTAGACCGCATCCGGTTGCGTAATGATGCGCTGCAGGGTATCCTGTGGCGGGTTCAGCAAAACCTGCAGCCCCGTCCCGGTGTATTCGGGGTAGAGGTCAATCTCGCCATTGCGAAGTGCATCGAAACAGATTTTAGTACCGCCCAGCCCCGGGCGGGTGTCTACATCGTAATCCGTATACCCGTTGATCAATTGACTGAAAAGCGCTACCAGAATGTACTGCTCGGTAAAGATTTTCGACCCAATGATGAGGGTCTCGCCTCCTTCCTTCCGGTCCGGTTGCCAAATCCCCTGTGCTTTTAGAAAGTCTTCTGCTACTTGTTCCGGCGACTGCTTATCGAAGTCTACCCGGTAATTCAGCACCGTCATCACCGAATCATTGATCCGGCCAGCAAGGAGATTCAGGGCGTCAACCAGCTCTTTATTTTCCTCCGCCAACTTTTTCTGCACAATTGGAGCGCAGTAATAAGGAGGGAAAGCGTGCTTGTCATCTTCTAACTGCCGCAGGTTGTAGGCTTCCACCCGCCCATCCGTAGCATAGCCACTGATGACGTCTACTTCGCCTTCGTATACTGCTTCATACATTAATGCATTGTTCAAGATAGTAGTGGTGAAATCCACGCCGTAAGTATCCACCACCTTTTGGTAGCCATCGGACCGGCCCATGAATTCAGGTGGGAAGCCGCCACTCCAGCCCGGGGCGTAAGCCTGCGGCCAGAAGTAGGCGGAAGAAAGCAGAGGGATAACCAGCAGCAGCGGTTTGCCGAGTTGGGTTAGTTTCCGGGCGCTGGAGTTTTGCAGCAGGGCCAGCGACTGATCAAATATAATGGCGAGCAGGGCGGCAGGCAGTGCCCCTGCCAGGATCATAGTCGCATTATTGAGGGCAATGCCGCCAAAGATGAACTCTCCCAACCCGCCGGCACCGATATAGGCAGCCAGGGTAGCAACGCCCACATTGATGACGGTGGCTGTTCGCAATCCGGCGAAGATGACCGGTAGCGCCAGTGGCAGCTCGACTTGCCGCAGCAGCTGCCCTTTAGACAGCCCAATGCCCAGCGCTGCTTCCTTCACAGCCGTGTCTACCTCGCTGATGCCCGTGTAGGTATTCCGTAGAATGGGCAGCAGCGCATACAAAAATAGTGCAAACACCGCCGGTTTGATCCCGATCCCCAATACAGGGATCAGAAACCCCAGCAGTGCAATGCTAGGGATGGTCTGCAAAATGCCGGTAAAAGCCAGTACGCTGCCGGAAAGCTTTGGGCGGCGGGTGATGAAGATGCCAAGGGGTACCGCAATAGCTGCAGCAAGGAGCAGGGAAATAAAGGTGAGGCCAAGGTGCTCCAGGATTTGCTCGAGCAGCTTGGCGCGGTTGTCGCCCAAAAAGGTTATCAGTTCGCCCATGACTGCAAGTTGTTTTTGAAAGCTTCGATAAGGATAGAGAGTGTGAAGTAGCGTTTTTGACCGTCTTGTGTGGTGGAGCCCAGGGGATGTTGCCCCTTTGCTTTGGCCAACTGGTAGATAGCGCGCAGCAGCGGCAGCGTAGGGGCAAGCGGCAGCGCCCCTCCCTCAGCGGGTGACTGTTGGGGGAGTTGGTTGAAGATATCCTGTAGTTTAGCCGACCGCAGTTCCAGTTCGGCGGCTTTTTCCGATACAAAGTCGGCGACAAAATCATTGGCAGGGGCCTGCAATAAAGCTTCCGGCGGCCCCAGTTGCTGCACTGCTCCCTGATTGAGCAGGCAGATCAGGCTGCCCATTTCAAAGGCTTCTTCAATATCATGGGTGACCATAATGGTGGTCTTCGAGCGCAGTTCTTCCAGTTCCATGAAGTCCCGCCGGATTTGTTGCCGGGTCAGTGGGTCGAGTGCGCCGAAGGGCTCGTCCATGAGCACGATGGGCGGGTTGGCCGCCAATGCCCGGGCAATACCGACCCGCTGCTGTTGCCCGCCACTGAGCTCGTGCGGGTACTTTTGGGCGAAAGCGCCGGTACCCAGGCCAAGCTGTTCGAGCAATGCCCCGGTGCGGGCTTGTATTTTTGGCTTTTCCCACCCCAATAGCCTGGGTACCACAGCGATGTTTTCTGCTACGGTATAATGGGGGAACAGCCCCATATCCTGGATAACATAGCCCATCTTCCGGCGCAGTTGCACTACTGGTTGCTGACTGATCTCCTGCCCATTCACCCATACCTGACCGGCGGAAGGCGTAATGAGGCGGTTGAGCATTTTGAGCGTGGTGGTTTTACCGCATCCACTGGGACCAATTAGCGCAAGGGTCTCGCCTTTCTGCAATTCGAAGGATACGTCCCTCACAGCAGTGAAGTCGCCGAAGCGTCGGGTCAGGCCCTGGGTCTTGATCATACTTTGAATTTTTACGGTCTTCTGATGGCTATATTTATGAACGGCCCGGGGCATTCAGGGACTCCACCATTTTTTGAGTAGCTAGTTGCCCAAAGGCGTGGGCGGCATCCGGACTGGCGGCCAGCTTTAAGGACAGTTTGGAAGGGGCATAAGCACCGTCTGCGGTGGACTGTGGCGCAATGCCCCGCAACTTCTTTATCATTCGTCGAAATTTTGGACTGCCGTTAATGTACAGCAATTGATACACAAAACGCACTAATCGTGGAATATACTGAGCTCTTCATCCCGGATAAGACAGCGCCGGCAGAATTGTACTAGAAAAACCAGGAGATTGGATTAAATTAGGCAGGACAGATTAATAAGGTATGGATTTAAAAGTCAACAGCTTTGGGGTCTATCTGCGTTTCAGAGTACGGCAGCTCGGTCGTATACTGTATTCAGCAGGCATACCGGGGGTGATAGCACTGCCACTGCTGCTAATCTTTGTGCTGCAGGGCCTCGAAGCGATGGCAAAGGTCCCAGGGTGGGTTATCCCGCTTCTAACATCGTTTTTTATCCTCAACTGGCACTTCAGGCGAAAGGACAGCGGCTTCCTCAAGCGCACGGGATTTGCGGTGGGCTGGATTTTTGGGATAGAATATGCTGTAGTGGCGAGTTGTGCAGCGCTGCCGCTTATCGCCTACACCGCCAACTGGGGGATGTTGCCGGTGGCCGCTGCCGGTGCTTTTGTTTGTGGTTTCCTGCCAGAGTGGTCAGTACGACAAAATTTATTCCTGCCCGTTATGGGGTGGGGGTTGCCTGGTACGCTTTTTGAATGGCGGAGCGCGCTGAGGCGCTATGGTGCCTTGTTTAGCATGCTTTGGTTGTTTAGCCTGGCTGCTTCCTATGGACTGGCGGTCTTACTGATTGTGATGTTGCTCTGGGCAAGCCTTATTCCTTCGGTGTTTGAATATCAGGAGCCCCGGGAGTTGACGATAGCAGTCGTAGTGAAAGGAGGAGGGCTATTCCGGCACTGGCTCCGTCATTTCTGGCTGCAGTTGATGGTTTTTACACCTGGGTTGCTATTACATCTGGTTTTTCACCCGGCATACTGGTACCTGGCATTGATCGGGCTGAGCTTTATTGCTTTGATGCTGGCTTTTGCCATGGCCTACAAATATGCGACCTGGCAGCCCGGGCGGCAGCGGGTGGTGCAGAGCCTGCCGGTCACCCTGGCTTACTTCAGCCTTTTCTTTCCGCTGCTATTACCGGTAGTGGGCTTCTATTTGCTGCGGTTTGTAAAAAGAGCGCGGCATCATTTCAAAATGGCTTACGATGCTTGAAATTAGTAGTCTCGCTGCCGGGTATGGCAAAACGCTTATTCTGAATAACATCCACCTTGAGGCTGCAGCGGGCGAAGTGCATGGTGTTTTGGGAATCAACGGGGCAGGGAAAACGACCTTTTTTAAAGCCCTGTGCCGGTTAGGGCCTTCCTTTTCCGGGGCAGTCACCTGGCAGGGGGAGCCCTTGTCCCCTACAGATATTGGTTACCTGCCTGCCACGCCCTATTTCTACCCCTATCAGACCGGGCAGGAATACCTGGAATTGTGCAGACATCGCAACCCGGGCTTCCCAATTGAAAAGTGGAACGGGCTTTTTCAGCTGCCGCTAAAGGATTTGACGGAGACGTATTCTACGGGGATGCGAAAAAAGCTGGCTCTATTAGGCGTTTTGGCAGGGCGCTACAAGGTTTTGCTTTTAGATGAGCCTTTCAGCGGGCTGGACCTCGAAAGTACGGAAGTGCTTTTTGAAATATTGGAGCAGCTAAAAAGCTACGGGCTATGCATATTGTTGAGCTCTCATATACTCGCTACAGTGCGTCAGGTTTGCAGCCGGGTAAGCTACCTTAGTGCAGGCCAAATTCTACGGACTTTCGAGCACGATGATTTCGACACTCTGGAAAGTTCCATCAAAACCACCTTGCAGTCCCGCACAAAAGCGGCCTGGGCGGAAATACGCAAGCCCGGGTAAAACTTTTTCGGTGTTCAGCCTTTATGATTAGAGCATATGAAAATTTCAACATGAAAGAACAACAGTTTGTCGCCCAATTGTTTCGCGCCCACCGCGATTCCCGCAAAATCCCTTCGCCCAGCGAAGTCTGTAGTTGGCTGGACGGCTTACTGACCGTCATGTTCCCGGAACTGGCGAACCGCCGCTACCGCAGTGAGCGTGAATTGGGACAGCACTACCAGCAATTGAAGCTGGAGCTGTTCACGCTGTTGGAGAAAATTGAAGATATGTTGCCCGCAAGGGCGGAGGAGCTGGAAGCGGCCTTTTTGGAAGAACTGCCACGGAACTATGAGCGCTTACAAATGGATGCCGATGCGATTATGGCGGGCGACCCGGCAGCGGTGAGCCGTACAGAGGTCATCCGTTCCTATCCCGGGTTCCGGGCTATTGCTGTATTCCGCCTGGCCAATACTTTTCATCGGTTGGGCGTTCCCCTGATTCCACGGATCCTTACAGAGCATGTTCATAGCGTTACTGGTATTGACATCCACCCGGGCGCAACGATAGGCGAGCGCTTTTGCATTGATCATGGTACGGGCGTGGTCATTGGCGAAACGGTTGAGATCGGGAATAATGTCAAGGTCTATCAGGGGGTTACTCTGGGAGCGCTCAGTGTGCGAAAGGAATATGCCAAGACGAAACGGCATCCGACCATTGAAGATAACGTAGTGATTTACTCCGGGGCGACTATTCTGGGCGGAGAAACGGTGATAGGCCGGGATAGCATCGTCGGTGGTAATGTGTGGATCACGCGAAGCGTTGCCCCGGGCTCAAGAGTCTATTACAAGAGTATGGAGCAACCGCAAGCAGAGCCCACACCCGGTGGTGTGTAAGGGGTAGTGTTACACAAGGTCCTCGTCCCGCCACTTTTTCTGTGGTCTTTTTTCCAGCTCCCGGAGTTCCAATTGATCCTCTTCGGAGTCGCCTCCGTTTAGCCGGTGCATTTCCTTTTCTATTTCCCGTTGCTCCCAATCTGCTTCTTCTCCCCGCATACCCGGAAACCCAAAGGCTTCATAGTAATGCCCCATCAGGCCCATGCCCCAGCCCAACATAGGATAGATAAACCAAAAATGACTGGGGGAGGTGAAAATATTCAGCAGAAATAAAAAGACATTGACGATGATAAAGGAGCCCAGGTGCTTATAAAACTTCTTTTTCTTAGTTACACGCTTACGGGCTTCTTCGAATCTATGATCTTTCATATCAGGTTTTTAGCATTTAGTATTCAATGTAACAGTCTCTTCTGTGCAGGTCAAGATTATTCGACAAAACAGAGTTTGAAGGGGCTGGATTTGCAGAAGTTGATAAGATCAGGCTGCCAGCCGCTGGGCGTACGGCGGCTTTCCGGCTTCCCGTTCACCAGACTTGATGCGTCGGGGATCATTACAGGGTTAGAATAGCGCTGCCTTTTCCCATCCCGGTAGAACCGGGATGCCTTTTTTAGTCAATTAGCTCAGGATAAGCTCCTGAAATACAGGTAATTACCGGGACACGTGGTTGAAAACAGCTCTTTTTCCCCACTGCACTGACCTGCCATCAAGTCTACTCTTTCTCCCTTACCAGGCTTCCGGTCCAGGCACCGAGGGCGGCAAAAACAGCTCCAAAAAAACCGGTGATAAACACCAGCAATATACCACTCACGCCACCGAAAAGCGCCCCGATGCGGGCACTGAGTATACCATCATTTTGGACATTCAGGATAGCCGCATAGCCACCCCAGAGCAATAGCCCGCCGAGGAAACCACCTATCAGGGCGGGGCGCGGGCGCATACGGAAGATCAGGGCAATCAGGGCGGCAAGAACAGGAAGGCTCCACCAAGCCAGCAGGCTTTGGCCTACGGCACCCCCAACCAGAATCGCTAATGCAGCAGATATTATTTTTTGCATGATTATTCAGCAGTTTTGAAGGTGAGTCGATAAATGGGCTGCACCGAGGCATCGTCCGGGTTGTCCATGAGGTGCAGGCGGTTGTACTGCCCCTCCACCCAGGGCGTGACCATAGGGTCATAAAAGACACTGCCCGGGTTTCCGGAGGGGCCGCCCGGGAAGATGCCCCATGCGTTGGGCTTTTCCCCCAGTTCCACTACCATGCGCCAGGAAGGCCCGTGTTCAGGCTTGATGGCATTGGGGGCGTCTTCGTAGCCGCCTACGTCCAGGTCAAGGCGGGAAAAAGCAGGGATCATGGCCATGTGCCCGATGTCCGTTGATTGATAGGCGGCCCAGGATATCGGGGGCTGTTGCAGGGCTTCCTCCAACCCGCGCAGGGCAATATCCTGCGCCGTCTCCACTGCTGTGGTGACCTGATGGTCAAATATCGCGTGCCCGGGCTGTGTCGTCAGAAGCTCTACGAATCGCCATTCTTCGGGTTTCAACACTTCCAGGGAATCCTCCCAAACCGTGAGCTCGTCAAAGGTTTGAGCGTAGGCTGCTTTGAACCAGTCTTCAAACAGGCTCGGTGCTTCGGCATCCTTGGTGAAGTTATAATCCCAACTGCGCAAAGCAGTCACGCGCTCATGGTTGCGCAGTTCGGAGGCCGTCTGATCGAGCAGCCGCAGCAATACGGGCATCACCTCTTCCGGCTTCAGGCTCCGGCTGTCCAGTTGCAGGGCTTTCATGTCCTCTACTGTAATGCCTTCCATTTCCGCAAGGCGGCGGTTGATGTACCGGCCCCGGTAGTCATCAAAACCGCCATTATAGTAGTAAGGATAGTCTGGCCCAGTAGATCGCTGATTAGCAGAAGATACAAAGCCACGCTCCGGATTGACGACCCGGGGCAGGTGCTCGTGCGGGATGAAGCCTTTCCAACCGGAAGCGGAGCGGCTGCCGTCCTGCACAAAGCGGCCTTGCTGATCGGCTTTCAGTGGCAACTTGCCATTAACGGTGATGGCGATGTCGTTGTCCTGACTGGCGAAGATAAAATTTTGGGCAGGGCTCTCCCAGCCCCGCAGTGCCGTTTGGTAATCTGCCAGCCCCTGGCCGCCCATAAGGCGGGTGAAAGCCCCCAGGGCGTAGAAGGGTTTTTCGGCGGGCTCATCGTGGGCCAGCCAGCGCATCGCCATATCGTGGTTGGGGTGCTCGGGGTCATTGTAGGTGACCGGCCCCCAGGCTGTGTAGCGTACCGTATCCCTTACGGGGGCTTGCCGCCCCTTCACCTGAATGACCTCTACGATTTCCCTTACCGGTTGTTCCTGACCGTTTATCAGGTAGGCCGTCTTTTCCGGGTTGGCCCAGTCAATGCGGTACCAGTCGAGTACATCATGCCCAACGTTGGTGACGCCCCAGGCCATTTTATTGTTGAAACCAATAATGATGCCCGGTACACCAGGGAAAGAAACACCATAAGCGTTGTATTCCGGTGTTTGCATTTGCAGCTCGTACCAGACTGCAGGCAGGCGCAGCTTCAGGTGCGGGTCATTGCATAATATTGGGGCGCCGTTAGCGGTTTTCTCAGCACGGACCGCCCAGTTGTTACTGCCAATAAAAGGCGAAGGTAAATCAAAGGGCGTACGGGGTGCACCGATGCTTAGCATGCTATCTCCGGTAGTAGGCTGTTGCAGTGGCAACTGCTCGAAATTCCACTCTACAGTCTCCGGGATGACAGGCGACTGTGCAGGGTTGTATTCCGGATAAAGCACTTGAAAGAGACTGTCGCCCAGTAGGGTACGGGCATGGGTGGCAGGAATGTCATAGTGCCGACTGCAAAGTGCTTCAGACATCGATTTGTAGAATGCTGCAATATGCAGGGGCGTCCAGGGCTCCGGGGCATAGCCTAGCAATTTAAATTCAAGAGGGTAATCGGCAGGTTTCAGGCTACTAATGTACGCATTGACCCCTTCGCAGTAGGCGTTGATGATCGTCACTTCCTCCGGAGAAGACATCCATTTTTTTAAAGCATTTTCGGCTCCCCATAGTAAACCTTTGCGCCTTTGCAGGCGGTCGCGTTCCAGGGTGCGTTCACCCATTACTTCGGAGAGCCGGCCAATGGTGGCGCGTACCGAAATATCCATTTGCCAGAGCCGGTCGCGGGCATGAATGTACCCCTGTATAAAGGAGGCATCCTCAGCGCTTTGCGCAAAAATATGAGGCACGCCCCGCTCGTCAAACACCACTTCGTGCTCAGCGGAAAGCTGAGGGAAGGCTAAAGTGGCGTCTTTGAATTGATGTGCCGGATCTGCATTTTGCCAAAAACCGGTAAAAGGGCTCAGAAACTGCCCAAGCGCCGGCAGCGGGCTGCCCATGGGCTGGTGCAGGCTGGCGAGTACAGTCAGGCCGGCTGTAAGCACGAGGGCGAGTAAAAACCTTATGTGTCGCATGTTGTTAATTAGGTCGGTTTGGATTTTGTTGGGACTTTAGTAATCGGTCTGGCCCGGTGCACCGGGCCAGACCGATTACTAAAGTCCCAACACGCTCTTAAAGAAGAAAGATATGAAAACTTCCTGGGCTGTTGTCGGCCTTTTTTTGATTTTTGCGGCTTGTAGCCCCAATTCCACTGAGCGTCAAAAGGGTACAGGCGATCGTCGCTTCCGCACTACGCCCCCTTCCCTGCTTTATTTTAAAAACATGCGGAGCATACAGTACACCGTGGAAGAGCAGCCCAAAAGCCGCATTGAGCTCTACCGGTTGAATAAGTATGAGGAGGTGCGGCAGCGCCCGGTCCTCTATCCGCTCATTGCCAACAACTGGCTGGAAGACGAAGCCTACCTCTTTTTACAGCCCAACGACTGGGCAGATGGCTTCCTGTCGCCTTTGACGCTGTCACAGGATACAGCTTGGTCCGCCCCAATTCTACAGCTACAGCCCCCCACGCCCGGGGAACAGTATGCCTTGGGTATGCAGCTCTACGAAAGCCTGAAGCGGGGCGAAGGATGGTATGTGGCAGCGGCGGATTCTACCTTCGCCCCTATCTTTGATGATGGTGATGAACGGGCTTATTTTCTGACGACCGTTCAGGATTACCTCAAGCTTACCGATAAGGATTAAAACAGGCTCTAAGACTCCCGCGTAAATATAAAGTGCTGTGCTTCAGATAGCGACTCATTGAAGGTGTAGCCATCCACATCAAAGGCTTTCAGGCCTTCCGGAGAGGTGATGCGGTTTTTGACCGCATAGCGTGCCATCATGCCCCGTGCTTTTTTGGCATAGAAGGCAATGATCTTGTATTTCCCGTCCCGATGTTCTTTGAAGTCGATCTGGTACAGCTTCCCCTGCAGCTCTTTGGGCTTTACAGCGGAGAAATACTCTTTGGATGCCAGGTTGACCACACTTTTGTCCTGACCATCGGCACTTAGGTCAGCGTTGAGCAGCTCGGTAATGCGGGCACCCCAATATTCGTAGAGGTTTTTGCCCCGTTCATTCTGTAGTCTTGTCCCCATTTCCAGGCGGTAGGGCTGCATGAGGTCCAAGGGCCGCAGCACTCCGTACAGGCCAGACAAAATGCGGATTTGCTCCTGTGCAAACTGCAGGTCTTCTTCAGAGAAGTCTTCTGCTCCAAGGCCGACGTAGACATCGCCTTTGAAAGCCAGAATGGACTGCTTGGCATTATTCAGGTCGAAAGGGGTCTCAAAGTCCTGATAGCGCTCCCGGTTAATGGTGGCGAGGTCTTCACTGATTTTCATGAGCTTCATCAGTTCCGGCTCCGACTTGTCTTTAAGCAGGTCAATCAGCGGCTGACTGTCACTCAGCAGGCGTGGCTGATCATGGAGGGCTGTTGCAGGCTCTGAATAATCCAGCGTCTTAGCGGGTGAAAGTAGTAAGAGCATATTGAGATTTATTGATGTCACGAAATGGTATGTTTTTGTTCCGGTTTTGGTGCTTTAGGGCTCTAAGCGTTAAAATAAAAAAAATGTGACAAGATAAAGTGGGGTTATCCCAGTGCAAATTCGTCACGAAAAAGTACCTGTGAAACCTTTATTTTTTATATATTGTGGCAAATAAGCATTATGTAGGATGTCACAAAACCAAATATATTAATTTGAGTATTATTATAAATCATCCTATGTTTGTGTCACACTTAAGAAGTAGTTTTTGTGTTTATTTGTTTGGGTTAGAGGCCCTTACTTCATTGCAAGTAAGGGTTTTTTTTATGGTTCCTTCCCGGGCCAATGCCCGTAAATGAAATAACCCTGAGGCAGGAAAAAGGTTTGACCAAAGAGAAAAGCCCCGGAGTAGCACGCTACTCCGGGGCTTTTCAGTTACCGGTAAGAAAGGTTATCTGATGACAACCTTCATTACTGATTGTTGAACATGTTGCCTTCGTTTGCAGGCAGGCCTGCAGGTTCTTCCGGCTTCTTCGTCACTTCACCTTTAATGGTCAGCATCTGCTTCTCATCACCAGCGTTGGTGGTCAGGGTTACGCGCTTGGTGAACTTACCGAGACGGTTCGTGTCGTAGCGCACCTTGATTTCGTTGGTTTCACCCGGAGCGATAGGCTCTTTAGGATATGTAGGTACTGTACAGCCACAGCTACCCTTGGCGTGCGTGATGATCAGGGGCTCTGTGCCCGTGTTAGTAAACTTGAATACACGGTAGGGGTCAGAACCCTGCTCAATCGTACCATAGTCAACAGTTTCTGTCTCAAAAGCCATCTGAGGACCTTCCTTAGCCTCTTCTGCTGCAACCGGTGTGGCAGCAGCGTCGTTTTGACCAAAGCTTACAGTTGCTACCAGGGCCAGCAGCGCTAATACGGAAAATACTTTCTTCATCACGTTATTTTTTTTTGATAGATCACAAATAAATTGGATGCGACCCAAAAATACAGTTATTGATAACAATATAAAAGCTGAAGGCTTTACTTTATGGTTAATGAGTTGTTAATCCAGGATTTGAAGGTTTGCCGCATCGACCGGAAAAGCGAACAATTCCGGCCTATCTTTGTCTTTTTGGAGCGTGTACGAGCCAAATTTTTTGTATATTAGCACGGCTATATTTAAGCCCTTTGAAATTAAATTTTGCAAAAGCGCAAAGTGAACCAAATTATAACCAGCACAACTGATAAAAGTATGCTAGACCATTCTATAACCCGCGAGTCTGCTAATTCAGGGGACGGGCCATCCAGAGCATCCATTATCAAAGATTTTGAAATTTGTTGTATCAGCCGGGAGGCCAGCTTGCTTGCCCGTAAAGAGGTACTGACCGGAAAAGCCAAATTTGGTATTACCGGCGACGGTAAGGAAGTGCCTCAGGTAGCTATGGCAAAAGCATTCCGAAAAGGGGACTGGCGCAGCGGGTACTACCGCGATCAGACCTTTATGTTTGCCCTTGGTCTGGCTACGGTTGAAGATTTCTTCGCCCAGCTCTATGCCGACCCCGAAAACGACCCTTTCTCCGGGGGGCGGCAAATGAACGGCCACTTCGCTACGGCTGCGATTGACCACGAAGGCGAATGGCTCGACCTCCTCAACCAATACAATGTAAGCGCCGATATCTCCAGTACAGCGGGCCAGATGGCGCGTTCCCTGGGCCTGGCGCTGGCTTCTAAGCACTACCGTGTGAATGCAGAGGTGTTAAGAGGTGGCGACTTTTCTCAGGATGGTAAAGAGATTAGCTTTGTGACGATCGGTGACGCTTCTACTTCTGAAGGCGTTTTTTGGGAAACCATTAATGCTGCTGCCGTACAACAGGTGCCACTCGCGGTATCTGTTTGGGACGATGGCTATGGCATTTCCGTCCCGATTGAGTACCAAACCGCTAAAGCTAGTATCTCCAAGGCCTTACAGGGGTTCCAAACCGAAGGTGACGATACCGGACTGGACATCTACGTCGTCAAAGCAGGCAATTACCCCGATCTGGTGGAAACCTATGCGAAGGGGATTGCCAAAATGCGGGATACCCACCGTCCGGCTTTGTTCCATATTATCGAGGTAACGCAGCCACAGGGGCACTCGACTTCCGGATCGCATGAGCGTTACAAATCTAAAGAGCGCCTGCAGTGGGAAAAAGACCACGACCCCATTCTGCTGATGGAACAGTGGATGATCAGGGAGGGGCTTTTTACAGCGGATGAAGCGAAAAGAATCCGCAAAGACGCGAAGGCTTACGTCAAAGAGTGCCGCGATAAAGCCTGGAAAGCTGCCAATGCACCGACTAAAAGACGAATCAGGGACCTTAAAGCGGTCTTCGAGCAAATTCCTGCCGATGATGGCCCCTGTGATGAACTCAGGCAGGAACTCGACCGCCTGATGCACCCGGTAGATGGCGAAGTGACGCAAGTTGCCCGCCGTATGCTCTATCAGATTATGGGCGCCGGACTGGGTATCGAGTCCGGCCTCCGCGACTGGATTGATCAATCCTACCAATTAGCACATAAGCACTATCATGCCCATTTGCACAGCGACTCCCCACAGGCGGCGCTGAACGTTCCGGTGGTACATAAAACCTTTTCTGAAGATTCTGAAGTCAAAAACGGCTACGAAGTACTCAATGCTTTTTTCGATAAAAAACTGGCGCAGTATCCGGAGTTGTGTGCTTTCGGAGAAGACGTGGGAGATATCGGCGACGTGAATCAGGGCTTCGCTGGTTTGCAGCAGAAGTATGGCAAGGGCCGGGTCTTCGATACCGGCATCCGGGAGTGGACCATCATGGGGCAGGCGATTGGCATGGCCATGCGGGGGCTGCGCCCAATTGCCGAGATTCAGTACCTCGACTATTTGATTTACGGCCTAGAGCCACTCATGGATGACCTGTCAACCGTTCGCTGGCGTAGTAATGGTCAGCAGAAAGCCCCGGCGATCATCCGGACCCGTGGCCACCGCCTGGAAGGTATCTGGCACGCCGGCTCACCTATGGGCATGATTTTGAATGCCCTCCGGGGTATATATGTGATCGTGCCCCGCGATATGGTACAGGCCGCCGGGTTTTACAATACGATCCTGCAATCCGATGACCCCGCACTAATTGTGGAGTGCCTCAACGGTTACCGCCTCAAAGAGCGGACGCCAGACAACCTTGGTGATTACACCATTCCATTAGGCGTGCCCGAAGTACTGCGGGAAGGTCATGATGTGACTTTAGTGACTTACGGGTCTTGTGTGCGCGTAGCACAGGTTGGTGTCCAACTGTTGGAGCAACAAGGCATCTCCGTTGAGCTGATCGACGCGCAGACCCTGCTGCCTTTTGATCTGGAGCACATCATCCTGGAGTCTTTGAAGAAGACCAACCGTATCGTCTTTATGGATGAAGATGTACCAGGCGGGGCCACCGCCTTTATGATGCGGGAGGTACTGGAAGTGCAAGGCGGCTACCGCCACCTCGATTCTGACCCGGTAACGCTCACCGCCCGTGCCCACCGCCCGCCCTACGGCTCCAATGGTGATTACTACACCAAGCCCAGCCCTGAGGATGTTTTCGAGCGCATCTACCGTATGATGCATGAGGTGAGTCCTGGTCGTTTCCCAGGGAAGCTGTAAAGCTTTTTTTATAAGAGTGAAAAATGCCCAAGCCCTGAATTTAAAGAGGTCTTGGGTATTTTTTTGTTGTTCACACTTTGTACGGGCCTTAATAACCCCGCGCATCATCATCCGGATTTCGGAAATCACCTACGGCATGTAGGGCGCCATCTTTATCCTTTAGTATAGCTTTGATGACCGCCATGCGCTCGATTTCCCGGAAAGAGTGGCCCATAGCTTTGAGCTGTGCCATCGTGCTATCGGGCAGGGCACCGCGCTCCACCAAGATTTCATCAGGCAGCCATTGGTGGTGGAAACGGTCGGCGTTGACGGCTTCCTCCAAAGGCATCCCAAAATCAATCACGTTGAGGATTACCTGGAAAACCGCTGTAATAATGGTAGACCCGCCCGGTGCACCGAGTACCATATAGAGCTGCCCGTCCCGCTCCAAGATGGTAGGCGTCATAGAGCTGAGCATGCGTTTTTGCGGCTCAATGGCATTAGCTTCTGCACCGATGAGCCCAAACTGATTGGGCACACCGGGTTTGGCACTAAAATCGTCCATCTCGTTGTTGAGAAAGAAGCCGCCACCCCTTACCCAGACCTTGGAGCCAAAGTTGGAATTGAGGGTGGTGGTGATGGATACAGCCTGCCCTTCGGCATCTACCACGGAGGTATGCGTGGTTTCAAAGCTTTCCTTTAGCAGTTGGAATTCCCCGGCGATGATGTTTTCGCTGGGGGTCGCCAGATTGGGGTTGAAGTCGGCCATCTGCTGGTCGAGGTAGGCGCGGCTCATGAGGGAATCCATCGGTACATCGTAGAAGTCGGTGTCGCCCAGATGAGCGGCGCGGTCGGCAAAGGCACGGCGTTCGGCTTCAGCCATAAGGTGGACGGCAGCGGCACTGTGGAATGGCTTTTCTTGCAAGTCGAAAGGCTCAACCATATTCAGCATTTGGGAAAGTGCCACCCCACCGCTGGAAGCCGGGGGCATACTGATGACGGTATAGCCCCGGTAATTGGCACGGGTGGGCGTACGCCAGGCGGGCTCGTATTGTTGGAGGTCTTCCAGGGTGAAAATACCGTTGCGCGATTGCGACTCCTGTACCATCGCTTCGGCAACCGGGCCCTGGTAAAAGCCTTTGGCGCCAAGCTGCTGAATCTTGCGGAGGGTACGGGCGAGGACGGGCTGTTTGAGCACGTACCATGCCTCAAAGGTGTCGCGGATGAAGGGGTTAGGCCCTTCGTTATAGGTACGGAAGGCTTCCTGAAAGCGATTGAGGCGCTCAGCTTCAGCAGGGGAGAGGGGGTAGCCTTCTTCTGCCAGGCGGATGGCTGGTTCAAGCAGGGCGCTCCAGTCTTCCAGCGCACTGTACTTTTTAAAAATAGCTTCCATACCCGCAACGGTGCCCGGGATGCCGGCCGCCAGCGCATCGTTGCGGCTCAGTCCTTCAATGACTTGCCCCGTGCTGTCGAGGTACAAGTCACGCCCGGCCGCTAGGGGTGCCCGTTCCCGGTAGTCGAGGGCATCGGTGGTACCATCGGGTTGCCGTAGGACCATAAAGCCGCCCCCGCCCAGGTTGCCCGCCCGGGGGTAAGCCACAGCCATGGCAAACTGTACCGCGATGGCAGCATCTACAGCATTCCCCCCTTTTTTGAGGATATCGATACCGACCTGCGTCGTCAATGGGTGTGGGGAGACTACGGCGGCTTCATTGGACAAGGCGGTTTTTTGCGCCGTGTAGGGAGGGGACTCGGTTTCAGCGCCATTACAGCTCCACAGCAACACTAAAGAAAACAGTAGAAAAAAGTGGTTTTTCATTTTTGGCACGGTTGTTGGTATTGAATAGATGTCTTTGAAAAACGAAACTACATCAAAATACTAAAACACCGGAATATAGGTGCAGAATGCTGCGCCTGCGGTGGGAGAGCCAACTTCGAAAGGGATTATACAGGTGTAGCCCGTATCCGTCATCTTTAGAATGGTAAGGAGAGCAGTGTGGGGCAAGATCACCTGCTACACGGGCTGCACTTTTCCCTTTGGAGTGTCAAGAATGTTTGTTTGTTAGTAGCCAAAGGGCTACTGGTTTACTGGCTTTTGGGTGCTGCCGCACAGTGTGCGAGCAGCACTTTTTGTATTGAGGGGGTAACAAGAAAGGCAGCCCGCGGGTGCGGACTGCCTGTATAGTGATTATTTCGCTTTAGATAGGTGAGCGATGCGCTCTATATTTACTCTGCCGGGTCCTCCTGCAGGGTAAAGGTACGGGTAACCGGATTGAGCGGCGTATCTACTTTATTACCTTCGGCATCAACGAGGGTAAGCGTAATGGTATTCTCGCCCATTGGAAGACCTTCTACATAGTACGGCTGCCAGGTGTCAATCATGTGATCCTCACCGTTGATGGTCGCTTTGACCATGTGGTCTGTACCGAAGCCGGGGACATTGACCGGGTAGAAGTCGAGCATGACCTTTTCGGTTTGTGCTTTACCTGTGTAGGTGCCTTTTGGGCGGCTGTAAAACAGGATAGGCTCTTCAAAATCTTCATCAGCCATGAAGCCATTATCTTTAACGGTGACTTTCTTAGCGACGTGAGCAGCGTTGGTCTTGATGCTCTCGTGGTAGGAGCGCGACAGAAAGGCAAGCATGTAGTGGTCGCCGTCTTCAATTTCGTAGTCAAATGCAGCTTCGTACTTCGCCGCATAAGGCTGATCATCGATGATCAGGTGGATGTGCTGCCCCTTAGCGCTGTTGGCGCACATTTTGGCGTCTGCATCGGGTGTTTGTACACCGAGTTTGTAGGTCTCTCCGCCAACCATAAAGTTGAACTTTCCATCTGCGTAGGTGACCCCTTCAATGGCGGCATCGGGATAAGACTCGGACGGGCTGAAGGGCGTAAGGGTATACTTCATGGCTGGTGCTTCCTCCACAGCGGTGCTATCGGCGGTGGCACCGTCGGTACCCGTGGCATCTCCACCGCTTTGGCAGCTGGTAAAAAACAAAGCAAGTACAAATAACAGGCTTAGCGTTCTCATTATTAATCTGATTTTGGATTGATGTGTTTAATAGTACGAAGGTAGTTGTTCCGAACGAAACAACTACGTCCCACCTTTAACAAAGGTAAAACAGCGGGCAAGGTTCAGCAACCTTACTGGTATTCAGACAGAAAAGCGACCATCACTATGGCTAATGATAGAGTAGAACTCAAAGTAGAGGGCATGACGTGCAATAATTGCGCAGCCAGCCTTAATAAATTTCTGGAGCGTAAAGGGCTGGAGGACGTTTATGTGAATTTTCAGACCAAAGAGGTGCGCTACCGGGAAACGGCGGGGGGCATTGACCAGGAAAAAGTCCGGCAGGGCATTCACAAGCTGGGCTTTTCGGTGGTGGATGAGGACAGCAACGCGAAGAGCCACTGGTGGACGCTGGAGCGTAAGCTGCTGATCAGTGCCATTTTCGCATTCCCTCTGCTGATGTACCACTTCTTCATGATGGCAGGTGTGGAGATTGCAATTATGGAGAACTACTGGTTTCAGATGGTACTTTGCCTGCCGCCCTTTGTGATTGGGTTTTTGCACTTTGGGCGTTCGGCACTGGGCTCGCTTAAAGGAGGGGTGCCGAATATGGATGTACTGATCTTTGTGGGCAGTACCGCGGCTTTTGTCTACAGCCTGGTGGGCACGCTGCTTTGGGAAGCCAACTACATCTTTTACGAAACGAGTGCGACGATTGTCACTCTGGTACTGGTGGGCAACTGGCTGGAGAAACGGGCGGTGGAACAGACCACAACGGCCATTGGTGAGTTGACGAAACTGCAGGTGGAAACCGCCCGGAAGGTGATGCCTTCGGGCACGGTGGTAACCCTGAAGCGGGAGGAGGTACAAGTAGGGGATATGCTACTGGTCAATGAGGGTGATAAGGTGCCACTTGATGGCCAAATACTGGAAGGCGAAGCTGCTGTCGATGAGTCTATGCTGACCGGCGAGTCTCTGGCGGTGAATAAGTCGGCTGGCGACCGGGTCATCGGTGCATCAGTCGTGGTTGGGGGTTCTTTGAAAGTCAAGGTCACAGCTGCCGGCCGGGATACCGTACTGAGCCAAATGATAGAGCTGGTCAAAACAGCACAGCAAGACAAGCCGGACATTCAGCGGCTGGCAGATAAAATCAGTGCCATCTTTGTGCCTGTGGTGCTCAGTATCGCGTTGCTGGCGCTGTTGCTGGGGCATTTTGCTTTCGGACTGCCGTTCGGTCAGGCACTGATGAATGCTATTGCTGTACTGGTGATTTCCTGTCCCTGTGCGATGGGGCTGGCCACACCAACGGCGGTCATGGTGGGCGTGGGCCGGCTGGCCAAAAATGGTATTCTGGTCAAAGGTGGGCAAACCCTGGAGGTTTTCTCTAAGGTGCAGAAGGTCGTGTTTGACAAGACAGGCACACTGACGACTGGCGATTTCCGCATTAAGCACATCGAGTACCATCAGCCGGATGAAGCCCGGGCAAATGCCTTGATTTACAAATTGGAGCAGCATTCTTCCCACCCGATCGCACAATCGTTACTGCGGGAGATGGAAAGCCGGGTCAATGGCGTGGTGGTGGAACTACAGGAGGTGGAAGAGCTGAAGGGGCGGGGGCTGCAAGCACGGGATGCGCATGGGCACATCATCCGCCTGGGCTCAGAGCGGATGCTGCCCAAGACGGTGGCGGGCAAAGCAGGAGCGCTCTACCTGGTTGAGAATGATACGCTACTGGCTACCATAGAACTGTCGGATGAGATCAAGCCCGATGCCGCTGAGACGGTAGCTTATCTGAAAGCACAGGGGAAGTCGGCAGTATTGCTGAGTGGTGATCAGGAAGCCAAAGTGGCGGAAGTTGCCCGGGAGCTGGGCATCGGGGAGTACTACGCGGGCCAATTGCCCGAACAAAAGCTCGAGCGCATTACAGCCCTGTCTGAGCAGGCTCCAACGGCTATGGTGGGCGATGGTATCAACGATGCACCTGCTTTGGCGAAGGCGACCGTTGGCGTCTCGCTGAGCAATGCCTCACAGGTGGCCATTCAGTCGGCGCAGATCATTTTGCTCAACGGCAAGCTATCCTATTTGCGCAAGGCGTTTGGGATTTCAGAGCATACGGTGCTGACGATCAAGCAAAACCTGTTTTGGGCGTTCGCGTACAATATTGTAGCGATCCCTATTGCGGCTATGGGCTTCCTCAACCCGATGTGGGGCGCGCTATTCATGGCGTTTTCTGATGTGGTGGTGATTGGTAATTCTATCCGCCTGCGGTATAAGCGGATTAAGACCTAGCACCACGCTAAACTTACTGCAATACGCATTGTTTTGCCTGCAGAAACCGATCTACATGAACCGTATTTTTCTTATTGTTTTAGGGCTAAGCCTGTTTGCGCTGAGTTGTGAGCAGGAATTTGTGCCCGCTTCCGCTGACCTGCCACCGGAAATCGTGGTGGAAGGCTACATCGAAGCCGGCGCTGAGCCACGCCCGCCCTTTGTTATTCTGACTCGTTCTACCTCTTTCTTCTCAGAATTCAGTGCTGAAGATTTCAACGAGAACTTTGTCAGTGGTGCCGATGTACGCATCACCGACGGGCAGGATACTGTACAGCTGGAAGAAGTCTGTCTCGACGAGCTGTCGCCACTGGAAAGGCAGCTGGCTGCAGAGGCTTTCGGGCTGGCAGTAGATAGCCTGGGGTTCAATTTCTGTGTGTATATAGATATGAGTTTTTCTATGATCGGTGAAGAAGGCAAGGCCTACACCCTGCTTGTAGAGGCAGAGGGGCAGCAGGTTCGTGCGGTGACCCGCATACCAGAACATGTACCGATTGATTCTCTGCGCTTTCAGAAGCCGCCCGGAGAGCCAATTGATACCCTGGCGCAGTTGCTGGGATACTTGCAGGACCCGGCAGGAGTGCCCAATTTCTACCGCTATCAGGTAGGGGTGAACGGAGGCCCGGTCGTCAGTCCGGGCGCCTCTGTATCTGATGACCGCCTGTTTGATGGGGAAGCCGTGGAGTTCCCGCTGCTGAAACCGATACCCCGGGGCAGTGTGGAGATTGACCTGGAAACCTTTGGGCTTTACACTGTAGGCGACACCATCACGGTGAAGTGGATGGCTCTGGACAAAGCCCACTTCGATTTTTGGAATACAGTGGAATTCAATACGGCCAATCAGGGTCCATTTTCCAGCTACACCCTGATTGAGTCCAATGTGGAAGGTGGGCTGGGTATCTGGGGTGGTATTTCAGCTTCTTACTATACCTTGCCCGTAGCGCGCTAGAACCAGAAAAGTTGTTACTTTTGCCAGGTATGGAAATCAGTAAACATCAAAAGACCGCCCTGGTATTCGGGGGCTCCGGACTGGTTGGGGGTTTCGTGCTCCGTCAACTTCTGGCCCATCCGTCTTACAAGCGGGTCATTAGCTTCGGCCGGCGCAAGCTGGATGTGGAAGGCGAAGGGCTGGAGCAGCACATTATCAATTTCGACGAAGCAGCCGAATATCAGCACCTGATGCAGGGACAGGATGTGTTTTCCTGCCTGGGCACCACGATGGCCAAAGCGGGCAGCAAAGCAGCTTTCTATAAAGTGGACTATACCTATGCCTACGAAACAGCAAAAGCGGCGGCCGAGGCTGGTGCGAACCAACTTCTGCTGGTTTCTTCCGTTGGTGCTGACCCCGACTCCTTGTTTTTTTATTCCCGTGTCAAAGGGGAACTGGAAGCGGCCATTCGGGAGCTGCCCTTTTGGGGCATTCACATCTTCGAGCCTTCCTTACTACTGGGCCCGAGGCAAGAGCAACGCCTGGGCGAGCAGTTGGCGGTCCGCCTGACGCGTGGTATCGCACCCTTTTTCCGTGGGAATGTGATGGGCAAATACCGGCCCGTTGAAGCGGAGGATGTGGCAAAAGCGATGATTGCTGTTGCTCAGGGATTGCAACCGGGGCAGATTATTTACGATTCTGAAGCTATTCACGAATTAGCCAATGCGGGCACAAGACTGTTGAGATAGAACCCATTGTGCTATTCTTGTTTTGACCACTAATTTCGGGGGCCATAGTGGGGCGCGGGCCGATTGCCTTCCAGTGCGCCCATATCGGGAGCTTCTCCCATGAAATCATCATTCACATTAGGGATACGCACCCCTGCGTCAATGGCTTTGCTACCAGGGCGGAGGTGAAAATCCATACCTTCCGGGTACCAAATAGGGAAGGCTTCTGCATCGGGGTCCGGGTTAGCGGCCTGCCATGCTTTGAAATTCGGGACCGGCACCTTTACAAAATCTGAAAAGTCTACAGTAATGCCGTGTTGTTCCTGCCCGGTGGCGGCAGCGAGGTCTTCCAGCGTTTGGAAGGTCGATGCCTCATGGCTGAGTACGTAGTCCCGGAGCACACCGGGTTTTGGGGCATGCCAGGAAATGGGGGCCTCCTGTCCATCGTGGAAACGGTAGCCATTGTAATCGCTTGTAGTGTAGCTCGTGTAGGTCTTCATGCCCAGCGTAGGCTGTGGCGCGTCATCAGGCTGCAGGAACAGGTTGTTGCGGAATTGAGCATTGTTCATGCCTTTCCAGCTGCGCCCGGAGTAGGTCGTAAAAACATTATGGTAGGCGAAAATAGCGCCGGGGCGGGTCTCCCAATACTTGAGAGCAGGCTTTTCCGGAATGTTGTAACCGATATTTCGGATCCAGTATACGGGGCCGCCCAAGACAGGCTGATTGGTGAAGCCCGATTGAGCGGAGTTGAAGCCCCGGTTGCGAAGAAACCTGAGGTTGTAGGTGCCTCCATCGGCTTCGAAGAAGTTGTCGTTGGTCAGAAAAATATCGTTGTTGTACACGTCGATGGCTACGCTACGCTCATCCTCCTGAAGTTCTGCAGCCCCGTGGGTGCAAATGTCAATGCCATCGAAGAAGTAGGCCACATAGTTGTGGCAGATGACATGCCCCTGCCCGTAGACTTTGACGCCGTAGTAAGAATAAGCTCTTTGTTGCAGTTTGCCGTCAGGCCCTCTTTCCTTGCGCAGCAAGCGGGTGGTATCGACCCGGCCAGTGATGTGGTTGTCTGCCAGGTAAAAATTGCGGCAGCCTCGGTACTGAGCCATGATGCCGATGCCTACATTTTCTATCCGGCAGTTTTTCACCACGAGCCCCTCACAGCCAAGTACATTCTTCTCTCCGGCTAGTATGCCAATGTCGGCATTTCTTATGGTCAGGCCCTCAAGATGGTGGTAGTCGGCTGCCATAAGATCAAACAAACGGTATGCCCCGTCACCATCGAATATGACCTCTCCATCTCCGGCAGCTTTAATAACAATGGGCCGCTCCGGGGTGCCATCGTGGGTCAGGCTGTAGGTACCGTGGAAGGTAAGCGCATGCTCATTACGGTAGTTGTAGCGATCAGCCTTGTAAGTACCAGCATGCAGCAGAATCATATCTCCGGGCTGTACCGGGTCAACGGTCTGATTGTGGTCAGCATAACGCCGAAAGCCATAGTAAGCATGCATCAGGCCTTCGTAGGCAGGCGTTTCCTTTTCGCCTTTCCAGTCCGGAGGGTAGACATGCCGGATGCGGCCATTGGCTTTGGCCTGAGGCTCAGCACGGGTTTTGATGCGTAGGATATGTACGGCCGGCCCAAGCTCCACGCCATCAGGGTCGCTGAGCGTGAGGCGGCATTCGTACTCCGTATCAGGCTCCAAATCAATGATGCTGCCAGCAAAAAGGCGTGGCGTCCTGTAGGTCAGCTCGGCAATACCAGCCATCTCGTCTCCAATCCGGATAAGAGGCATGCCTGTTTTCCAGCCCGGGTCTCCGGCTTTGCGGTATGCAACTTCCACGGAAGCGTTGCGGTTGTCATCTCCACCTATGTACCACTCAAAGCCCAGACAGATCAGGGTAGGGGGCTCTACATACAGACGGCCGGAAGTTACCGCGTTTTGTGCCGACACACAGTAGGGGAGAATAATGCAGCAGTAAAGGGGCAGAACAATCCGTTTGAGAACATTGATTTGGGACATAGTCAGGTCTTTTTTACCAAAATAGCCGGTAGGGGATACAGGATACTACAGTACTGATCAAAAAACAACATCAAAGGTGCGAACCAGGCAGGTGGCAGGCACGTCAGTAGAATATCGGGTTGAAATTTAGTAATTTCGGCCCGCTCCGGGCGTACTAAACCAATGCCTGGAAATTGGTCAGCAAAAAAATACCGAAGAATTATGGCAGACGAAGTTAAGAAGTGGTCAGAAATAAAAATCAATGTAGGGCTGGATGCTGAAAACATGCCCATCGATATACAATGGGCATCGGTAGACGGACCTGACGGGCCGGAGCTGCAGTCCGCAAAAGCCTTTCTGTTATCTATTTTTGACCGGGAGACGAAGGATACTCTTCGGATCGATTTGTGGACCAAGCAGATGCAGGTGGTCGAAATGGACCGCTTCATGTTCCAAACCCTGAGGGCACTGGCGGATACCTACTACAAAGCCACGCAGAATGCCGAGTTAGCTGCTGATATGCAACGCTTTGTACAGTACTTTGGGGAAAAGACGGAGATTCTTCCCAAGGAGAATAAAAAATAATTGGGCAGCCGGGCGGTTGAGTCTTGGAATTTTCAACTGAAGCCCTTACCTTTGCCGTCCGGCGAGCGCACACGACTAGCTCCCGCTGAACTCCCCCAGGGCGGAAACGCAGCAAGGGTAGGCAGGTTGAGCGGTGCGATGTGTTGCTCGCCTTATTTTTTCCCCTTATCTGACCCTTAGTAGTTTGACGGAAAGAACGGAAAGTTATTTCCTTTTCCTTATTGCCCGCCACTGGTCAAACTATTGCGCTTACCGCAGGTTCTATTTCTGAAAACCTATCTGAAAATACTGTAAAACCAACCCAAGCGTATGAAGTTTTTCATCGATACAGCCAGCCTTGATCAGATTAAGGAAGCTAAAGACTTTGGTATTCTGGACGGTGTAACCACCAACCCCTCTCTTATGGCCAAAGAAGGTATTACCGGGCATGATAATATTTACGCTCATTACCAGAAAATCTGCGAAATTGTGGACGGCGACGTCAGCGCGGAAGTCATTTCCACTGATTTTGAGGGTATCATTAAGGAAGGGGAGGCGCTGTCCCAGCTCGCACCCAATATCGTGGTCAAAGTACCTATGATTAGAGACGGGGTGAAAGCATTGAGCTATTTCCGGGACAACGGTATCCGTACCAACTGCACCTTGGTCTTTTCTGCCGGACAAGCCATACTGGCAGCGAAAGCCGGAGCGACTTACCTGTCGCCATTCATCGGGCGTATTGATGATATCAGCTGGGATGGCATCGGCTTGATTGAGCAAATTGCGGAGATCTATGCGATTCAGGGGTACGAGACGGAAATCCTGGCAGCCTCTATCCGCAACGCTAAGCATATCGTGGATGCTGCCCGTGCCGGTGCTGATGTATTCACCTGCCCGCTTGATGCCGCGATGGGCCTGCTTAAGCACCCGTTGACCGACATTGGCCTGGAGAAATTCCTGGCGGATCATAAAAAAGGCAATGGGTAACCATTACCGAAAGCAAAGCGAACTCCGGAACGGCCTGTGCGGCATTCCGGAGTTTGTATTTTCATACCCTACGTACGGGTTCCATTCGGTTGGCTACTCAGGAAACCAGTCCCTTCTGTGTTTTAGAGCGTATGTGGGACTTTTGTAACCGGCCTGTCCCGCTTCCTGAAACGGGACACTTTCCTGCCTGCCTGCGTGTCGATCACTTCGGTAAGCAGGTCGTCTAACCAAAAAAATATTAGTTTTCGACTAGAAGACAAAAGTCCCAACACGCTCTTACAATTGCTCAAGGACATGCTTAATAAGCTTTTCCACTGAGGCTTTGGGGTCTTTGCTGAATTGCCCGGCAGGCCGGTTAGCCAAAATGACATTAGTGGATAGCGCCCGGTGCCCCAGCATACGGGAAAGCCCGTAAATGGCAGCCGTTTCCATCTCAAAGTTGGTGATAGGGACCTTCCTGAAGGTAAAATGCCCCAGTTGCTCCATCCGCTCAGTATTGAAGCGGGGCTGAAGCCGGAGTTGCCGTCCCTGAGGCCCGTAAAAGCCAGCTGCAGTGAGGGTGATGCCGTGGTACATGCTGGCTCCAATGCTTTCCAAAAGGAGGTTGCTGCCGGCACAAACATAAAAAGGCAGGTCCATTTTCTCCCGTAGAAATGCTTTGAGCTCGTCCTCTAGCTCTGCCTCGGGCAGATTGGGCTGGTATTGGTAAAAAGACAGCATATTATCCAGCCCGATGCCGTAAGCGGAACCCACAAAGCTGTCTACCGGCAGGTCGCTCCGCAATGCGCCGGAGGTGCCAATCCGAATGATGTTCAGTGCAGTATGCTCGGCCGTGGGTGCCCGCGTCCCGAAGTCTATGTTCACCAGGGCGTCGAGCTCATTGATTATAATATCGATATTGTCGGGGCCGATGCCGGTGGAAAGTACCGAGACCTCCCGTTGCCCAATACGGCCCGTATGGCAGACAAATTCCCGCTTTTCTTTTTTGACCCTCACCTCATCAAAGTACTTGGATACCCTGCCTACACGGCCCGGGTCGCCTACCGTGATGATCGTATTGGCAATATCCTCAGGGCGCAGGTTGAGGTGGTAAATACTTCCGTCGGCATTCAGGATGAGTTCGGCATGGGAAATGCGTTGCATCATTTATCTTTGCTAAAAAAAGATGAAGAAAATCTATCACTTGTCAACTTGTAAAACCTGTCAGCGCATCATCAAGGAATTGAATGGCGCAGAGGGCTTTGTCTTGCAAGATATCAAAACGGAGCCAATAACGGAAGCGCAATTGGAGGAGATGTACGAGATGGCGGGCTCCTACGAAGCTTTGTTTACGCGGCGTTCCCGGAAGTACCGTGCTATGAACCTGCACGAGCAAGCCCTTGCAGAGGCAGACTACAAGCGGCTGATACTGGAAGAATATACCTTTCTGAAGCGGCCGGTTGTCATCGTGGACGACGAGATTTTCATTGGCAACAGTAAGAAGGAAGTTGCTGCGGCTGCTGCCAAAGCCGGGATTATCTTGTGAACTGAATGGTGAAAATGGTACCGCCTCCGGGCCGGTCACTGATTTCGAGGGTGGCATCGAGGCTGGTCGCCAGCCGATGAACGATAGCCAGTCCCAACCCTGTACCTTCGTATTGCACGCGGTCGTGCAGGCGGTAAAACATATCGAATACTTTGGGCTTGAACTCATCAGGAATACCAATACCGTTGTCGATGACCATTAGGCGGGGCTTCTCGGTTTTCAGCGCCTGGCGTACAATGATCCTGGGCGATTCGTATTCGTTGTACTTCAGCCCGTTCTCGACCAGGTTTTTTAGGATGATATAGAAGTGGTGGGGCGTCCCTTCAATGAAGGTGAGGTTTTCGCTGTATAGTTTGGCGTTTTTAGCCTCGAGTTGAGGCTGTAGGGCTTCCTGTATCTGCGCCATGATCTCGTTGAGGTCAACTCTCGTCAAAGCAGATTCATCCCTTCCTCCGCGCACTTGTGCATAAGCCAGTACGTCCTGAATCAGGGTATGCATCTGCCGGGCGCTGCGCTTGATATGGCTGAAAAAATCCCTGGCGTCTTCATGATCCACCCAGAGTGCCTTTTTTCGCTCCAGCAGCGTAGTAAAGCTGATGATATTGCGAAGTGGCTCCTTCAAATCGTGCGAAGCAATGTAGGTAAACCTTTCCAGTTCCTGATTGGACTGCTCCAGTTCCTGATTAGCCTTTTGCAGTTCCTGGGTTTGCAGTTCCACCTGTAGCTCCAGTTGCTGGCTGAAACGGCGGCGCTGCCACAGTAAAAACAGGCTGGTAAAAAGCAGGAGCACCAGTATAAAAACAGCCAGCAGCGCCAGGCGCCGTTGATTGACGACCTTTTGCTCAGCCTGTTCTTTTTCCAGCGCAAGGATTTCATGGGCACGGTTTTTCTGAGCGACTTCGTAGTTGACTTCCAACCGGGTAAGCTCCTGGTGTTTGAGGGTGTTGGACAGGCTGTCTTTAAAGAAAAAGACAGAGTCCTGCTCTGCCAGGGCCTGCCGGTACTGGCCGGTTTCCCGGTAATACCTGCCCTTTAGTTCGTGCAGGAGCAATTGGTCAGCCAGTGCCATCGCATTATCAGCTGGAATGCGTTTAAGTGTTGTCCAGGCTTTGGAGTATAATTTATTGTCCAGATACAAGTCACCAAGTTCCAGCATGGCGTAGTAGGCACCAAGTGGATAGTTGTTTTCACCACAGAGGCTAATGACCTGTTGCAATACGCTTTCACTATGTTCAGTACGTTTGGCGTCGCGGTGGATAATCGCGATATTGATGAGCGTATGCACTTCGGTAGTCAGGTCTTTATATTCCCGGCTTATATCGAGAGTTTTATTGAAGAGCAGCAGCGCGGAATCCAATTGCGTGGTATCCTTCATCTTGATCATGCCTTCTGTGAAGTAGGCTTCCAGGATAACCAGCGGGTCATCAGACACTTGTGCTTCCGCTATGGCTTGTGCCATGTATTTCTCCGAAGCCGCTTCGTCTCCACTGTTGTAATAGAGTAAGGCGATATTGTTGAGGGTATAAACCCGCCCCAGCGTATCATCCGTGGTATAATCCAGTGATTTATGAAACCGGCTGAGTGCTTGCTGGGCATCGCCAGCATCCATATCTACCAGCGCGAGGTTGTTGTAGGCGTTGGCAAGGTTCGTACTATCATTGATCGCAAGAGCCAGGTTTAAGGCCTGTTCGGTCTTTCGGATGGATTCAGCAAGATTGCCCTGAGCGGAAGCTACGGACCCCTGCAGGATGTATGCTCTTGCAATGACCGGGGTATCTTTATGTGCGGTGCCCTCCGCTTCTGCTAACCGGGCATAGTGGTAAGCCGAATCAAACTGATACACACTGTAAGCATAGCTGATATCATTGAGTAGCACCCCGCGTTTTAGGGGAGGAGAATCCGCAAACAATAAGCTTTTAAGGCTGTCAACCGGCGTATCAGACTGGCTGAAAACAGGTATTGTCACCGATATCAAAAGAAAAACCCTAAAAAGGCGTTCACAGTGCCTTGACAATATGTATAGGTGCGCCTGGAGCAAAGAGGTGTATTTTGTGCAACTGTTGAGTTCTGACCACTAAAATACAAAAAATCATTATGTACACCGATAAACAGGAAATCATTTCATTTTTCAAGCTGCTGCAGAAAAGATAGGGATTAGTTAGGAAACTGAATGGAAAAGATAGTGCCTCCACCAGAGCGGTCGTTTATTTCGATAGTTGCTTCAAGGCTTTGAGCCAGGCGGTCTACAATAGCCAATCCAAGTCCGGTGCCCTGATACTTCGTTCGTCCGTGGAGGCGGTAGAACATATCGATTACCTTGGGCTTAAACTCATCGGGTATGCCAATACCGTTGTCAATGACCAGTAACCGTGTGGTATTCGCTTTCAGTTCCTGCCTGACCATGACCATTGGCTCCTTGCTTTCGTTGTATTTGAGCCCATTTTCCACCAGGTTTTTCAGTATGATAAAGAAGTGTTGGGGTGTCCCTTTAATGAAGGTCAGGTTTTCGTTGTACAGCTTGGCGTTCTTTTCCTTCAGTTGGGGCTCAAGGGCTTCCCTGACCTGCGAAAAAACTTCATTGAGGTCAACAGGGACGAGTTGATCATTTTCCCGTCCGCCCCGTACCTGTGCATAAGCCAGCACATCCTGAATAAGGGCGTGCATTTGTTTGGCACTGCGTTTGATATGGTCAAAAAAGTCTACTGCATCCTGATGGCCTTCCCATAGCTCTTTTTTACGTTCAAGTAGCATGGAAAAGCTTATGATATTCCGAAGTGGCTCCTTCATGTCATGAGAGGCAATATAGGTGAACCGTTCCAGCTCCAGATTGGACCGTTTTAACTCTTTATTAGCCTGCCGGAGTTTTTCTGTCTGAAGGGCTACCTGTTCTTTCAGGCGAACATTGAAACGGCGCCTCTGCCAAAGTAGATACAAGCTGGTAGCCAGTAAAGTCAGGAGTACAAACAAAAAGAAGAAACCCAGTCGCTGTTGATTGAGTACCCGCTGTTCAGCCTGTTCTTTTTCCAGTGCAAGTATCTCATTTTCCCGGTTTTTTTGTTCGACCTCGTATTTTATCTCCAGCCGGTTCAGCTCCTGTTGCCTTTTTGTACTTGCAAGGCTGTCTTTATAAAAGAAGACAGAATCTTGTGCCGCCAGTGCTTGCTGGAAGCGCCCGGTCTCCCGAAAGTACTGCCCTAAAAGCTCGTAGTAAGCTAGCTTATCACCAAGGGAAAAAGGGTAATCTTTAGGGATTTGCTGAATTGCCTCCTGAGCTTTTTCAAATGCTTTTTCATCCAGGTATGAGGTAGCCATTCCCATCTGACCGTAAAATATCCCGAATGGGTAACTTATTTCTTCGGAAAGCGCGACAACTTTTTGGAAAGCTTCCCGGCTAAGTTCCTGGCGCCCCGCATTACGGTGGACTAAACCAATATTGATCCACCCTTGAACTTCAAAAGTGATATCCTTATTTTTTTGGCTGATGGATACGGTCTTTTCGAAGAAGAACAGTGCAGAGTCTAGTTTAGTACTGTCTCCCATAGCCAACTTGCCTTTAGTGTAGAAGACAATCTGCAAAATTCTTGAGTCCTTTGAGGCCTGAGCTTCCTGAATGGCTTGATTCATGTACTTTTCAGAAGCGGCCTCGTTTCCGCTGTGGGAGTAAAGCAAGGCTATGTTTTTTAGCGTATAAATCCGCCCAAGTGTATCTTTAGTGGTGTGGTTCAATGATTGCTGAAAGCGCCTGAGTGCCAGTTGGGTATTACCGGCATCCATATCAATCAGTGCAAGATTATTGGAGGCATTGGCAATATTTATGCTATCGTTGATCGAAAGCGCGAGATTTAGGGATTGTTCGGTTTTTTGAATGGCCTCAAGAAGGTTGCCGGAAGAAGCGGCGGCAGCCCCTTGCAGCGTCAGGGCCCGTGCGATAACTGTGGTATCTGAGTGCGTTATTCCTTCTTGTTCTGCTAACTTTGCGTAGTAAATTGCAGAGTCTAATTTGTATGAATGGTAAGCATGACTGATTTTATTGAGGAGGACGCCCCGGTTGGCTGTATCGGCTCCCCCCTTCAGCTGCATTAGCAGACTATCCAAAGGCATGCCGGACTGACCGGAAACAGGCAGCGCTATGGCCACCGCGAATACTAACCCGAACAGGCCTTGACAATGCCTTGACAATAGGTACAGGTACGCCTTGAACAAAGGATGTATTTTGTGCAATGTTTAAAATTTGAATACCAAAATACGAAAATCAATTATGGTTATTGGTAAACAGGAGATCATTTCATTTTTCAAGTCGTTGCAGGATCGTATCTGTCAGCAGCTTGAAGCAGCAGACGGCGGGGGCAAGTTTCAGGAGGATGCCTGGGAACGCCCCGGCGGTGGCGGTGGCCGCACCCGTATTCTTCAGGGAAAACGTATTGCCAAGGGGGGCGTCAACTTCTCAGCAGTACACGGGGAGATGCCGGAGCGGATCACCCGGGCATTGGGGGTGGAGCCCGGCCGCTTTCTGGCCACGGGGGTGAGCATCGTGCAGCATCCGGTCAGCCCAATAGTGCCCATCATCCACATGAATGTACGGTACTTTGAGATGGAAAACGGGCTGTACTGGTTTGGAGGAGGCATTGACCTGACTCCGCATTACATTGAAAAAACAGATGCCCGGTATTTCCACGAACAGCTAAAAGTGGTGTGTGACCGGCATCATCCTGAATTTTATCCCCGGTTCAAAAAGTGGGCGGACGACTATTTCTACCTGAAGCACCGTAAAGAAACCCGGGGCGTGGGGGGCATTTTCTTTGACCGCCTTAATGAGGAAAACGAAGGGCTGTCAAAAGAGGCTGTGTTTGCCTTTGTCAAAGAGGTGGGGGAGCTTTTTGCTCCTGCTTACAGTGAGTTGATCGCACGGAATCAGGACAAGCCTTATGGGGAACGGGAGCTGAAGTGGCAGGCGTTGCGCCGTGGCCGGTACGTAGAATTTAACCTGGTCTGGGACAAGGGCACGAAGTTTGGCCTCGATACCGATGGGCGCACAGAATCTATACTGATGAGCTTGCCGCCGGTCGCTAATTGGGAATACAGCCATCAGCCGGAAGCGGGCAGCCCGGAAGCCGCAACCCTGGGCCTGCTAAAAAAAGACATCGACTGGCTGTCAGTTACAGAGTAGTGTGACTGTTTCAGTCCGTATGATATTACTTAGGTTCCCGGCCTGATCCATAATTTGTACAGTGTAGGAAAAGGTGTCGGTGGGGAACTGCGGATTGGGTGCGCATCCCTGGCTGCTGTCCGGATACAGGCAACAGATTTGTGAAGGCTGGTTGGGGAACCGGAGCGTGATTTCACCGGAAATGCCGTTGCCCACGCCTTCTTCCGGGATAACCGGTAGTTTCCGGATTTCTTCAAAGCCAGTGCGGCTGTCAGTAAGGAAAATATCAATCGTATTGTCTGAATAACCGATATCGCCATCGCCGTCGGTAAAGGCAAAGGTAAGGATCAGCGTATCATTGGGTGTGCCCGCGCCGCCCTGGGGAAAAGTCAGGGTATTAAAACCAATGTACTCAAGCTCGGGTTCTATCGGGTAGTCTGGTGGTTGTACGCAACTGAATAGTGCGAGCCCAAGGCCAAGTAGCAATACCAATACTGTAGTTTTCATCTGAAAATTTTTTATCTGTTGAATCCTAGAAAAACCCGCATCGCCCTTAAGGAACGCATTGAGGTCGTTGATGCCGCTGGCTTTGAGCCGCTGGCGCTTGATGTATTCCGGTATCAGGCTGCGCAAAACCCACTCTATGAGCGCTACCTGAAGCTGCTTGGGCTGTTGCCGGACAATATCCGGCAGCTGTCGGATATTCCCTTCCTGCCCATCTCTCTGTTTAAAACCCATGCCATTCAGACGGGCTCCTGGGAGCCGGAAGCGGTCTTCAGCAGCAGTGGGACCACCGGTTCGGTAGCTAGTAAACACCGGTTGCGCAGCAGAGCCTTTTACCAAAAAAGCGCACGCCGAGGCTTCGAAAACTTCTACGGCAGCCTGAATGGTTATTGTGTACTGGCACTTTTGCCTTCTTATCTAGAACGCAGGGGCTCTTCCTTGGTTTTCATGGTAGAGGATTTCATCCGCCAATCCGGGCATTCAGACAGCGGGTTCTTTTTATATAACACCGATGAGCTGCTTCAGATTTTGCAAAAGTGCCAAAAAAGCCAGCAGCCGACCTTACTGATTGGGGTGAGTTTTGCGCTTTTGGACCTGGCGGAAGCCCATCCTGTTAACCTGTCCGGTATTACCATCATGGAAACCGGAGGGATGAAGGGCCGCCGCCGTGAGCTGACCCGGGAGGAACTGCATCAGCACCTCCGGCAGGCTTTTCAGGTTGGCCAGGTCCACTCCGAATATGGAATGACGGAGCTGCTGTCTCAGGCCTATTCCACTGGTAACGGGCTCTTTCAGGCTGCTCCGACGATGCAGGTGCGCACCCGGGAAATCACCGACCCCTTTGCGCAAGTAGGCATCGGGCGTACCGGTGCCCTCAATATCATCGATCTGGCCAATCTGGATACGATCAGTTTTGTCGCTACAGAAGACCTCGGGCGCGTTCAGGCGGATGGCCGTTTTGAAGTCTTGGGTCGGTTGGACGCCAGCGAGGTGCGCGGCTGCAATTTAATGGTAGCAGATTTGGAGTAGAATTCACTATCTTTCCCCTTCACCAAACCCTGACCGATGGACAAGAAATGGATGATTTACGGAGCCAATGGCTATACCGGCGAACTCATTGCCCGTCGGGCCATAGAGCAGGGTTTAACCCCCATTCTTGCTGGCCGTACCGAAGCCAAAGTGCAGCCTCTTGCTAAAGAACTTGGACTGGATTATCAGATTTTTTCACTGGATGATGCAGAAAGCATTGCCGCACAGATTGGAGACTGTACGCTGGTCCTGCATGCCGCTGGTCCTTTCATTTATACAGCCCGGCCGATGATGGAGGCCTGCCTGCGCAGCCGCACCCACTACCTGGATATCACCGGAGAAATACCCGTTTTCGAGACAGGGGCGGCTTTAGGCGAAAAAGCAGCTAAAGCGGAAATTATGATCATGCCTGGTACCGGCTTCGACGTCGTCCCCACGGATTGCATGGCGGTCTTTTTAAAGGGTCAGCTGCCGGATGCCACCCACCTTCAGCTGGCTTTCGCTTCTCAGGGCACCCGGTTTTCCAGAGGCACCGCTATGACGATGGCGGAGAACCTGGGGGAGAGCAGTGCGGTTCGCCAAAACGGTAAAATCACTAAAGTGCCCATCGGGCATAAATCCATGACTGTCGAGTTTGCTGATGATTTCAAGCGCTTTGTCATGACTATACCCTGGGGCGATGTATCCACCGCCTACTACTCATCCGGCATTCCTAATATTGAAACCTATACCGCAGTGCACCCCAGTACCTACCGCTACGTAAAACTACAGAAGTACTTCGGCTGGTTGCTCCGCCTGCCTTTTGTAAAAGCACGCGCCAAAAAGCGGGTATTAAGCGGCCCCGCTGGCCCGTCTGCAGCGCAGCGCAAGAGTGGCCGTAGCCTGGTTTGGGGCCGGGTGACGAACGATAAAGGAGAGACGCGTACCGCCCGCTCTATTATGCCGGAAGGCTACGCACTTACTGCCATCACCAGCGTGATGATTGCAGAGCGGGTGCTCAACGGCCAGGCAAAGCCAGGCTTTCAGACCCCTGCCAAAGCTTACGGCCCTGACTTGCTTCTCGAGGTGGAAGGTGCTGTTCGGGAATTAATGGATTAGCGAATGGTACATCAGGTTATTCACCTTCCCCCTGAATTAGGGTTGTACCTCAGTAGTTTGTGGATAGGAAAGGGAGAAGGGCTCGCCCTGCACCAGTCTTCAATACCGTTACTTCACCCGGAGCTCATTTTTAACTTCGGTGAAGTTTTTGATATTGAAGGACAAAGGGTGTACAATGCAGAACGGGAGGGGTACCTGGTATCTCTTAGCGACGCGTCATTTAAACCAAAACCCTGAAGCGACCCTAACCGAAGTAGGGTTCAGATCGTTTTTTTTGATCAGGCTCACTTTATCCGGACGTTTAAACAGTTTAGTGGGCATACGCCCAGTCAATTTAGGTCACAAAATTCTAAGTTGAGGTAACATTTATACAATTCAAGTCTAGCCTTCCGGCTTTTCTTTACAAGAAAAAACCATGCGAAAAATAAAACTATTCATAGCTACGAGTCTCGACGGCTACATCGCCGGGCCCGATGACGACCTGAGTTTCCTGTCCCGCTATGAAGGCGAGGACTTTGGACATGCCGAATTTTCTGCTTCCGTTGATACTTACCTCGTTGGGCGCCGAACCTACGATGTCGTGATGAAAATCGCCGGTAACTTTCCCGCAGCCGAGCAATACAAGTATTGCTATGTAGTTACCCGCCGGGACATGCCGGATCAACCCGGCATCACGTTCCATAAGGGGGATGTGGTAGAGCTGGCCCGGCAACTTAAAACTCAACCGGGAAAGGACATTTACTGTGATGGCGGTGCACAGGTCATCAAAGCTCTGATGCAGGAGCGGCTGGTAGATACGTTCACGCTTTTTGTAATGCCGATTTTTCTGGGCGAAGGCATACGTTTGTTCCCGGGCGGTATCCCGGAGACTGAAGTTACGCTTCAGTCTGTGCAGTCTTACGGCAACGGTGCGGTACGGCTACAATATCAGCTTAAAACCAACGATTAATCAATAAGTGGGAAGCGCCGGATCAATCTGCTCGGCCCAGGCTAGGATTCCACCTTCCAGATTGTACAAATTATGAAGGCCTGCTTCTTGCAGTTGCTGCACCGCACGGGCAGACCGCTGCCCACTACGACAGTGAATGACTACCGGGCGGTCTTTTGCCAATTCATCTTTTTGGCCGGCTAGTACCGATAAGGGGATCAGTTGCCCGCCGAGGTTAGCGATCTCGAATTCGTAAGGCTCACGTACATCAATCAGTTGGTGGGCTCGCCCATTTCGGCGCCATGTATCCAGCTCTTGTACCGTTAATACGGGGATGGGCTCAGAGCGTACGGGGTTACAAAACTGCTCGTAGTCTATTAGCCCTTCAATTTTCAGTTCAGGGCTTTTGGCAATGGAGATGGTACGGGAAAAGAGTGTCGCCGCATCAAACAGGTATAGCTTTCCGTCGAGAGGTTCGCCGATTTTTGCCAGCACTTTTATGGCTTCGTTGGCCTGTAGGCTACCGATAATACCGGGCAGTACACCGAGCACGCCCCCCTCAGCGCAGTTGGGTACGAGCTCGGGTGGAGGCGGAGTGGGGAACAGGTCGCGGTAATTGGGGCCACGGCTGCCATCTTCCCGGAGCAGGTTGAAGACCGAAACCTGCCCTTCGAAACGATAAATACTGCCATAGACCAACGGCTTGCTTTCCAGCACACAGGCATCATTGCTCAGGTAGCGGGTGGGGAAGTTGTCGGTGCCATCTATGACCAGGTCGGCGCCCCGGACCAGCGCCCGGGCATTTTCGCGGGTGAAGGGTTTGAGGACCGGGCTGATTGTGATGTGCGGGTTTAACGCAGTAAGATGGCGGGCAGCGGCTTCAGCTTTGGGAGTGCCCAGGTCTGCCTCGGTGAAAAGCACCTGCCGCTGCAGATTGCTTGCTTCCACAATATCAAAATCAACGACCTGCAGGTGCCCAACACCCGCAGCAGCCAGGTACAGTAAAACCGGGCTGCCCAGCCCGCCCGCACCAATAACCAGCACCCGGCTCTGCTTCAGCCGTCTTTGCCCTTCCGGCCCAAATCCAGGTATTGCCAGATGCCGGGCGTAGCGCTTGATTTCAGCCGTGTTCAGCCCTTCCATGCCCATTCAGATTTGGTGGATGTGGAAATAAATTCTGATAAAATCGGATAGAAATTTTTATTATTCAATATAAATTTTGATTTTTGACATATATAATCGGTTTTTGGGATAGCCTCTCTCCTCTGATATTCACAGGAGGGAGGTTTTTTAGTGCTTTTTTCCCAAGAGGATACTCTGCTTGAAGTCCTTTTCCAGCAGCAACTGAATGTTGGTCAGCACAACCTCGCCCATCGTACGGCATTCTTCAAAACGTGCGTTCTTATGGTGGTGCGCCAGCCCTTCTGCCAGCTCCATGATCTTATCCGTTGTCGAGATTTCGTCCCTGACCATGACATCCATCAGGGCTTTGAAGTGCTTTTGAGAAGCCTTGACCCGCCCTGCAATCAGGCTACGCTCTTCCATCTGATACTGCTTAACGGTCTCTGCCGTCATGTGTTGCATGCCGAGATAGATGATAGGGTCGTTCTCCCGAAAGTACTGCGGCAGGTAAAAGCCTTTACGCCCTTCGTAAGATTGCTGGTCAAAATCAATAGGGCGCATGCGGTACTGCGAGCCTTCTATATCAGGCGTAATGGCGATCACATAATTGTACGCACGCATATCGCCTAATAAGCGTACAAAGCACCGTTCATTAAACTTGATGAACTCTTTGGCGATACGGATTTGGTTGAAGGTGGTCTCTTCCAGATTGCGCTTCATGAAGTCGTCGCCCGGAATACCCACCACATGCTCTTCAATGAGGGTGCCCCCGTCAATGAGGTAAGTCACATGGTTGGGAGACAGCAGCCCCTCGAGCTCCAGGCCGTAAATACGGGAAGCATCTGCTTTTTTGACGTAGAAGTGGTCGTAGTTGTCGTTGAGCCGGTTGATGATGCGTACCCGGAACGGTTTGGTATTGCCAAAGGTGCAATAATCGATGCGCGCTACGGTCAGGTGGTCGAGTACTTCCACATCTCCGTCTGTCTTCAACAATGCGTAGATCAGCTTCATGGCCTGATTGACATCCTCAAAATCAGATTGGGAATAGTAGACCGTTTCCCAGAGGGTATCATGCCCGGCCTGATCATGAAGCGGGATGGAAGACTCGTAACGCAGCAAATCGTGGTATTGCATAGGGAGCACAGCCGTGCGGTTGTGCTTCCTCAGGTAAGCCAGTAAGGGGGCTTTTACACCAATCATGGCTTTCTTTTTCGAAGGAACGTTGCCTTTCATAGTTTTATAGCTTTAATACATACTGGTGTGGGGCACGGAATGACACCCGCTGTTTTCAGGAGCCCACGCTCTTCATTTCGCTCAAAGCAGATGATATTGTCCGTATTTTGATTGGCGACCAACACCTGACGGCCATCTTCTGTAATCATAAAGTTACGGGGGAAATCGCCCTGAGTAGGCTCCCAGCCCAGGCGTTCGAGCTGTCCGGTTTGGGTTTGTATACGATAGATGACCAGGCTATTGTGGCCGCGGTTGGAAGCGTAGAGGTGCCGACCATCCGGACTGACATGAATATCCGCACAGGCATTGAAGCCCGCGTAATCGTCTGGAAGCGTACTCAGTGTTTGCAGTGCAGAGAGCGCTCCGGTTGTGGTATCCATGGAAAAGACATCAACGGTGCCGTTGAGCTCATTGACGAGGTAAACCGTCGGGAGGGTGGGGTGGAAGGCCAGGTGCCGGGGCCCTGCCCCCGCCGCTACCTGAATAAATTGTTGCCCCGTGGGCTGCAATTGCCCGTCGGTGGTGAGCCGGAAGCCCATGACCCGGTCTGTCCCCTTGTCGGCGATGTAGACCCAGGGGGCTTTGGGCGCCGGGGCAATACAATGCGGATGAGAAGCTTCCTGCTCGGGGTGAGGGCCTGAACCCGTAAAGGTTTGCTGGTAAGAAGATTCGCCCAGGCTTCCATCCCCCTTTCGGGGATAAACGGCTATGGTCCCGCCCACGTAGTTAGCAGCCATCACGTATTTCCCGTCCGGGCTAAGGCTAACGTAGCAGGGCGCAAAGCCGTAAGAGGGTTGCCGGTTCAGGAAGGTCAGGGCGCCTTCCGGGCTTATTTTATAACTGTAAACATAGCCACTGCTGTCGGAGCCACCGGGCACCAGTTCGCTTACGGCGTAGAGCAGCCGGGCTGCCGTATCCATGGTGAGGTAGGAAGGGTTCTCAATACCGGTAGTGGTGTGGGCACGGGCAAAAAGGCTGTCTCTGCCTGGAGCGAGGGTGTAAATCCCGGCTGCTTTGCCATTCACGTGCCCCAGCTTTTGAGTGTAGGTGCCGATCATTAGCATGGCCGAAGAAGGGGCCTCAGTAGCGGAGGACTGATCAGACGATTCTTTCATGGTGCAAGCGTTGATTCCTAATATCAGTACGAGTAGAAAGTATACCTTTGTCATGTTTTTCGTTTGCACTCAATCTAAAGCTTTTTTTACAAATGCCGACCGGTCTGATTATCTGTTTGGACAAACCGCACCCTTATTTACCTGATCAGCTTAGCAAGGCGGGCTATGAAGTGCGTGCTGCTTATACGGAATCCTTTGAAAGCCTGCGGGAAGATTTGCAGAAGGCAATGGGGCTCATCCTGCGAAGCCGATTTACCCTGGACCGCGCTTTTCTGGAGGCTTGCCCCAATCTGCGATTCATCGCCCGCATGGGCATCGGGCTGGAGCACGTGGATGTGGCTTACGCCGAAAGTCGGGGCATTGCCGTGCTAAACTCACCGGAGGGCAGCCGGGATACCGTTGCAGAACAAACCATGGGTATGATGCTGGGGCTGCTCAACCATATCAATAAAGCGCACCAGGAAATACAGCAGGGCATTTGGGACCGCAAGAGCAATAAAAGCTTTGAGCTGCGGCATCGTACAGTTGGCATTATTGGTTATGGCAATATTGGATCGGCTGTGGCTCAGCGCCTGTCGGGTTTCGGCTGCCGGGTGATCGCTTATGATAAGTTCAAGCGCGGATTCGGAAATGATGGGGTGGAAGAAGTCAGCCTGGCTGAGTTACAAAAAGAGGCTGACATCGTTACCGTGCACATTCCCTACGATGTAGATAACCACTACTTTATTGATGAAAAGCTGCTCACGGGTTTCGCCAAGCCACACTATCTGCTCAACACTGCCCGCGGGCTAATCCTGGATACGGCAGCCCTGGTCAGGCAGTTGCAATCTGGTAAAGTGCTGGGCGCTGCGCTCGATGTACTGGAGTACGAAGAGCAGGCTTTCAATGTTCTGGAGCTGAGCACCCTGCCCGCTCCCTTTCAATATCTGCGGCAGGCTTCAAATGTAATCCTCACCCCCCATACAGCAGGGCTTTCTCATGAGGTGATGGAAGCTCATGCGAAGGTGCTGGTGGCAAAAATTGGAGAGCTGCCAATCTGATTAATCTGCCAGAGCTACACCATCGGGTAGCTGATTGTTTCGGCATTCTGATATATTTTACCTTTTTTTATGTGTATGTATGGACTGGTAAACAAGGTAATAAAGGATGCGATTTTTCAGCGTTACGGGGAAACTGCCTGGCAGGCGATTTGTAAAAGGATAAAACTGGAAGATGACATCTTCGTCAATCTAGAGCCTTACCCAGATGAGCTAACCCACCGTATGGTTGCTGAGGCAGCAAGTTACACCGGGCAATCTATACCTGATATGCTGATGGAATTTGGACGCCACTGGATAGAATACAACGCAGTACATGGATATGGTGATATGTTGAAACTCGCGGGCAAAGACCTGTATACCTTCCTGTCTAACCTGGACCATATGCATGCCGGCATGAGCCACATTTTCCCGGAGCTTCGGCCTCCTTCTTTCCGATGTGAGTGTATAAGCGACAATCAACTCAAGCTGTATTATCGAAGCGAACGACAAGGGTTAGAGGCCTTTGTCACCGGCATGCTTCAAGGGCTGGGGCAATATTTTGATACACCTTTGGAAGTAAGGCATACAGGCCCCTGTGAGAAAGAATCGATCTGTGAAGAGTTTATTATTGACATTAAAGTGTAAGAAAATGATTAGTAAAGGTTTATATCATGTCGCCGGAGAGCATCTACTTCGACGTTTTGCTATAATGAGTGGAATGGTCCCGGTGCACGGGGGGGTGGAGAAGATTTTTTAGGAGTTGTTAATCTGGTTTTGAGGTGAAATGGTCGCAAGCATAAAGTTTTTAAATCGTTTTTTCCCTTTTTTCTTTGCATTGGATGAGCACAACACTCTCGTCAATATTGGCAACAGCCTGGCTAAAGTCCTCAACTGGAATGGTGCCCCCCTGCCTATAAGTGATGTACTGCAGTTACGTTTCCCATATGAGGTGGATTTGTCTCATGAGGCGTTTTATGATTTAATTGGCGCGGTAATCATATTTGATATTAAAGATAAAAAATCTCAGCTCAAAGGGGAGTTTATCACCTTTAGAGGAGATGACCGAACTCTCATCTTTATGGGAAGTTTACTGCTGAACCCTGATGAAAATATGGATGAGCTACAGCTCAGCCTCGCAGATTTTCCTTCTAATGATAACAGTTCGAACCTTTTGTTTTCGCTAAAGGCGCAACGGGCTGCGTTGGAGGAGGTCACCGGGCTGACCCGCCAACTCAAAGAACAGCAGGCTGAAATGAGAAAAGTGAACCAGGAACTAATGCAGTATACTCATGCTGTTTCTCATGACCTGAAAACACCTCTGCGCAACATTATGAGCTTCATGCAGCTGCTCCTCAGAAGCCTTGACCCTTTGTCCGAATCTCAGGAGGAGTACGTAGATTTTATATTACAGGCTGTTCGCAGAATGGAGCAACTGATTAAAGACCTGTCTACAGATGCCAGTATCAGGGAGCGGCCTGCAATATTTCAGAATGTTGATACGCAGCGCCTGATTGAAGATGTGGAACGGGGGCTTCGCAGCGAAATTACAGCCGTCAACGGCAGGGTTATATTTTCCGAATTGCCTGTTATCAAAGGAGACTACAGCCGCTTGTATCAGCTCTTTAGTAATTTCATCCAAAATAGCCTGAAGTACCGCTCCGGTCAGGATCCAGTGATTCGGGTGGAGGCCCGGCAGGAGAAGGCCACCTGGGTGTTCAGTGTCGCCGATAATGGTATAGGTATGGATCAGGCATTTCTACCCAAAATCTTTAAACCTTTTATTCGTTTGCACAACCATGCAGATATAGAGGGGTCAGGGCTCGGATTGTCGATTTGCCATAGGATTGTGGAGCAGCACGGCGGCTCCATTCGTGTGGATAGCGAACCAGGAAAAGGAACGGTTTTTTACATTCAATTGCCCCGATAAGCAGAGGGGTTACTCCTGCCCCAGCACCTGTACCCAATAACCACCGTAAACAGCAGCGCCCATCTGCCGGAAGTCCGCTGACATCATATTTTTGCAATGAGCGGGGCTTTCCTGCCAGCCTTGTACTACCGTCACTGCATCAGGGTAATTATAGGCAATATTCTCACCGATGTTCCGCCACCGGTACCCGGCATCGCTGGCGCGCTTACTAAAGGTACTGCCATCGGACCCCTGATGGCTGAAGAAATCCCTCCGGGCCATATCTCCGGCGTGCCGCTGAGCAGCTGTTGTAAGGCGGTCGTCCCAGCTTAGTGGCGGCACGGGCGGCATTTGCGCCGACCCGCAGCGGCAGCCCCTGGCCCGCAGGTCGTTGACTGCTTTTAGCATAGGATCGGCGGAGGAAGCAGCTGGCTCGGCCGGGGTGACCAGCATAGCGCAATTCAGGAACAGGGTAGTGGTTAGTATAGACAGGATCTGCTTCATTTAATGGGAATTTGATAGGAACCTTTTGATCAGCTGCAGTGAAAAAACGTATTATTGCATATGCCCTATGGGCATTCATTCTAATAAAAACACACTATGGCCCTCGATTATTATCTGTACCGCGGCACGGAGCGTATAAAATTGGAACGTGCGGACCATTTTTTTACCGCCATACTACCAGACACTCCAAGCCGGGAAGCCCTGGCCCAACAGCCCGGCTTCCGGCAGGTTAGTCATGTTTTTGGCAAGGTCTACAAGGTGGAAACCGATGCCGGGCAACGGGATGAAATCATGGCGGATATGCGCAACCACAGCACCTGCCCCATGATTTGCCACCATGCCTACTGCCCTGCAGGTGACCCCGCGACCCGTTATTACCTTACTGATCAGCTCATTCTGAAGTTTACTAGCCAACTTAGCACCGGCGAAAAAGAGGAGATTCTGCATCGCCATGGCTTACGCTATCTGAAAAGCTTTGACCCAAACCAGCAGGTTTGTCTGGTACAAGTGACGCACGCCGCCGGCCGCAATCCGCTGAAGGTGAGCAATGCCCTGGTAGAAGATGGCCGGCTGGAGTACGCCGAGCCCAATTTGATCAATCGCTTTGCCCCTCAGTATGAACCTACGGACCCGCTTTTTGCGGAGCAATGGCACCTGCAGCGGCGCAGCGGGCTGGAATTGGTATCCGAAGCCGGGGTGGACTGTACAGAAGCCTGGAAGGTAAGCCGCGGCGACCGGGCCGTAACGGTAGCCGTTATTGATGACGGATTTGACCTTACGCACCCTGACCTGTCGGGGCCCGGAAAAGTGACGGGTGCCCGTGACTATGCTGGCCGGGACAGCTACCCGGGGCCAGAGCGCGAAAGTGGTGACTTTCATGGTACGCCCTGTGCTGGTGTCGCCATTGGAGAAGAAAACGGGACGGGCATTGTAGGCGCTGCACCGGGTTGCAGCTTTTTGCCCATCCGCTTCCCGCTGAGCGCGGATGATAACCTGTTGTTTGATTTGTTCGATTATGCGGGCCGGAATGCCCATGTTATTTCCTGTAGTTGGGGCCCGGTACCGGTCTATGCGCCTCTGAGTTCGCTGCTGAGCAATCAGATGGAGCGCCTGCACCGCAGTGGCGGCCCCGATGGGCGCGGGTGCCTGGTTTTCTTTGCGGCAGGCAACTACAATGCGCCGATCAAAGACTTGGACAATACCGGGTTTACCTGGCGGCACCCCACGCAGGGGCTGAAAACCACCACGGGCCCTATACTGAATGGCTACGCTGCTCACCCTGATGTAGTGGCAGTAGCCGCCTCCACGAGCCTGGCACGCAAATCAGCCTACTCCAATTGGGGAACTGGTATTACGGTTGCTGCACCCAGTGATAACTGGAACCCGCTCAATCAGCAGGAGCGTTTACCAGGCCGGGGGATTTGGACTACAGATAATGAAGATACCGGGCTGGGCTTTGCTCCGGGCAGCCGGTTTACGGGCAACTTTGGGGGGACTTCCAGCGCCTGCCCTCTGGCCGCAGGAGTGGCTGCCCTGATCAAGTCCGTCAATCCGCAGCGCTCCGCGGCAGCTATCCTTGAAATCCTAAAAGCCACCACGGATAAAATTACGGACGAAAGCCCGGACCCGGTCCTTGGGCTCCGAAAGGGGAGCTACGACGCACAGGGGTATTCTGAGTGGTTTGGCTACGGAAGGATCAATGCTGCCAAAGCGGTTCGAAAGGCACAACCTGCTGCGGATATGAAGCCTGATGAGCCCGAACCGGGGGAGCGTGCTATACAAATTATCGCTGCCCTGGTCAATCCCAAAGGGCCGGAAGCAGGTGCCGAAAAACTTATGCTGATTAACCTGTCGGATGAGTCCGTTGAACTGGGAGGCTGGACCATCCTGGACCAAAACGGGAATACTGACCAACTGGCCACTTATACGCTACAGGCCGGGAGTGTTGTACGGATTGGGCTGGGGCGTGTACGACTGTTGAATGCGGGCGGAACCATAACCCTCAGAAACGGGAGCGGGCAGCAGATTGACCAGGTAGCATACACGCGGGCAGCCACAGAAAAGGAGGGCTGGTGGATCAAATTTGATTAACCCTGAGACCGAAAACTACAAGAAAGCCCGATGGAGCATTCCATCGGGCTTTTTAGAGCGTGTTGGGACTTTAGTAATCGGCCTGCAAACTACACTTTTTTGCTTATACTTCGTCCCGAAAATCCTCATTTAGCTAAGGCTAAACTCCTGTTTTCGTGCCTCGTCTAACCAAAAAATTGTTAGTTTTCGACTAGAAGACAAAAGTCCCAACACGCTCTTAGTTCCGTAAAACCCCAACAAGCTATCTTAGTTACATCCCAGATCATCCTGCGACATAGAGTCTGCATTCGGGAAGCACTGTCCTGAAGGCAGGGTTTCCGGCACGTAGCGGCTCAGGTTGGGGTCGTAAAGGGCATCTTCAATGAAGGCCACCAACGCATCAATCTCCTGAGCTGTAAGCCCCAGCGGGACAAACTCATGAGAAAGCTGTCCTGCCGGGACATCCGTTTTTTGAGGGACAGCTTCGTTTTTATACTCGACCACTTCGCGGACAGAGCGCAGGGTGCCACCGTGCCCGTAGAAGGGAGAGTCTTTAAGGTTATACAGTTGAGGCACCTTGAATTTGTACATATCTTCCGCCCGGTTGGTAAAGCCACCCCGGCCCAGGTGCTCAGGTGCATTTACGGAAGTCAGGAGGACTTCTTCCGGGCAATCCATGAGGTCTGCCAGCCCAATAGCGTGGAACTCCATGCTGTTCAGGGCAGGGCCGGTGTGGCAGCTGCTACACTCCCCTTTGCCGAAAAACACAAGCGCTCCTTCTTTTTGGAGGGCGTTCATAGCCTCGGTTTCGCCCCGCAACCAGCGTTGGAAAGGGGCCTGATTGGCCAGCAAAGTGCGTTCGTAGGCCGCTATGGCAAGACCGGCGGGAACGCGGCTGTAACGTTCTGACTCAGGCAGGTCAGGAAACGCCGCATCAAAAAGTTCTTTATAATTAGCGAGGTCTGAGACATCTGAAGTGTCTTCCAGCAACCTGTGGACCGACAGGCCGGCAATTGCTTGTGTTTCGACACCATGGAAGCCCAGGTGATTGGTTTCCTTAGGGGTGCCGGCGGTCCACGCGTACTCCGTACCTGTATTGACCCCTTTGGCACCGAACTGCCCATTCCAGAGCATTGCAATCTGGTACGCGGAGTTGAGCGTAGTCGGGCTGCGCACGGGCTGCACATCGACATTGAGCACGTTATAGTTCTCGTCATTGTCACGGCCTTCCCCATTCAGGCCAAAACCCAGGCCACCTTCACCTATACCCTGATGCCTGCCCGCCTGAAAGCCAGCTGAGGCAAAATGGCAGGAAGCGCAGGAATAAGTACCCAGCCCGGCTATATCCTGAGGGGTCCGGGCAATGCCTGTTTCATGGTACAGGAATTCACCGAGCGTTACTTTGGCATCGGTCAGAGGGTTTGCGGGGTCCTGCGGGATTTGGTCATAATCCGTATTGGAAGGTAACTGAAAGAAAGACAATCCGCCGGTCATAGATAGATCCTGCAATGCTTCATTGAGTTCCTGATCGATAGCGGGGGCCTCGATAGGGTTGTCTTTCTTACAAGAGCTAATAGTCAAGGCGATAGCAGTGGCAAAAAGAAGGGGTTTGTATATTTTAGTGAATAGCATAGCTGGCTGTATATTGATAAGTTGAAAGCTTTAGACCATCATGTCATTGAAAATAGGTAGAACTTGCGCGTACGCAGATGCTCGAAGGGGGGCAAAAAGAATAATTATTAGAGTTTATTAACGCAAATTATGCATGTCCCTGAATGGCCTTTTTTACCAGCTCTTCATCACGTCCTCGCCTTCGTAGCTAAACGAAGAAAGGGAATTAAAGGGACCCTTTCTGAAGTTGAGGCTCCGGGCGTTCTCCGCTATTTGGCGGGACAGGTCTTGATCTGGTAAAAGATCCTAATTCATGCCTGGTACAAAATCTACAGTAATAAACGCTAATAAAGTTACGTGATTTAACGCGCTATTGCAAATGTAGTTACCTCCAGGCAGTAAAATTTTCAGCAGATTTTCGGAGATGCGGTGATGTAGCGGGAACGAGCAAATTTTGCTGTTGCCGACTATTATTGGAGGGTCGCTTTCCGACGGACTGTTTGGTATTACGTGGGTACGATTTTGGCGTATTCAATCGTGCACCACCGCATCTTCCAGGATATAGTTCAGGAAGTACAAATCATCATCGTTCAGGCGAAGTTTGCCCCTGAAAGTGAGGCGGTCATCTGTGGTGAATTTTCGTTTGGCTCCCGGGCGGAGTTTGATGTCCATAACGGATTCAGGCCCGGCACCACCGCAGAAAAAACAGCTACTGTAGGGTAAGGCGCTCAGGACCAGGATGGTTTCGTCCCCTGTTTCCTCCAGCGGGATGATATAGCCTTCAATGAGGACTTCCCGGCCTTCTATGGCCTCCAGTTGTGCACCGAATGTGGGGTAAGGGACATAAGCCTGTACTTCTTCGCTGTATTCATCCGTAAAAATAACGTCGGCCAGCATTTTCCAGGTGAGCCGCAGTGTACCATCCTGATACTCGAAGTGGGCGGTATCCATATCGACCGCTGCACTGAGCGTTTGTGGGGCAAGCGTATCCTGATTTACCACTACGGTGTCGGTAGTAGAGGTGGGAGCTTCGGCAGCGTCTGTATTTCCGCTTTCTGCTGCACAGCTCCAAAGGAGAACCATCAAAAGTACAAGGTTGGGGAACGTTCGCATGATCATATAAAGGTACCTTTTGAGCGTAGGGTCTTAAAATCAGGAAAGGGAAGCAACCCTTTAGGTTACTTCCCTGTTCATGACTCCAATATTTGGAGTACTTATTTCTTAGCAGAGTCAACCACTGCCTTGAAGGCATCGGGGTGGTTCATAGCCAAGTCAGCGAGGACCTTTCGGTTGAGCTCGACGTTACTTTCGGATAGCTGATGGATCAAACGGGAATAAGAAATTCCGTTTTGGCGGGCAGCAGCGTTGATACGGGCAATCCAAAGACGGCGGAATGCACGTTTTTTGGCTTTACGGTCGCGGTATGCGTAAGTAAGACCTTTTTCTACCGCGTTTTTAGCGACGGTATAGACTTTGCTGCGGGCACCGAAGTAGCCCTTCGCCATTTTTAAAATCTTCTTGCGCCGTTTGCGGGAAGCAACGGCATTTACTGAACGTGGCATAGTTTGATTTTTTAGTACAACGCAGAGGTCCATCTACCAGAATGGGCGACGCTTTCGGCCTGCGCTCTCGTTAAAAAATTAAGAATAAATTTAAATACAAAGCAGACGCTTCACGCGGTCTTCGTTGTGCTCATGAACGGTCGTGGAATCACGCAGGCGCAGCTTCGCTTTCTTGCTCTTGTTGCGCATCATGTGCGAAGTCTTTGCCTGATAGCGCTTGATCTTGCCAGAGCCAGTACGCTTGAAACGCTTCTTGGCACTGGAGTGAGTCTTCATCTTTGGCATTGCTGTTGCTTTAATCTTATAATATCCCTGAAAAAGGGAATGCAAAGGTAACAAAAATAAACCCTATCGCTAAACAAATTTCAATTGATTGTGAAAAAGTTTAGCGATAGGGTTTTGTTCTCATGAAAAGACAGGCTAAGCTTGCTTTGAAGCCGCCTATTTCTTCTTTTTCTTCTTCGGCGAAATCATTACGATCATACGGCGGCCTTCCATCTTGGGGAGAGCTTCTGCGGAGCCAAATTCTTCGAGCTCCTTGAGGAAGCGGAGCAAAAGGAGTTCCCCCCGCTCTTTAAATACGATGGTCCGACCACGGAAGTGGACGTAGGCTTTGACTTTGGCTCCTTCTTCAAGGAAGCCTTTGGCGTGGCGGAGTTTGAAGTCGAAATCGTGATCGTCCGTATTAGGGCCGAACCGGATTTCCTTGACCACTGTCTTGGCCGCTTTGGCTTTGATTTCCTTCTCCTTCTTCTTCTTTTCGTAGAGGAATTTGTTGAAGTCAATGATTTTGACCACCGGTGGTTTCGCGTTGGGGGAAATTTCGACCAGATCAAGCTCGACCTTACGAGCCCAGTCTTTCGCTGAGCGGGTAGGGTAGACCGTTCCTGCTTCCAGCTTCTGACCAATCGCTTCACCGATTTCTTCTACATTTTCGCCTACCAGTCGGATTTCAGGTACGCGGATGTGTTCGTTAGTTCTAAACTCGGGTTTATTGGAATTTCGGGTATTAAAACCTTTTCTACCAGATCTCTTTGCCAATAGCTTCTTTTTTTGTGAAACAATAATTGGAGTACTGAAAACATATCAGCACCTGCACTACTAATTTAATTAAAAAAATCGAAAAAAAGTTCAGTGAAGTTCAGATTTGCGGCTGAACGCACCGGATAAACATAAAAGCAGCCCATTTGAATCGCATCAAAGGGCTGCTTTTGGTATCTCACAGGGTTATGCGTCTGTGTTCACTTCTTTACTTAAGGTTATCTTTAAACCGTCTTTATCGTCATTCATGACCGCTTCAAGCGTAGCCCCTGTCTCCGGATTAGAGTTGAGGATAAACTCTGCAAGCGGGTCTTCAATGTACTTTTGAATAGCCCGGTGCAACGGACGGGCACCAAACTGAGGGTCGTAACCTTTTTCGGCAACGAACATCTTGGCTTCCTCAGAAAGGGTAAGGGTATAACCCATATTGTCGAGCCGTTTGTGCAGATCCTTCAGGGCAATATCAATAATCTTAGAGATATCATCCTGATTCAGGCTATTGAAGATGACTACATCATCCACCCGGTTCAGAAATTCCGGAGAGAAGGTCCGCTTCAGTGCATTCTGAATCACGCCTTTCGCGTTATCGTCCGCAGCACTCTGCCGTGCCTGAGTTGCAAAACCAACGCCCTGACCGAAATCCTTCAGCTGGCGTACGCCAACGTTGGAAGTCATGATGATCAGGGAGTTTTTGAAGTCTACCTTTCGGCCCAGACCGTCGGTCAGTTGGCCATCATCCAGCACCTGAAGCAAAATGTTATAGACATCAGGGTGTGCCTTTTCGATTTCATCCAGCAGGATGACCGAATAAGGCTTCCGGCGGACTTTCTCTGTAAGTTGTCCCCCTTCTTCATAACCTACGTAGCCCGGAGGCGCACCAATGAGCCGGCTGACGGAGAATTTCTCCATGTACTCGCTCATATCAAGGCGCACCAATGCGTCTTCGGAATCGAAGATGTAGCGGGCGAGTGACTTTGCCAGCTCTGTTTTACCCACACCGGTAGGCCCGAGGAAGATGAACGACCCAATTGGCTTGGTGGGGTCTTTCAGTCCAACGCGGTTACGCTGAATAGCGCGGGTAATTTTGGTTATGGCTTCGTTTTGACCCACGATAACGTCCTGCAGGTCGCTATCCATACCTACCAGCTTCTTGCTTTCACTCTGAGCAACCCGGCTTACCGGAATGCCGGTCATCATAGAAACCACTTCCGCAATATCCTCTTCTTCTACCGGGTACCGCTTGGTTTTTACTTCTTCTTCCCATTGTATTTTGGCAAATTCCAGCTGACGCACCAGCTTGGACTCCTTATCACGGAGGTCTGCTGCTTTCTCGTACTGCTGATTCTTTACCGCTTGATTTTTCTGCTCTTTGAGCTCCTCAATTTTCTTTTCCAGCTCTTCGATATGCTCCGGAACGTGAATGTTCTTGAGGTGCACGCGGGCGCCCACTTCATCCAGTACATCAATCGCCTTATCCGGAAGGAAGCGGTCGCTAATGTAGCGGTCGCTCAGCTTCACGCAGGCTTCGATGGCCTCCCGGGAATAATTCACATTGTGGAATTCCTCGTATTTGGGCCGGATGTTATCCAGGATGTTCACCGCTTCCTCTGCTGAAGGCGGGTCAACCATCACTTTCTGGAACCGCCGGTCGAGTGCGCCGTCCTTTTCGATATGCTGACGGTACTCATCCAGGGTGGAGGCACCGATGCACTGCAGCTCACCCCGGGCGAGCGCAGGCTTAAATATATTGGAAGCATCAAGGGAGCCGGTAGCGCCACCTGCGCCTACAATTGTGTGTATCTCATCAATGAACAGGATCACGTCGCGTGATTTTTCCAGCTCATTCATGATGGCCTTCATGCGCTCCTCAAACTGACCGCGGTATTTGGTACCGGCAACGAGGGCAGCGAGGTCAAGCATCACGATCCGCTTGTTGAACAAGGTGCGGCTGACTTTCTTTTGAATAATGCGGAGCGCGAGGCCCTCCACAATAGCCGTTTTACCGACACCCGGCTCACCGATGAGGATCGGGTTGTTCTTTTTACGGCGGCTCAGAATTTGCGATACCCGCTCGATTTCATTTTCACGGCCGATGATCGGATCAAGCTTGTCTTCTTCTGCAAGTTTGGTGATATCACGCCCGAAATTATCGAGTACCGGGGTACGGGACTTGGAGGTGCCTTTACGCTGTTGGTAGCGGCCACCACCTTGCCCTTCATCATCTTCGTAGGGGTCATCCTGATCGGATGGCGCCTGAGCGAAAGGTTCAGAAGTGCTGGTGAAGTCTTGTTCCTGCCGGACATATTCCAGTTCAGCTTTGTAGATATCGTAATCCACATCAAACTGGTTCAATATTTTGGAAGCAGGGTTATCCTTATGTTTGAGGATGGAAAGCAGCAGATGTTCGGGGCTGATTTCATCGCTCTTGAGCATTTTAGCTTCCAGGAAAGTCACTTTGAGGACTTTCTCCGCCTGCTTATTTAGTGGCAGGTTGCCAACGTTCAGGGCGGTTTGGCCGCTGGGGATACGTTGCACAGATTCTTCCACATTTTGTTGAAGCTCAGAAGGATTAACATCCAGTGAGTCCAGGACTTTTAGAGCCAGGCTTTCCTGCTCAGCCATGATGCCCAGCAACAGGTGCTCGGTTCCGATGAAATCATGGCCCAGCCGTATCGCCGCGTCCCGACTTCTGGAAATGACCTGCTTTACTTTTGGAGAAAAACGTTTATTGTTCATATTTCTTTCTTCTCTTAGCCAGTTGGGTTACCCAAACAATATTAAAACTAATTATCCAAGAATACAAAAGAAGCCTCTTTTTAGTTTCTTCTGTTTCCTGAGCTTAACAACGCACTAACATTTCAGAGAAATGTAATTTGGGCAAATAGATTTTTGTCTCTCATTGATTTGGGAAACGGTTTTTAAAAAGAAGCTGTAGTTTTAGTTGTTAAACTGTACAGGAAAAATAATGCCAATCTTGAAAAGCTGCCAATATTTCCGATATTGGTCAATAAACCGCTAATCTGGCAGAAGGTTCCTGTTATCTTTGTTTGTGTTCAAAACACTCAAAACGGGCTCAGTGTTTAAGCAAAATCAGAGTGCTTTCTTATCGTGCCCCGGAAAATATACGGAACAAGCTAGGTAGACTGCCGCTTAATTGATATTTTTGCATTCGCCCACAATCTAAATGACAACCATAAGACTATATGGAGTATAAGATAAAAACAGAAGAACGGTATACCGTCTTCGCCCTTCAGGAAGAAAATTTCAACTCCCTGATCGCACCTGATGTCAAATCAGAACTGGTCCTCCTTGCCGACAAGGATGTGAAGAATCTTGTCATGGACCTCTCTGAGGTTAAATATGTCGATTCTTCGGGCCTCAGTGCTATTCTTACCGCAGACCGCCTTTGGAAAAAGATGGGGTCTTTCGTGCTGGCTGGCGCAGAGCAACCTGCTGTCAAGAAGCTGATGGAGATTTCCCGCCTTGATACCATATTGACGATGGTGCCCACGGTATCTGAGGCTATTGATTACATCTTTATGGAAGACATCGAGCGGGAGCTCAATGGAGGAGGGGACGAGGAGTAGGCCCGGAACCGTCGTTTTCGATAACAAAAAGAGGCACAGCTGAACTATTTTGGCTGTGCTTCTTTTGTAATAGCTATGCGATTTGACCTAAATATACTAGGCTGCAGTGGAGCCGTACCTGCCTACGGCAGATTCCCGACGATGCAATTGCTCAATGTGCAGGAGCGGCTGTATATGATTGATTGTGGAGAAGGGGCGCAAATACGCTTCAGTGATTTCAACGTCAAGTGGGGCAAGCTGAGCCATATTTTTATTTCTCACCATCACGGCGATCATGTGCTGGGGCTTCCAGGGCTGTTAAGCTCTATGGGGTTGAATCATCGGACCGCCCCGCTATTGGTGTTCGGCCCTCCTAAAGTCGGGCAGTTTCTTGAGCAGGCTTGCGCTTTTACTAAGCACTTGTCTTTCCCAGTGCATTTTCACGAGGTAGATCCGGCGTTGCATAAAGTGGTTTTTGAGAATAAGGCTTTAGAAGTTTACACCCTGCCACTGCGGCATAGTGTGCCCGCTACGGGTTATCTGTTCCGGGAAAAGGAACGCCCCCGGAGTATGCGGGGCGAGCAGATCGAACGTTATAATATCCCTTATACGGCCATCCCTGATATCAAAGCAGGAGCGGACTTTCTATCGCCCGATCACGGCAACGTGCCTAACGAAGTACTGACCTTGCCTCCGCCCCGGTCCCGTTCCTTTGCTTTTTGTTCAGATACCGCTTACGAGGAAAGCCTTTTGTCCTATATATATGGTGTAGACTTGTTGTACCACGAGTCGACCTTCCTGCAAAAGCATCACGGGCAAGCGTTGGAAACAGGGCACTCCACGGTACAGGAAGCCGCGATGATGGCACGTAACGCCGATGTCCGTACCTTAGTGCTGGGGCATTATTCTACCCGGTACCCTGTGCTGGACCGCGTGCTGCAGGAGGCAATTCCTATTTTCCCCAATACCATTTTGGGATCGGACGGCCTTATCGTGCCTTTGATGCTAAATCCTTAGCCGGGTTAGGCCAGCTTGCCCAGATCTCTGATTAAGATCGTACGGCGGTTGAAATAGATCAGATTGGACTTGCGCAGGTCGTTCATGACAGAGGTAACGGTCTGCCGGGAAGTGCCGGTAATATTGGCAATATCCTGCTGAGTCAGTGCGTGCTTAATTAAGGTTTCGTAACCAACGCGCTTGCCTTGCTTCCGGGCAGCGTCCTTCAGGAACTCGATAATCCGTTCGCGGGCATCCTTGAAAATCAAAGACTCTAACCGCTGTTCCACGTTTTGTAACCGGTTCCCGATAAAGTTGAGAACACGCATCGACAGCTTGCTATCCCTGCGCATCACCTGCTGAAGCTGTATCATCTGTATTTTAAGGATTTGGGTGTCTTTCTTAATCGCCATGGCAAAATCTTTGCGCTTCAGTTCACCTGCCAGGCAAAGCTCACCAAACATGCTCATAGGGTGTAAGACGTGCTTGATGATCTCGCGGCCATCTGCTGAGTAGCGGCCGATTTTGACTACTCCCTTTATCAGGAAGAGCAGGCAATCAGAGCGCTCGCCGGACTGATATACGTTTTCGTGCTTTTTGAATTTTATAAACTCTGCACGGGCGCCAAGGTACTCGAGCTCGTCCGGGGCGATGCCTTCAAATAGAGGGAACATTTGGAGTAGCTCGGCGGTGTCTTTAGATTTTTGCATCGGATGAAGTGTTTTGGTGTGACTTTACGCTACAAATATGAATCTAATTGACTTGGGGAAAAACTACATAAATGAAAGATTGTTCGAAAAATTATTGTTTTGTTATTTTTTAATATACTGATATACAGGCGGTTATTTATTTTTAAGGTTATATTTGTTCGGTTTTAGTCCTGTGTTGAAGCCAGGAGATTAGCTTTTAATTATGGACTGCAGGTGACGGAAAACTAGTTTGAAACACACTGTTTGCAGCTTAAGGACTTAAACTGATTGTTTTAAGAGCTCTTTATGATGACAATACATACGAGGAAACAATAGATATGATAAAATTACAACTAATAGCTTGTATTATCAATGTCACAAAACATATAGATTAGTGTTAATATAATTTGCGATAACCATTACTTTTACAGTAGCACGAAGACTAAATCCAAATCAACGAAATTTCAATTTATTAATGTTTGTGACCACCTCAATACAACAGATGAGGGGCTTAAATTCTTATACGCTTCTGTAAAGACACTAATTGTGACAGGTTAAACTGTCACAGAAAGCACAAGAACTAACACTAAGGAGAGTTTTTTTGTCATTAAAAACCCAAACAATGCAAAAGCTGTCCTGCTTAATCACACTCCTTATTATCTTAGGGATTTCCACCCCAGGCAATACCCAGTGTTCACAAGTAAATACAGACCTGAGAGGTCTACTGCTGTCTGGAACCACCGTTGTCGAAGCCAAAGTCAGGAATGCCTCCTCTTTCCGGGGGAGTGCAGAGGAAATGATCTATACACGTTATCAACTGGAAGTTTACCAAGTTTTCAAAGGTGATGTTCGAAGTACCATAGAGCTTGTGACACTCGGTGGTGTGATAGGGGATGAGGCTATGATCGTTGCCCCCTCTACCGAGCTACAGGTTGGCGATCTTGGCATCTTCGTCTTGAAGCCTGCCGTTTATACACTTCCCCGTGGCTTCAGTTCATTCATGCAATCGGTCCTTCCGCAGGGGGCCGTCGTTACTTTCGACCCTGCCGCTGAGGAAGCTTACTTGTTTACCGGTGAGATGGCTTCCCGGACTGCTGTTTACCAAAAAATTGCTGCTGCAACGGGCGTAGTACCCACCCGGATCAGAAATTTCCCAAGCGCTGGTATTAACCGTGTTGCAATGCCTCAAATTGACTCCATTACGCCATCTTTGGTAGCGGCGGGTGTCGGTGAGGTCGTGACCATCCACGGGCAGGGGTTCGGTGAAGGGACGGGCACGGTCTTCTTCCCAAATGCGGACCGGGGCGGCGTTGGGTATGTTACTACTTTTCCATGGCATGTTGTATCCTGGACTACTACGGCTATCGCCATAAAGGTGCCGCATAAGGCCGGCACCGGTTCCCCTTTGATTTTGACAAGCTCCGGAGGTATTGGGTTCAGCCCGGTATCCATCAATATCAGCTACGCCTACAATAACGTGATGAGCTCTGGCAACTTTTATGAGCCCAAACTTATTGACCACAAGAGCCGCGATGACGGGGGTTACCTGTTCCGCCTGAGCAGTAACGGCAGCCACAACGGCGTGCCTTTGACCACATTCGAACCGGCCATAGCTGCACTAAATGCTGCAGCTGGCGCCTGGCAAGACTCGATCGGGTTGCCGATTTACATCGGTAGTGACTGCCCTGCAATATCCGAAAGTATAAACGGAAGCCTCAATGACGGGCAGAACGTTATCAGCTTCGACCATGATCAGTGGGATATCCGGGCGCAACTCGGTGAACAAGTGCTTGCGGCCACTATTTCACGTTATGCCAAATGCGGCGACTCTGAATGGGAGTTGACTGATGTCGATATGGTTATTCGGCGGGGGGCACTATTTAACGAGGACGATGACGTAGTCTGGTCTTTTGATGGTACTCCGGCAGCCAATGAGCTCGACTTCCAGTCGGTGGTACTGCACGAACTAGGGCATGCGCTGCAGCTGCAGCATGTGGTGAACCCGGACGGTGTGATGCACTATGCGGCATCTTTTGGTGTAACCCACCACGAGCTGGGCTTTGAAGATGATATCGCCGGCGGGCTACATGCCATGACGGGGAGCCGGGCTTATGACCCACCAGCCCTTGCCTGTTTTCCGGCAGAACACTTTGATCGGGCACGCCGTCTCGGGAAATACAACCCCGGGCACCATTGCACACAGGAAGAGGAGGACCTGCAAATACAAGGCCTTCAGTCTGTACCTGATGGTATAGGCGAAAGCTATGCTCTGCAAGTCTACCCCAATCCCAAACCTAAAGATTCCCCTTTACAAGTATCTATTTATATGGAAGCGTCAGGCAATGTGTCGCTCCTGCTCTTCAGTAATAACGGTCAGCTGATCGCACAGCACCAAACGCAGCTTGCCCAAGGCAGGCAAACCCTGGAGTGGCCTTTGCCTGACGTCCCTTCCGGCTTTTACCAGCTATTGGTACAGCATGATAAGAACCGGATACCCGCAAAAATCGTGATACCTTAAGAGCGTGTTGGGACTTTAGTAATCGGTTTGCTTATACTTCGTCCCGAAAACCCTTCCCGCAAACTGCTGGACAGGCTATTTAGCTAAGACTAAACTCCGGTTTTCGTGCTTCGTTTAAACAAAAAATTGTCAGTTTTCGACTAGAAGACAAAAGTCCCAACACGTTCTAAAGATTAGCTTTAAGCAGGCAATTTTTGCGCTCCCCGCACCCTTGTTGGTGTCGGGGAGTTTTTATGTTAAGGTAAGCAGCCTGTCAGAGAGGCCCTCAATAGTCTGCGAACGGCAAATACTATTGGCTCGCTCTCGCCGCATCAGCACATCTCCGACAGGCTGCAAGCCCGATGTGCCCAATCTGAAGTTTTTCTTCTAAATTAGTGTCGCCAAACCTGGTCGGGGGCAATTATTGCAAGCACATGGAGTCAAGCCGCAAAATCATTCATATTGACATGGATGCCTTTTATGCATCCGTGGAACAGCGCGACCGGCCGGAACTGAAAGGCCGGCCGGTTGCGGTAGGGGGCTCGAGCCTGAGGGGCGTAGTGGCTTCTGCCAGCTATGAAGCCCGTAAGTACGGGGTGCGTTCGGCCATGCCCAGCGTCACTGCTAAGCGCCTTTGCCCGGACTTGACTTTTGTGAAATCCCGCTTTGATGTGTACCGTTCAGTTTCTTCGCAAATACGTGAGATTTTTTCTACCTATACTGACCTGGTGGAGCCCTTGTCTCTGGACGAAGCCTATCTGGATGTGACCGAGCCATTGCGTGGCCCCAGGTCCGCCACCCTGATTGCTCAGGAAATTTGCCAGCGCATTCAGGCAGAGACCGGGCTGACGGCTTCGGCAGGGATTTCCTTCAATAAATTCCTCGCCAAGGTAGCCAGCGACATCAATAAGCCCAATGGCATGAAGGTGATCCCACCGGAAGAAGCCCTGTCGTTTTTAGAAGCCCTCGAGATAGAGGCTTTCCACGGCATTGGCAAAGTGACAGCCACTAAAATGCGCCGCATGGGTATCTTCACCGGCAAAGATCTGAAAGCCCTTTCGGAAATCGAAATGGTACAACGGTTTGGAAAGGTAGGGCGGCATTACTATCGCATCGTCCGGGCAGAGGACAACCGTCCGGTCAACCCCAACCGCATCCGGAAGTCGATCGGGGCGGAGCGGACCTTCAAAGAAAACCTGACCAAGGTGGCAGAAATGGAAGAGAAGCTGGCCTACCTCTGTCAGGTGGTTTATCAGTATATGGATAAAGCCGACAACTTTGGCCGCACCGTGACGTTAAAAGCCAAAACACCGGATTTTAAAATCCTGACCCGCAGCCGCACCTTCAACCGGGAGCTCCGGCAGCAGGAGGAACTGTTGCGCACGGTCAGGGAGTTGCTTTACGAACACCTGGAGGAAATCGGGCAGGTACGCCTGCTCGGCATCTCTGTGTCCAATCTCTCCAAAGAGCAGGAAAGCACAGGCATTCAGCTGGAGCTGGATTTCCCCGGTAAAACAGGCAACGCAAATCAAAAGGATGGAACTGATCATATTTGATGTAGATGGCACACTGGTGCATTCTGATAAGCGGGACAGCCAAACTTTTGCGGACACTTACGAGCGCATATACCGCAGGCCCTTCCCCAGTATTGACTGGCGGCTGTTCCCTCATGTGACCGATAATATCATTTTTGGTACGGTTATTCAGCAACACTTTCAGCGGTCACCATCTGTAGAAGAGACCACAACCTTTCAGGATGTATATATGGAAGCCCTTCGGCAGGCCAGAGAGCAAGAGCCGGCGCATTTTCAGGAAGTGCCAGGTGCCAGGCAGGCCATCGAGCAGTTGCAGGAGGTAGACTGTCTGATCGGGATAGGGACGGGCGGCTGGAAAATCCCGGCGCATATCAAGTTGTCACATGTTGGCATCACGATTGAAGACCGGCTGTTTAGCGGAGGAGATGGCAAGCCCACCCGGGAGGCCATTTTGGAAGAAACGATCGCAGCGGCTGAAGTACTGAATGGCGGTCCTTTATCGCGGGTCGTCTACCTGGGCGATGCGGAGTGGGATGTAACGACGACCCGCAATATGCAAATTGACTTCGTTGGTGTGCGCCGGGCGGGCGATTTGGATACCTTGTGGTCGTTGGGTGCCGAAACTGTCATTCAGGATTATACGAACTACGGCACCTTTGAGGCTGCGCTCAAGGCCGCCCGCCCGCCTAAAAAATAAGTACTCCCGGAAACTATTCTGTCCAAGCTGCTGTTTTTCAAGCGTCTGTAATATTTGGAGATAGGAGTGCAGAAAAAAATAGAAATTGTCCTTTGTTTTTTCCGCTAAACTGTCCTATATTTGCAACGCCTTACGAAAAAGGCACCGCAACATAGCCAATTTAAGAACCCGTAGCTCAGTTGGCTAGAGCACTTGACTTTTAATCAAGGGGTCCTGGGTTCGAGCCCCAGCGGGTTCACAGTAAAAGCCTTCAGTATCGCACTGAGGGCTTTTTTTATGGTCCAAAGTATGGAACAAAAGAGCATACCCGATGGGGCGAGAAGCCTGTCCCGGTGCAACCGGGAAGCCCCAGCGGGTTCACAGTAAAAGCCTTCAGTATTATGCTGAGGGCTTTTTTTATGGGCGGTTATTCGTCCAAAAAAAAGTGCTTCTGGAAAACCATAGTTATTAGACCTTGATGCACCGGGTCCGTGCTGTAGGAAGGAAAGAGCCATTTTAACTCTGTAGAGCATGTTTGGAGCTCGTTACTATTGCAAATCAACGCTTTATGAACCCCGCAGAAATGCGGGGCAAGCTCTGACTTCCTCAATGAGAGCGTGTTGGGACTTTAGTAATCGGTCTGCAAACTACACTTTTTTGCTTACACTTCGTCCCGAAAATCCTCATTTAGCTAAGGCTAAACTCCGGTTTTCGTGCCTCGTCTAAC
>NZ_JAVJSK010000060.1:0-5356 GCF_040219495.1 Phaeodactylibacter sp. | reverse complement strand
ATCAATGAAAACCGTAAGCTGCCAGCAGGTCATTGACTGGCAAAATGAAAACATCTGCCATAACCATTACGGACTACGAAAACAAATGGATAGGGAACTAAAAAGCGGTACATCAGATGGTTAGCAAACCGAACACCCTATACATTGACACAAGGTATGAGAAGGGCAAAGAAGAGTTAGGAGGACTATTTAAAAGCATTTTAGGTTCATCAATTTTCTCACAAAAACCTTTGAATAATGACTAAGCAAGCATCAAACTATCCGGTGTTGAGCATAGAAGAATTGTTATCAAAGGATCAGTACGTAATCCCGAGATATCAACGCAATTATGCCTGGACTGAAGCTCATATCTCTCAGTTGATAGAGGATGTGTTGGATAATGTTGGATCGCCACTGCCATATTATATAGGAACCCTGGTCGTTTTCCCTCGCAAAAAGGACGGGAAGCTCAATAGCTACGAGGTAATCGATGGTCAGCAGCGTTTGACTACCCTAACCCTCCTGTCGGCTTACCTTACTCAAAAAGAAAGAAACCAAGGAAATAATACGCGCCACTGGTTTGATATTATAAACCTTGATTTTGAAAGCAGGCAATTATCAAGCGACACCCTTAAGCAGGCTCACAGCGGGATATGGTTTGACGATAAACGGAAAAATGAAAGTTTAGAACACAACGAAGAAATTGCAGCGGCTTGCGAGATTATTGCCCGAGTATTGCCTCACAAGTGTAGAGAAAAGAGTGTAGCAGTTGATCAATTTAAGGAGTACTTCCTTGAACTGGTAAAAATTTGCCGAGTAACAGTACCTGATGATACTGACCTCAACCATTATTTTGAGATCATGAATAATCGGGGGGAGCAATTGGAAAAGCATGAGATTCTGAAAGCGCGCTTGATGAAAAAACTAGATGAAGCGGATCAGGTTGCATTTGGCATCATCTGGGATGCTTGCGCGGATATGGATAGATATGTTCAATATGGCATCAAACCCGAAATACGAAAAGCTGTATTTGGCAAACACTGGAAATCATTTCCATGGGATGAGGATGTGTTTCAGATGATTAAACAGTCTGCTAATATAAAATCGAAAGAAAAGGAAGAAAAGCTGAGTGATGTAATTGAATCCAATTACACATCTGTAGCCAATGAATCGAGTAAGGAAGACCCAGAACGGTTTAACTCTATCATCAACTTCCCAAATTTCTTATTGCATGCCATTAGCATACATATGAAAAGCGGTGTAGTCCCACTGGATGATAAGCAGCTCCTTGAAGCATTCAATGGGCTTGAAGAACCAGAAGAAATCCAGGATTTTGCAGAGGCATTACTTGGTCTTCGATTCCTTTTTGATCAATATATCATCAAGCGGGACAGGGAGCTGGGTGAAAAAGAATGGAGTTTAAAAGAATTACACCTTACAGATAGCAACAATCCTTCTTACCGAAACGCGTACCGTGATGAGGCGCTTCAGCAGCATATAGTCATGTTGCAGTCAATGTTTCATGTGTCAGTTCCATCCCGGTCTTACAAATATTGGTTGCAAGGCGCGCTTTATGGTCTCTACTGGAAATTAGAAGAGGATGGGGAAGATACAATCTTGAATCATTTACAATCAATGGCAAAAGCTTTTGTATTTGATCGGTTCTTGGCCAGAGAATCTCTGGAATACGAGGAGATTATCTTCCAAAATCAGTGCGAACCGACCATTGAGCGTTGGTCAGAACTGAATATGGATAGAACACGCTATGGAGAGATTCAAAATATCTTATTATTCAATTACATTGATTATTTATACTGGAGTAAAGTCAATCTATATCCGGAGGTGAAAAACTTTAAGTACACCTTTCGTAGCTCCATAGAACATTATTATCCTCAGAATCCGATCGGCGGTGACCCTATAACAAACGGAAGGTTCTTGCATTCTATCGGAAACTTGTGTTTGATCAGTCATGGAAAAAACTCTCAGCTAAGGCATCATTTACCTCAAGCTAAGAAAGAGTACTATGACAAACAGGTTGAAATAGATAGCATAAAACAATTTTTAATGCTTGAAAAAGCTCAGGAATGGAATGTAAATCCAGAACAAAGCATTAAGGAGCATGAGGAAGAAGTAGAGAACCTACTTAAACAATCACTGTATGATTAAAGCAGGAAGACCCGAACGCCACACCCAAAACCGAGTCATCCAGCTTTTCCAGCAAAAGCTGGGCTACCGCTATCTGGGCAACTGGGAAAAGCGGGATGAGAACAGCAACACCGAGACCGAATTGCTGCAAGAGTGGCTGCGCACCAAAGCCAACGGTGGGGCTGGGTACGACGAAGAGCTGATCAAGCGGGCGCTGTACAAGCTGAATAAAACAGTCAGCAACAAGAGCAAAAAGCTCTACTATATCAATCAGGAGGTCTACCAAATGCTGCGCTACGGAGTGACGGTGCAGCCGGAAGTTGGCAAGAATAAGGAAACCGTATGGCTGATTGATTGGGAGCAGCCGGAGAATAACGACTTTGCCGTTGCCGAGGAGGTATCGGTGAAAGGCACGTATAAGAAGCGGCCGGATATTGTACTCTACATTAACGGCATCGCACTGGGCGTGCTGGAGCTGAAGCGGAGTACCAAAGGAGTAGAATACGGTATCCGGCAAAATTTGGATAATCAAAAGCACCTTTTTATCGGGCCGTTTTTCAATACCATGCAGCTGGTCCTGGCGGGCAATGATACACAAGGGCTACGCTATGGTACCATTGAGACACCCGAGCCCTATTACCTTAGATGGAAGGAGGTCCACCCCGAGCGTAATCCCAATGATAAATACCTGCTGGAGCTGACCCGCCCCATCCGGGAGCAGGCGGATGAAGAATCGGTACTGCTGGACCGCCACATCGTTCAGTTGCTCAACAAACAGCGCTTTCTGGAAGTCATCCACGATTTTGTCGTTTTCGATTCCGGCGTCAAAAAGCTTTGCCGCCCGAATCAGTACTTCGGGGTCAAGGCGGCACAGGACTTTGTAAAGCGGCGCGAAGGCGGCATCATCTGGCACACACAAGGCAGCGGTAAAAGCCTGACGATGGTCTGGCTCACCAAGTGGATCCGCTCCTTCAACCCCAATGCCCGCGTGCTGATCATCACCGACCGTACGGAGCTAGATGAGCAAATCGAAAAGGTATTCAATGGCGTAGACGAGCAAATCTACCGGACCAAAAGCGGTGAGGACCTGATCAGTACCCTGAATGAGAAGTCGCCCTGGCTACTATGCTCACTCGTCCATAAATTTGGCCGGAAAGAGGAAGTGAAAGAAAAGGATATTGATAACTATCTGCAAGACCTGAAGAATAGCCTACCCTCCGACTTCAAAGCCAAGGGCGATGTCTACGTCTTTGTCGATGAATGCCACCGTACGCAGAGCGGGAAGCTGCACACGGGCATGAAGACTCTGCTGCCGGACGCCTTATTCATTGGCTTCACCGGTACGCCCCTGCTAAAAAAGGACAAGCAGACGAGCCTGGAGGTATTTGGCAAGTACATCCACACCTACAAATTTGATGAAGCGGTGGAAGACGGGGTGGTGCTTGACCTTCACTACGAAGCCCGGGACGTAGAGCAGGACATCAGCTCAATCGAATCCATTGACGAGTGGTTTGACGCACAGACCCGGGGGCTCACCGATTACGCGAAAGCGGAACTAAAATCCCGCTGGGGTACTATCAAAAAGGTATTCAGCGCCAAGTCCCGCCTGGAGAAAATCGTCATCGACATCACGAAGGACATGATGAAGCTGGACCGGCTGAAGAACGGCCGGGGTAATGCCATGCTAGTCTCCGATAGCGTCTACAACGCCTGCCGATACTACGAGCTTTTTCAAAACGCCGGCTTAAGGCAGTGCGCTATTGTGACGTCCTATACCCCCAACCACAACACGATCAAGCTGGAGGATGCCGGGATGGGGGAAAACGAAGAACTGATCAAGTATCGTATCTATCAGCGGATGGTAGCCGATTACTTCGGAATATCTGAGTCAGAAGCGCACAAACGGGTGGAAGAATTCGAGCTGAAAGTCAAAAAGCAGTTTGTAAATGAACCGGGGCAGATGAAGCTACTCATCGTAGTCGACAAGCTGCTGACCGGCTTTGATGCCCCACCCGCTACCTTTCTTTACATCGACAAAAGCATGAAAGACCATGGGCTCTTCCAGGCCATCTGCCGGGTCAACCGTCTCGATGACGACAGCAAGGAGTACGGCTACATCATCGACTACAAAGACCTGTTCAAAAGCCTGGAGAAGTCTATATCCGACTACACCTCCGAAGCTTTTGATGCCTATGAAAAAGAGGACGTACAAGGCCTGCTCAAAGACCGCCTCACTGCCGGCAAGGAGCGGCTGGAAGATATGCTGGAAGCGGTGAAGGCACTATGCGAACCGGTAGAACCACCTAAGGGCTCGTTGCAGTATCAGCGCTACTTTGTAGGTGACCCGGAGAATCCCGAAGACATCAAAGATACAGAAGAGCGTCGACATGCCTTCTACAAAGCCGTTGCCAAGCTGGTGCGGGCATACGCCAATATTGCCGATGAGATGGAAGTGGCAGGCTACCACGAAACCACCCGTATCCGGATCAAATCCGAAGTGGAACATTTTCAGGCCCTCAAGGAAGAAGTGATGCTGGCCGCAGACGAGAAGATTGACCTCAAGCAATACGAGCCCGGCATGCGGCAGCTCATCGATTTTTACCTGGATGCCAAACACGCCCGTAGTATTTCCAAACTAGAGGACATGACTCTAGTGGAGCTGCTCATTCAGGATGGGGAAGAAGCATTGGATGAACTTCCGGATAACATCAAGTCGAATAAAGAAGCTATGGCAGAAACCATAGAAAACAACCTCCGAAAGGTCATCATCGAAGAACGCCCGACCAACCCCGCCTACTATGAAAAGATGAGCACTTTGCTGGACGAGCTGATCCGGGCACGAAAAGAGCAGACCAGGGAATACGAGGAACTGCTGAAGAGCTATATCGCCCTGGCACCAAAAATCAAGAGACCCGAGTCCAACGTCGAAGACTACCCTCAAGCCATTGATACCCGCGCCAAAAAGGCCCTTTATGACAATTTGCTGCAAAACGAATCCCTATCTTTGGCACTGGACGAGGCAGTCAGGTACAACAGGAAGGATGCCTGGCGGGACAATAAGTTCAAGACCCGTCAAGTCCGCTTCGCCATATGCGTATTCCGGTCCCATTGACCCCCCTATTCCGATTTGGTCTGACCCCCCTATTCCGGAGTCATTGACCCCCTAAATGTGGAAAACGTTCCGGAGCTATTGACCCCCTGGATGTTAATAACGTTCCGGAGTCACTGCCCC
>NZ_JAVJSK010000059.1:0-52697 GCF_040219495.1 Phaeodactylibacter sp. | reverse complement strand
GTCGAAAACTAACAATTTTTTGGTTAGACGAGGCACGAAAACCGGAGTTTAGCCTTAGCTAAATGAGGATTTTCGGGACGAAGTATAAGCAAAAAAGTGTAGTTTGCAGGCCGATTACTAAAGTCCCAACACGCTCTTAGTAGCTACACAAAGAAAGGGCATTAAAGCCCCCCCTTTCTGAAGTCTCGGTTCCGGGCGCTCTTGGATCTGACAAAAAACCTTGATCCATGACCTATACAAAACCTACATTCCTAAATTCTAGTTCAAATTGATACGATACCCATAATAAACACTTTTGCGCTAAGCGGCTACTTTTTTCGACTACCAATAGCTATTTAGCGATTGGCGTAAGCGTAAGCTGACCCGGGGGGCAGTAGCCACTCCTTAATTATAGTCTGACAACCTTCTGCAAGTTGGAGGTCTTCCCGTTTATCTGAATACCCGGCAGATTGGCCCTAAAGAAAACGACCATTCATCCAATTGGTGGCAATGACGGGTGCAGGAATGCGTTTTTCAAAACGGAACGCTCCGGCAATTGCACTGCAAGACCATTAGCAGGGTACTGCACAGCGCCCGATTAGACCATTAATTGGTGTTGCAAACCAAAGCATAAGGAGTATATTTGCGCGTTACCAAAAGTAAATCAACATCCATGGGTTTCTTTCTCTTTTTATTGATTAGCTATATCCTGCTCAGCATCAGCCTTTACTTTCTGTTTCCGAAGGCAGGTGTAGACGGCTGGAAGGGGCTGGTGCCCGGTCTTAATTTCGTTGAGTGGTGCAAGCTCATCGGCCGCAAGGGCAGCCACGCCGCATGGCTGTTGTTCCCGATCGTCAATATTTTCATCTACGCAGGTATGGCGATTGATATGGTGCGGTCTTTCCGGCACTACGGCTTTCTCGACAGCGTGCTGGCCGTGCTTTTTGCGCCTTTTTACTTTTTCTACCTGGCCTTTAAGGAAGGGGAAGCCTACGACGGGCCTACCCTGGTGAAGGAAGCGGAGTATAAACATCAGTTGGCAGAGGCACAGGAAGACAAACAAACCCGCAAGCTGAAAAAGCTACAAAGCAACAATCCTTACCATAAATCTCAGGTCCGGGAATGGGCAGAGGCAGTCATTTTTGCCGTTTTTGCGGCAGCCTTTATCCGTATGTTCCTGATTGAGGCCTATGTAATCCCGACTTCATCGATGGAGGGCTCACTGCTGGTGGGGGATTTCCTCTTTGTGAGCAAAGCCCACTATGGTATCCGTACACCGGAAACGATAGCGATGATCCCGCTGCTGCACAACCGTGCTCCGGTGATCAATTCAGAGTCTTACCTTAAGAAGCCCAAGCTCCCTTATTACCGGCTGCCGGCCCTGGAAAGCATTGACCGCAAGGACCCGATTGTGTTCAACTACCCGGAGGGCGACAGCGTCTACATCTTCCCTGGCCGGACCTGGAGTATCCATGACTACGAGCGGGGCGCCATCCCGCCACAGTACGCCCGGCAAATCAAGAGTGGCAACAAAAAGCTCATCGTCCGCCCAATGGACAAAAAAGACCACTACATCAAACGGGCGATTGCCGTGGGCGGGGACAGCCTGGAAATCAGGGACCGGCAGGTCTATATCAACGGGCAACCGGCAGAAAACCCGGAGTACCTGCAGTACATGTACCAGGTCAACTTCCCCAATACGGCCATCAATACCCGGCAGTTTTCTGACTGGGGTATTTCGGGTGAAGACATCATAGCCCAGCAGGGCAACACCACGTTCATCATTGTGCTCTCCAATGAGCAGAAAGCGAAAATACAGGCCCTGGACGAAAATATCACCATCGAGCCTATGGACATGGGGCAGCTCGACACCAACCCTGAGAAGCTATTCCCCCATGACCCGAAGCATTTCCCTGGCTGGACGGTAGACAACTACGGGCCCGTCTATGTACCACAAAAAGGTGCCACAATAAAAGTAAGCCCAGAGAACATTAGCCTCTACAAACGCATTATTGGGGTGTACGAAGGGAATGACCTGGCCATCCGGGATGGAAAAATCTTCATCAATGGTGAAGCCACTGACGAGTATACCTTCAAAATGAATTATTACTGGGCCATGGGCGACAACCGGCACAACTCGGAAGACAGCCGGGTTTGGGGGTTCGTCCCCGAAGACCATATCGTCGGGAAGCCCATCATCATCTGGTTCTCTACAAAAGAAGGATCTATCGGCAATGGCATCAACTGGAGCCGGATCTTCAAATACGTAGGCAATCTGAAATAAAACAACTCTATGGTTGACGCCTTCATCGAGAACCCTCTATTGCTATTATTCGTAGTAGCTGGCCTGGGCTATGGTGTGGGCAGTATACGCATCAGGGGGAGCAACCTGGGTGTGGCAGCTGTGCTCTTCGTGGGCCTGGGCGTAGGCGGGCTTAGCCCTGACCTTCACATTCCTGACATCATCATTTTTTTGGGGTTGGCCATGTTTGTGTACACCATCGGTTTGAGCAGCGGGCCGAGCTTTTTCGCGACCTTCAGACAGCGGGGATCGAGAGATATTATTTTCGTTATTGTCATGCTCACGCTCTCAGCTTCTATTGCTTTTGGGCTGCACTTTGTGTTTGGTTTTGATGCCAGCACTACCTCCGGGCTTTATGCCGGCAGCACCACCAATACACCGGCCCTTGCCGGTCTTTTAGATGCCATCAGCAATGCTAATTTGGATACTCTGGCTTCTAAATCCATGAGTGAAAAAGCGGTGATCGGCTACTCCCTCTCCTACCCTATGGGCGTGATCGGAGTGATGATCGCCATTAACGTCATGCAGCGGCTGCTCAAGATTGATTACCTCGCAGAAGAACGTGAACTCAAGCAGGAATACCCTGTCCGGCAAACGGTGACCAGTAAGACAGTGGAAATTACCCAGCCTGATGTTACAGGCATCCCGCTCCGGGATTTGAAACGGCAACTCAGTGCAAATGTGGTTTTTGGCCGCTTGGTCCGGGGAGACGAGACCCTGCTGACCAATTACGATACCACCTTGCAGGTTGGTGATCAGGTGGCCCTGGTAGCCGATGAAGAGGAAATCGAGCGGGTCACTCAGCTGCTTGGTAAAAATGTGCCGTTCCGCCTGTCCTCCGATCGGTCAGAATACGACACCCGAAGGATATTTGTCTCCAATCCGGATATTGCCGGCGAGCGCTTATCTACCCTGAACCTGAATGAACGTTTTGCCGCCATCATTACCCGCGTTAGAAGAGGCGATATTGATTTGCTGGCTAACTCCAAGCTCGTTCTGGAATTAGGCGACCGGGTCCGCTTTGTGGCCCGGCGGCAGGATATCCCAAGGATTTCTAAGCTCTTCGGTGACTCTTATGATGCCCTCAGCCGTATTAATCTGCTGAGTTTTGGCCTGGGCATGGCGCTTGGGCTGCTCTTGGGCATGATCACCTTTCAGTTGCCCGGAGATGCTTCGTTTAAGCTGGGGTTTGCAGGCGGCCCCATCATCGTGGCACTCATTTTAGGCGCACTGCGGCGCACCGGCCCCATTGTATGGACGTTGCCCTACAGCGCTAACCTTACGCTACGGCAAATCGGGCTGATCCTTCTGCTGGCAGGTGTGGGTGTGAATTCAGGGCATACCTTTGTGGATACGGTAGCGCAGGGCGGTGGTGGTATTATTTTCCTGGCCGGAACGATCATCAGTTTCATCACAGCCATTGCCACTTTGTTTATTGGCTACAAGCTCCTGAAAATACCGTTCAGTTTTCTGACCGGCATGGTCGCAAGCCAACCAGCAGTCCTCGATTTTGCCCTGGAAAAAGCAGGCAACAAGCTCCCAAATATTGGCTTCACGCTAATGCTGCCGGTCTCCCTGATCACCAAGATTGTCTACGTTCAATTCCTTTTTGCACTATTGCGGTAAACCCTCCAGTCTATGAATTTCTCAGGCAAACGTGTTTTGATTACAGGTGGATCCAGAGGCATTGGCAAAGCTGCTGCCCAGGCATTTGCAGCAGCAGGCGCACGCGTCGCTATCAACTTCAACAGCAACAAAGCTGCTGCCGGGGCCACCATCGACAGCCTCACCGGTGAAGGCCACTTTGCCGTGAAAGCCAACATCAGCCACCCGGAAGCCGTTGCCGGGATGGTCGACGCCGTTTCTGCGGAAATGGGCGGTATTGACATCCTGGTTAACAATGCCGGCATCTTCATCCCCCATCCGCTCGCCGAAGTAGACTACGAAGAATGGCAGGCTGCCTGGCAACAGACGATGGATACCAACCTCACCGGGGCGGCCAACGTGACGTACTGTGTGGCCCGGCGAATGATTGAACAGGGCGGCGGGCGTATCGTTTTTGTTTCTTCCCGTGGTGCCTTTCGCGGAGAACCCACTCACCCGGCCTATGGTGCTTCCAAGGCGGGGATGAATGCACTGGCGCAGTCGCTGGCGCAAGCCCTGGCTCCGCACAACATCTTCATCGGCACCCTGGCTCCCGGCTTTGTCGAAACAGACATGACCGCCGGGCATCTGCAAGGCGAAAGTGGTGCGGCTATCCGGGGGCAGGTCCCCAACGGCCGGGTCGCCCAACCGGAGGAAATGGCACATTGTATTCTCTTTCTGGCTTCAGAGCAGGCGGCGTATACGACTGGCTGCATTCTAGATGCAAATGGAGGGTCTTACCTGAGGTAAAGGGATCGTCTGCAAGGGATAAGCAGGATGCAGATTTGATTGGGTTCCCTCCCCAAAGCTCAGTAGATCAATTCCCTTGAGCTAGTTTCCCCAGTTCTTGTTGCAGCCACCATTGGTCAAAAAGTGGCCTGACTGTTGTCATTTGCTGCTCAATTTTTTGGTGGCGCCGCTGGTACTGAGCGGTACTAAGATAAGGGCTCCGCTCTTGCAGGTCAGCAATTCGTTTACAGATTTTGAGGAAATTAATGATCGACTTTCGATAGTCTGCCGCCACCTCGCGATTGCGTTGCATTCTGATCTTGCAGGCGTCCAGGAAGTAATGAAAGGAAAAATAGTCTTTTTGGGCCAGGTAGATTTTCAGGAGCATAATACTTCCATTAATATCATAGTATCGGTCAGTAAACTGGACTTCGCGCAAGAGGTCCACCGCCTTGTCATAAGTCTTTGTGGTGTAATAAAACTGTGCTAAGGAGTAATTATAGATATTGTCGGCTTGGACAGGAGACAGGTACTGTCGATAATCCTCCAGAAACTCACGTATCCATGGAAAAGCTTCTAGCTGTAGCCCGAGAGTGATGATATTCTTAAAATCATTAGCAGGAAAAATACCGTCCAGTAAGAATAAGCCACGGTCCAGCTGATGCTGGTAGAGCTTCAACAGGTGTTGTGAAAAATCTCGCTGCCCCCCGTTGATCTGACGAATACAGTAATTCTGTGCATAGCGGTAAATCTCACGCATTTCTTCAGGAGGGAAAGTGGAAGGATGTACCAACAGCAAGTCGACAAATTCCTGGTAATCTTCCATCGAAAAATCCGCTTGTAAACTGCGCCAAACCTGCCAGTAAATCGCAATAGCGGGAACCTCCCGGAATCGGGTTTCCTGTTTAATGACCTTTAATATTTCGGGTAATAAATGCGGCGCATAATCGGCTTGAATAATTCGGTTGCGATTGAGCATTTCGCAGGCAAGCCGTAGTTTTTGTATAATAAAATAATGATCCAACGCATCCGATTGTCGTTGCAAGGCAGGATCATAGCGGCGTTCCTGCTGCCGGCCGAAAAAGCGGTCCTGCTCCTGAGCCAGTAGATAAGTTCTTTCAAAGTATTCCGCATCGCGATAAGGGTACTGCTCCAGGGATTCTTTTGCTGGGTTAAGGAACAATTGAAAATCATGATCAGATTTCCGCTCCTGCAATTGCCTGAGAAACAGCAATTCCTCCCATTGCCGATTAGCTTGTTGCTGCACCAGCCAGTCCTGCAAAGCCACGTAAAGGGCGTTGCACTGTTTGCGCAGATAATTGCCCGAATAGCCTCTGCCCCGAAAGCTTTTTTTAAAAACTGCCATTTTTTCAAGCGCTACTGCGGGAAAATCCGGATGGTACGACAACAGCACAGCCAACAACTTTTGAGGCGCACTGTTACCCGATGGGGATCGGGAAGTTAGCCACTGCGCAAAATCTTTCGCTTCTTTGGGTGAAAGGCTTTGAAGCAAACGTACAACCTTGGTATTATTCAAAGAATTATTTCCCACTAACAATCACTTTATATCACTGATATTCAACTCCTAAGAAAAATATCTTTTCTAAAGATAAGGAATAATTATCAATCAATGTATTTTATTGAATCCTAATAAACCTGCATGTTTGTAATCGTCGATAGAAGGCTCCTCCAACAATGAGCAGCCACCATGACTTTCTAACATCAAAAAATGTGCATTATGCGTTGTAAACTATTCTCCATTCTCTTTACCCTACTGAGCTATTCGTTTCTGCAAGCACAAACGGAAGTCAGTGGTGGCATTTTCGATCCTGTTGTCTGGTCTCAGGCAGGAAGTCCATACCTCGTCACCGGAGATGTAGTGGTCTTCCCGGGTGCAAGCTTAACTATTGAGCCTGGCGTTGAGGTTCAGTTTACTGAAAATACAGGTATTGAACTTCGATCGGGTTCTATATTCGCCAATGGCACAGCAGCTGAACCCTTGTTGTTCACCCTGGCCCCTACTGCACCACAAGAGAGCACCTGGCAAGGCATCTTCAGTACCACCCCTCTATGGACTACCATCGCGATGGAGTTTAGCCACTTTACTATGGAGTTTGCGGAAAAGGGAATAAAATACAATGGTGGGGGTTATCGATTCGTCAATGATGCCACCTTCCAATTCAATACTGTAGCCATCGAGCACGGCGATGAGGGTTACGATTGGCCGACTATGACCAACTGCAACTTCTCTGACAATACTGTAGGGGTGCGCGGGCGAGCGGCCTTCTTTAATTGCAACTTCAGCAATAACGAACGTGCTACCGAAGACCTTTATACTTTTTCGGATGGTAGCGAAGGCGCACGGGTCGTAGATTGTATCTTCACCAATAATGATTTCTGCTTCATCAATAATAACATCGTCATCAACCGGGCTATTATCCGGAACTCTACTTTTCAGGATAACGGTCAGGTAGCCACAGCCCTATTAATCGATGCGGACAGCTCCTCTTTCATTGGCAGTACGGAGTATGGAATTTATGCCTACCGGACCAATATCCGCAACTGTTTTTTTTCGGATAATGCAATTGGCATCCGTACTACTGAGACTTCCCCGGAAAGCAACATAGTCGATAACGTCTTTACCAACAACACCATCGGTATTCAACTGGATGGTCCGGGAGCCATAGTTCGAAACAATACCATATGCGACAATGACAGCATCGGCGTTTATGTCGCTACGCCCAATAATGTCAACATCTCTCAGAATTGCTGGTGCACAACTGAGTTAACAGATGTCCACGATGCTATCTTTGATGCCAACGATGATGTAGCCTCCGGCATTGCCGTTTTCTTACCGCTGGATATGGAATGCCTCGGTCCGCTTTTCTACGCTGGCGACATCAACAGCGATGGGATTGCTAACGCCTGGGACTTGCTCAATATTGGCGTTCATTACGGGCAGGAAGGCCCGGCACATGAGGAACCTAATACCAGCTGGACTGGACTGGAAGTGCCAGACTGGGATGTAACTACCATCAATGGCCTAAACCTTAAGCATGCTGATGCAGATGGTAACGGATTCATTGACGAGGGTGACGCCGAAGTGCTGTCTATCAATTATGACCGTTCTCATAACCATGCCGCCAATCTGCCTCCGGTTTACAATAATGATGGCCCTTACGAGTTACGTTTAGAACTACCTGAAATTATCGCCACTAACCAATCGCTGTCCCTGCCTTTAAGTATAGGCAATATTGGCAATCCGCTACCTGATTTTTACGGTATTGCCTTTGCCATAGCTGCTGATACCAAATTCTTTGAGACTGGTTCCTTTAGCCTTGATTTTACGGATTCCTGGTTAGGTTCAGAAGAAGAGCTGCTGTACATCTTCCAGGAAGCTCCAGACAAAAACCTTATCGAAGTAGCTATCGTCCGCAAGGACGGGCAAGCCGTCAGCGGTGAGGGCCTTATTGCCCAACTTAACTTTGTGATGAGCGAAGACCTGATCATCTCCATTCAGTCGGCTGGATTCGGTAACGAAGTATTACCCTATCTGGATCTGGTCGATGTGGCAGCTATCACTCACGAAGGTATCCATATCAACACCACTTATACGCCTCAGGAAATCACGAACAGTGAGGAACAAACACTAAATCCAACAACCATTTCTCCGTTCCCCAACCCAAGCAGCAATCGTATTTTCCTGCGTGGCGAAGTAGCAGCCATTAAATCCTACCGCTTGCTCAACGCACAGGGACAGGTAGTGCAGGATGGAACACTTCCTGCCAATGGAATCATGGTTGCCGGTCTAACCACTGGACTTTACACGCTGGAATGCTTAACCGAAAAAGGCTTGAGTGTCCATAAAATTATGATTCAATAGAGTTTATTAAGCTGTCCAGGAATCAGATCCCATTCGAACCAGAGCAGGTAATGATCTGCTCTGGTTTTATAAATCAGGAATGACCATGGATAAGGGCGGGGCTAAAGGTGCTTGGTGGCTTCCCGGACGGTAAGCTTGGGCAGGTGAGGGTTTTGGCGGACAAAACCACGGACGCTTTCGGGTGCCGTTCGGGCGTATTGCCGGAGCGCCCAGCCTGCACCTTTCTGCACAAAAAACTCCGTGCTGTCCGCCTGGCGGAGGATGTAGCGGAAAAGGCGATCGGTGTCCGTCTTTTCTTTATAACCCAACTGGAAAATGATGGCGGCGCGTTGAAACCAAAAGTCTTCAGATTCAATCCACCGGTCAGGGTAATCTTTTTGGCAATCCGGGAAGCGCAGCAAGAGCCCACCGGCAATTTTAGGCGAGAGGAAATCGACGGTATCCCACCAACAATTCCGGGGAATTAATTCTTCCACGAGATCCAGAAAATCAGGGGTTAGCCTTCGGAGTGACTTTTGCAGCAAATCGTTGACGGCATATTGCAGCTCCCGGTTCGCATCAGGTTTAAAACACAATCGGCATACAGCTTTTAGCTCCGCTCCTTCTGGCATGCCCACAGAGGCGATATGGTTTTTGACAATAGCTTTGCGCTCCGGAGTTTTGATCCCATAAAACCGGGCGTTGTGTTTCATGTAGGCCTCCATCTGAGCGGCTTGCCCGGGGTTAGTGTTGGCTTGAAAAGCATCCTTTAGCAGGCTTACGTAGGCTTCGGGGGTCATAAATGCTTTATAGATTCGATAATTTCGGCTTCCGCCATGGGTTGCATATAAACGTTCAGCAATTTGTCCGCAGCTTTTTTCAGGTGGGCAGCGCCAAAATGCAGTTGCCCATTCGACATCCCATAAGCGATGACGTGCCCGGAAACCCGCCGCGGAATATTCAAACCACTGAAGTGGCGGTCACTGGGATATAGTTTGGTGATAACATTTGAATCATCCAGCCAAAGGAAGGCCTCTTGGCTTTCAAAACTATTGGTATTGGCTATAATTTTCGCCGTCACCATCACCTTGGCATCCTTTCGGGCAAAAAAATGACCGCATTGGTACCAGGAGCAACGCTGCACCGGGAAGCCAAAATAACGACGGTCTCCTACCTTGCGCACTTCCACCGGAGTTTTGAGCGGGCGCCAGTCGAGAAAGGTATTACTCTTTACAGAACGTACGGTAGGCAGGCTGCGGGCGAAGAGTTTCGCATTGCCTGGAGGATGGGGGCTGTGCGGGCTTACCGGGATCTCCATCATCACCGGCTCGTTGAGTTGCAGAGGGGCACCATCCCTAAATATGTTGAACTGCACCTGGCTGATGGCATCCACCACCCGGTCTTCCGAAGCCGTGGGCCGGGCAGCAAGCAAATACTCAAGCCGACCGCTGATTTCCGTAAGCCGAACCTGAATTTGGTCGTCAATCCGTTGACCGGTGGTAGTGGAAAGTGAATGCGCAGAAAAAGTAAGCCTGGTCCCTTTTTCCCCAACAATAGTGCTGTTGCGGCCGGCATTGATCAGAAAGACCTGCTCGGGCGGACGATGTTTTAAGAAAAACTCTTCCAAAGTCCTATAGGGGCTCCCTGTATAGGTATGCACCCTGGGTACGTGGCCAGGTATCATATTTTTTTTTGTTTTCTCATAGTGAGCCGGCACCAATACTGTTACCGCTCTTGTAATTAGATCGTACTCATAGTTATTGCGCTGCCTGTGTAGAGCAAACGCATTGCAGGAATGTTCAGGGAGGGTAAAGGTCAGAACGCCTGATTCAGCACTTGTCAGGAATAGCTACATCTATGCTCAATAGCGCGGTAAGCACTATTTTCAGTTGTTCTTTCTGCACGAAGGAATAGAAATGTAAGCTATTGACGGGGAGTATATGGAGGGTATGCTATCTAATACGAGACTGCGAATGGAAAGTTACAGTCAGATCACCATTTTTTTCCCTAGGCCAAAGCATTAGGGTTGGTTTTATAGTACCTTTTAAAGATAGGAATAATTTTCTCCTTGCTGATGGGAAGGCAGGCAGAAAAACAACAGTCTAAAATCATCAGTCAGGAACCGCTACTGCAATGGTACCATTGCCTTCAGCTTGCCTCCAGGGTTGGCCCTGCGCGTCAAACAGCTGGCACTGAAAACGAATGCCTAGTTCCAGTGTGGCTTGCCCCTGGCTGTTTTCTTCAAAGGGACCGACGGTTTCAATGGTGAAATCAACAACGCCTGTCTGCTCACCAGTGTCGGAAGCATAAACATTCCCCAGTTCATCTACATAACGGACCACGACTCCGTTGGATAAGCCAGAGGCGACCGTCGAGTCCGTTTCTATCACTACCCCGCCCTCAATGGCATTACTGCATACTGATCCTGCCGATGCTCCCTGTGCCAAAATGACGGTTTGGCAGGTAATGGCACTACATCCCTGGGGAAATAGGCCTTCCAGACAAATGGTGACAGGCTCCTCAAGTTCAGGGAAAAGAAAACTGATGACCTCTCCGGGTATAGAATCCTGCCACAGTAAAAGCTCGGGCTGGGAAGAACCAGGAAGGTAATTCGCCACAATAATGGAGTCGAAGATAAGGGTGGTATCCACATAAAAATCCACTTCACATCCTGGCAATGGAGAAGCAAAAGAAAAGTTTTTTCTGGTATAGCTTAAGCAGTCCTCCTCCGTGATCGTAGTCAGCTCAACTTCATACAAACCCGGACCGGGAATTTCTTTTTCTACCGTAGCCGTATTGACCGTAGAACCATCAAAAAAAGACCACTCGTGGCTGAGTGCCGATCCGCCCGCAGAATGGTTTGAACGGGCAGCAAGGCTCAGCTTGTAAATGGTATCTACCGAAATACTGCCCGGCTGAATAAAGGAAATTGACCCCGGCGCAAAAAAGCTGTCGACTGCCGCCAGGCTTCCGTTAAACTCAAATTGCCAGGACGGTGCGCACCCTGTCGTGCAACCCAACTCTTCCAGCCGGCTCAGCGACCGAAAGTTTCCGTCATTGACAGGAGTAAATGCCGTGTACATAAAATACTGCTCTACTCCTGCCGCCAGGTCAAAGCCCTCCCCTTCCAGGTTACCTTGCAGACGAAACACCGGGTCGCTGTCTAATGGTTCAGGCAGGTCTGCCCTATTGCAGCCCGTAGCGGCAGTAAGGAAAGCTACAAAAAACAATAGGGCCCATTTATAATTTACCATAAGTTGTATTTAATCATCAGGTCAAAGGAAACCGGGGATAAGGCAGGGTTTTCCGGCGCGGTTGCTGCAAATACGGGGGTCAGGTTATATTGAACCCGCCCCGACAAGAGCAGGTTGGGGAACAGTTCGAAAGCATACCCGGCTTGTGCCCTGAACAGCAGTCGGGAAAGCCCTTCTTCGCTAACCCAGCCCTCTGATGCGATAGTGGCAGGCCCGTAATCCAGTTCTGTTTCTGCCTTTTGAGTCTGCTCGAGTTGCCCTCTTGCGCCTATTAGCCCGGACACGCCAGCCCCAGCATGAAACTGATGACGGTTAAACTGATAAGTGGCCCCGGTATTAACATCTGCGTAATGCAGGCTACTGGCCCGCAGGACGTAAGTGTTTTCTGTCACGCCAAATCCATAACTGCGCTGCAAAGATTGCTGTGTAGCTAAATTAGAGATTGGCCGGATCCGGTAAAGCCCTTCGGCGTAAAGCCCCCAGCCGTCATTGCCCGGCCAGCTAAGCCCAAGCCCTAGCACTGCACCCGCCTGAGTCTCCTGTGCAGGCAGGCTGCCCCCCAGGATTGTCGCTACCCCCCAACGCTTACGCACCGGCCAGCATTTTTCGGGCAATGCTGCTTCAAAGCTATCCTGTTGTGCTATCACCCAAAAATCCAGCTGCGGCACCGGGTCCAAAACAGCCACCATAACCCGCTCTGCGCGCTCTTCTTCTTCCTGCCGGGCGATAAGGGGAACAGTGGAGCCCGAACGCTTTGCTTCTGTTGGCGAAGTGCGCTCGTCCCGGGTTGATTCCGGTGCGTTGGATACCACGGGCTGACTACGGTGGGTAGTGCCCGATATTGGTTGCTGCGGTGCTGCTACACCCTTCCGGGCGGAAGGTTGTGCCCCTGTCACCTGTGGATTGGCCCTGGTTTTCCCGGCAACCGCCGTAGTAGCGGACTTTGCTGAACCGGCAGCTGTTTCCACAGTGGGTTTTGCCACCGGTGCTTCCTCCTCATCGCTTTCTGAATAGAGCGTTTTACTTTTGGAAGTAGTATTTTCTGCGACTGCAGGCAAGGGTACGCCGTTCGGGACCAGTACAAATACCAGTACGGCAAGCAGGGTCAGTACCAAGCCAATGCGCCACCACCAGATTGCACCACGCCGTGCGTCCCGGTCATCCAGCAATTGCTGTGCGGCCTCCCAGTGTGCTTCATTAAAGCCCAGCTCCCGTTCTTCCAGTTTCTTTTTGAATAATTCGTCCATTGGTTCCATCATCATACGATCTTTGAAGCATTCATAGCATTGCGCATCATTTCCTGTAACTTTTTTCGGGCGGAAGCCAGATGCCATCTCGAGGTCCCCTCGCTAATCCCCAGCATAGGGCTAATCTCTGTATGCGGGTAGCCATCAATCGCAAACAGGTTGAAAACTTTAGCCGTCATTGGCGGTAGTTGCCGTATAAATGCTTCCAGTTGTTCTGCATCAAACTGCTTATCCGCTTCATTATAATCTACGCCCCCCTGTGCCTCTGGCAAGTCGTGAATCGAAGTGGAGGCGATCAGTTCTTTCACTTTCCGGTTTTTCCGGAAATCATCAATTAAGGTATTGATGGTAATGCGTTTGGCCCAGGCTGCAAATGGTGCCTCATCGGGGCATTTGTCCAGGTTGTCCAGTATCTTCAGGAAAGCCTGATTAAGCATGGCTGCTGCGTCGGGTTCGTTTTTCCGGTAGCGCAGGCAAGTCCCCATCAGCAAAGGGTAGCAGAGCCGGTAGAGCGCAAATTGTGCTTTCCGGTTCCCGCTTCGGCAGTCCTTTATTAGCTTTGGGTCGATTTCCAAGCTGAGCAAATGGGTTGATTCTTCTGTAAAATAGCAAAAAAGGGGCTCAACCGTCAAATTCACGGCTGAGCCCACATAGGAAAAGGTGTTATTGTTTCATCCACTTCCGGGTAAGCAGCTGTCCTTCCACAGCAACTTGCAGGTAATACATACCAGAAGGCAGTGTGCTTACATCGAGAGAGGTGACGGTTGCGCCAAGCTCTATATTCATGCGGCTCAACATCAGTTGGCCCTGGGCATTCCATACCTGTACCGCTCCGAGCCCACTCACGTCTGATACGGTCACCTGCAGGGTGGAAACCGCAGGGTTAGGGAAAATGGACACCCCGGCTTCAGCCTTCCACTCCTCTGTATCCGTAATGCTTTCATCGCCGATCTCAAAGTTGAGCCCTTCTGCCCCGGGGTTTTCTTCACTAAGGGTTACCCAGTAGTACTGCTGCTCGTAGCCGATATGCTCAATGACAACCTTATAGGTGCCATAGGCCAGGCTTGAGAACATAAATTCCCCATTCACATCGGTATAGGTGTAAGCTACCGGGTTTTCCTGCTCGTCCAGCAGTATGATAGAAACGCCTTCCATGGGCGTGTCATCACGGACTTCGATCTCGCCAGGCAGCAGATTGGCGCCATCCGCCACGTACCCACCGATAAAGCCAGGGCCGCCGGGGTTATCTCCGGGAACGAGGGTGAAGTTGAAAGAGCCCCATCCGTTGAACGGAAGGGTAACCGTACTGGCTTCGTCCCACCACAAAGCATTGCTATAATAAGTTGGCAGGTGCTCTTCGTACCCGTTGGAGCCTGGTGCAAGCGCTGCTTTGATCAGGTAGTCACCCGCAGGCTGTGCGTCAAACTCATAGTAAGCAGCACCTCCGAAGGGGAAATTTTCCAGTTCTGCAGTATCTACTGCCGTCAGAGTGCCTTCAGTTTCATCATATACAATCAGGTAAGCCCAGCCTTCCAAAGTACCGCCATTGATGCTGTCCGGAAGGTACACGTAGCCATTGATAATAAATGGTGCACTCGGATCCTCGATAACGATGCAGGCCGAAGAAGAACAACCACTGTCTGTCGTGATGGTCACGCAGTAGTACCCAGGTGTTACATCTTGTAAGGAGGCCGTGTCATCACCTGTATTCCAATGGTAAGTAACCGAGTCCGTTGTCCCTACAACTACTGCTTGCAGCATTGTCCCGTTTTGAAAAGGGATGAGCTCCACAGCGCAGGAATCCACTCCACCCTGATACCAGTAAGTAGCGGTGGACTGGCAGCCGGCGGCATCCGTTACGGTTACGCTATAGAAGGTGATGTTGGGGTCAATATCTGTGGTAGCCACACTGGAGCTGGTATTCCAGCTAAAAGTGAAGGGCGCCTCCCCTTCCGGAATAGCCTGCAGTTCCATACCAAAGGCATCAATCTCTATGCTGACGCCACATGGTGTTGGAAAGTAATCCGTGCAAGCAGTAGCTTCGCAGCCTTCAGCATCCGTTGTGGTCACACAATAGGTGCCAGGCTCAGTCACTGTAATAGCCGGTGTGGTTTCCCCGGTGCTCCATGCATAGGTGATATTGCCCAGGCCAAAGGGTTGAGTTTCGATGATCAGGCCATCATTGGTTTCGAGCGGAAAAAGCGTCACCCAGCAGCTGGAATCCGGGCCTCCGGCCGTTGCATCGTAGCAAGCAGAAGCCACACACCCCACAGCATCGGTTATGGTCACGCAATACTCACCGCTTCCATTTGCAGCAACACTCTGTGTCGTTGCGCCATTATCCCATTCGTAAGCAAACGGGGGCGTACCGATCATCGATGCGGAGATCATGTTTTCATCAAACTCCGGATAAACGTAGGCCAAACAAGAAGACTGCACCTCGCAAAAGGTAAAATCGATAATAATTTCTGTGTCAACCGGGGTCCAGCTTCCATCACCAAAGAGCAGGTTCTGATCACAGTTCGTGATCCAGGCATAAACCAGGCCCTGTGTGTCGGCTTCATCCAGAGGGAGGGTGGCGGTGTACCCCCCGTTAGCATCCGTAAGGGCTACAGCAGAGATAAAACCGCCGCTAATCAGGGAGTCTGTATTTATATTGACCACCATGTCCTCTACCGGAGTGCCATCTGCTAAGGCTACCGTCCCACTGACGGTAATTTCATTTTGAGCGAAGGCAAAAACGCTAATTATCAGCGCTACTGCAGTTGTAATGATACTCTTCATGTTCTTTTTTTTATACTACAAGTTGTTGATTATTCAGCTTTGCAAAGCTTTCAGTTACCTTCACGTCAGTTTTCCAGCTAGCGTTGGGTAAGGCAGAAAAAAATTGAAACTTTTTTATGAAACCATTAGCAGAACGGATGCGCCCCCGGCAATTAGCAGACTATGTTGGGCAGCAACATTTGGCAGGGCCGGGCGCAGTCTTGCGGCAGGCGATAGAGTCTGGTCAGATTCCCTCCTTTATATTATGGGGGCAACCGGGCATCGGTAAGACTACCCTGGCAAAAATCATCGCCAATGAGCTCGACCGCCCTTTCCACACTTTGTCTGCCATTAACTCCGGTGTGAAGGATGTGCGCGAAACGATACAGCGGGCAAAAAGCCAGCGCTTTTTTGACAGCCCCAACCCTATCCTATTCATTGATGAAATCCACCGCTTCAGCAAATCACAACAGGATTCTCTGCTCGGTGCTGTGGAGGAAGGCACCATTACGCTGATAGGGGCCACAACGGAGAACCCCTCCTTTGAGGTCATTCCGGCCCTGCTGTCCCGCTGTCAGGTTTACGTCCTTGAACCGCTCAGCAAAGATGAGCTGATTGGGCTCATCGACCGGGCACTCAAAGAAGATGAGTTTCTGAAGGGGCAAAAGATCACTATTGAAGACTACGATGCTATACTGTTGCATTCTGGTGGCGACGCCCGAAAACTCTACAATATTCTGGAATTGGTGACCAACTACGGGAAGGCATCTGAGGCGATCACCGTGACCAACGAAATGGTGACGCAAAAGCTTCAGCAGAATATCAGCCGGTATGACAAAGGGGGGGAACAGCACTACGACATTATTTCGGCCTTCATCAAGTCCATCCGGGGCAGCGACCCGAATGGAGCAGTCTATTGGCTGGCCCGCATGATTGAAGGAGGGGAAGATGTAAAGTTTATTGCCCGCCGGCTGCTGATTTCAGCTTCAGAAGATATCGGCCTGGCCAATCCCAATGCCCTGCTGATGGCAACCACGACTTTCCAGGCTGTACAAGCGGTTGGCTTACCGGAAAGCCGGATTATTTTGTCGCAGGCGGCGATTTATCTGGCCAGCTCACCAAAGAGCAACTCCGCTTATATGGCCATCAATCAGGCACAACAGCTCGTCCGGCAAACGGGTAGCCTACCGGTGCCGCTGCATTTGCGCAATGCACCAACTAAGCTAATGAAAGACCTGGACTACGGTAAGGACTACCAGTACAGCCATGATTTTCCCGGTAATTTTGTGCAGCAAGACTTCCTGCCCGACGAACTGAAAGGAGAAAAGCTATTTGAGCCACAGGATAATGCTGCAGAACAGAAACTAAGGCGGCAGCTAAAGGATTGGTGGAGTGATTGGTATGGATACTAAAAAAGGCTGTGCGAAAAGCACAGCCTTGGTTTATAATCCCATGAACATATCTAAAAAATCTCACGAATAAGTACATATCCAAACGTAAACGACCTTTGTTTAACCTAGTTGGAAATCGTACTCTTTTATCTTAAGCTGAGATTATAAAAGATAGTGAGCCGTTTCGCTTTAGCAGCGAACGGCTCACTACTAACAAATTATAATCCCATGAACATATTCAAATCTTGATGGTGAGCGTATTTTGTCTTTCATTAAAGACCTTTCTTCTCTCTCACAGTACAAATATTCAACATTATCCAGGGAAGAACAAAGACAAAAACAGGGGTTTGTGAAAACAAGTCAACCAAACCATCCACTTAAAACATCAGTAAAAAAAGGTTCTAAACAGGTTCGCTGTGAAAAAAAAAGGAAAGAAGCAGGCAAAAAAAGGAAAGAAGCAGGCAAAAAAAAGTCGCACATTTCTGTGCGACTCAATAGCAATGATTATAATTCCACGAATGTATATACAATGAATGTATTACCAAATTTGATGCGTTACTAACGCTTTGCAGGTACAAAATAGTATATAATTTTCCTGCATACTTCCCGATATACCCTCTTTTTTCGATGATTTACGAAATGAAAGGCTTAACAGGGAAAGATAATCCGGCATGCTTTTACCGGATCACCTGGAATTTCTTGTTGACCACACCGCGCTCGGTGTAGGCGGACAGGATGTAGATGCCGTTCGCAAAGCTACCGACAGAAATCTGCATGCGGTTGGTTAGCACATTATCAGAATCGAACATCGGGCGGCCAGTCAGATCATGCACCACGATGCGCTCGAAGTCCTGTTGTCCGTTCAGGTGGACGTTGATGAAGTTCCGGTTGGTCGGATTAGGATACAGTTTCAACTGATCAGGATTGAGTGGCTCGTCCTTAGTTTCTTCGTTGAGGCGGATATGTATCGTTGCACCACCAATATTGATGCCATAGGAGCTACCACCGCCATTCATCACAGTAGAAGAACCACCACCAACCTGAAGGGCCAACTCGCCATCATCGTCGCGGAAGCCATCGATATCGTCAATTACGATAAACTTTACACTGCCTATTCTACCATGTCCGTTCGCCGCAATTGCATTGGTACGTGTGAAGCCCGCATTGAGCGTACCCTCCTGATCATCCCGCTGCATATAGAGAATAGGCGAATTATAAGACAGCCAGCTATTGGACTCAAAATCAACAGAAACAGAGCCGGGAACCACCAAATCCGGATTATAGGAGAACGGGAAGGTAAATCCGTAGATATTTTCTGCCGGATCGCCTGCCGTACCCATCTTCATTTTCAATTCTACTAAATCGCCCGGGCTGACATAAAGGTCTCCTTGCAGGACAATTTCATCCTCATAAAATGGAATGACGGAGGCAGTCATAGAGTGTGCATTTCCATAGAAATTGCTAATTGCAGTCGTATCAGCTGCCGTAATGAGACTATCGCCATCCGTATCGAGGTGCTTCAGGTCAATGGGCAAATCCTGAAATGGATCATTCCAGTCATCACCATATTTACCATACCAAAGATCAGGGTTGGCGTCAGCGCGGGGAATCCCGACCTCGCCAATAGCCCAGCCGATGGTGAGCAGGTCTTCCATGTCGACAATGCCATCAAAGTTAGCATCACCGGACCAAATGCAGTCGTCGAAGCACATGGGTGCGGAGCCGTCACCAATATCGAGGATATCGATATCAATTTTAACGGTCTTTTGGTAAGCACAGCTGCCATTGATGTTAACGCAATATTCCAACTCGATCTCATCTACCCCATTGTCTACATCACCGTTGGGCGTGTAAATGATCAGGTTGTACCCGGTAATGTGCTGCCCCAGAATCGTCGTATCTACCGCTCCTTCCAGAAAAACAGTGGTTCCCAAATCACCACTTTCAACAATATCGAAAGAGTAAGATTGGATGGGCACGCTATACCCCACCACAAGTGGCGTAAGCTTTGGCGTACTCATTTGGAAGTTGGTAGCAGACGGTTCGTATTTGCTGACAAAAACATAAACAGTTGCCGTTTCCGACTGACTGCCAGTGCCACCCGGAGGGCAGGTAGAGTAGGTAAACCAATCCACCCCTGTGAAACCGGCAGGTGGTGTATATCGCATGACTCCACGGCCATCCGCCTGTGGATTGTAGGAAGCTGTACCGTATTCAGGCTGTAATTGCAAGCTAACGCAACTTGCATCTGAGCCAAAGGCATCGTTTTCCAGCACGTCGATTTCCACACCTCCTTCAAAAGGGGTCATATGGATTTCATCATCAACGGCAAAGGAGTTGTCTTCCAGGTCCATCACTTCAATTTCGACCACCTTGTCAGCGCCCTGATAATCGAAAGTAATGTAATCTGTTCCAATAAAGTCGGTATTCGGTTCGTAATACGGGATAAACCCATCGTTGGTATAAGTGCCCTCTGTCGGAGATTGAGTCAGCGTGTATTCCTGTGGGATAAAGACCGGAAGCGTGGTATTCTTTTTAGTGAATAACCGCGTAGTGTCGGACTGACCTGCATTTTGCCCCAGCACACTAATACTGACCGTACCATTATCGCAGGTTCCTGTACTGTCACAGGCTACGTAGTTCAGGTAGGCCGTACCCTCAAAGTCGGTACTTGGCGTAAAGGTAACCGTGCCGTCGGCAGTAGAATAGGAAGCGGAACCATTATTGGCAAGCGGAATATTTTTGAGGTAAATCACGCCAGTCGTCGTCAGGTCATTCTGCAGCACATCAATGCTGACCGGCGTATTGACATCGGTGGTAGCGTGATCGTGAAGGCACTCCACCGCTGAAGCCTTAACGACAATGTGAAAATTAACCTGCTCGTAAGAGAAGACATTCTTCCAAACCAGCATCGTGAAATCATCTGTTCCCATCTGGCCGTCTGTACGCGTGTAGGTCAGTTCATAATCGAACGGGCCCACTTCCGTCCAACTCACGGAACCGTGAGCAGGAGGCGAAACCAGAGCCGGGTCGTTAGGCTCTGAGGTAAAGGAAAGCGTTGTGCTGATTTGATTGTAGCCTTGGGATTCGTAAATCGTATCCCTCACCGAATCCTGACTGAGCCCCAAAGCAGGGAGCCCAAGCAGAACAAGGAGCAGGATTAGATTTTGTTTTTGTAAAAATACATTCATGGATTGTGAATTTGTTCCTTTTGTCGTGGACTCAAAAGGACGTGCATTGCTATTGCATGACTAAAATACAACAATTCTAATAATTCTACGCTATTTAGAGAGTACAGTTTCGATACGGGCACTATTTTTTTCTCCTTTGCCCTAATCGTCGTACCCGCTACCTAGCATTTGATGCCAAATAAGGTATCAGTTGTGAAAAAAATATCGTTAATTGTAGGCTCAGACTTTGGAGGGTGTTCGCCTGAGTAGATTTGATGTAGTTTCCTATTCGTTGCTAGTAGCAAATATAGATAATCTGAACGACATGTACAACAGCAAACTGTTTGCAATTTTGCAGCACTTCGACAAGTACGAGCAGAACCGGTGCCGGAAGTATATTCAGTCGCCCTACTTCAACCGGAGTGAAGAGCTGCTCCTGTTGTACGAAGCCTTTCTAAAAGTCATTAACGGCAGCAAACGCAATGGAGGCCTAGACAAACCCTACCTGTGGTCTCTCCTTCAGCCGGGTGCTCCCTATGATGACGTACGGTTTCGTAAATATTGTTCTGATTTATTGAAGCTTGTAGAGGGCTACCTAAGCCAGGAGATCTATGAATCCAGCCTCATTAACAAATCGATCAACCTCATACAATCTGTAGGGCAACGAAGAATCGAAAAACTGTATAACAGTTCTGTAAGATCAGCTAACCGGACGCTTGAGAAATCTGAGTTGCAGTCCTCCTTTTATTACCTGAAAAAATTCGAAGTAGAAAACCGAAGTTATGAACTGGACGAGAACAAACATACGCGTACCCTCAGGAGTAACCTCGATGCACTCAATGACAACTTGGACATTTTCTATTTTGCCGAGAAATTGAGATATTACTGTGCGGCGCTAAGCAATAGATTTGTTACTGAAAAAGACTATAATGTCCGATTTATACATGAGATAATTCAATATATAAAAGAAAACAAAATAGGTGAGGTCCTCCCGATTTCAATCTATTACCGCGTGCTTCTGACTCAACAGAATGAAGAAGAAACAAAGAACTACTATGTTCTCAAAAAGCTCCTGGAGGAACATGCACTTTTGTTTCCTCAATTGGAAGCCATGAACATTTATATCTCAACCATTAATTACTGTGTAAGGCAAATCAATCGTGGTAACCAAGAGTTTTTAAAAGAGATTTTCGAGCTATACGAGGACCTGATCAAAAAAGAGATCATTTTCCTGAATGACGAGCTTTCCCCATGGCACTTCAAAAACCTGGTAGTCGTAGCGCTTAGATTAGGAAAATACGAATGGACGGAACACTTCATCAATACCTATTCAGAAAAGCTGCCCCTGGCCTTTCGGCAAAACGCTATTTCCTATAACCTGGCCCAGGTTTACTTCTACCAGAAAAAGCATGAAAAAGTCATTGAGCTGCTCAGGGAGGTCGAGTACGAAGACGTCGCCTACAACCTCGGCTCCAAAGCCATGCTCCTGGCCACCTACTACGAAACCGACGAGATGGAGCCGCTCTACAGCCTCTTCGAAAGTTTCCGGGCGTACCTCAACCGGCATAAAGACATACCGGTCAACCGGCGCAAAAACTACGGTAACCTCATCCGCTTTACCCGGAAGCTGACCCGGATTATGCCAGGGGATCAGTCGGCTATTGAGAAGTTTAAAAAAGAACTGAAAGAAACGAAAAACGTCGCCAGCCTCAACTGGCTCAAAGAAAAACTCGCCGAGCTGGAAGACTAACCCCCTCCCCGCACCAACGGCAAAGAACAACACCGAAAGGAACCGCCCGTAGCCGGCGCCCCGTCAAAAGGAATACGGATAACCCGCAGGCCGATACCTTCCATTTCCTGATTCACCCGCTCGCAGGCCGGGTGGTCACGGCTGATGACCACCTCGGGGCTAATGCTGAGAACGTTGGTCGCCAGGGCCGCCTGCTCTTCTTTTCGGACCTCGATCCATTGGTAATCTTTTTTTATGGGCACAGGCACTTCGCGGAACCCATCTGGGTAGATCAGGCAGTGGTTTTGACCAACCGGGTTGAAGGTGCAATCAAGGTGCAACACGTTTTCGCCTTCAGAAAGAGGCCGGCAGTGTACCGGAACGACTTCAAATTCCTGCCCGAAGGTGGCCTGCAGGAAAGCCAGGCCAGCTTCATTCGTGCGCTGGGAGATGCCCACCAGCAAGCGTCCTTTGTCTACCATGAGGTCTCCGCCTTCCATCAGGGCAGCGGGGTCATCGGGAATAATCAGATTGGGCTCCTCCCCTACCCGACTAAGAATGAATGGGAATACACCGGCAATTTCGTACCGCCGGCTAAGGCGCGCCATGTTACACATCAAAAACCGCTGCCCTATCGTCACGCCGATATCGCGAGGCGTCAGCTGATCGTAGACCATTTTGCCCACGTAAGCCGGTTCGTAAACCGTAACCCCTTCTGCCTCAAGGGCCGAGCGGAAAGCCTGGAATTCAGACCGCAGGGCGGCTTCATCGGGCAGCCCTTTTTTCTGGTCTTCATTCACAATTTCCTCATAGGCTGAATGCGCCCGGTAGCCTTCGTAACGGCCAATAATCACTTCTCTTAATGGTGCGGTCTCTGCGTATTGCTGGAAAGCGTTCTGTATCATGTGGTAAAAAAGCTATTCATTTGATAAGGTGCCAAAGCAAGGGCGGTCTCTGCCAGATCATAGAATGCCTGTTGTACGGCGGATAAATTAGCGGCAACCACACGGCGCTGCCCGGCCCGGGCTTTCCCGCCGAGCACCGGGCTTTCGCGGCGTTTCCGCCCAATGATTTGCTGTGCAGTACGGAGCAGGCCCGGGTACCCTTTGAGCAGTCTTCGGGTAGTGCCCTGCGCCTTTATGCCGTGCCCGGTGACAATAGCTACGGCAGATTCCCCAAAGCGCAATTTCCGGCGGCTCCTCAGCTGTTCCACCGCGGCCATAGCGATATAGGAGGCCGGCTCCGGCAATACCCCATGCTTCAGCGCCAATCTGCGCTCCCGGTGCAAGAAGCGGACCATCACCTTGCGGATACTGTGCGTCCCTACTTCCACCGCAGTACCCCCGGATTCAAGTACGGCTTTGGCGGCTTCCACCGAGTCATACCCTTCTTCGGCCACGATAATGCTGCCAATTTTTGCATCCTGTTCCTGCAAGCCTGAAAGATCGCACGCAACCGGTACTTCCTGTTCCTGCATCCGGACCGCTTTGCAAATGGGATTGGCATTAGCAATGCCCGCTACCACCATTCGGGGCAGTTTATCTGTTATCCCAAGGTGTTTGAGCTCTTTGAAGCCTTCCCATATGCCCGCCAGGTTGCTGCCGTTGGCGGAGGGCACAATGACGACATCGGGGATCGGTTCATGCATCTGTGATTCCAGCTGCCGGGCGATTTCCACCGCTGTGGTTTTGTCGCCCTGTACCCGGTAGGGATTGCGGACCGCCCAGTTGTCAAAACCGGCTTCCTCGAAGACATTCGCCTCGTTCAGACCTACAAACAGCCGGAAGCCCTCCTCAAAGGACGTGCTTGCTTTACCCAGCACCACAACGTCTGAGCCGCATTTCTGAATGTAGGTGATCTTTTCTGCGTAGGTGTCCCCCGGCACGAAGGTGATGAGTTGCAACCCTTCCTGCCGGGCAAACAATGCCGCGCTGGCTGCCGCATTTCCCGAAGAGTAAATTACCGCTTTTCTTCGCTTGCGCCGCCGGGTATTGAGCAGGCAGGACAAGGTCTCCCGGTCCTTAAAGCAGCCACTTGGATTTTGCCCCTCGTCCTTGATAAACACCTGTACACCAGACTTTTTGCTAAAGGATTTCAGGAGGTGAAGGGGCGTTAGACCGACTTTCAGGTTGATGCCCCCGGCGCATTCCCGGTTGGGCAATAGCGGGTACTGCAACATCCCCCGCTCATCGTCGAAGCAATAATTCTGAAAGGCTGCTTTCACTTCGGCTATTTCCTGCCGGTTGAGCTGGAAGCGAAGCCCAAGGGCGCGGTAGGCATGCGCCGACTCCTCTGCAATGCAGGAGCAGGTATAATTTGCAGTGTTGTTTTCTGACCCGCAGTACAGGCATCGTTTCCACTGGTCCAAAAGGTTGGATTTAGTTAAGAGGGTGTTGGGATTTTAGTAATCGGTCTGCAAACTAGAAGCCCAAAGTCCCAACACGCTCTAAGAATCATTGGCAGCTTCAATCTAACAGAAAAATCGGATTTTCCAACTGCGGAGGTGGGCATTACAACGAAGAGGTATAGGGCGTTGCGCCCATTGGGGTGTACTTTAGAGCTTATTGCCACTGATGGGCAATACGCCCTGACTTTTACGTTTTCAAACAAAAAAAGCGCAACAATTATGACAACTGTTACGCTTTTAATTAGTAGCGGGAGCAGGACTCGAACCTGCGACCTCCGGGTTATGAGCCCGACGAGCTACCTACTGCTCTATCCCGCGATTTTATTGTACACGCTACATCTTTTCGTAGCGGACTGCAAATATAGGAGGGATAAGTCAACTATGCAAGCTTTAATTAAAAAAAATCGTGCACTGCTTGTTAGTGGCTTGATTTCCAGGCACACACAGGCGTCTAATCAACGGTTTGTCGGAAAACCATCAATAAATAAAGCCTGGAAAACACATGAAGTCCTATTTTTGCCCGTAAATTGATAAGTATTCCGTGTCTGAACGAAAGCAGGCAAACCCTGAAGCCGGATGTAAATGCCTCAAGCTGATCCGGTAAAAACTTCAAGGAAGCAAAAATCAGAATCGCTATTTACAATCCATTGAAAAAAGACGACATCAGTTCTTAACAACACCCTAAATATGAAAAAACTCAAGCTACTCCCCTTCTTCCTCCTACTTACTACCATGCTAAGCTATGGGCAGGACCCCTGCGATGCCAGTCAGATTGAGGTGACGGTAGAAGTGCAGACCGATACCTACGGGTACGAAACCGCATGGTCGGTAAAGGACCAAAGCGGTACTACATATGGCTCGGCTGATTTTTTCGACTACGAAAACAATTCTTTTTACCAGGCCTCTTTTTGCGTGCCGGACTCCACCTGTCTGACTTTTCTGATCCAGGATAGTTTTGGGGATGGTATTTTCGCCCCCGGCTTTTACCGGGTTATTGTTGGGCAGGATACGCTCGCTCAGGGAGGGCAACAGTTTTCGGAAAGTGCCGCCCACAGCTTCAACTGCGATCCGGGCGAAGAGTGCGAATCGGCTATTCCCGTTGGGGAAGGCTTCCACACCGCCTACTATGACAACAGCTGGTATACTTTCACCCCGGATTCCGTAGGGACCTACCTCATCTCCACCTGTGGCCTGAATGATTGCGATACCAAAATCTGGGTGTACGATGGCTGCACCGGCACCATCGCCGAAGACAATCAAAGCACCATTTTTTACAATAACGATGAAGGCGACTGTGCGCCGGCTGCCGTTGTGGAAGCCTTTTTTGAACCGGCTTACACTTATTATATCAGGATCGGTGACCATGAAGACGCCTGTGCGGACAGCATCAACTGGGAGCTCACCTATCTCGGGCCCGTGGTTGGCTGCACCGACCCTACATCCTGTAATTACAACCCTCTGGCCACTATTGACGATGGCTCCTGCCTGCCTCAGGGCGACCCCAACTGCCCGGCAGCACCCGACCTCGTGGTGGATCAGGGTGTCCTGTCTTCCTCCATTTTTCTTTCCACGATCAACTCCACCGACCCCTGCCTGATTGAAGAAGGCTGCCTGCATGGCTACGGGCAACGGGATATTGTCCGCTTCACCACCTGGATTGCCAATGATGGTGAGCTGGACTACTTCATCGGGCAGCCCAGTAGCGACAATACTCAATTTACCTATGACAACTGCCACGACCATTTCCACTACGATGGCTACGCAGAGTACATCTTATACCAGGAAGATGGCACAGAAATCCCGATCGGCTTTAAAAACGGCTTTTGCGTAATCGACCTGGGTTGTACTACAGGCTCGCCGCAGTATGGCTGCAACAACATGGGCATTACCGCCGGCTGCCACGATATCTACAGCTCAGCTCTGGAGTGCCAGTGGATTGATGTGACCGATGTACAGGATGGGCGCTACACCTTCGTCACCCGGGTCAACTGGGATAATGCACCGGACAAACTGGGCCGCGTGGAAAAAGATACACTCAACAACTGGGCACAGGTCTGTATCATCCTGGACCGCTCCTCTGGCAGCCTGCAGATGTCACTGGATGAAGACTGCGCACCTTATGTGGATTGTACCGGCGCACCCTACGGTAATACGGTGATCGACTGTGAAGGCAACTGCGGCGGGACTGCTCTGCGCGGAGACCTCGACCAAAACGGCAATCAGGAAACCGCCGATGCCTACGCCTACGTTGGCCACGCACTGGATGGCGACCTGACCCCCACCGACTGTAATGACCTGAATGCCGATGGGCGGATCACCGTTTTCGATGCCAGCCTGCTGTCCAACTGCTACAATTACGGCAACCTGCACCCGCATACCGGGGGCGGCGCTCATGACCACTGCAACTTTCCGGCCGGCGTGCTGAATACCACTGATACCACCCTGCTTACCATTCTTGACACTAACTTTGAGGAGGGCTACGTGGATATCGGGCTGCACAACTCTTCTGCCAGGATCAATGCCTATCAGTTTACGATGGGTGGCATCACCATTCAGCATGTGGAGAACCTGGCCGACGAAGCCATCTACCCCATCAGCCCCTACGGTGCCGGGCAGACGGTCATCGGCCTTTCCTATCAGGACTCTACCCTCGATAAAAGCAATGGTTTTCAGCCCCTCTGCCGGGTCTACTTCAGTGAGGTAACCGAGGATTTTATTTGTATCGAAACCATCGATGAAATCATCAACCTGGATCAGGAGCAGACGGTGACCTATCTGCTGGACCCTTGTGTGGAATACATCGAACCCAGCAGCACCCGGGAATTCTTGCAGGAACTACAGGCACAGGTGGTCCCCAACCCTACATTGGACCAGGCGACGCTTCAGTTCAAAAACCCTGCACAACACATTTATCAGCTAGAGGTGCGCAATGCCAACGGGCAGCTCCTGCTCTCGAGAGCGGTAACTGGCTCTGATGTGGAATTGCCCTGCGAACAATGGCCCGCCGGGCTCTATTTTTACCGCCTGAGCAGCCATCAGCGGCAAGCGAGCGGCAGGTTTAGCGTTCAATAAACCCCAATAAAAAAACCGCCGGCCATTGGTTTGACCGGCGGTTTTTTTATTGTTCCTACAGGGGACTACGGGAAGCCTGCAGATGGCAGCCTACTGTAGTTTAACCCATTTCTGTACGCTACGGTACCCCTTCCCCGAGAGCACAATCTGATACACCCCCGATGGCCAGTCACGAGCATTCAGCGTCAGGCTTTGCGTACCTGCGCCAAGGTCTAATTTTTGACGGGCCACCTCCTGCCCGGCCAGCGCAATAACAGACAGGGTGACTTCCCCCGGCCAGGCGGCACTGATTTCGAGGTTCACCTGTGCTTTCCCGGGATTGGGAAACACCGTCAATTGGTGGGGCGTAATGGGTTGCTCAGGCGTATTGACCAGTGCCTCGCCAATAATAATATTGTCGAGGTGAATATTGTCCCCCCGGTTGAAAGGGTCCTGCGCCTGACTCATGCCGGTCCGGGTTTCAAAGCAAATCTCCACCTGCTGCCCGGCGTAAGAGGCCAGACTCAACTGTCGAGTCTCGAAAGGGCCCGGAATCAACTCTTCTGGCTTGAGCGTCAATGAGGCAGAATCTCCATTAACCAGTACCCTCAGCGAGGAGGCATATGGCGTACTGCCCTGAACCCCATTGCCCAGGAATACCGGCGACCAGCTCTGCTGCAAATCGAACTTCAGTAAGGGGTCTTCCACATTGCCCAGGTCAGCGCAAAAACAGACTCTTGCCCCGTAGTCAGGATTAACCGACCATACATTACTGGCTATCGGAAGAATGTAGTTGCCTTGCTGATAAGCCTCAAAACTATTGGTGCCGGTAATCAAAAGCCCAAACGCCCCGGCAGAGGCTGCACTTTCTGCAAAGCTGACCTGTACAAATGGCCCGGCATCCACAAAGAAGGAATCCTGAGAGACGGCCCCAGCCTCAAAAGTAAGCAAGCCGTATTCTGCTACAGGAATGGGGTTCGAGGCTGGCGCCTGTACCAAAGTATCGTTTTGATTGAGGAAGTCGGAAGAGTACACGACCCAGGCATCAATGGCATTTGCATTTTGGACCGGAATATCCAAGGGTGTTTCGAAGGTATAGAAGAAGCTTTCGCCCCGATAGGTCGTCACCGGCACGGTGCCTGCTTCCGCAAAAACCGTTCCGTCGTTGAGTTGATAATGCATGGTAATCGGTGTACCGGCCTCAATGGAATCGCAGCCGTTGAACTCAACCTCCACTTCCACCGTTTCCTCACCCATAAAGCAGGTGGAAACCGGGGTGCGCACCGATTGTACGCTCAAGTCTGAATTTTGAGCAATGATATTCTCTATCACTGCGGTCAGCGTGTCGTTCACAGCTATATTATCGGGGGCATAGTCCGTCCAAACTTTAACCTCATGCGTAGCAGGCGCTGCTAATGCGGATGCTGGAATACTGAATGTAAAGCTGAGGCTGTCCTGATGTACCAAAGCCTGACCAAGCGTAAGCGTATCCTGTAAAACAGGCCCGTTATTAATTTGAAAAGCCATCGGAATTGAGGTGCCTGCCTCCGCGTCTGTAAAGCAGCTCGTGTAAGCTAATGCTACCGTCAGAAAAGTGGATTCAGAAAGCCCGCAGGATAAGGAATCCAGGCCGATGAGCGACAAAGGCTGCAGGTCTGATTCTGCAAAGCGGTTGCCCACGCCCACTGCGTGCCAGGCATTCGTGACCTGTACCACCGGATCGGAACAAGGCCCGTATAAATCCTTAGCAGACTGAATTGCCCCGAGGCGGGCATCAAAGTGATTAGAGGTCTCGGTAAGGTAATAACGCAGGTTATGGAAAGCTATTAATGCTGCCGTGTCCATTCCCAACCCCATCACGCTAAAGGTATCGAGATTATCATTGACGCCGTCGCCGCCTTCCGTGAGCAGGTAGAACCAGTGGTTCTGAACGCCGCTGTTGGTATGTACGCCCCCGTTATCGCCCGAGCTGGAAAACCATTGGTCCCCCAAATAAGTATCGGGGTGCCCGTCCGCTTTGGGGTCCTGCATATTACGGAAGCCATCGCTTTGCTGATCCGCATCCTCCGCAATGGTCCAGTCTGCAAGCTCCGGTGAAGCATAAAACTCAATGACAGTACCAAAAATATCACTGTAGGACTCATTCAGTGCGCCGCTCTCGTCCTGATAGATCAGGTTGGCGTTGCTTTGGGTGATGCCGTGCATAAACTCATGCGCGACCACGTCTACAGTAGCCAGAGAAGTAAAGCTTGTGCCGTTGCCATCGCCAAAAAGTGCCCAGTCCCCATTCCAGAAAGCATTGATGACGTTTTGATCATAATGAACGTAGCTGATCAACGCCATGCTATCGCCGTCTACACCGATATAGTCAAAGTGCTCAGCGAAGTAGTCGAAGGTAGAAGCTGCGGCCCAGTGTGCATCGGTCGCCACCTCGTCCTGATTAGGATTGAAATTATCCCAGAAATTGTCGTCATCCAGAAAGTCGACGGCTTGCCCGGCATCATCCCTCCGCAGCATATTATAGGTTTCAATACCGTGCCCTCTTGTGGTTTCCACCAACCGGAACTGCCCATTATCCATGGAGTCCGTTATGATGGGCCGCTGACCGCTGTACTTGGTTTCGGCCACGCCCGGTGTATTATGAGTATGCAACAGGTTGATGCGGTTGAGCAGGGCGCCATCTTCCGCACTAATAAAGAGGAGCTCTCGTTTGAGCGGCCGCTGAGCATGTATGGTCATCCGATAAGCCAGCTTTAGGTCCCCTCTGGGCGTGGAACGCTCACCAGTCCACACCAGCTCAGGTGCGGGCTGGTAAGTTGCCTCCGAATTGCGGCGGACTCGTCTGAGCAGGCGCTCCACAGCTTCATTTTCCCAGGCGTACACCTCTGCCGGCACTGCTGCTAAAGCCAAGGCCAGGGCTTCTTCGGGCGAGCGGTTTGGATTGGCCTGAGCATCAGGTAGCTCGTCTGGCCATTTGCCATTTAGCATCGTCACGGCATCATTATCTGTGTGCACATGCAACTGACCGCCCTGAACGGGCACACCCTGATAATATAGCTGATGCAAATAATGCGCTCTACTCCCCTCTTCTTTAATCTCCACACGCTGCCATACCGCACCTTCCGGCCAGTCTTGCAGGGTATTGAAATTGCGCAGGGCTTGCTCCACACTTAGCACGACGCCAGGCCTGACCCGCAGCCAGTCCTTACGCCCCTCAACCGAGATAAAAGGTGCGTCAGACGAATAAATACCAGAAGGCTGCTCCCGGAATCCGGGGCCCAGCAATACGGAGGCGATCAACAAGAAGAAGAGTTGCTTTTTCATACTATAGTTTACATTTCCAAAATACTGCAAAACACCCTAATGTTTTAACATTGAATTCTAAAGAAAGCCAAATTTAAAAAAAATCAGACCCGATCTTTCCGGGTTCCCTTTACTCTAAAGGAAAAAAAGCCTATTTTAACGGCTGAAAGGGGGGTACCCAGCTCCTCCAAACAAATATGCACAATGAATTCTAAGAAGTACCGTCTGACCTTCTTTGTCTCTATTACGTTTATAGGGGCCATGTTCATCTTTTATTCTATTTCCCTTCAAAATGCGCTTCAGCAAAACAAGGACAGTGCGGCTATTATCAATATCGCCGGCAGGCAGCTCATGCTTTCGCAAAAAATCACCCAGCAAACACTGCGCCTTTTTTACGATGCTCCCAGAATTAACAATCGGTCGCCACAGGAACTACTGAACGAGAGCCTTTCCAAATTTAACGAATCTCATCACTTCTTATCAGAATCAGCGGATACGAGTAGCGTCGACATCCCCCTTAATGATTCTTTGACTTTTGCCATATATGCCGCCATAGAAGGGGCCCGAAACCGGCTCGTCAGTAATGCCTACTCGATTGGTTTTGAAGGAGAAAAAGAGCTGTCTCGCCTCAATATGCTATTTGAAGACCAGCGTAAGTTTTTGACCGGTATGGATCAAATTGTGAACCGATATGAGTACAACAGCAGCAATCAAAACAACCGCCTAATCGTACTCAACAGGACGTTGTTGATTATAAGCCTGTCCCTGCTCGTCTTTATTGCCATTTTCATAATATACCCGCTCCTGGGCAAGATCGAATCTTACACTAAAAAACTGCACAGCCTGAACAACCATCTTCGCACCAGTAACGACAATCTGGCAAGAGCACAGGACGAGCTGGTCTTTCAAGTCAATGCCATGGAGTCTATCACTTCGGCATTGAACATGAACGCACTCGTCTCCGAAAGTGACAAACAAGGCGTTATTATTGAGGCTAACCCGAAACTTATGGAAGTTTCCGGCTATTCTAAAACTGAATTATTGGGTCAAAATCATCGGATTCTCAGCTCTGGTCACCACGATAAAGCCTTTTGGGCAGAAATGTGGCAGACCATAAGCAAAGGGGAAATCTGGCGGGGCGTTGTAAAAAACAAAGCCAAAGACGGCTCTTTTTACTGGGTGGACTCCATTATCACCCCCGTTAAGGACAAAAACGGCCAGGTCAAAAAGTACCTTTCCATCCGTCATGAAGTTACGCAGCGCATAAAGTACGAGGAAGCGCTAAAAGCAGCCAAGGAGCGAGCCGAAGCTTCCAATGTAGCGAAGTCTTCCTTTCTGGCCAATATGAGCCATGAAATCCGGACGCCACTCAACAGTGTAATTGGTTTTACGGACTTACTACTCAAAACCCGGCTCAACGACACCCAGCAGCAGTATATGAGCCTTATCCATCAGTCGGGCAATATACTACTGGACCTGATCAATGACATCCTCGACTTTTCTAAAATTGAAGCTGGTAAACTGGAACTGTCGTCTGAGCGTACAGACCTTTGGGAGCTGGCCAGTCAGGTCGCTGATATCGTAAAATATAAAGTCAACGAAAAGGGCATCGAGCTCCTGCTCAATCTGTCCAATAACCTACCCCGCTACGCCTGGGTCGACCCGGTACGTATTCGCCAGATCCTGGTCAACCTGGTTGGGAATGCCGTTAAATTTACCGAAGAGGGCGAAATCGAAATCAGTATCTCCGCATTGCCCGGCAAAGATGAAAATGGCTATCAGAGCCTGCGTTTTATGGTGCGCGATACAGGCATCGGTATTGCCGAAGAACGCAGAGAAAAGATTTTAGAAGCCTTTACCCAAGAGGACAGCTCTACTACCCGCAAATATGGCGGCACAGGCCTCGGGCTAACCATCTCCAATAAATTACTGGAACTGATGGGCGCTAAGCTCGAGATCCAGAGCCGCCTTAACATGGGCAGCACGTTCTCCTTTGTTGCCTATTTCCAAACAGAAGAAGGAGAATACGAGCAGTGGGAAGGCCTTTCGGAAATAGAACACGTCCTTATTGTAGATGACAACCCCAACAATTTGCATATCCTGCGGGAGATGTTACACCTTCAGCACATCCATACTTCTTCGGCCTCCAATGGCATTACTGCCCTGGAAAAGCTTAAGCATGACCACTCCATAGATACTTTGATCACCGATTACCACATGCCGTATATGGATGGCGTTGAGGTCGTCCGCCGTATCCGGGAAGAGCTGGGGCTGGGCAGCGACAAGCTGAAAATCATACTGCTCCACAGCTCCTCAGATGATAAGACCATCAACCGGGCTTGTAAGAAATATAAAATCTTCCAGCAAATCAACAAGCCGATCACTATACAACGCCTGTTTGACTCCTTATCTAAAATGGTACGGGGTACAGAAGAGATGAGTACCCAAATTCCCGCCGGGCAGCCAATATCCCAAAGTAATATCAAGAACAAACCCCGCAAAATCCTAATTGTAGATGACAACAACGTGAATGTCATACTAGCCCGCGAACTCATCCACAACATCATGGATCATGCAGAAACACATATCGCAACCAATGGCAAATCTGCCGTTGATAAGTTCCACGAGGTCAATCCTGATTTGGTCCTAATGGATGTGCAAATGCCTATCATGAACGGGTACCAGGCTACCCAGGCGATCCGGGAATCAGAAAAAAATTCGCACACTCCAATTATTGCGTTAACGGCTGGCACCATCAAAGGGGAACGTGACCGGTGCCTGCAAGCGGGCATGAATGACTACCTCAGTAAGCCGATTACCGCCAACCAACTTCAAGCGATGATCGAAAAATGGTTGGACTCCAATCCGCATCAGGAGGAAGAGGAACCCGGTGCTGCCGCTTCAGTGGAGACAGTAGAAGCCACTATTCCCGTCTTCAACAAGACCAGCCTTTTAGAGCGGTTTGGTGGAAACGAAGCGATTATAGAGGACGTTATCAATGAGATTTGGTCAATTGTACGGGCCGGAGAGCTCCGTAAGGATGCAGATGCCCTCCAATCGGCCCTGGACGCAGAAGCCCCGGAGCATGAGATCAAAGCTCATGCCCACAAAATCAAAGGCACTGGCCTTACCGCCTCATTCGACCGGCTGGCAAAGTATGCTTCAGCGTTAGAAAAGATAACACCTTACAAAACGAAGATGGCTGTAAAGCTGGCTGAAAAAATCAGCATTGAGGTAGATGCCCTGGAAGCAATGGCCAGCAAACCGGCTTAGGGATTGCGCAACGATAACTTACCCATTTAGAGCGTGTTGGGATTTTACACTTCGTGGTTGCCTACAAGCCACACCTTCTGCCCCCACTGCTCAGCGCGAAAAGAATGGGCACTGCCCGCATGAAGGTCAGTGCCCAAAGAATGTATCAGCAAATTAGCCGTTTTATGTTTGGATTATCCAAGCCCTTTTGTGGTGCTCGGTTCCAAATCAGCCACACTCAGAGTACCCGCAGCTCTTGCACATCAGGCACCCTTCCTTATAAATCAACCCATCGTCATCATTGCAGCTGGGGCAGGCACTTTCAGCCGCTTTGGTACCATCCGGCACAAACTGCTTCAGGGCGCGCACCACGCCATTTTTCCAGGTATTGATGTAGTCCTCTTCGACGTTCAGCCCCTCGACCAAATCAACGACGTAGGGAATAGGCATACCGTGGCGCAATACGCCCGAGATAAGCTTCGCGTAGTTCCAGTATTCTTTGTCGAAAGATCGGGACAGCCCCTCTATAGTCACACGGTAGCCCTGTTTGTCCTCAAACTGAAGATCGTAGCGGTTCTCTCCTTCTTCATCCGAATTTTTCATCACCCAGCCTTTGGTAACGTAGCTTGGAATGATGAATATATCTTCAGACTTACCGGTGAATATCTCATAAGGGCGGTTAGCGTAAAGCCCAATGACCGCTATCCAGTCCTCTGCATTATTCTTGAAGCGGACCACCGCTGCATCGAGCACCGCCGGGCGCTTAGGCGGCATCGTTTCCTGGAATTCATTGGCGGCTCCACCTTTCTTCTCCTTATCAGAGACCAATACCCCGGACCGGGAGCCATCCCGGTAAATAGTACAGCCTTTACAGCCTTCTTTCCAGGCCGTTTCGTAGATTTTTTGCACCATTTCAACCGAAGTCTCCTCCGGCACATTGACCGTCACGCTGATTGAGTGGTCTACCCATTTCTGTATAGCCCCCTGCATTTTCACCTTTTGCACCCAGTCCACATCGTTGGCTGTGGCCAGGTGGTAGGGCGATTTTTCAATGATCGGTGTCAGCTCTTCCGAATCCATGCGGCGTACTTTTTCCACATCGTACCCATTGGCACCCAGCCAAACCAGGAATTTATGGTGGAATACATTGTACTCTTCCCAGTGGTCGCCCACTTCATCGATAAAAGTTACATTCGCTTCCTGATCGTTAGGGTTGACCTTCCGGCGGCGCTTGTAGGCAATCAAAAAGGCCGGCTCAATGCCACTTGCTGTTTGTGTCATCAGGCTCGTTGTACCGGTAGGCGCAATGGTCAGCAGGGCAATATTGCGGCGGCCATGGGCCAGCATCTCTTCATATAGTGCAGGGTCAGCCTCCCGAAGGCGGTTGATAAACGGATTGTTGGTTTCCCGCTCTGCATCGTAAACAGGGAACGCCCCCCGCTCCTTCGCCATGATTGCCGAAGAACGATAAGCATTGATCGCTAACGTCCGGTGGACTTCTACCGAGAATTGGATGCCTTTGTCACTGCCGTACCGCAGACCGAGGGACGCAAGCATATCACCTTCAGCCGTAATGCCAACACCGGTGCGGCGGCCCTGAACACAGGTTTTGCGGATTTTCTTCCACAGTTCGTACTCGGTGGCTTTGATATCATCATCCTCCGGGTCCTTTTCGATTTTCTCCAGGATATAGTCAATCTTTTCGATCTCCAGATCGATGATATCATCCATAATGCGCTGTGCCAATTGCACATGCTTGCCAAACTTCTCAAAATTAAAGCGGGCTTCAGCGGTGAAAGGGTTTTCCACATAGCTGTACAAATTGATGGCCAGCAGACGGCAGCTATCGTACGGGCATAGTGGAATCTCACCACAGGGGTTAGTCGAAATCGTCTGATAGCCTAAGTCCGAATAGCAATCCGGCACCGATTCCCGGATGATGGTATCCCAAAACAGCACACCAGGCTCAGCCGACTTCCAGGCGTTGCGGATGATTTTTTTCCAAAGCTTGGAGGCATCCGCCACTTTCTCAAAGGTAGGGTTTGCGGAGCCCACAGGGTACTGCTGCTTATAAGGTTTCCCTTCGATAGCGGCTTCCATAAAGGCGTCATCAATCCGGACGGAAACATTAGCGCCTGTTACTTTGCCCTGTTCCAGTTTCGCATCAATGAAGCCTTCTGCATCCGGATGCCGGCTTGACACGGTGAGCATCAATGCCCCCCGGCGGCCATCCTGTGCGACCTCCCGCGTAGAGTTGGAGTACCGCTCCATAAATGGCACAATACCTGTGGAAGTCAGCGCACTATTCATCACCGGAGAACCCTTGGGGCGCAGGTGAGAAAGGTCTTGCCCAACGCCGCCACGGCGCTTCATCAGTTGCACCTGCTCCTCATCTGATTTGGCGATCCCGCCGTAGGAGTCCGCACCACTGCCAATCACAAAGCAGTTGGACAGGGACGAGATTTGGAAGGGGTTGCCAATGCCTGCCATCGGACTGCCCTGAGGCACGATGTATTTGAAGTCTTTCAGTACCGCATAGATTTCATCTTCCGACAAAGGCTCCGGATAACGGGCCTCAACCCGGGCGATCTCGGCGGCGATACGGCGGTGCATGTCATCCGGGGTGCGCTCATAAATATTGCCGTATGAGTCTTTCAATGCGTATTTATTCACCCAGACGTTGGCGGCGAGGTCATCACCATTAAAGTATTCTACAGAAGCTTGAAAAACCTCTTCGTACGTATACTTTTCGGTGTAAGACTTCACCTTTGGGGTCGAAACTGCTGGCGTCTCCATTTTGATATCTGTTTGGCTGATTTTGGTAATACTATATAATCGATGCCCGGGCAAACTGATGCCCAAGAATGTATGCAATAAAAAAAACTTGAATGGTCGCCATCAAGGCGCTTAAAAGGACCAGAGACTGGCAAAACCACGGTATATCAACTGGCACTCCGGGGGTCTGCAGCCTGGGCCTTCTCTCACTTAGGGTGGTTGCTCTTGATTGAAGTTGGGAACTGTCTTTATCTACGATAAATGTAAGGGCCTTATTTTAAAAATGCATACATGGAATGGTAGTAGTTTTCCACAAAGTGTTGGTAACTAAGTCCGTGCCCTTACAAAAGCCGCTGAATCAGCCGGATGAGCAGGGACAGCAAAACACTAATGAGCAGCATCGTCGTAATCGGAAAATAGAACTTGAGATTTTCACGCTCCACGCGGATATCACCGGGCAAACGGCCCAGCCAGGTCAGTTTATCGCCAAAAAAATAAACCAACAGGCCGATGAGCACGATAAACAGGCCCAGATAAATAATAAGCTTTCCGGTTGAGGGCATAGCGACGAATGAGACAAGCAAAAAAAAGGCCCGGCGACTTACCGGACCTTCAGTTTGTGGGCATTACTGGATTCGAACCAGTGACCTCTGCCCTGTCAAGGCAGCGCTCTAAACCAACTGAGCTAAATGCCCTCTTTTACAAGCGGATGGCAAATATACACATCCTCCGCACTTTTATCCAAAGATCGCCCTAAATTTTATATGAGGAAAAATCAAAAAATCTTGTATAGATTAGTGGTTGGAATGTCTAAAAAAAATCCAATATGAAAATCAAAATCACACTTTTCGTCCTCAGCCTCGGCTTTTTGACCTTTTCCTGCAAATCTTCAGCCGAATTAGCTCAAAAATACGAGACCGCACAACAAAACCTGGACAATTGCCAGGAAAAAGCACAGCGTTACGCTGCCAAAACAGAAGAACTGGGCAGGGAATCCGAGAGTTACCGCGATAAGATGAATGAAATGCAGCAGGAGTACAGTCAGATGCGGAACAAGCTTTCAGAAACCGAAGCAGCCCTGGAATCCGTGACCCGGGAACTACAGGCCACTTCTGACAATTACGGCACTTGGTTCCGTGTGCAGATCGGTGCCTTTGAGGACCCTAAAATCGACAACGATTTAGAGACCAATGAAGAAGGAATGGGCCTCGAAAACGCAAATGACATGCAAAAGATCGTAATTGGCCGGTTCCGCGACTACCAAAAAGCCAAGCAATTGCAGACCCAAATGAAAACCCTGGGCATTCAGGATGCATGGATCGCCTCCTATGAGGATGGAGTCCGTGTACCCATTGAACAAGTGATCGGGAATTAGAACTCCTGCACGCTCAAGCCCCCCGGGGCCCAGCAACAGGCCACTTGTCAAAGCACAGGTGGCCTGTTTTTTTATCCAGCCACGCTCACAGGCAGGATTTCTTTCAACTTAGTGATCACCTGATCAACTTCAGCTTTGGTATTGAAATGAGAAAAGGAAAAACGGATCGTTGTACGTAGCGAATCACCCTGTAGCGCACTGATAACGTGAGAGCCGGCATCAGCTCCGGAACTACAGGCACTACCACCGGAAACACTGATCCCCGAAATATCCAGATTGAGCAGCAACAACTCTGCTTTGGGGGAAGCAGGGAAGCTCACACTGAGCAATTTATAATGCCCGTGCTCCGGATCTCCGTTAAACACCAGATCTTCAAAGCTGCCTTCCAGTTCCTGCCTCAGATAAGCGCGGATACCGGTAATCGTTTCCCGCCGTGCTTCCAGTTCTGTATAAGCCAGTTCCAGTGCCTTAGCCATGCCCAGGATACCGTAGATATTTTCAGTGCCCCCGCGCATATTGCGCTCTTGTGCTCCTCCGTCTATGAAAGGTTTGACCGCATTATCGCCATTGATATAAACGAACCCAACGCCCTTCGGCCCATGGAATTTATGTGCCGCTCCGGTCAGGAAAGCGACCGGCGTTTTGGAAACATCAATCGGATAGTAGCCGATGGCCTGCACCGTGTCCGAATGAAAGAGCGCCCCATATTCCTGACAAAGGCTGGCTACGGCTCCAAAGTCGATCATCGTGCCAATCTCGTTATTGGCATACATAAGGGAGACCAGCGTTTTCTCATTGCTGCCGGACAATAGCGCTTTGAGGTGGTCCATATCTACCCGTCCAGCCTCGTCTACTTTTACTTCCGCACGTTCTATGCCTTCCTGTTTTTCCAGGGCATCAATGGAGTGCAGCACGCAGTGGTGCTCCAAAGGACTGCTAATGATACGTGTAACACCAAGGTCACGGACCGCACATTTCAGGGCCATATTGTTCGACTCCGAGCCGCCTGAGGTAAAGAAGATTTCGCCAATAGAAGCACCCAGCTGCCCGGCAATAGTCCGCCTTGCCTCCTCAATCACCGACCGGGCCGTGCGGCCTTCATTGTGAATAGATGAAGGGTTGCCAAAATAGGTGCTCATGGCTTTAGTCATCACTTCAGCGACCTCAGGGAGCAAGGGAGTGGTTGCAGCGTTGTCGAAATAAATACGGCCCATTTTGTTATACCATTTTTGCACTAAACCAATCGGCTACCCTTTCGGTTTCATCGCCTGTGAAGTCTTTGTGCTGAAATTCGTTAGTGTGCGGATTGTATTCGTAGTCCTGCGCCCAGGCTTCGTGGTGGTCGTGCAAAGCTTCAATAGCATCCAGTATGGCTCCCATCTCAGCATTCGTCATCACGGGGTGTATAGACATGCGGATCCAGCCCGGCTTATGGGTGAGCACGCCCTGACTAATTTCATCAGTAATGGATTTGGAGAACTGCTGATCTACGTTGAGCAGATAGTGCCCGTAGGTGCCTGCACAGGAACATCCGCCCCGGGTTTGCACTCCGAAGCGGTCATTGAGCAGTTTCACCCCCAGGTTGTAATGCAACCCATCGATGTAAAAAGAAATCACGCCAAGGCGGTCCCGTAGATGGGGTGCGAGGATGTGCAGGTTGGGCAGCTTATCCAGCCGGGGCCACACCATATCCAATAGTTCGTGCTCCCGGGCCAGGATTTTATCCACCCCCATTTCTTCTTTGAGCATAATGCAATATGCCACCTTGATGGTCTGCAGGAAAGGCGGCGTGCCTCCATCTTCCCGGGCTTCTATGGCATCTATATATTTATGCCCGCCCCAGGGGTTGGTCCAGTCTACCGTGCCCCCTCCGGGATTATCGGGCACCCGGTTAGTGTACAATTTGGGGTCAAACACCAGAATCCCCGTGGACCCCGGCCCGCCCAGGAATTTATGTGGCGAAAAGTAAATGGCGTCCAGGTGCTGCAAAGGCTCCTCCGGCCGCATGTTGATATTGATATAGGGGGCCGAGCAGGCAAAGTCGACAAAACAGAGCCCACCATGCTCATGCATGATGCCGGCAATCTCGTGGTAAGGCGTCTTCAGCCCGGTGACATTAGAGCAGGAAGTGACGGCTGCAATTTTGGTTTCCCGACCCTTGTACTGCTCCAGCAGTGCCCGCAGGTGCCCCAGATCGACCAGCCCTTCCTCCGTCGGCCTGATCACCTCCACGTCTGCCAGGGTTTCCAGCCAGGACGTCTGATTGGAGTGGTGTTCCATATGCGTACAAAAGATGATCGGCCTCGCTTCCTCTGCCACCTCTACCCTATCACGGAATTTCTCATGGACTTTGAGCCCCAGTATACGCTGAAATTTATTGACGACACCCGTCATACCGGAGTTGGAAGAGATCAGAACATCCTTAGGGCGGGCTCCTACATGTTTTTTGATGACTTCCTTGGCTTTGTGGTACGCCATCGTCATAGAAGTGCCCGTTACCGAAGTTTCGGTATGCGTGTTGGCTACGAATGGCCCAATGTCTTGCATCAGAAGCTCTTCAATAGGCCGGTACAGGCGCCCGCTTGCGGTCCAGTCAGCGTATAAAATCCGCTGGGGGCCATTCGGGGTATCAAAGACATGGTCTTGCCCGATCACATTCCTGCGGTAGGGGGCGAAGTGGGCTTCCAGTGATGTCTTGGTTAGGGTTTCCATCATTCAAAAATTTATCCTCCAATCAATTCTAATGCTGCCGATTTCATACGGTCTGCGAAAGCTTGCGCTGCATCCGGGCTTTTGCCCTCGGCGTACACCCGGATAATGGGCTCGGTATTCGACTTGCGCAAGTGCACCCAGCCCTCTGCAAAATCGATCTTCAATCCGTCAATAGTATGGTAATCTTCAGCCTTAAATTGGTTTTCCAAGTCTTTAAGCAGCTTGTCTACATCAATCTCGGGAGTGAGCTCAATGCGGTCTTTGACCATATGGTATTCCGGGTAGCTGGCCCGCAGTGCGCTGGCTTTTTGTCCGGTCTTAGCCAGGTAGGTCAGGAATATCGCAGCGCCCGCCATAGCGTCCCGCCCGTAGTGCAGTTCTGGTACGATCACTCCTCCGTTGCCTTCGCCACCGATAACGGCGTTCTGGTTTTTCATTTCTGTGACTACGTTCACTTCGCCGACCGCGCTGGCAAAGTACTGCCCTCCGTGGCGCTCCGTGATATCTCTGAGCGCACGGGTGGAGGAAAGGTTGGACACCGTGTTCCCTGGCTTTTGCTGCAGGATGTAATCCGCAACCGCAACCAGGGTGTATTCTTCCCCAAACATACTGCCGTCTTCGCAAACAAACGCCAGCCGGTCCACATCCGGGTCTACAGCAATACCGAGGTGCGCTTTGACTTCAACCACCTCCCGGCTCAGCCCTTTGAGGTGCTTGGGCAGGGGTTCGGGGTTGTGGGCAAAACGGCCGTTTGGCTTTTTATTGAGCAGCTCCACCTCGCAGCCCAGTGCCTTGAGCAAAGGCGGCATCGCTACTGACCCGGAGCTGTTGATACAATCTACGACCACGCGGAATTTCCGGCTTTTCACCAGTTCCACATCTACATAAGGTAAGTCCAGGATCGCCTGTACATGCTTCTTGATGTAGCGGCCATCGTGCAGCACTTTACCGATTTCATTCACACCTGCGTATTCAATATCACCGCTGTCGATGATTTTCAGGAGAGCTTCGCCATCCGCTTTCGAGATAAATTCGCCTTTGCTGTTAAGGAACTTGAGGGCATTCCACTCGCGGGGGTTGTGGCTGGCGGTAATCACAATGCCCGCACCGGCATTTTCCATGGTCACTGCCATTTCCACCGTTGGTGTGGTAGACAAGCCGAGGTCCACCACATCGATGCCCATAGCGCGCAACGTGGCGCTGGCCAGTGCATTGACCACGGCCCCGGATATGCGGCCATCACGGCCGATGACTACTTTGGGGTTTGCCCCATTTTGAAGCAACCACTGACCAAAAGCAGCAGTAGATTCTACGATATCCTGAGGGGTAAGGTTTTCACCGGCTTTGCCACCGATAGTACCCCGGATTCCTGAAATTGATTTGATGAGTGCCAAGAGATAGGTGAGTTTGATTTGTGGGTAAAAATAGAAAAATTAGTGTGCAAATCGCAGCACCTTACTCAAAGTCAGGCGCTCAAAATTTGCGAATCCTGGGCTTAAAGCTTATTTTACCAATCAATATTTCAAAATCTACTAACCAAAACCAAGATACTATGGCACGTTCTAAGAGACAACAAAGAATTGCAAGTAAAGACAAACGAGAGGGCAAGCGAATTCTTAATATTTTCCTAATCTCCACATTGGTGCTATTGGCCCTGATGTACATCATTTTCCAGACCGCATAGCCCGGGCTTCACAGCGGACCCACACCGCAGGTTGCAGCGGCGCGTTCCAGCCGTTGCAAACTGTAGTGTCGGTCTGCAACGTATCCAAATTGGCAGGCAACCAGTCCTGAGGAGCCAGAATAATCGTCTCTGCTCCCTGGGCTTTGATCGCCTCCCGGACCGAGCTATCGCTGCTCAGGACTGCTGTGTTGGTATTGGTATCAAAAGCATACACTGCCGCGCTTGGGAAAGCTGCCTCTCCCCTTCCGACCAAAAACTGACCGGTCGGTTTCGGGAAAGGCCCTTTGTCCTTTACGATTTCCTGAGCCCAATTCCGTTGTGCTTCCAGCAGCGGGCTAAACTGAATCCAGAAAAAGGTGGTCAGTAATATCCCGCTCATGATGGTTCCCAGCCGTACGTAAGAAGCCCGCTGCCCGAGCAGCCCGACTACCGCAATGAAACTCCAGATCCAGTATAACCCTCCGGTAGCCAGCCCGGCCTGAAACCCCAGCCCACGGAATTGCACAAAACTACCGATCATGAAAAGAATCAGGAAACAAGCGGCAGCGACCAGGTGCAGCACCGCCCCCGCCTTCACCAGCCCACGGTAAGGATAGCCTTTGTGGAAATAATTGCGCAACTGCCGCGCGGCAATCATAGCCAGTAGCGGCTGCAGGGCCAGACTGTGGCCAAGGAGCGCAAAAATCAGCGCGCCAACGTACAGCACAGCTTGTTCATCCCGCTTGCCCAGGCGCTGCAGGTGCTCCCAAATCCCGCCCATCACCAATCCTAAAAAGGGCAGAATGCCCAAAAGATTGGCCAACCCAAAACGCCCGGTCCGAAACCCGATGTAAAAAGTATCCCCGTCTATATCCAGCACTTGCAAAGCGTAGAGCCCTCCCGCAGTCAGCAGGCCCATCGCCCAGGGATTGAGCCGGAGTAAACGGCGGCCATCGGCATGCATGAAATAAAGAAAAGCAGCTGTGCCCAGTAGGAAAATCAGGGCCTGCAAGGGTTGTACCCAAATTGCCAGAGCGAACAGGGCATAAAAACTAACCTGCCAGCTCCACTGCGGCTGCTTCAGATAGCGGATCATTGCGGCGTAAGCCAGCCACTGTAACATCATCGCCCATACATCACCGGAGGCGACTTTAGCCAGGTTGGACATCAACAGCGAGGCAGCGGCCAGAGCCAGGGTGTTCAGCACCACTTCAGTGCCAACCAGGCGACGGGCAAAAATGTAATACCCGATCAGCCCCAGTACCACTGCCAGGGCACCGGAAGCCCGCAACAAAAAGGCGTCAAGCGTGCTGCCCATCAGTACACCCGCCAGCTGCTCCTGAAAAGTAGGCCCCGCTGCATCGTGCTGCAGCTGCCAGGCCAACATCGCTTCCGCCCCGTCCCACAAGGTGGTCATACCATTGCCGACCAGCAGGTTGACAACCAGCAGCAGCAGTGCGATAGCGTAGAGGTAAGAGGTTTTGGCAGCCATGTATTCTGTGATTTTCGGGTGCAAAGAAAGCCATCATTTGCCAAACGCGGGAATAAAGATCTGGTTTAAAATTCCATACTTTGTGACCGCATACAGCTGTTCGCGTCAAAATGGAGACTTATGCCTGATCAATTCATAATTATTGAAGCACAATACCTGCCCCCTGTACAGTACTTCACCGTATTGGCACAGGCAGGTACGGTTTACCTCGAAGCGCAGGAGCACTACCAGAAGCGCAGCTACCGCAACCGGGCGCGCCTGGCCGGAGCGAATGGCCCCATGCTGTTGTCCGTGCCCCTGCAAAAAGGCAAACACCAGCAGATGCCCATTCATGAAGTAGAAATAGACTATAAAAAGCCCTGGTTTGGAGAACACTGGCACAGCATCAAATCTGCCTACGGCAAATCTCCTTTTTTCGAATTTTATGCGGAGCCCCTTGAAGCTATTCTCCGTAGCAAACCCGCCAGCCTCTTTGAATTGAACCGCGCCCTGCTGCAACAATTGCTGCAACAACTACAGCTCGATGTGCAAATCCGCGAGACCACAGCCTACGGGCGCGTCCCCGGGGATACAATCGACCTGCGCGAAGCGATTCACCCCAAACACCCCAAGCTGCATTTTGAACCCCGGCCCTACCCTCAGGTGTTTAAAGAACGGCATGGCTTTCTACCTAATTTGAGTATTTTGGACCTGCTTTTCTGCACCGGGCCTCAGGCACCGCTGCTGCTGAAGCAATTTGCAGATCAAAACCCCATCGTGTGACACCACTGATCAATAAACATTTGCAAGCGTACCGGGCACAGGTTGACGAAATCGTCAAAGACCTGCATGAGCTGGCCATACGCATAGGCAGCGAGGAGCTGACCACTACCGTCAGCGACCTGCGCAACCGCATTCACGAGCCTTTTATGTTCGTCATCGTTGGTGAAGTCAAAGCCGGTAAGAGCAGCTTCATCAATGCGCTGCTCGATACGGGCAAGGAGGTGACTAAAGTAGCGCCGCAGCCTATGACGGACACCATTCAGCAGATTCTCTACGGGGAAGAGGCCGAAGAGATACAGGTCAACCCTTACCTCAAAAAAATCCTGCTGCCCGTCGAAATCCTCAAGGAAATTGCCATCGTGGACACGCCGGGCACCAATACCATCGTTGAGCACCATCAGGAGATCACCGAGAGCTTTATCCCGGCTTCTGACCTGATTGTCTTCGTATTCGAGGCCAAGAACCCCTACCGGCAATCGGCCTGGCAATTTTTCGACTACATCCACAGCGACTGGCGCAAGAAGATCATCTTTGTGCTGCAGCAAAAAGACCTCATGCCCGCTGAGGACTTGAAAATCAACACACAGGGCGTCACCGAGTATGCCCAAAAGCAAGGCATTAAAGAGCCGGTGATCTTCAACGTCTCCGCCAAACAGGAACAGGAAGGGCAAAAATTGGAAAGTGGCTTTGCCGAAGTGCGGGCGTACATCAATCAGCACATCACCGGTGGCAAAGCGCCTATTCTCAAGCTGCACAACAACATCGACACCGCTGCCAATATCAACACCCGCATCGCCGATGGTGTCACCCTTCGGCAAAAGCAATATCAGGCTGATACCGAATTCAGAAAAGACATCAAAACTACCCTGGTCCGGCAGGAAGAAAAGAGCCTGAAACAGGTAGATGTCCTGGTGGAGAATATGACCGCCGGGTACGAGCGCATCACACGGGCCAAGGAACAGGAGCTCAGCGACGGGCTTTCTTTTTTCCCGCTGCTGCGGCGCTCCATTGCCTCAATTTTCAGCAAAAAGTCCTCCCTTAAGGAGTGGCTGGAAGACCTGGCGGGAGAGCTGGAGGCCGACCTCAACAAGGAACTCAAAGCCAAGCTCAACGACGGCGTAGTGGATCTGGCCGATAGCATTCAGCAAATGGCTAAGATGATCGACCTGAAGATCCGCAGCAGCGAGACCATCCTGCGGGACGACCACGAGATGTTCAGCGATATTGCCGAAAAGCGCAATAATGTCCTGCGCGAGCTGCAGGAGCAGTTTGCCCGCTTCGTGAGCCGTACCGAAAACTTCACTGATGAGAGCCTTTTCCCCGATAAGAGCTCCGTCTCACCGCGCCTGGCAGCCAGCAGCGGGCTGGCGGTCATCGGGATAGTACTCGCAGCGGTCACACAGGGCGCAGTATTCGATATCACCGGCGGCGTGCTGACCACCGTGGGGCTGATTTTTGCCGGCATCACGACCTCCACCAAGCGAAAGCAGGTACTGCGGGAGTTCCGCAAGGAAATTGAAAAAGGTGGAAAGCGGCTGGAGGAAGAAGTCAGCACCAACCTAAAAACCTACATCACGACCCTGCGCAGCCGGATAGATGAGAACTTTGTCAAATTCGACCTGCTGCTGGAACAGGAAGGCGAACAGATTGAAAAACTGACCACCCGCAGTGCTGATATTACCGCAAGACTGGCGGTCCTGCAAACTTCCGTAGAGGAAGCCACCGCCCCACCGGCCACTGAAGAGGAATAGGATTATAAGAAGTGCTCCAGCTCCTGGTATACCAGGTCTACCGGCAGCCCCATAATATTGGCATAAGTCCCCTCGATCTTATTGATCTTGCAAAGGCCAATCCATTCCTGTATGGCGTAGGCGCCGGCTTTGTCATAGGGCTCGTAACGGTCAATGTAGTAATCGATCTCCTCATCAGAGAGTTTGTCGAAATGGACGCGGGAAAAACCGGAAAAAACGCGCTCTTTTTTGGTATTAGCCAGGCAAACACCTGTGATGACCGTGTGTTCCCGGCCAGACAACTCCCGGAGTATGCGCTGCGCATCGGTACGGTCTTTGGGTTTTTCATAAATCACCCCATCCAGAATGACAACGGAGTCCGCGCCCAGGAGCACGCCCTCTCCTTCCAGGGTATGCATAGACGCCCGGACCTTTTTCTGAGCCAGGAAAGGGGCCACTTCTTCCACCGGCATCTCTTCCGGATAGTCCTCAGGCACATCCTGTGGTTTGATTACAAAATGAAAGCCTGCCTGCTCCAGCAACTGCCGGCGGCGGGGAGATTTGGACACCAGAATGATCGGTAGTTCTAATATTTTCATAGGACAAATCGGGTTTTAGAGCGTGTTGGGACTTTTGTCTTCTAGTGGAAAACTAACATTTTTTTGGTTAGACGAGGTACGAAAACCGAAGTTTAGCCTTAGCCAAATAGCGCTCTTAATTAAATGCAAAAAAAAGTAACAGGATAACCCCGCTGAGCATGATCAGCTTAGTCAGGGTACTCAGGCGGTGGTAATCCACAGGCTGTTTAGCCCGGAACAACAAAAAGAGGCTCAGTCCCAGTGGGCCAATCAATGCAACCGTAACGTATAGATGGCTCATGAGTGAAAAAAATGCCTGCTGATAGGCCGCCATAGTCACAATCAGGACCAGGAGCCCGGTACCGGTAGCTGCTGCCAGCCCTTTTGCTGTACCCATTCCCCAGACGATGGGCACGGTACGGCAACCCGCACTTTTATCGCCTTCCATGTCTTCCATATCCTTGATCAGCTCCCGGTAGAGCGTGGAGCCAAAGGCAAAAAGCAGATACCAGACAATAATCTTAGCAATACCGGCAGCCTGAGCAGGGTCGGTCTCTGCCAGGAGGGTAAACCCCTCGCGCTCGGCAAACCAGACCACCCCGGGCACCCCCGCACAAAACAGGGAGATGAGCAAATTGCCTGACAGGGGCAACTGCTTCAGCCGGAAAGAATACCAAAACAGTAGCCCTACCGCTGCCGGGTAAAGGGCAAGGAGTGGTGGGTTTTGTACACTCAGCGCAAGGTAGAAAGCCAGGAAGAAGCCCAGCAAAATGGTGGAAAAGTAAATCCAGTAGGCGGTCTGCTTACGGATATACCGCCCCAGGACTACCCTTTCGGGCCGGTTTTGAAGGTCTATACGAAAATCAATGATGTCATTGATGACATAACCTGCTGCGGTAATCAATATGGCATCCAGAACAAACAACCAGAACGTTTGCGGCGGCAGGGCCATAGGTATCCCGTATTGACGAAATGCCGGCAGGAGAAGCGCCCCGTAGATCAAATACTGCGTCAGCCCAACGATGAGCAGGTTCGGCAGCCGGATGAGACGGAAAAAGGCGTAAATAACATTCATCACCTAGGATTCTGGCCACTCTCCGTTCAGACGCAATACTTTCTCGATAACATCCCGGGCACACCCGGCACCACCTTTGAGGGGAGAAATATAAGTGGCAACCTCAAAAAGCGCTGGCTCGGCGTCTGTTGGGCAGGTAGGCACCCACACCCGCCGCATCACGGGCAGGTCCGGCAGGTCATCGCCCATGTACAGGATTTTGCGCTCGTCCAGATCGTATTTAAGGATATAGTCCTCATAGGCCGAAAGCTTGTCGCTGATGCCGGTGTAGATGTCTTTGATCCCAAGCCCTTCCAGCCGAAGTCGGACGCCCTCGGAGCGCCCCCCGGTAATCACCGCAACGTTGTAGCCCTGCCGCACGGCTGTTTTCAGGGCAAACCCATCACGTATGCTCATACTGCGCAGCAATTGACCTTCCTCCGTGACCAGGACCTGACTGTTGGTCAGCACACCGTCCACATCAAAAATGAAGGTTTCGATCCCTTTGAATTGTTCCAGTTGATTCATTAGTGGTTTTTCGTTCCTGAATATTACAAATGTACACGAATAGGGCAAGTAAATGAAGAGGATTCAATATATTCCCTGCCTTTCTATTTTGTCATTACCGCAGGCTGCCGGATGTAGCCCTGCGCCAAAACATAAACTTATGTTCAAAGCCAAAATCTACCAGGAACGCCGCAAACAATTGCAGGAAGCTATGCCCGGCGGGCTGTTGCTCTTCCCCGGCAATAACGAAAGCCCAATGAACTGCGCCGACAACGTTTACCCTTTCAGGCAAGACAGCAGTTTTCTTTATTACTTTGGGATCAATCAGCCTGGCCTGACGGGTATTTTGGATGCCGACTCCGGAAAAGCCCTGCTCTTCGCGCCGGAGATGACCGTGGAGCATGTCGTTTGGATGGGCCCACAGCCGGGATTGAAAGACCTGCAGGCCTTATCGGGCACAGATCAGGCGCTGCCTGTGGCAGAAGTTGAGGGTTTCCTAAAAAAAGCAATGTCAGATGGCCGTGATATCCATTTCCTCCCCCCCTACCGCGCGGCGCGCAGCCTGCAACTAAGCGAGTGGCTCGGCGCAGCGGTTGGTGATCTGCAGCCTTCTGAGGCGCTCATTAAGGCAGTAGTCGCCCAGCGTTCCCTAAAAACACCGGAAGAAATTGCCGAAATCGAAGCCGCCCTGGCCATCACCCGGCAGATGCATATTCAGGCTACGCAGACGGCCCGCCCGGGCATGAAAGAAGCCCAACTGGCCGGCCTGGTGGAAGGGATCGCCCTGGCGACCGAGAGCACACTCGCCTACCCCGCCATCCTCACCATCAATGGGCAGACCCTCCACAACCACCACCATGGGAACACTCTGAAGGAAGGCGACCTGGTGCTTTGTGATTTTGGGTCAGCAGCACCGCGCACGGACTACGCCAGCGATATTACCAGAACCTTCCCGGTCAGCAAAACCTTTACGGAGCGGCAAAAAGCCATTTACCAAATTGTGCTCGACGCAGAAGAACAGTCCATTCAGGCCATTAAGCCCGGCGTACCCTACAAGGACATCCACCTGCTGGCTGCTAAAATCATCACCACCGGGCTCCGGGAGTTGGGCCTAATGAAAGGGGATGCCGATGCTGCCGTTGAGGCAGGTGCCCATGCCCTGTTCTTTCCCCACGGCCTGGGGCACATGATGGGCCTTGATGTACACGATATGGAAGACCTGGGTGAAGATCATGTGGGTTATACCGATGAGTTGAAGCGAAGCCCGCAGTTTGGCTTGAAATCACTGCGCCTGGCGCGCCCGCTGGAGGCAGGGTTTGTACTTACAGTAGAACCTGGTATTTACTTCATACCGGAGCTCATCGCGCAGTGGAAAAAGGAAGGGAAGCACGCTGAATTCATTGACTACGACAAAGTGGAAACCTACCTCGATTTCGGCGGTATCCGGATTGAGGACAACATTCTGGTCACTGAAGCGGGCTACCGGGTCCTAGGACCGGCTATTCCAAAGACGGTTGAAGAGATTGAGGCGCTGCGGAAATTCTAGAGCGTGCCTGGCAAATCAGTTTGGCAGGCAGGTTGTCTAAGAGCTTGTTGGGATTTCACCCTTTGGGCTGCTCTTAATCCTTTTTGAACAGGCGCTCAAAAAAGGATTCGTGCTCACCCGACGCCTGGTCCTGCGCCTTTTCAGCCTTATCGGACTTTTTCATCGCCCGCTTTTCGGCCCGGGTGGCGCGGCGCTCTGCCTGAATCGCTTCTTTGCGCAGACGGGCAGCGCGCTCTCTGGCAGCGGCGGCTTTCCGTTCCTTTTTGGAAGCGCGGTAGTCATCCCTGGCCTCCCTATGGTCGGCTTTGAGGTCCTGCTGCTTTGCTTTATTCCCAAAAAGGCGTTCCTTCAGGCTGGCCGGTTGGGCTTCGGCAGGCTGCTGTTCGGTCGTGTCCTTTTTCCGGTTAAAGAGCTGAGCATTGGCGTTGGGCAGGGCCAGGAGAAATACGAAAATGGTCAGCACAAAAATGGGATAGCGCATGGTGTGTGTGTTTTTATTTCCCTCCTAAACGCCTGGCCTATAGCATATCTTGCCTTTTGCAGTTAAAAATATGGATGAGTTGTTTTTTGTGCTCTAACCATAGCTATAAAACTGTAATTTCATCATCAGAAAACCAAATTCATTATCCAGCTATGCTAAAAAACATCTTTTTCCCCACCCTTTGGCTCCTATTGCCAGGCCTATCGGCCTTCACTCAAAATCAACCTCCACTGGTTACCATTCAATCGGTAGAAGTGGATCAGGCCGCGCAGTCTGTTACGGTAACGTATGACCTGGAAGACCCGGAAGAAACCGAGCTCGAGGTCTTCCTGAGGGCCGCCCCTACCGGAAGCCCGAATTTCAACATCAGTGCAGAGAACGTAAGTGGAGCTATTGGCTTCCCGGTCTCACCGGGCACGGGCTTGCAAATCACCTGGAATTACGCTGGTGAGATCGGCAGCGACGACAGTTATGATTTCAAGGTCATTGCGGATGACCGCTACGCTATCCCCATCGAAGAGCTCGTTGCGCAGGTCGACAGCCAAATGCTGCGGGCCCGTATGGAGCACATCACCGGCGTTCGCCATTACATCGCCAATTCGGGGAACCTCAACCGCTGCCGGGATACGCTGGAGCAAGCTTTTTTAGAGTACGGGCTGGAAGCTTACCGGCAAAACTTCCCCAATATAGGCACCACCGCTCATAACATTATCGGTGACCATTGGGGGAAAACCAACAGCAACAACGTCATCATCATAGACGGGCACTACGATACCGTGAGCGACTCCCCCGGTGCAGACGACAACGCCTCCGCAATAGTTGGCGTTTTGGAAGCCGCCCGTATCCTTTCTGCTTACCACTTCCGTAAAAGCCTGCGGTTTATTGGCTTTGACTTTGAAGAAACCGGCCTGGATGGCAGTATCTACTACGTGGACCACCTGTCCAATACCGAAACTATAGAAGGAGTCCTCAATCTGGAAATGATCGGTTATTACAGTGATGCCCCCAACAGTCAGACCTTTCCACAGGGGTTTGAGCTCCTTTTTCCTGAAGCTAACGCAGAACTGGAAGCAGAGGACGGCCGGGGCAATTTCCTTATTAACGTCGGGGCGGGTTTCGGGGCCGACCTTTACCAGGCTTTCAATGAAGCTGCGGCCACCTATGTCCCTGAACTGCGCGTAATCGGGCTCGAAATTGCGAACCCGCTCCTGGCGCCGGTTTTACTGCGCAGCGATCATGCGCCCTTCTGGAATGCCGAGATTCCAGCTCTTATGCTGACGGATGGCGCTGAATTCCGCAACCCCAATTACCACGAGCCATCAGATACGATTGGCACGCTCAATTTCACTTTCATAGCCAATAACGTGAAAGCCGCGATAGCAACGGCCGCCACTATGGCACAGCCTATGCATAGCGGAGAAGCCGTCGCCAGCAACCTTGTCATTACCGATGCATCGCATCATCACGAATTGCCCTGCAGCTATTTCCTTTCCCCCAATCCGGCACAAGAGGTCTTTACCATCCGCTTTGGGGACTGCCAGCCTATGCAATTGCAAATCCGGCTCTTTGATGTGAAAGGGCAACAAATCTGGCAGGGGCAGCACGACAGTACTGCGGGCAGCCTGCAGGTACCGGTGGCCCACTGTGTCCCCGGCGTCTACTGGCTGCAGCTCAGTGATGGGCATGCCTTCAGTTCGCAGCGGGTACTAATCCACTAATGGGTTGTTCCTGAAGGAACTGAGCGGTAAACATTCAGCAAACCCAGGGCTTTCAAGCGTTAAGAGCGTGTTGGGACTTAAGTAATCGGCCTGCAAACTACACTTTTTTGCTTATACTTCGCCCCGAAAATCCTTCCCGGAAACTGCGGGACACGCTATCTAACTCAGGCTAAACTCCAGTTTTCGCACCTAGTATAACCAAAAAATTGTTAGTTCTCGAC
>NZ_JAVJSK010000058.1:0-47141 GCF_040219495.1 Phaeodactylibacter sp. | reverse complement strand
AACTACACTTTTTTGCTTACACTTCGTCCCGAAAATCCTCATTTAGCTAAGGCTAAACTCCGGTTTTCGTGCCTCGTCTAACCAAAAAATTGTTAGTTTTCGACTAGAAGACAAAAGTCCCAACAAGCTCTAAATTTTCATGTAGCCCGCTAAACTCAAATTTAGTGACTTTGCCAGAACCATAAATCCTGGATTTTCATGGCGAAACCGCTCCAAACATGCTCTAAAGGTAACGAACCGGCTGCTTAGGTGCCCGCTTTAGTTACCTTTAGGTTTTGTGCAACAATGCGTAACCGTTAACCTGCCCTGATTTCTATCGAAGTTGATTACGAGCTTTGAGTTCTTGATTTCTGTTGAAATTTTGGTAGCTTAGAGAAGTGGGCCAGCTGCGTTGGCGCTCATGTTGTAAACAATGAAAACATGAAAGAGTATCACACCAAAGTAGAAATTATTGCTCCAAAGGAAAGGGTATGGAAAACTCTAATCGACTTTGAAAGATATATTGATTGGAATCCTCTGGTTTCTCACATCACAGGTAAGATATCAGAAGGAGAGACAATCAAAACAACCATTGTTCCTTTAGAAAATACATTTGCAGCAACACTGCTTTCTTTCAAAGAAAATAAAGAGATAGTTTGGAAAGGAAAGCAAGTGGCCAGCTTTCTTTTAGCGGGCGAGCACTACTACCGTTTAAAAGAGCAAAATGAAAACCTCACCATCTTGGAACATGGGGAGTATTTTACAGGGGTGCTTTCCGTTTTTATTTCAAAGAACCTTATCCAAAAAATGGAGCGGGCTTTTGTTGCTCATAACTTAGCGCTAAAAGAAAGAATTGAAAATGAGAAATAAGCAAATTTTAATTTATGGAGCCAATGGCTACACCGGAAAACTATTTGCCAAATATTTAATTGCTAAAGGCTGGACGCCAATTCTTGCAGCAAGGAGCACAAAGGTTGAGCAAACGGGGCAAGAATTAAACTGTGCTACGCGTATCTTCAGCACCGAAGATTCGGCTAAACACTTACAAGATGTCGATTTTCTTGTGAACTTGGCAGGGCCATTTTCAGCTACCCAAGATGGTTTAATTCAGGGCTGTATAAGTTCAAAAACACACTACTTGGATATTGCTGGCGAATTTGCTGAAATGGAAAATGCCTTTAAATATGATACTGAAGCGCGGGAATCAGGCATTTTTATAATTCCCGCAGCAGGTTTCGGTGTGGTACCTACTGATATTGCCGCTAAAATCGCGTGTAGTAAACTCCAAAATCCTAATCAGCTCACCATCGCTTACGCAACAATTGGAGGTGCTTCCCGAGGGACACTAAAAACCGTTTTGAAAGATATCCAAAAAGCAGGGCATATTCTAATTGATGGTGAATACAAAATGGCACAACCAGCTCAAAGTGAGATGGATGTTACCGTTTATGCAAAACAGTTTAAGGCCGTTTATAACCCATGGCGTGCTGACTTATATACAGCTCGCCTTTCAACATCTGTTTCTAACATAGAAACTTATTCTGAATTCCCAGGTTTTGTGGTAAGCATGATGAAAGGTAAGCTAAAATGGTTGAGAAACTTACTGCTTAATAGGTTGATTAAATTTTTCCCCGAAGGGCCTTCTGACAGTCAGCTGAAAAAAGGTAAAACTTATATAAAGGCAATTGCCAAAAACGACAATAACGAAACGGCAAGTGTTGAAATAAAAGGTCCAGAAGCTTATCTTTTTACAGTGAACTGCATTGAGAAGGTGATTGAATTGATTTCGGAATATAAAGGTAAAAAAGGTTGTTTGACCCCTTCTATGCTTGGCACTGAATGGCTGAAAGAAATAGAAGGAGTTGAAATAAAATAATACGGTTTACAATAATTAAGAGCGAAAGTCGGCTGCAAGCCAAGACTTTACGCTCTGGTGTTGTACGAAACTGGAGCTGAGCGGTGGAATCGGGCACTATGGGGTAGTCACCGGCCATCTGGGTGTGCTGCCTTTTGATTTACTGTGGCTGGCAGTCCCACTTAGCTTACTGGAGGCATTTTTGACAGCCTGACTTATTCGGTGCGTATTCCGGTCCCTTTGACCCCCCATTCCGATTTAGTCTGCCCCCCCTGTTCCGGAGTCATTGACCCCCTAAATGTTAATAACGTTCCGGAGTCATTGACCCCCGTGATGTTAATAACATTCCGGAGCCACTGACCCCCTTTTGCAATGCCTGGGCGATGTTGGTTTTAATCCTTAATCTAGCCATAAAAACGGCTGGATGAAGAGCAAAACCAAACGAATGGACGAGATACGCCAGATTTTAGAGGCTTACCAAGCCTGTGGTTTTTACAAGCGCACAGCTAAGCGCCTGCAGGTATCCAAAAATACCGTCAAAACCTACGTGCAACGCGCGCAGGCTGCCTATGGCACTGTAGCCCAAGCCCTTGCCGTTGAAGAGGGGGAGCTGCACGAGGCGCAACCCGGGGGCTATGGCTACAGTCAGTTCTGCGAGCGCCTGGGGCGCCATTTGCAGGGCAAGGGCTTGTCCATGGCCCTGTCGCACAAGCCAGGCCATTCGGTATACCTGGACTTTGCAGGCAAGACCATGCAGTGGGTAAGCCGTGAGGACGGGCAGGTGCACGATTGCCAGGCCCTGGTAGCGGTGCTGCCCTATAGCCAGTATACCTTTGCCATCGCGCTGCACTCTCAGAAAGTACTGGACTTGGCCCACGGCATCACAGAAGCCCTGCTTTTTTTTGGCGGCGTGCCGCAAGTCATCCTCTCGGACAACCTCAAGGCTTTTGTAACCCGCCCTGGGCGCTACGAGCCTGATTTCAATGAGCTCTGCGTGCAGCTTGCAGCCCATTACGGCTGCGGGCTCGAGGCCGCCCGCCCTGGCAAGCCAAAAGACAAAGCCAGCGTAGAGAATATGGTCAGCACCGTCTACAAGCGCGTCTATGCGCCGCTGCGCAATAAAACCTTCCATAGCCTTAGCGAGCTGAACCACGCCATAGCCCCAGCTGTGGAAGCGCACAACCTGCTCCCCTTCCAGAAGCGCCCGGGCTCCCGGCTGTCCTGCTTTGAGGCAGAAGAGCAGCAGCTGTTGTCCGCTTTGCCCAGCCACCGCTTCGAAGCTAAGAAAAGCACCTCTGCAAAAGTCCAGCGCAATTACCACATCTTCCTGGGCGAAGAGAAAAACTTCTACTCTGTGCCCTTCCAGTACGTAGGCAAGCAAGCCTATGCCACCTACACATCAAGGGCGGTGGAGGTCTTTGTGGGCCAAAAGCGCGTCGCTTCGCACCAGCGGCTGCCGCCGCATGGCACGTACCTCTACCAGACCCAGGAAGCCCACATGCCCCGCAGCCACCAGGAGTGGCGCAAAGCCCAGGGCTATGACGCCGCCTACTTTGCAGAGCAAGCCCAAAAGATAGGCCCGGCTACAGAATGGGCAATGGGGCAGGTGCTCCTCTCGCGTGCCCAACAGAGCCAGAGCTACAACTCCTGCCGGGGCATCCTGGCCCTGGGCAAAAAGTACACCCCGTTGAGGCTGGAGAGGGCTGCCGTGCGCTGCCAGGGCGCTGGCAAAGCATCCTACGGCATGCTTAAGAACATCCTCGAGCGCAAGCTTGACCAGCAACCGCAGCAGCTGGGTGCCTTCTCGCCCCCCGAGCACAGCAATATCCGCGGGCCGCAGGCTTATCAATAACATTTACTTCACCAAAATCAATAATCATGACCAATGCTTCTTTGACACTGATGCGGGAGCTTAAGCTTGCCGGCATGGCAGATGCTTACCAGGCTATCCTGGAGCTCCCCCTCAATGAACAGCTCCAGGGCGACGAGCTCATCGCCCGCCTGGCCGATGCCGAACAGTAGCACCGCCAGGCCAAACGCATGAAAATGTACGCCCGCCTGAGCAAGCTGCGCTACCAGGCTAACATCCAGGACATTCTATGCTCTGAGCACCGCAACCTCTCCCGCACAGAACTGGCCAGGCTTAGCGACAGGGCCTGGATAGAGCGCGGCGAGAACCTCTTGATCACCGGGCCGACCGGCTGCGGGAAGTCTTTCCTGGCTTGCGCCCTGGGGCACCATGCCTGCGCCCTGGGCTTGCGCACCCTGTACTTCAACATGAACCGCCTGTGCGAAGAGATCGCACTGGCACAAGCTGACGGCTCGACGGTCAAATGGCTCAACCGGCTCCAGAAAGCCAGGCTCATTATCCTCGACGACTTTGGCTTGCAGCCCATCTCCCACAAAGTAAAGCTGCTGCTGCTGCAAATCCTCGAGGACCGCTACCAAAACGGCGCTACACTGATCTGCTCACAGCTCCCTGTCGCTAAGTGGCATGAGTACTTTGACGAGCCCACGATCGCTGACGCTATCCTTGACCGGCTCGTGCATAGGGCACACCGCATAGAACTTCGGGGGGAAAGCATGAGAAAATCAACAAATAACCTATCTTCGTAAACGACTTACCAACATCCCCCGCCAGAGCAAATGTGCTCAGTTATCAACAGGGGGTCAATGAGACCGGAATTAGGGGGTCAATGACTCCGGAATATGCACGAGGGCGAGATGTGCCCTGTGCACGATCATCAATTACGGAGTTGGCGGCATCTGCGTTTTTTCCAGCATGACTGCTATCTGCACGCACGTGTGCCGCGGGTGAAGACGGAGTCAGGAGAGGTACGCCTGGTAGCGGTCCCCTGGGCTGAGCCGGGCAGCTCCTTTACCCTTTTATTTGAGCTTGACGTTCTAAAGCTCATGGATAAAGGCATGAGCGCCTCTGCAGTAGGCCGCCACTACAGCTTTGATTCTCGTATAGCTAGCCGTATAGTGGGCCGCCATGTCAGCAATGCTTTGGCTACTCAGGAGCTAAGAGCGGTCAAGGACCTATCTGTCGACGAGACCTCACGAAAGAAAGGGCACAACTACCTGACCATCCTATGTGACCGGCAAGCTAAAAAGGTAGTAGGCGTATCTCTGGGCAAAGACCAAAAAGCTGTAGGCGAAGCACTTATCGATATGGAAGCCCGTGGCGCAGACAGGGCTACAGTACGGTCAGTGACTCTAGATATGTCACGCTCCTATATCGCGGTCTGTGAGTCCTACCTTCTTCCACAAGCCGAGATGGTTTTTGACCGCTTTCATTTAGTCAAAAAGCTTAATGAAGCTATTGATACTATTCGAAGAGCAGAACAAAAGCAGTTTAAGGAGGCGCTCAAGCACAGCCGGTATTTATGGCTGCGCAATGCCAGCAAGTTATCTCAAAAGCAGCAACAACGCCTGGACTTGTTAAAACAAGCATTCCCTAATCTGGGCCAGGCCTACCGCCTCAAAGAGCTATTCCGGGAAGTTTTCGATGCGGCTCAGTTTTCAAAGCGCCTCAAGCCGCTCAATGAGTGGATAAAGATGGCTTGGGGCAGCGGGATCAAGCCCATCCAGGAGTTTGTCAATATGCTCCATGACCATTGGTACGGTATTAAGACCTACTTCAAAAGATTGGCAAATAATGCTTTCGCTGAAGGGGTGAACCTAAAGATTCAGGAAATAAAGAGAATTGCCAGAGGCTATCGAAACCCATTCAATTTTATCCTAATGATCTACTTCAAACTCGGAGGCCTTGATTTGAAAATCCACTAAATATGGCGAAGAGCCGAATAATAGAATTACCAATTATATAGAAATTTTGAGATCAATAGTATCTTTATTGTTCTATAAGGATACAAATGAACAATTGCAAATACTTTAAGGTAATTACCGCTACTCACAGATTTATACTGTTTATCGTGCTATTTTCTTTTTTATCGTTGCAAAGCATAGCACAAGATGTCACTTCCGATCCTGTTATAGACAGCCTTCAGCACGCCCTGCAAAAGCAAGAAGGAAAGGACAGAATCGCCACCTTACTCTCCCTTCAAGAGCACTACTACCCCAACGAGATAGAGAAAGGACTAGACGCTGCTAAAGAGGCACTTACGATTTCTAGAGCACTTAAGGATTCTTCCCATGTGGTAGAAAGTCTCATGGCAATCGGTGAAGGAAATCGACTGCTAGGAGCGTATGACTCACTGCGGATTGCCCTCGAAGAGGCACTGCCCATCGCATTGAGTCTAGGAGAGCGGCCGTTTATTTTTCGTATTTACACCAATATGGCTTCTTATCATGAAAGAGTAGGAGACCTCAACCAAGCCCTGACGATTAGTAATAAAGCCCTCCAATACTGCGAAGAGAAAGACAAATTTATACTTTATAACAATCAAGGACGGATCTACAACCAACTAGGTCAAGTAGCCAAAAGTATAGCGCTTTACGAATTGGCATTGCAGCAAGCAGTCGAGCAAGGTCAGAGGAATGCAGAAGCCGTCATCTCCAATAATATAGGAGCCCTTTATTTCAACATTAGACATGACAAAAAAGCTACAGAATACTATCAGAAGGCCCTTGCCATAAAAAGAGAAATCGGTGATAAGAGAGGCCAGTTGTATAGCCTCATGAACCTTGCCGAACACAATGCACCTGACGAGGCATTTGACGAATATGCCAATATTGGAATGGAAATAGCCCAAGAGATTGATGATGAGCGGTTCATCTTGGTATTCACGGTTATGCAAAGTAAAAAGCTATTGCGAGAAAGTAAAATCCAGGAAGGCATCGACCTATTGTTGCCGATCTACAATGAAAATAAGGATCTTCCATCCTTCGAGCAATTTTATCTACTTAAGGGCTTAACAACCCTCTATATAGCTCAAGGTGATCTGAAGAAGGCCGAAGAGCTAGCAATGGATATCATGGACTTAGGCGAGCAAACCTCCGACCTAGAGACCGTACAAAGTGCAAGGGCTTTTCTTATCGACATTTATAACAATACGGCACAAGCCGATAAGTACAGGGCCGTTGCCAATGAATATTATGCTACCCGAGACAGTATCGAGAACCAGATGTTTGTCGACAACTTTGCCGTAATGGAAGCCAATCTTCATAGTGAAGAAGTTAAGAAAGTAGCTCTGCTGAAGGAAGCCGTAATTCAGAAAACCAGAAGTCGAAATATCATTGGTTTTGCTGCCTTGCTGATCACTTTACTCCTGGGGTCACTACTCTACATAAGGTCTAAGCTACTCAAGGCACAAGAGAACGTAATCTTAGAAAAGAAAAATAGTGTAGAGATATTAGAGGATCGCAATCGGGTGCTACAAGAAAACTCCGAAATGCGAACGAGGTTCTTTACCAATATATCCCATGAGTTTCGTACCCCACTTACGTTGATTATGGGCCCTCTAGAGCAGCTCATCGACAAGGTTAATGATATAGGAGACATCAAGCTCATGCAAGGAGCCCTACACCAATCTAATCGATTGCTCAACATGGTAAATCAGCTCTTAGACTTATCCAAAATTGAAAATAAGCATGTCTCCTTGGACGTCGAAGAGACTGAATTCATCTCTTTTGCCAAAGGGATCTTTATGTCTTTTGAATCGCTAGCAGATACCAATGGCCTACAGATGAGATTTGAAAGCAGCGTAGATCGCCTGCAGATGTGGGTTGATATCGAGAAAATGGAAATCATATTTTTCAACCTGCTTTCCAATGCATACAAATTCAGCACGAAAGGCGGCACCGTATCGCTTATGATTACTGAAGAAGCTGATGAAGTCAAGGTAGATATCATTGACTCAGGAATTGGGATTAGTCCAGAGAATCTACCTTATGTTTTTGAGCGATTTTTCAGAGTAGAGAATTCGACAGAAAATGCCATAGAGGGTAGTGGTATCGGCCTTAGCCTTGCCAAAGAGCTAATCGACATGCATCACGGCAATATTACCGTTACGAGCCAAGTAGGCGAAGGCACTACTTTCACATTAAGACTAAAACGAGGCAATGCCCACTTAGAGCAAGCTGACATACATAAGGCTGCTGACTCCCGCATAAGCTCCAGAGTCGATATGGAGCTGCTGTCGGGACTAGCTACCACAGATGCTACTGCACTAGCTAAGGTCAAAGATCCAAGCTACAGTAAACCCACTATCCTACTTGTGGAGGACAACAATGATGTACGAGATTATATCAAAAGCACACTGGATGACCGATTCCACATCCTACAGGCAGAAAATGGTAAAATTGGCTTCGAAATGGCAAAAGCCTACATGCCCGAACTCGTGATCAGCGATGTAATGATGCCGGTGATGAATGGTTTTGAATTTTGCAAAAAAATAAAATCGGATGTCAATACAAGTCACATACCAGTGATCTTGCTGACCGCAAAGGTTAATGATGAAGATAAGATGACAGGACTAGAACTCGGTGCGGACGAGTACCTGCTGAAGCCATTCCACGCCAAAGAATTAAATATAAGAGTCAAAGCACTGATACAGTTAAGGGTCAATCTGCGAAACAAACTGCTGCAGTCTCCTTTGGTCAAAATTACACCATTGGAGGGCAATCCGGTCGAAAATCAATTCATAGAGCAAATCGGAGATATAATCAATAAACACATGGCAAATCCTATTTTCAGTATAGACATACTCGCCGAAGAAATCGGACTCAGTCGATCACAATTGAATAGAAAGATGAAGTCAATAACGGATATGACCACCAACAATTACATCCGATATATCCGTTTGCAGAAAGCCCTTGTGCTATTAGAGCAAGAGGATAAGAATGTATCAGAGGTGACCTACTTGGTCGGCTTTAGCAGTGTAGCCTATTTTGTCAAATGCTTCAAGGATCAATTTGGCAAGACCCCGGGTTCCTTTCAGAAGGGATGACACTAGGATAGATATCAAATTACTTTTACATAAAAAAAGCTTCTTCCCTGCAGAAGCGAGAAAAGTAGGCTTATTCGTAAAGTGTTGATAATCAATAATATAATAAATTGATGCATCAAATTTTATATTAGATGTGATTTTTTTGATAACGTCATAGAGGCTAATGAGACTTACTTTGCTCTCATTAATTAACCTTTTTAAGCAATTATCATGGCTACAAAAATTACATTGTTTATCCTTCTTTTCATTTGCATTTTTATGCCCTTGCAGGGACAGATAACTTTAACCGAAAGCAATACTCCGCATAGCCCCAATCTAAATGATGAGAGACTACTCAGTTATACTCCAGTAATCAATTTTGAATTGGAGGGAGAAAACATTCAATACGATTTTGGCTCGATCGCCCCTGAGTTTATGTACACTGACGAGTATTTTTCAGCCGTTAGACCAGAATTCGCAGATGCTACTAGATACTTTATAAGCCGCTCAGTATTTGGTCCATTAGATTTATTTAGTGAGTATCATACTAGAAAGACATCAGATGGCATAGCCGAGGTGGGCACTTATAAGCTTGAGCAATCCCTAAGCTTAGGCCCTCTGAGTGGCAACCCTGACGATCAATTGGTATTTTCTGGTAATGCAACTGTATTCCCTGTGCCTAATTATGAACTACCCTTCCCAACAAACTATGGTGACACTTGGACTACAAATACTGAGATTGTGTTTGACCTTAATGTATCTATCGCAGCTTTTGGACTAGATAATGTGCCTGGCAGAGCAGTGTCATACCTTGAGCATCAATATGAAGCTGCTGGCTGGGGTAAAGTTACAGTACCTACCTTAGCTGGCCCAAGCATTCCTTATGATGTTTTGGTGATAAAGCATGGTACTACTTTTATAGATAGCATATTTCTGGGAGGTGCTCCTGCTCCTGCTGCATTGCTTAGTGGTCTAGGCCTCACTCAAGGTGCTCAAGGGATACAAAACTCGTATTATTTTTATGCCGAAAACATCGAAAACCCATTGATGCTTCTAGTTATGTCAGACGATTGGCAGACGATTGAGGAAGTTCAATACCCGAGAAATGGCCTCCAAGTTGCTTCACCGTACACCTATGTAGATGCAGACGCCACTGGAGCAAATAACGGTACTTCGTGGGCCAATGCCTACACAAGCCTAAGTACAGCCCTAGACAATGCTGAGCCCAACGAAGAGATCTGGGTAGCAGAAGGCACCTATACACCCGAAGTGCCAGCAGTATCACCCGACCCAACCAAGAGAATGTTTCTACTCTGGCAAGACGTCCAATTGTACGGTGGATTTAATGGTACAGAGACGAATAGGTCACAGCGAAATCCTTCTTTGTATGAGACTATACTTTCAGGTGATATCAACGGAGATGATGTGAGCAATAATTTTTCGATTAATAGATCTGACAATGTAGAAAATGTTGTCTATGGTAATAATACGATTAGTGCAGCCTGTGTACTAGATGGATTTACGGTCTCTGGAGGTCATGCAGACGGTGATCCAAGTATATTAACGGACATTAGAGGTGCTGGTTTATTTACTTTCGGGCCGCTGCAACTTAGTAACTGTATTTTGAAAGACAACTTTGCCCAAGATCACGGTGGCGGAGCTTATTACCGTACTGCTGATGCAGCTGGAGGAAAGGTAGTTGGCTGTCGCTTTCAGCGAAATGAAGCAGGTATGAATGGTGGCGGTTTGTTTGTTGCATTCGTCCCTGGAAACGGTGTCGAAATAGATAGTTGCCAATTTTCAGAAAATATTGCAGGAGACACAGGTGGCGGATTTACATCTGTTGAAGCTCATATAAATTTCAAGAACTCTTTCTTTACCAATAACACTGCTATAATAGGTGTTGGAGGAGGAATGTCTCTATCTAATGGGCTTAATCCAATTTTGTCCAACTGTGCTTTCTCAGGCAATAGTTCAACCCAAGGTGGTGGTGCTGTCATAACACTACTTACTGCAAATCAATCTGCAACAGTTGAAAATTGCATTTTTAATGGTAATACTAGCACAGCCGGAAGCGGAGGTGGATTGACTTGCCAATCTAGTGTGCAAAATAATAACTATCAGATCAACGGTTGTACCTTTATTGGTAATACGGCTGAAAGTGGTATATCAACTGGAGCAGGATTAGATGTTGTGTATGGAAATTTTGCAAGTGGTGGCACTTCAATAATTACAGATTGTACAATAATGAATAATACAGTCTCAGGATCAGGAGGTGGTCTATCATTAAGAGATCAGGCGGGTGACAATCAACTTGAGGTTCGCAATTGTGAGATCTCAGGCAATAGTGCTGAAAGCAACGCTGGAGGCTTGCTATTTTTTAAAGCTACAACAAGCAATAGTACTATACGCATCAGCCAGACCACCTTTAGTAATAATGATAGCCCTCAGGCACTCGGTATAGGTATGGCATCTGTAGCTGGTTTCGTACCAGGACTAGACGTATCTATCGACAATTGCCTATTCGCAGGTCATAGCGGACCCAATAATGCCTCAGCAGTCGTAGTCGCTCAAGCAGTGCCTGTGACCTTGACCAACTGTACTGTTACTGGATCATCACCTGCCATCATCGCTGCAGATCAGGCTGCTATAACTTTGCAAAACAACATCCTCTATACCCCTGACTTTACAAGTGTACTAGCTGCAAGTGCTAGTGCGACTTTGACTTCTCTAGGAGGTAACCTATTTAGTGACAGTGCAGCTAGTGCATGGGCGGTAGCACAAGATCAGCAAGATGCTGACCCACTATTCGTAGTAGGCACTACCGACTTATCAGAGACCAGTCCAGCAGTCGATCGAGGTATATTGCCTGATGATGTAGCTGACCTCGATGTTAAGGGGAGTGCCAGAGTCCAAGGCAGCTGTATTGACATAGGAGCCACGGAAAGTGCTTTTGATGCCAATCTCACTTCTTGCCTTATGCTTACTAGTACGAAAGAGGACATCATCGTGCCACCAACGGCAGTAACAATATTTCCTAATCCAGTCAGTACGACGGGTCAGATCAAACTAGATAATGATTGGAGAGGAAATATCTCACTGCGTATAGTGAATACATTTGGACAAACAATTCAAGATTATACCATCACCAAACATAATGATACTGATAATTGGGACTTAAACACCCAAAATCTACTTGATGGAACATACCAGTTAATTTTATCAAATGGACAGCATCTGATGACTAAATCATTTATTGTAATCAAATAAATAAGCAATTTTGAATACAAAGATCACTTAGAATATTAATATGTTCTAGGTGATCTTTTTTATTACTATCCTATTATTTCCCTTTCCAATCAATCTTTTACACCGAATATCCTTAATATATGAAAAAAGAAAACCGGCAATAACAATGCGAATAAGTCAACACGGCCACGACGTTGATTCTTCGGTTGAAAAGTCCTAAATTACGCCAGGTTAAAGCGTTGAGAAGACGTTTATGAAGGCTGGGCTGCGCATGTGCAAACCGTTGGGCATATTAAAAACAGAATATGAAAATCGCAGGGCACTATGGGGTAGTCACCGGCCATCTGGGTCTGCTGCCTTTTGATTTACTGTGGCTGGCAGTCCCACTTAGCTTACTGGAGGCATTTTTGACAGCCTGACTTATTCGGCGTCTAAGCGGCAGCCGGTAATCGGGAGCGTAAAGGGAGATTGTTTTTATTCATAACTTTCAAAAAGTATTGAAAATTATGAATAAAGCCTGTATCTTTGGTGTAATCAAAACCACCAAACATGAAAAAGGTATTGTTCACCATTGATAACGTCGTCCAGAGCTTGCTTCTTGGGTCTTCTGTATTCTTCCCCTTCACTTTTGTTGCGGCCTTCTTTTTAGGTTGCTGGCAACTGGGAAGCAGCCTGCTCAAAGCCATTCTTTTGCAAAGCCGGCTGCACCTTAATTACTTTTTGGCGGCTACAGCGTATTGTTTGGTGCTCTTTGCCGGTGCCCAGACAGCAGGTGCATTCAACTATGAGCCCACAAATTGGGTAGGTTACCTTTGGTTCGTTTTAGCCTTGCCACCATTGGTTGGCGGGATCTGGTACTTTGTTCAGAGTATGAGGGATTTAGGTCAGGCAATAGCTTCCCCATCGGAATGGGTCTAAGCCGAACGGAATAATCTTCGGGTAGCTGTAAGGCCCAGTGCCGGGCCGAAGAAAAGTATCCAAAGGCTGTTCGATATGCCCCAGTCCTGGCTCAGGTACGTTAAGCCCTGAATACTGAAGATGGTAATCGCAAAGCCAATGCTGTTGACAATAGTCAGGGCGGAACCCCTGGATTCGGGCGGTGCGTTTTGGGCTACAAGCGTTGAGAACTGTGGGGAATCGCCTACCACCACAAAGCCCCAAAGGAAAAGCAGTGCTGTGAAAGCCCATCCCGGTAGCTGGAAGATCAGGGGAGAGGCCAGGCAGAGAAGCCCGGAGATCAGCAGCATGGCGTAAGCTACCTTAGCGCTGCCGGTGCGCAATGACCAATACCCACCTAAAATACAGCCAAGTGTACCCGCACCAATGACCCCGAAGGCAAAAAGAGCCGTTGAGGCAGGAGAAAGTTCCGGAAACCTGGCTAGCAAGATAACGGGGACAAATGCCCAAAAGGCATACAGTTCCCACATGTGCCCGAAGTAGCCCAGGGCTGCTGCCCGGAAATCCGGGATGCGAAAGATGGCAACGATGGCAGCCGGCTTGAAGGCGGTGCCGGATCGCCCGTAGGGACCGTCAGGGATCAGCCACCAAATTAACAGCCCACCCATAACTGCCAGGAAAGAAGTGCCCTGCATGACGCGCTGCCAGGGGACTTCCGCAGCGGTAAAGCGCAGCAAATGCGGAAAAGCGGTACCCAACACCAACGCGCCAACCAGATATCCCAATGCTTTGCCCAGGTCGGCAGCATACCAGTCGGCGGCTATTTTCATGCCTACCGGATAGATGCCCGCGAGGAACAGCCCGGTTAGAAAGCGCAGCAGCAGGATGCTGGAATAATCTGTGCCTACTGTCCCAACGCCCAGGTTGAATAAAGCGCCGAGTAGAGCAGAAAACAAAAAAACCAGTGAAGGAGAAAACCGGTCGGCCAGCATAAAAATAGCATAGAGCAGGGTGCCAATAATAAAGCCAAGTTGCACCGCAGAGGTCAGCCCGCCGAGCGCGCCCCCGGGCAGCCCGTATGCCATCTGCAGATCCGGGAGGACTGCATTGCCGGCAAACCAAAGAGAAGTGCCGGTGAACTGGGCGAAGATGATAACGGGCAGGGTGTATTGGGGCGGGGTTAGCTGATTTGTCATTGGGCAAAGCATTACCAGGATTCGTTATGAAGTTTGGTTTCAAAAAACCTTTGGGAGCAATTATTTGAGCTCGTCTGGAAATACAAACGGATCGAAGCCCCACGCGTAGGGCAAAAGCAGGTAAACCATCAGGCTGAGCAGAAGGATAGAGATTAAATTCAGCCATACGCCTGTTTTGACCATATCTGGTATTTTGAGGTATCCCGAGCCAAAAACGATCGCATTGGGCGGAGTAGCAACCGGCAGCATAAACGCGCAGGAAGCCGCCAGGGTCGCGCCCACCATCAGTACGTAGGGGTGCACGCCGATGGCCATGGCCAGAGGAGCCAGTATGGGAAGGAGCATGGCAGTGGTGGCCAGGTTGGAGGTGATTTCGGTCAGGAAGTTGACTGCAGCCACCAGGATAAGCAGCAGTAGAAAAAGCGGTAGCCCTTCAAGCAAAGACAATTGCCCCCCGATCCATCCTGCGAGCCCTGTGGTTTTGAACCCTTCCGCCAGAGCAAGCCCTCCGCCGAATAGCAGCAACACGCCCCAGGGCAGCCTGACGGCTTCCTCCCATTCCACCAAGGGGCGCTTGTGAGCCTTGCCTGCCGGTAAAATAAAGAGGGTGGTAGCCGCCATGATCGCAATTATCGTATCGTCCAGAGCAGGTAAAAATTGATTCAGAAGGAAAGAGCGGGTAATCCAGGCTACTGCAGTAAGCACGAAAACCCCCAGGACCAGTTTTTCTTCATACGAGACAGGGCCGAGCTGATTCATCTGTCGTTGTATTTCCTGTTTGCCGCCCGGGAAAGACTTTTGTTCAAAGGAGGCGGCAAAATGGGTAAGGTAGTACCAACAGATGACGAGCATGATGATGGAAATAGGCAGACCGATGAGTATCCATTGGGAAAAGGTGATCTCTATGCCATAAATCTCCTGTACAATCCCTGCCAGGACCAGGTTGGGCGGTGTGCCAATCAGGGTGGCTACGCCTCCAATGGAAGCGCTGTAGGCAATGGCCAGCATAAGTATCTTGCCAAAGATTCGGTTTTCATCCGCCCGGGTGTTGGGGTTATCTTTAAGTTGTGTGACAACAGCGAGCCCGATGGGCAGCATCATGACGGCTGTAGCGGTATTGGAAATCCACATGGATAGGAAAGCAGTAGCAACCATAAAGCCCAGGATAATACTTCTGACATTCGTGCCGATATAGCGGATAATATGAAGGGCTATGCGCCGGTGCAGGTTCCACCGCTCGATAGCAATCGCCAGGATAAACCCGCCGGCGTACAGGAAGATGTACCGATGGCCAAAAGAAGCGGTAGTGGCTTTTAGGTCCAGTGCGCCGGTGAGTGGAAAAAGTACGATGGGCAGCAGAGCGGTAGCGGCAATAGGGATCACCTCCAGTATCCACCAGGTGGCAATCCATAGGGTAGAGGCAAGGACCGCATTGGCTTCGCGGCTCAACCCTTCCGGATGGGCAAAAATCAGGGTGGCGACAAAAAGTAAGGGGCCTAGCAGGAGCCCGATTTGCTGTTTTTTCATAGGGTTTTGTTCTTTACCGGGGCAGTAAACAAAGGCTGACACCGGTCAGATGCTGCTAAGGTAATCCGAAAAGGTGAGTTGCAGGTATCGCTTTACAGGGTAAATAAAGGCCCCCAAAATGACGGCACCGTAACCTCCAACAGGAAGATTACGGTGCCATCGACGTCAAAGCCTGTCGGTCCTGTTATCCCAGATAAGCCGAATACATCCAAACCAGTTTTTCCTGCTCGCGGATGTAGTCGCTCATAAGGGCATTGGTGCCTTCATCTCCGGAATCACCGGCCAGATCCAGCAGCTCCCGCTCCAGTGGCAGGAGGACTTCGTAGCCTTTGAGGATCTCTTTTACGGCTTCCACGCCGTCTGAGATATTTTTTGCCTGACGGATAGCCGAAATTTGGGTGTAGTCTTCATAGGTATGCAAAGGGGTGAATCCCAGGGTAACGATGCGCTCAGCAATCTCATCGATTTTGATTAGGGAGTCGTTGTACAGCTCTTCAAATTTCAGGTGGAGCTCGAAGAACTTATTGCCTTTGATGTTCCAGTGAAACCCCCGGGCGTTCATGTAGAAGAGCTGGTAGTTGGCCAGCAGGGTGTTGAGTTTATTGGAAAGTACCTGTGATTGTTCTTGGTCAAGTCCGATGCGGCTCAAGGTATTGGTCATGTTGTTTTAGTTTTTTCGTGTGATAAAAATTAGCTTCAGCGGCAGGGCAGTGCCACTGTTGTATAGGTGCAAATTGCCGAATTTTGCTACGATAGTCAGTGAGTTGTATCACTAACCCCGGGGTAGGAGCCGCCTTTGATCAGTGCGGGCCGGCAATTGCTCATTTATGCCTAAATTGCTGCAGTATCAAAGATCACTATTATACCATGAGCCAACAAAACCTGCCGGACGAACTAAAAAACATGCTGCTCAATGATCAGCTAAAAGAAGTGATGGACCGGCTTAGGGCCCACCTGCCGGAACTCAGGGGGCAGGTGACCGAAGAAGAGCTGCTGCAGTATGCCGCCCGCCTGAATGCCGTGGAGCGGGAGTGGAAACTGGGCATCATCACAGCAGAGCGCTATGGGATCGAGAAGAACCAGCTACGGCAGATTCTCATCCAAACCGTCACTCAGCTCAGGAAAGCAGCGGATGCCCCGGTACCGGAACCCACTCAGTCTCCGGATGGGCCGGAGCGGCTGCTCGGAAAAGGCAGTCAACAGCATCAGGATGGAGAATACCAGCAGGCAATTGCCACGCTTCAGCAGGCGATAGCCCACCCGGGTATTCAAAAAGGAGATTTGGCGCAAGCCTATGCTGTACTCGGCAATACTTATAATCAGCTCGGCTACTATCAGGAAGCCATCGATGCGCATCAGCAGGCGCTGGAAATCCGGCCGGATACGGCGTCTTACTGGACCAACCTGGGCATCTGCTACCGGCTGACCGGGCAGTATGATAAAGCTGCTTCCTGCTACGAGAAAGCCATTAGCCTGGACCCGGGCTATGCAGAAACCTACACCAGCCTTGGGGCGCTCCACCTGACCCATACCATGCAGTTTGAGCAAGCCGTTCACTATCTCGAAAAGGCTATAGCGCTCGATCCCGGGCAGGCCATCGCTTACGCTAATATGGCGATAGCCAAAGCTTCCCTGGGGTTCTTCGATGAAGCGGATGCGCTATTGCGGCAAGCTGTAATGAAGGGCTACCGCAATGCGAAGAATGCCCGTCAGATGATTGATAATTTACGGGCGTTGTAAAGGTTCTACGGCATTGGTCAGTGGGGTTGCAATATCCGTTAGGTAACACCTTTACTATTTTCTAAGTATACAACAAGGGACTGAGGAGGTCGCTTCCCACAGGGGTAGAGCGATTTTTTCCATGCCAGATTTTTTTCCTGAGGAGCGGCAAAATTAATTTTTTTTAAAAAAAAATAGGGGGCCTGAAAATCCGCGACCCCTTATGGCCGCGTATATCCATCAAATCAAAATAATCAATAATCATTATGAAGAATTTTGCACTAACAGTGCTGGGTCTGGTCTTTGCCATTACCCTGAGCGCTCAGGAAAGTACAGTTATGGTAGGCGGAGAAGCGATGTTTGCCACTAAGGACATTGTAGATAATGCGGTGAACTCGGAAGACCACACAACGCTGGTCGCTGCTGTAAAGGCTGCCGAGCTGGTGAAAACGCTAAAATCAGATGGGCCATTCACGGTTTTTGCTCCGGTCAATGATGCGTTTGAGAATCTGCCCTCAGGGACGGTGGAGACGTTGCTAAAGCCTGAAAACAAAGACAAGTTGACAGCCGTATTGACCTACCACGTCGTTGCCGGAAAATACGACGCCAAGACTATTATGGGAGCCATCAAAAAGGGGAATGGCAGTGCTACCCTGACCACTGTGAATGGCGCCACCCTAACCGCTATGATGAACGGTCCGATGAATGTGGTCGTCAAAGATGAACAAGGCAATGTTGCTAATGTCATAACTTATGATGTCAATCAGTCAAACGGCGTGATACATGTTATAGACACCGTTTTGTTACCGTAAGTATTGAAAGCTTAAATTGCAAGGACCCGGATATTGGCACGGCTGATATCCGGGTTTTGCTATTTGATTGGGTAATACTTTTCTGTCTGCTCTTCAAGTACTACTAAGGCGGGCATTAGCCATTAGAAACGCCCTTCCTGCTATGGGGCGTCTCAGATAGCTTGATAAGAGCTGTTTGTCTCCGCCAGAGGCTATTCAAAGTTTATTTTACCCTTCCTGAGTGTTTCTTAGAGTAATGAAGCTGTAGCCTGAGTGATTGCCGTTGCATAAATGTCCTTATTTCTGTATTTTGCAACAAAGATAAGACTATGACTTCCCGGACCACAGAAATAACCGATACCCACCGCTTCTCCGCAGAAGCCTACCATCGTATGGGGGAGGCCGGCGTTTTCGGGGAGCAGCGTGTCGAACTGCTCTATGGCAAAATTGTGGATATGAGCCCGATAAAAAGTAATCATGCGGGGACAGTGAAACGTTTGATTAGGCTTTTTAGCCAGCTGCTGCCCTCATCTATCATCCTTGGTGTGCAAGATCCTATACAGCTCGATGATTATTCTGAGCCGGAACCAGATTTAAGCTTGTTGAGTTATCGGTCGGACTTTTATGTTAATGCACATCCTGTTGCTGAAGATATTCATTTGCTCATCGAAGTTGCTGACAGCAGCCTCGAAAAAGACCGGGATATCAAGCTGCCCCTTTACGCCAGCCATGGCATTCCAGAGGTTTGGATCGTCAACCTGCAGGATATGCAGATAGAGCGTTACCGCAGCCCTGGCCCAAAGGGTTATACCGATATCCATATCTTCCTGCCGGGTGATGAAATAGCTACAGATTTTATGAAAGCGGTAGAGGTTTCGGCTGTGTTGGGTGTGTAGGTTTTTTTGGCAAGATTGGCAGGCTACACCCGCCTTGCCTCTTTCCCGGGAAAACCGTACTTTAATCTTCAAGAAAAAAAATAACCAATGGCAGAGGCAACCACCGTACTATCCCCATCCGCCTACCTGGAGTGGGAAGCAGAACAGGAAGAACGCCATGAATACGAAAATGGAAAACTGATTGCTATGGGCGGAAGTAGTAAAGAGCATAATCGATTAGTCAGGAATTTAACGACCATTCTTTGGAATTATCTCGGACCTTTAGACAGGTATGAATTGTATCCATCCGAACTACGCGTAAAATCTGGTATAGATGATAAATATTATTACCCGGATCTCGTGCTCACGGAAGGAGAGGAGCATTATTTGGAAAATGCCCCCGACACCCTGCTCAATCCCCTCCTGTTAATCGAAGTGCTTTCCGACTCCACGGCAGCCCGTGACCGCGGTCCTAAATTCGAAGCTTACCGGGCTATCAATAGCCTGCGGGAGTATATATTGGTCGCACAGGACCAATGCCAGATAGAGGGTTTCTACCGGAACGATGCGGGCGAGTGGATCATTCGGGAGCCTGTGGCTGGCCTTGACAATACCTTTTCCTTCATTACACTGGATTTGGAGCTGAAGCTGGGGGAGGTGTATCAGGGGGTGGGGGTGTAGGTTTAATGTCAAGTCCCCCCTTTGGTCAGAACCTCATCTCTTCTTCGACTTTATTTATTCAGCACATCTGTTTTGATAAAATCATTGCGCAGTACCGGTTGCCAATCGAATTCTGGCAGTGGAGTGATTTCGAACAGTTGCTCCGGGGGCGTACGCAGGATAAAGTCTGTAAACCTATCTTCCAGTCGTTTAAGCGCTAATAAATCACCATCTGATAACTTCCGCTGCTCGGCGAGCGCCGACAGACGGATGATTTCTGCGGGCTTCACGCCAGGTTTCAGCTGAATGCCCAGCGTTTGGCCATTGTCTGTACGTTGAACGATAAACAGGTAAGGTATGTCCCGGGTGGTATAGAAGGTATTGAAGGGATAGCGTGCACCAGTCATATACGTGGCAGCATCCACAAGGCAGGGCGCCGGCTTACTGACTGCCCGCAGGCTGGTGCGGTCAATGACGGAATCGGGGAAGAGTTCATAGAGTACCGTTTTTAAACCGACGAAACCAACTGCCAGCCCATCGCAGCGGTGCCCGTGGAAACGGGTGAGATCTTCGAGGGTTACCAATTGATGGTGTTGCAATTTTCCTTTGGAAAAGTCTGTATCGAGCACGCTTAGCGGTGCCCGGTTACCTGTGGCCGGCAGGTACACAGTGTAGCGGCCATGGTGCTGTAACCCATCGAGGTGTCCGGTGGTACTGCGGTCGGCAGCCAGGAAGTGCGGATGGATAAATTGGCCTTTGTGGGTGAATACACCTTGATGATTACGGGAGAAGAATCCTACAATATCGCCCGCTGCCTGCTCCAAAGTAAAGCGTCGTTTGGCACGGTCATGAGCAGCATGGCTGTGTTGCTTTTCTGTCTTGTCCCGCATGATAATATGATAGTCCACCTGGTCCCATTGACCGGATAAGCGGAAGGGGAACGCTTCCTCTGGCCCATAACCATGGGCTTGCCCCAGACTGTCGATCAGCGTTTCCAGCGCTTTTGGCCCGTCAATGTGGTGGTCCATCTCGTAGGCAGCCCAACGTGGGACGTAGGCGTACACCAGGAATGGCGCCCGTATACCGGGCCTGACCTGAGTTATGATGCCAGTAGTAGCAGATGCGGTAAACGCTTGCCCGTCGAATACGGTGATTTCGCCCTGCAGGTCTTCTACCGGGCCCAGTGCGAAAAGGTGGGGATGCTCTAAAAGTGTATCGAGTCGAACATGGGGCGAAAGATCGGTACCCATCATCACATTACGGGCGGCCCCAGCGGTAAAGACCTGCTGAGCCTGTGCCGAAAAGCTGATTACAGTTGCAAAAAAGAATACGAGAAACCAACGCATATATTAAACTAGATTTGTAAAAATAGCTAGATAATAAACCCCTATCCCAACGAAAACCACGCCCGCCACATAGCGCATGCCAAGCTCTACCTTCCGTATGATATTGAATGTTTTGCCAATAGCCGAAGCACTGTAGGCCAGCAGGTAGGCAAATAGCAGGACCGGCAGCCCGGTGCCAATTGCAAACACAACAGGCAGATAAAGCCCGGAAGCCTGACTAATGCTCATAGGTATAAGCATGCCAAAGTATAGCGCCCCACTATAGGGGCAGAATGCCAGCGCAAACAGAATACCGAGCACCAATGCGCCAAGCGCGCCCTTGTCTTTGAACCGCTCGGTGAACCGCTCGGTAAAATTGGTTTTGCCAAGGAAGTCCAGTTTGATAACCCCAAGCATGACCAAGCCGACAATAATCAGGATAGGCGCAAGGTACAGTTCTCCGTTGGACTGAAAGAAGCGGGCCAGGTGAAACTTGCTTGCGCCCCAAAACAACGCCAGGCCGATAGCCGTATAGCTGATGCCACGCCCCAGGGTATATAACACACCGCTCCAGAGTACGGCTCGTTTACTTTCTAAGTTTTTGGAGATATAAGCCGTAGCCGTGATGTTGGTAGCTAACGGACAAGGGCTTACTGCGGTCAGTAGCCCCAGCGCGAAGGCTGCCCAAAAGGGCGCCTCGCTATGCTGTGCCAGCTCATTGAGCCATTCCATAAATTGGGGATTTGAGTTTGTTTACAGTTGTTGCAGTGCTTTTTCTACCTCTTCGATTAGCCCCGCCTCAAATTTGCCATTGTCACTTGTGGCATTCATGAAAGCGAAATTGGTCAGGTCCGTTTTTTGGCTTGTTGCGTTTTTCCGGGTGTGGACAAATAAGGCAGTGCCAGCCGCTTCAAAGTCGGCAGCGATGTCATAGTTTTCTTCCAGGTCAACATTTACGGTTTTGAAGACCAGCTTACCTTCCGCTATAGCTTCGGGGAATTTTTCCTGTAAAGCCGCTTTGGTTTTGTCTTCGATGGTTTGACAGGTCATGCAACGGTGGGTGTTATGAAAGTCGATGACTTCCACAACGGCGGCCTTTTGGGTATTGGCCTCGGAATTGGTCTGTGCGTTGCTGTTGCAGGCTGAGAAACCAAAAAGTAGTGTAATGGCGAATAGATTAGATAAGTACTTCATGTCGGATTTAACTTTTGTTTGTTTATAGAATCAGATTGAATAAGAGTCCGGATAAGATGATAAAGGTGGTCACCACCCCGAAAAAGATCAGGATCAGTTTCATGGTCATCACTTTTTTGAGCAGGGTGGCCTCAGGCAGTGAAAGCCCGATAGTGCCCATCATGAAGGCGATGGCAGTGCCCAGGGGGATACCTTTGGCCACAAAGACCTGAATAACGGGTACAATACCGGCCGCATTTGCGTACATAGGCACAGCAAGAATGACAGCCAATGGTACCGTCCACCATTGCCCTCCGCCCAGGTATTGTTCAAAGAAGCCTTCCGGGACATAACCATGCATAGCTGCACCGATGCCAATACCGATAATAACGTAAAGGAGGACTCCGCGTACGATGCTCAGGGCTTCCTGTGTGATGCCAGGCAGTCGGTGCCGGAAAGTCTGCCCGTCTTCTTCGAAATCCCCCGTCATCACCGGCTGCTCTGCCATTTTTTGCACCCAGTCACTGAGGTAGCGTTCTACGCCCAGCCTTCCGAGTACCCATCCGCCGACCGCACCCAGCAAGATGCCGGAGCCCGCGTAAATCAGCGTGGTCTTCAGCCCAAACATACCCAGGAATAACGCCAGGGCAACTTCATTGACCAGGGGAGAGGTGATAAGAAAAGCGAAAGTAACGCCAATCGGTATGCCACCCCGTACGAATCCGATGAACAGAGGGACGGACGAACAGGAGCAAAACGGTGTCACCGCTCCAAAAATGGAGGCTAACAGGTACTCTAGTCCGAACAGGCGGTTGCGCTGCAGAAAGCTACGTAGCCGCTCTACCGGAAAGTAGGCATTCACAATGCCCATGATGAAGGTGATGAGGAATAGCAGCAGCAGAATTTTGACGGTGTCGTACACGAAAAAATGCAGGGCTTCTCCCAGATGAGTATCCGGTGCAAGCCCCAGCAGGCCAAAAATCAGCTGATCCGCCAGCCATTCTATCCAGGTGAACATAGATTAGGCCTTTAAAAGTGCTTCTAATTCAGCAGCCTTGGGTACATGCCCTTTGATTTGGACGACCTCATCGATGACTACCGCCGGAGTGCTCAGCACATTGTACAGCATGATGTCTTGAATGTCTTCTACTTTTTGAATATCAGCAGTAATGCCGAGGTCGGCTACGGCTTTGCGGACGGCCGCTTCGGTCTGTTTGCACTTAGGGCAGCCGGTTCCCAAAATTTTGATGGTTTTCATGTCTTTTTATTTATAGTTTATCGTCGATTAACGATGATTAATGATAAAAAAAGTGGCTATTCTTCAAAGAAAGCCGTGAAAAGCAACTTGGCTTTACGCCAGTTTTCCTGATTGATACAGTACTTCACGCGTGGCGGATTGATCTCGCCCTGTATCAGTCCTGCATTTTTAAGCTCCCGCAGATGCTGGGAAATGGTAGACTGTGCCGCGGGAATAACTTCAACCAGGTCACCGGTAAAGCAGCACGCCTGAGAATCCAGCAGTTGCAGGATTTGCAGCCGGGTAGGGTGCCCCAAGGCCTTGGCAAACCGGGCGAGTTCCTGGTTTGCATTTTCAGAAATGGGCTGCTCTGCAAGTACTTTCATTACTTCTGTGTTTATTCCATCGTAAAACTACGATAAACGATAGACTTTTGCAAGGACTGAAGCGGAAAAACACTGAATGTATCAATCTTTTACTCGATCACCTTTCTAAACTGATCAATACTCTCCTGTTTACCAGTTACATACAGGATGTCCCGTTGCAACAGGATTTCATCCGGCCCGCTATTGGTAATGAGCGCGTCTTTTCGGGATAGCCCAAGGATGTTAATACCATATTGGTTCCTTACGTCAAGTTCACTTAACGTTTTACCTACGATCCGCCGGTTGTCCGTCCGTACTTTCAGGCAGGTAATATCAAATTCCGGGTATTTGCCGGGGCGGAAGGTCCGGGGGATACTTTTCTTATTCTGGAAAAGGCCGTAGTTATTCGAGCGGGTAATCTCGGCAAAGTGCCCGATATCGTCCTCCGGGATGAGGAAGTAATGAAGCGTACGGGAGAAGATTTCGATTGAAGTTTCAAATTCTTCGGGTATAACATCATCTGCGCCCAAGGCGATGAGCTCGGGGATTTCCTTGACGAAGCGTGTCCTGACGATAAGGTGGACGGACTGGCTGACCATCCGGATATTTTGGACGACTACTTTTGTTCCCTCGGGGTCCGAAATCGCGATAACGACGACTCTGGCTTTACGGATATTAACAGCCTCCATGATATGGTCCTGCCGGGCATCTCCATAGAGTATGGGTACGCCTTTTTTCTGTTCTGTTTTGACCGTTTCGGCATTCATTTCCACGGCTACGTAGGGAATATTGCTGAATTCGGCTGCCCTCGCCAGGTTGCTTCCATTTATGCCGTAGCCGATGATGACCAGGTGGTTGTGGAGTTGGTCTGTGGCTACGGAATGATCCTGCTCCTTTGAAGCCACCATCTTTCTGTCCCATGCCTCTATCGGGCGGAACTTCATCACGCCAAAGGCGATGCGCTCGGAGAAAATGATGACGAATGGCGTCAGTAGCATAGAGACGATGGAGACGGCCAGGAAGTACTGATTGGTTTCGGGGTCCAGCAAGTCATATTGAATGCCCACTTTTGAAAGGATAAAGGCAAATTCACCGACCTGGAATAGCGCAAGGCCGGTCAGCAGAAAGGTGCGCGGAGGGTACTTCAGCACTGCAACTGCCAAAGCAGCGATGATAGACTTGATGAAAAATACAGCAACTACAATCAGCATTACGATGCCGATATTGGCCCAGAAGAATTGCAGATCGAGCAACATGCCCACGGAGATGAAAAAGAAACTCGTAAACAGCTCCCGGAAAGGCAGGATGACGCTCGTAGCCTGATGGCTGTATTCAGATTCTGAAATGACCAGCCCCGCCAGGAATGCACCCAGTGCCAGCGAGAGTCCTGCTTCAGCGGTCAGGAAAGCCACCGCAAAACAGATGGTGATCGTGGTAATCAGGAATAGCTCCTGACTGTCCGTTTTCGCAATACCGTGCATCAGCCGGGGGACCAGGTAGCGGGCGCTCAAAATCGTAATCAGGATGACCACTGCAGTCTTGAGCAGAAGCATCAGTATACTTCCTGTGACATCGCCCCCCTGACCGGCAATAATTGGAGTGAACAGCATCATTGGCACCACGATGATATCTTGGAAGATGAGGATAGCGAGGGCATTCCGACCCTGTGGAGCCGACATTTCGTTGCGGTCCTGCAGTACTTTTAGAACAATAGCAGTACTGGAAAGCGAGAACAGGAATCCAACAAAAAGCGATTCTTCCCAGCTATTGCCTAAAAAGTAGTACCCGGAGCCTGCTACCAGTACCGTGAGCCCAACCTGTAAGGAACCTCCAATAAAAACGGTATTTTTAATGGATACCAAATGCTTGATGGACAATTCCATGCCAATGACAAAGAGCAGTAGGATTACCCCAATCTCCGAAATGAGTTCGATCTGCTCAGATTCACTAACGAGCCCCAGCCCATGCGGCCCTATTAGGATACCGGTCACCAAAAAGCCCAGGATAGAGGGCAGCCGGATACGCTGCAGTGCATAAACAACAATTGCCGAGAAGCCCATGAAGATGAGCAGGTCTTGCAATAAGGGGAAATGCATGGCAGTTGGGTTTTTCGGGTGAGGATTAGGTTGGTACTCACGCAATTAAGTGTACGAAGTGGGATTTGGTTTAATGACGGCGCTTGCTTCTTTTCAAAAGTTTTGATGCCCGGCGCACTCAGGTAGTGTAATACCGCCGCCGCAGCCAAAACGCCACATTCACCAATCCAATCAAAGCCGGCACTTCCACCAGTGGCCCGATCACCCCGGTGAAGGCCTGCCCGGAATTCAGCCCGAAGACCGCGATCGCTACGGCAATCGCCAGCTCGAAGTTGTTTCCGGCTGCAGTAAAGGCGACCGCAGCGTTGCGGGGGTAGTCTGCGCCCAGCCACTTCCCCACAAAAAAGCTGATCAGGAAAATCAGGGCGAAGTAAATCAGCAGTGGAATTGCAATGCGTACTACGTCCATCGGTATTTCCACGATCAGTTCGCCCTTGAGGCTAAACATGACTACGATAGTAAAGAGCAGGGCGATGAGGGTTATGGGGGAAATCACGGGCACAAACTTATTTTGGTACCATTCTTCCCCTTTGGCTCGTACCAGCAGCACGCGGCTCAGCAGCCCCGCCAGGAAGGGGATGCCCAGGTAGATGGCTACGCTTTCCGCCACCGTAGCGATAGAGATATTCACAATCGCTCCTTCGAAGCCCAATACCGGAGGCAATACCGTAATGAACAGCCAGGCGTAAAAGCTGTAGAAAAAGACCTGGAAAATGCTGTTCAGCGCCACGAGCCCGGCCCCGTACTCCCGGCTGCCCTCCGCCAGGTCGTTCCACACAATCACCATCGCAATGCATCGCGCCAGCCCGATGAGGATGAGCCCGGTCATATACTCCGGGTAGTCGCGTAGAAAGGCAATAGCCAGTACGAACATGAGCATGGGCCCCACGATCCAGTTGAGGAAAAGCGACAAGCCCAGAATTTTTACATTGCGGAAGACCTGCGGCAGCATGCGGTAGTTGACCTTTGCCAGGGGCGGGTACATCATCAAAATAAGGCCGATGGCGATTGGAATATTGGTGCTACCGCGGGAGAAGGTATTCACAAAATCGGCCGTGCCGGGCAGGAAATAGCCCAGCCCGACGCCCACCGCCATGGCCAGAAAAATCCAAAGCGTCAGGTAGCGGTCAAGGAAGGAAAGGCTTTTGCGGGGCTTGGTGATGCTTTTTGAAGTCATGCGGATTTCATTTTTTGAGCTGCCAATTGCATAGTGTGCAGGATTTCCCGCCCAATTTGCCGGACGCGCTCGTCGTATCGGGCCGTTTCCTCCGGTGTGCCATCGGCAGCCTTAGGGTCATGGTAGGTTAGCGGCAGGCGGAAAGCTGCTCCCGGGATAAAAGGACAGTTCTGGTCGGCATCCGAACAGGTCATGATGGCTGCAAACCCGGATTGAGGATTGACCGGCGCATCAAAAGTCTTGGAGTAGCAGATCAGTGGGGCCTGCGTTTCCGCGAAAGCAACCTGATAATGCGGATTCTCCCCGCCCGGGTTGTGGATTTGGAAGCCCGCCCGTTGCAGTGCCGCCACCGTCCGTGGGTTGAAAGCCGTAGCCTCTGTGCCGCCAGAGTAAGTCTCCACGCCCGGGGTACCGAAGTACACTGCCCCCGCTGCCGCCCAAACCTGAGCGATATGACTGCGGCGGGAATTATGGGTGCAAATGAAATTTAGTTTCACCGGCGTACTTTTTGACTGGACCAGATAATCCGCAAGTTGTTGTAGCAGTGCTTTCCGTTCGTCCGGTATCTGTTGAGCTTCCTGCAATAGCGATTCGGCGTAAGCCTTCAGTTTTGGTAATAAACCCATGGTCGTCTTCAATTTTGAATTTTAGCAGCAGCCACTGCCCGGTGCACAATTGTTGGCAGCGAACAAAGGCAGCGAAGCTATTTCGGGCATGCACGTTTCCTTAGCCAAGCAGTCGGTCTGCTTTGGCATCAGCACAAATTTTCCCTGTTTGAAGTCCAGCGCATACCGTCCTATGGTATCCGTTTGATACTCAATCTCTAATTCCGGATTTTGCTCCTGAAGCAGAGGAGTGGCCATATCGATAATGCCGATCAGCTTGTCCGGGCTTAACCGATGGTCGTAGTCCTCGGCCACCCAAATTTGCAGGCTGGCGTGCGCCTCCGTGCGGGTAGTGCCACCGCAGTCAACAAAGTGCTTGGTGGTCAGCCCCATCTCTGTGATGTGAAAATGCAGCGGTACGACTTGCCCGTTGGGCTGTTGGAAAATCAGTTGGTCTACGGATTGAAGATGGGTTTTAAATTCAGAAACTGTCATAGGAATAAAGGAATTTATGATTCAAAGATAACTTTATTGCAATATTGCTATATTAATTTTCAGGGTCATTTTAATCATCCTGGCAAAACTGGTACTTGTTTCAACAGCATTGCTCCCCCGGCTCCATACCGAGCAGCCCGCCCAGCATCTGACGGATTTCGAGCCAGCGGTGGGCATTGATGCAGTAGTGCATGCTTGAGCCTTCAATGGTGCCCTGAATAATGTCAACTTTTTTCAGTTCTGCCAGGTGGCGGGAGATAGTAGGCTGGGAGAGGGGCAGTACATCCATCAGGTCATTGCCGATACAGGCGTTGATCTCCAGCAAATGCTGCACGATAGCGATGCGTGCCGGGTGGCCCAGCACTTTGGCAACGGTGGCCAGCTCGATTTGAGCCTGTGTATAACCCTCGGTTTTGGTTAAGCCCATAATTTCTAGTTTTATTAATATTGCAATATTGCAATAAAGTATTGAAAGTGCATAGCTCTTGGCTCTTTTTTTCGGGAAGTAGTCTGAGAACTTGCCCAACTGCAACAATAAGGAGATGCTTTCCATTATGCTCTTCGATAATTACCGCCGCCGAAGAGTGTCGTTAGGGTAGTAAAGACGGTGTCCCTCCTCTTTTTTTAAAAAAAAATGAGAAAAAATGAAAATCGCTGCAACGTTTAGGGTAGCCATCCACAATAGATAAGCAAAAACAATGATCATGCAACGAATTACAATCTGTTTTTGCTTAGTCGCATTTTTATCGCTGACCAACTGCGAGCGGGAAAATTTCAATGAAATCACTGAAATCCCCGAAGAGATCACGCCCGCCGAGGTGGAGTACCAACAAGGCTTCGCCCTGAAAGCGCAGGAAGAGGACATCTTTGTGTCTGAAGGCTCCGCAAAGCGGTTTATTGGGGCAAATAACTTTACTTCCTATGCATTAACCTCTGGTACTATCATATGCGAGGGCGGAAGTGCATATAGTACAAGTTATAATGGTTCCAATTTCTTTGTCTTAGATTTTTACGTATTCGAGGGTGAGGAATACGTCACTACGGTGGGTATTACTACAGAAGTCGATGGGCAGCCTATGGTATTATTAGGCCTAATATCTCCTGGTAGTGGTTGTGAGTACCAAACAGCAGAATTAACGATTACAGAAATTACTGAAACCGAAATCAGTGGGACGTTTACCGGCGACTTTTTCAGAATAGACGGCCCTTTAGGTAATGATTTGCCTTGCAGCGGTTTTGTCTACGTTGGTGAGTACACAGCTGCTTTCAGCATGCCTTACGAGGACTGCGAATAAGGAGCGCCCATGAATACCGCTACCCTCATCAAAAAATGCCTAAAAGGCAACGCCCGGGCGCAGCAGCAGCTTTATGAGCACTATTTGCCCTACGTACTTACAATTGTACGTCGGTTTGGTGTAGAGCAGGCTGAACAAAGTGACCTAGTTCAGGATATCTTTATTGCGGTATTCCAGGGGCTGGAACGATTTGACCCCAATAAAGGGGATTTACACCATTGGATTCGAGGATTAGCGATTCATAAAACTATAGCTTTTCAACGCAAACAACAGCGGCTGCGGGCGGAGGAGCTCATGCTTTCGGAACAATCTTCCCGAACAACGACTATCGATTTATCGCACTTTGATGCGGAGTATCTGCTTGAACTGATTGCCCAATTGCCGGCAGGCGCCCGTACGGTGTTCAACCTTTATGTGGTGGACGGGTACAGCCACGAGGAGATTGGTAAGATGCTGGACATTAGCCCGGTAGGGTCACGGTCGCAATTATCACGCGCCAAAAAACTATTGAGAGAAGCGTTGGAAGCACAAAAAATAAAGGGTCATTATGGAAACATTTGATCAACGAGGCGGGCTCAACGATAAGCTGGGCCAGCACAAAGCAACAGATATCCCTGCCAACCTGAGCTGGGAACAAATGGGGCCAAACATCAGGGCAGGTCTGGAGCAGAAAAAGCGGCGGCGACTGCTATTCTGGTGGTGGCTGCCGGTTGGTATATCGGTGATGGCGGCTATCGGTTACTTCAGCCTCTTCGGTGGGAGGGCCGAATTGGGGTATTTCCCGGTGCCCGGTCATTTAGTAGGTGAGAATTCAGCTGTAGCGGAATCCATAACAGAAATGCCGGAGGAAATACGGGTGGCTAAAGGTACGAAGGGCATTGTCCCTCCAGCGGATGATCCAAAAGCGAAAGGCGGCACAAAGATACCTGTTCCTTCGCCCAATTCAACGGTGATTAATGCCTCAGTATCATCTAAGTCACAGACCGCTTCAACACGAGTAAATCCCTTAAATGAATTAAAAGATAGTCAGGCAGCGTCAGCTGGTGAGACACTGAATAAAAAGGTAGGGTTAGACCTGCTAAATCAAATCGAAGCGTTGGCCCCGGAAGCGGTGGTCAGCCTCGATTCAACTACCCCCTATCCGGAAGTGCCGGAAATGCAGGCTGTTCGCCGCCCCTGGATTGTGGAAGCCGGAATGGGGTTTGCCTTCAATCTGAACCCGGATATTTACAGTGCGAAGTTGCCTACTACCAACATTGATCCGATGACCGGGCTTACCCCAAGCCTCCGGATAGGGTACGCGTTTCCGCAACAACCCTATACCCTTTGGGCCGGCATCGAAATGGAAGAGCTGGTGCAACGCGAGCGGTTGCAAGAGGCTTCAACAGTTCAGCTATACCAACCCAATACCGTAGATACCATTTTTCGGAATACCATCACCGGAGAAGAATTTATTTCCACCACTGATTCTATACCCGGCATCCGCAGGGTAAATATTCAACAACATAGCACTTTCCGCTCCTGGTCGGTGCCAATACTACTCGGCAGGACCTGGTCAGCAGCCGGCTGGCAACTGGAAGGTAAAGCCGGGGTGGACCTCAATTTGTCTTCCTGGCGTTTGGGCGGTTATTTGACCGAGGGGTATACTGTGGTAAACGCCAGTACCCGATACCAAACCGGATGGGCAGTACGCCTGGAGGGGCAAGTGCTTTTGCCACCTGCGCGATTTGGGCGGTTGTTTGTTCGGGGCGGCTACCGCCGTTCATTGAGTCGGCAGGAAGGGTTGGTGCAGGGCAGTCTTTTCCGCCCGGAAGCTATGGGCTTGACAATGGGGTGGCGGGCGAAGTGGTAGGGGGGGCTGTCGGTTAAAAGCTCCAGCAGGGCCTGGCCAACTACGCGCTCAAACTCATTGTGCCCCCGCACAATGCTGTTTTGTCTTGCATTTGGCATAAAAGCGGAAAGCCATTGCCGGATAAAATGTTTTTTCATATTTTGATATTAATTAAAATTGCGATTAGGTGCGCGCTTAGCCCTGATTTCGATAAACACAATCTTTGGCTTGCGCTCGTATGCTGTTCAGCTGCTGTACGGCGGGTAATATTACATCTGTGAGTAGCGGTTAAGGGATGCCTGCGCTCTATTTTGTATTCTTAAACCCATTAATATTTTTTTAAAATGAAGCATTTATCAGTTTTTTACTCCAAAAATTGGGGGGGGGGGAGCCTGTCAGCGGTTATGCTTAGCCGGTTTTTAATCCTTTGGCTTGCAGTGCCGCTGCTTTGGAGTTGCGAGAAGGAGTCGTTACTCAATGAAACTACTGAACCCTCCGTACAGCTAGAATTTCGCGATAGCTATTATGCAGGTCTCGACACAACAGTTGTAGTTAGTTTGATTGACAGTATTATGGACTTCAAGAACAGCCTTGATGATTGGCGTTCAGGTAGCCGTCTTACGGAGCAGGTTGATGCACAAGATGCCATTGAGATGATGGAAATGACTGCTAATTTTTATCTCAGCCGGCCGGCAAAGGCTTTTGCTGAGTACCATTTCTTCCGGGATTCAGTTGTTCTATCCGCTCTTCCGGCAACTTGGAATGGCACCCAAGCTGCTAAAGTATTCAATGATGTTAAACAGCTTTTGACTACTCATTTCAATGCAGTAAGCGGCACGGACAAAAATTTCCGGTTTCTGGACTTTGCAGCCGTAAGTGACTCCTCGGGCTCTTTCCTATACATTGCCGGGCAGATTGGTAGTACGGAAATTAGCCAGCTAACAATGCCAACACACCCCGAGCTACGGTGGGCCAGAGGTAATGCAGGCTTTGACCAAACAGTTACCTGCCCACCCTCTGCTGAGGAAGAAATTGGCAAAGCTGTCAATTCACAGCTCGGCTTTTTCCTGCAAAACCTACCGCCTTCGCCAATCAACTGCTGCAACCCGCTGGAAAAGCCGAATACCATCATCATGGGGCCGATCGAATTTGTGCAAACTAATTTTCTAGGAATAAATTTCCCCTTAGCCGGAGCTGGGCCGCCTTTGTTTACAGTAAGCACTTTTTTCAATCCGGCAGATTTCGAGAACAGTACGGATTTGGGCAACACGCCTACTGACTACCCGCTCAAAGGCCAGTACAAAATACACGCTGATGCGGAATTTGGAGGGCCTGAGCCAGATGAGCACTGTTTCTCCTTGACTAAGTTTGCCAACTACGTTGAATCAAATAGGTTTGTGGGAGAGCGTTACATCCCTAGGGTCAATCAGGAAAGTAGTAGCACTTTGCCGTTGACACTTATTGCAACTAATGTGCGAAACGACTGGGGTGGCACAGAGCAGCCAGATCCCCCAGCGGGGCCTGGCATCATAAAGGTACAAGAGCATCCTACGTATCATTTTTATGCTTTTGCAATGAGTATTATACTTCCGGACTTCGAACTCGAGGAGTTTTAATTTATTGAACCAACTCTACCCCGGCAGGAGCTTCTCCCGCCGGGGCCCAAACCATACACTTATGGCTTTTTTCAGACCACTTTTTCTAATTAGTGCAGCTTTGGCATTTGCTATGTCTGGCCAAGCGCAAGAGCCCTTAGTGCCATTTTCTGAAATTGATGGCTCCCAGGGGCGTCTCTATTTTCATTCTATTCCGATAAATAGCGGCTATGTTTTTTACCGCCCTATATTTTTTAGTGAGGATGAAGCACTGAGCGGCACTTTTTACCACGTATCTCCTACCGGGGAGCTCCTAGACTCTGTGTCTTTGCCCAGAGACAGCTTCACTTATTCAATTAGCGCGTTGCTTCCGATGGGTCATGGAGGCTTTTCGGTAGTAGGTATCCGGACGCTCAGCTTTGAGCTGCTTACTGAAGGGAACGAAAACCTTAATGAAATCACCTCATCACAGCGCCGGTTTATCGCAGAGTATGACGCAAGCTTGAACCTAACTAGCTTAAATACTTTTGATCCTTTTCCTTCAATAGGAAACACACTCTGGTCCCAGTTGTATATCAGCGGCTCCTCTGATGTTGCAGTATACTATCCTGGTACTGCCAAGTTGATTGGTGATACAATGTACATGGCAGGGAATTATTGGCTAGCCACTTATGACGAAAATATAGACTTAGTAAACTTGTCAAGGTTTTATCAAGTCGAAAAGATGGGGCTGGATGGTACAGACTATGGATCAGGGTTGCCGTTGCTAAACGTTGGTACTTTCCGTTCTTCGGAGATTACCGACAAGCATATTTACGTATTTGGCAGTGTGGGCGCCTCTACCCTGCCCGGCGGCGGAGTACTGAACGGCCAGCAGATTGGCCGTTTCACGCTGACGGGCGGGGAAGCAGAGGCTTTATTTACCTACGATAATGCGGGCTCCGCTTTCGGGCTTGGCTCTGTCGGCAAATTTCACGATGGGAAGCTTTATACTTCTTATATTGTGAGCGAAGAAGTCCCCGTGCCAGGCTTCGAGGGAGAGACAGCTGTAATAGATATCCGCGAGGCTGACACCTTCGCGCCCACTACGCCTCGCTTCAAGTTACCAAGCCCGGTCAATCCTGGATGCAAGCGACCTTTCGCTATTTTTGAGGACGGCAGCTTTTCCTATGTAGGCATAGACCGGCAAAGTGGTACCGACACCACTCTCTACCTTTTCCGCTACAGCAGCGAGCAGGAACTGCTTTGGCGGCAGGGCTATATTCTGCCCGGCCATACGCCTATTGAAATCTACCCTACCGAAGATGGAAAGCTGCTACTTATCTGCCTGGTCGGAGAATCTCCCGGGGCGGAAGAGGTACAGCTGAGGCTTTACAACGTCGCCCCAGGAGGCATTATTAACTCCGCCACCAACCTGGGGCAGGTCCAAACGCCCCCCACCTTCCATCCCAACCCCTTCACCGACGAGCTCCGCCTGCCTGCCCCGCCAGGCCGTCCCATGCGCGTGGAGGTACTCGGCATGGACGGCCGGCCGCACGGGCGCTACGAAGCCCAAAACGGGGCGCTGCAGCTGGGCCATCTGCCGGCCGGCATCTACCTGTTGCGGATGAGCGATGCGCAGAGCGGCGCGCCGCTGGGCGTGCAGCGGGTGGTGAAGGCTGGGGGGTAGAAAACCCTGAGCTTGCTTGGAGAATCGATTGGTGATCAGGCAGGCGGTACTTTTTCAAAAAACTGTAACCAGCCCCGGCAGGAACCCTCCGGCCGGGGCTCAAACCATACGCTTATGGCTTTTTTCAGACCATTTTCTCTATTTATTGCGGCCCTCACATTTGCCACAGCTGGCTGGGCGCAGGAGCCTTTGGTACCGTTTTCAAACCTCAATGGACTGGAATCAAGCAGCTACTTTCATTCCACCCCGATCGAAGGTGGCTATATTTTTTACCGTTCCACATCGTATATTGAGGCAGAAGAACGTTTTGACCAGACCTTTTTTAAGCTTAATGCAGAAGGGGAAGCCGTAGATTCCGTCTCCTTGCCGGACGATGATTTTGCTTATTCCGTTTATGATATTGTCCCTATAGAAAATGGTGGATTTATGGTTACAGGGCATCGGTATTTGAGCTTTGAGCTGCTTACCGAAGGGAACGAAAACCTCAATGAGATTACCTCATCGCAGCGCCGGTTTGCTGCGGAATACGACGGGAATTTGCAGCTGGTCGACTTTCATACCTTCGATATCTTTCCGGACATGGATAATACTCTATGGTCTACCAAGTTGACCAATGGGCATCTGCCTTACAGCCTATCTTATTTCCCGCAGGGAAACTGGATCATTGAAGATACATTGTTCTCAATTTTGGATTATTGGGCGGTTACTTATGATAATGATTTGGAGATCGTCGCTATCAAACCACGTGCTCGACTTGAAAAGCTAAACTTGGATGGCAGCGGGAACAGCGAGACTATTCAATTAAATGAAGACGATGTACAGTATGTTTTCCTTTCCTGTGCGTTCACAGGACAGCATTTTTTTGTCTTTGGCGCGGTAGAAGGCCCACCACCTCCCCCCGGCAGCGGTGCGCTTCCTGGCGTGGAGGTTGGGCAATTTGACTTCTCCGGGCAGGCTATAGCAGCCTATGCATTCGACATTTATGTTTCAGGAGGCCTTTTCACAGGCTCAATGGGGGATTTTCACGACGGAAAGTTGTTCACGACTTACACTACCCAAGTCACCGTGCCTGACCTAAACTGCCCGGACAACCGCTCGGTCATGATCGACATCCGGGATGCAACCACCTTTGAGCAGGTAACCCCACGGTTTGAGCTGCCGCAGTGCGGTGTTCGGCCAGGCTGCAAAAGCCCATTTGCTTTCCACGACGACGGCAGCTTTTCCTATATAGCCCGAGACTGGCAAGGCAGCACCGACACCACTCTCTACCTCTTCCGCTACAGCAGCGAGGAGGAACTGCTCTGGCGGCAGGGCTATATTCTGCCCGGGCACGTCCCTATTGAGATATACCCTACCGAGGACGGGCAGTTGCTACTTGTTTGTATGGTCAGGGCATCATCATCTGATGAAGATGTAGAGCTAAGGCTTTATAAAGTCGCTCCAGGGGGCATTATCAGCTCCACTACCAGCCTGGGGCAGGTCCAAACGCCCCCCACCTTCCATCCCAACCCCTTCACCGATGAGCTGCGCCTGCCCAACCCGCCAGGCCGGCCCATGCGCGTGGAGGTATTTGGCATGGACGGCCGTCCGTACGGGCGCTACGAGGCCCAGAACGGTGCGCTGCAACTGGGACACCTGCCGCCCGGCATCTACCTGCTGCGGATGAGCGATGCGCAGAGCGGCGTGCCGCTGGGCGTGCAGCGGGTGGTGAAGGCTGGGGGGTAAAAGGCTTCTGTTGAATTAATGCCTGCCACTTTCTGCCTGCGGTGGCAGGCTGATTTTTGCTGTAGTTCCGATTTAGCAGTTGATACTGATAAGAAGACTCGGCACTTTTTTCTAATAATATTGCAATATTGCAATAAAGCTATGTTTATAGTTAGGTACTTTATGCTATGGAGCACTCCGTGGCATCAGTTTACTATGTTATTCGATACTGAGTGGAAGAGAGTATACATTTAGCGGTGTCTGCGGAAACGCTCGTTATGCCAATCAACTGGCGGTCAACCTCTGCGACCTTTGCGCTTCCGGGTGAGACATACATTTTCGAATACTCCCGAGTGGAACCCCACCTTTTTACAGGTTCTCTTTCACCAAGACCTCTGCCTCCCCCTTCAGCACCAGAATGCTGTCCAAACTCTCCCGCTGAATGTTCAGCATGTGCTCCGGCGTCGCTTCCGGCATTTTTTTGCCGTGGGTGTGTCCATGTCCGTGATCGTGATCATGATCGTGGGTGTGCTCGTGGCCCGGAACCTCGATCCGCTCCTCCTTCCACCGTTCAAAACGCTGTTGCAGTGCGCTTACGGATTGGACAAACGACCGTTCTGCTTCCGTCAGCGCCCGGCCCTGAATACTGATTTGGTTGTGGCGTTGCTCCAGGCTGTCGAGCAGCGGGCGTAGGGCTTCCTCCGCTTGCAGGGCTTTGTCATGCAGGGCGGCGGCTTCTTCGAGCTTAGGGTCAGTGGCTTCGCCAGATGCGCAAGCGGTTAGGCTTAGGAGCAGTAGATATAGAAATGCTGTTCTCATGGCGTGTAAGGTTCTGCGTTTTTCAAAATGTAGTTGCAATGGTCCAAGTCGTGGACGTTTAGTGCCAGTATACCTTTAAATGTAAGTTGCTCATCCATGCGGAATCGCCGCACCGCTTCAGGTTTAAGCTGCAGCTCCACCACCGACTCCGGCCCGGCTGACCCGCAAAAGTAGCAGGAAGATAATGGATAACGGGACAATATGAAAAACATCTTTTGCTCATTGAAAGGAATAAAATAGCCCGAAAGTACCACCTCCTTCCCTTCGTATTCCTCCACCTCTTTGCTGAATTTGGGCTTCATGTAGTAAGCCCCCAAATCCTCGATGTAGTCGGTCTTGAACTTCACCTTTGACAGCAGCTTCCAGTCAATGTTTTCTTGGGCTGAGGCTAGCGAGACAGCTAGGCAGGTCAGTAGTGTAAAACAGCAAAGGGTTCGCATTCTTCTCTTCTTTTATGCAACATCGTTGCAAATATGGGAATTGATTTCTACTTTTGCAACAACGTTGCATAAATCAAATCTATTGCCCATGCTCAATGAAACCGTGTCCGTTACAGGCTGCCTGCAAAGCGAAGACCGCTCCGGACTGCAGTCTATCCATCAACCAGAATACCAGACAGGCGTCTGGCGCCGAGTACTGCCGGACTCCCTGAGGGAAGCGTCACTTGACTTGCTAAATAGCAGTTGGGAATGCTTTCGGTTTTCCGGGCCGGTGGAAGAATTGCCAACACAACTTGAGCAGGTCGGTATCCACCCTTTACTCAAAGCAGAAGTGCTGAGTCAGGCGAAGTGGTTTGCAGCCTTGATGGAGCACCAGCCCTTGCGGCTCTTCTTCGGAAAAGTACAGAAGGACATGTGCCGCCGCTTTCACACTGATATCAATACGCTGCGGTTGCTTTGCACCTACCACGGCCCGGGAACGCTGTGGGTGCGGCCCGATGCGATTGACCATCATAAAGTAGCCAAGGGTACGAATGAAGAAATGGTCAAAGACCCCGATGGAGTGTTGCAGGCGGATACTGGTGAGGTTTTGCTGATCAAAGGGGCACTGCATGAGCACAGCCAATACGGAGCAGCTCTCCACCGCAGCCCGGCGGTGCAGCAATCCGGACAGGCCCGCTTACTGTTGCGTATTGACACCGGAGGGGCATTTAACTTTTCTTAAAAAAAACAAATCATGCAAAAATTACCAGTTACGGTTCTCAGCGGCTTTCTGGGGGCAGGCAAAACGACCCTGCTCAATCACGTCCTTCACAATAAAGAAGGGCTAAAAGTCGCGGTGATCGTCAACGACATGAGCGAAGTGAACGTGGATGCCCGCCTGGTGGAGGAGGGCAATACCTTGTCCCGCACCGAGGAGAAGCTGGTGGAAATGAGCAACGGCTGCATCTGCTGCACCCTGCGGGAAGACCTGATTGAGGAGGTCGCCCAACTGGCACAGGAAGGGCGTTTTGATTATTTGCTGATTGAAAGTACAGGGATTTCTGAGCCGCTGCCCGTTGCGCAGACCTTCTTCTTCGATAGTGAAGAGCTAAAGGTCAATTTGTCAGAAGTTAGTGAGCTGGATACTCTGGTTACCGTAGTAGATGCTTTCAACTTTCACCGGGATTTTGGCAGCGTAGATACCATATTCTCCCGCGAGCTCAATGACGACCCCACCGATCAGCGCACGATTGTCAATCTATTGGTTGACCAGCTTGAATCTGCTAACGTCATACTGCTCAATAAAACGGATTTGGTGACGGAGCAGCAGGCGCAGGAACTTGAGGCGCTCATCCGTAAGTTCAACGCGGATGCCAAAATTATCCGTACGGAGCACAGTCAGGTCGCTCCATCTGAAATCCTGAATACCAGGCTTTTTGATTACGAGCGTACCAGCCAATCTGCCGGCTGGATCAAAGAACTGTACGAGGAGCACACACCCGAAACCGAGGAATACGGCATCTCCTCTTTTGTCTTCCGGGCACGCCGCCCCTTCCACCCGGAGCGCTTCTGGCAATACCTCAACCGGGACTGGCCCGGCACGGTCGTCCGCAGCAAAGGCTTGTTCTGGATCGCCTCCCGCCCGGATGATGCCATGAACTGGAGTCAGGCCGGGGGCTCACTACGCGCTGAAAAGGCTGGGGTCTGGTGGTCGGGCATGCCCTACCGCCAACGGATCAACCACCCCGCTTTTGTTGAAAATAAGGAGTTCATTGAAAGCCGCTGGGATGCAGACTGGGGCGACCGCAAAACGGAGCTGGTGCTGATTGGGCAGGATATGGAGGAGCAACAAATCCGCTCGGCGCTCTCGGCATGCCTGCTAACCGATGAGGAGGTGAAGGACTGGGAAAGGGGTAAAGCATTCGCAGACAACTGGCCGGTCTGGTAGATGAGAAAGCTCATTGATTTGCAACCCTGTTGCATTTATATTCCGGTCATTCATCAAAACTAAACAGACATGAAAGTCAAACTATTTATTGCGGCATCCTTCCTGGTCTTTCTTTGGAGCTGCCAATCCTCAGGAACGAATAATCAACAGGAACAAACAGTAACAGACTCGCTGTCTCAGGAAGCAGATACGGAGCTGCCGAGCCGGATGGCGACTACAGTTTTTGAGAACGCCTACGTCCGGGTGAAGAAAATGACGCTTTCCCCGGGTGCTGATCAGCCTTTGCACGAAGGCGGACCAAGGGTCGTTTACTCGCTGACCGATTACAAAATGAGCTGGCGGGAAGAGGAAGGCGAGCCCACTGAGAAAGCTTGGTCAGCCGGAGATGTACACTGGCACGATGCAGGTACCCACGCTGCAAAAAATATTGGGCAGGATAAAGCCATGTTTCTTGTAGCTATGCGGACCGATGAAGCACTGCCCGACTGTGATGCAGAAAAAGCCCTCAGCAAGGACGTAAATGAGGTCAGCCCGGATAAAGCGGAAATCCTCTTTGAGAATGAGCATACCAAAGTCACCAAAGTCACGCTGGAAGCCGGGGCAGAGATTCCTGAGCATGCCGGAGCGAACCGGGTTATTTATTCCCTGAATGACTATACGATAAGCTTTGCTTCCGATAAAAACGGCACAGGCGGGAATAGCTTCGAAGCCGGCGAAGCCCACTGGCACGAAGCCTGCATGCATAGCTTGTCCAATACCGGTACGACTGCAGCGGAATTTTTGGTCATTGCTTTCAAAAACTAAAAACGGAGGTTAGTCATGGCGTTATCGCTTCAAAAAATAAATGCAGATATTATTGGCGTATGGGCAAGCAGCTTATGCGCAGTACATTGCGCGGTAACGCCATTGCTTTTTGCCGCTCAGGCCTCCGCTCACTTCGGGCAGCACGCGGTCGGTGAGTCAGCATTGCCTTGGTATTGGGCTGTTTTAGACTGGGCGTTTTTGTTGTTGGCCTTCGTAGCCATACGCTACACCTCAAAGCAGGTGGTTGCTAAGTGGGTAAAGTGGGGGATGTGGACTGCCTGGTCGGTTATTGCAGCAGTGATCCTTTCAGAAACCCTGCACCTGCATATCCTGAGCCATGCCTTCATGTACGTAGGTGCTTTTGCCCTGATTGGGCTGCATTGGTACAACCACCGGCAGTGCCGTCTTTGCCGGGTGGAAAATGCAGCAGATGAGTCTTAAAAAGCTTGATAACCAGTTTTTGTTGCTGCTTTTGTTGGGGCTTTTTGCCTGTTCCCGGCCCGAACCGGAGGAGGCAGGCCATAGCCGTAGTTTAGATGCCTGGCCGGTGCCGGAAGGAGAAGAGGTACCAAAAGCTACTGCCAAAACCCCGAAAGACAGCACAGCCTACGAATGGGAAAACGGCTACCTGCTCTTGAGCTGGAAAACGCTGGCTCAGGTCACTTTTGAATGGGAGTTCAGTGGCGAACTGGAAGCAGAGGTACCGGTGCCAAATTTTAGTAAAACGGTGCAGGCATTAGAAGGGCAGCCGGTGCAGATCAAAGGTTACGTCATCCCGATGGGTGATCCTGACGCCCCCTTCACCATCCTGTCGGCCAACCCTTATAAGCAATGCTTCTTTTGCGGAGGCGCCGGGCCAGAGACGGTGATGGACGTACTGCTTAAAGAAGGAGAAAAGCGCCATTTCGATATGGATGAGACAACGGTTTTCCGGGGACGGCTTCGGCTGAATCGTGATGATTTTGATTACTTAAATTATATCCTGGAAGATGCAGAAGTTGTGGATTGAAAAAAGAGCTGGCAACAGGAAGTACGCCAGTATGATAGCCATAATCCTTCCCTCCGTACTGAGCCTGCTCATCAGCTTAGCACAATTGCCAGCCCAAGGGTTTGAAGGGTACTACCAGTACCCCGACCTTCACGACAATACCATCGTCTTTGTCGCAGAAGGGGATATTTGGAAAGTCCCCATTGAGGGAGGGCTGGCACAGCGGCTGACCACCCACGCAGAGGAAGAGCAGAACCCTATTATCGCTCCTGATGGCAAAACCATGGCTTATTCCGCTACCTACGAAGGGCCTGCAGAGGTCTACACCATGCCATTGGATGGGGGATTACCCACCCGCCGGACCTATTCTGAAGGTTCAAAGGCAGTAGGCTGGACACCCGATGGAAAAGTAATTTACAGCGCAGGTGAATTTAGCAAGCTGCCCACCTCACAGCTGCTAACACTTGATTTGGAAACAAAACAGCGGTCCATAGTGCCATTGTCTTCTGCTTATCATGGCATTCAAAATGAAGATGGGGTATGGTTCTTCGTCCAAATGCCCGACTTTAATGAGAATATCAAGCGATACCAGGGGGGCACCGCCCGTCAAATCTGGAAGTATGACGGACAAAACGAGGCGGTTAAGCTGACGACAGGCCACTTGGGGGAAAGTTTCAACCCGATGTGGCACGAAGGCAGGCTTTACTTCATCACCGACCGGGATGGCATACAGAACATCTGGTCGATGGATGCGGAAGGCCAAGGCTTGAAACAACACACCAGGCATACTGAATTTGATGTGCGCTCTGCCAATCTGGATAATGGCAAAATCGTCTACCAGCACGCCGCTGACCTTTTGCTATTGGATATTGCTTCCGGCGATTACAATAAGATTGATATTCGGTTAGTCTCCGATTTGGAGCATCTGCAGGAAACATGGGTAGAAAACCCCTCGAAGTATATCACCTCAGTACACCCAAATCCAGCGGGCGACCAAGTGGTAGTCACCGCAAGAGGCCGGGTATTCGTTGTTCCTGTGGCGGGCGGGCGGACGCTTAGCTTTGCCGGACAGGACGATACGGTCATCCGGAACCGTGATGCCGTTTTTTCGCATGATGGGGAGCACCTCATCACCTTGTCGGATCAGAGCGGGGAGTTCGAATTTGTACAGTTGCCCGCAGATGGCTCAGGTGAAGCAAGCCCCATTACCACGGATGGGCAACGGCTTAGGTACCAAGGGGTGCCTTCTTCGGATGGCAAATGGATAGCCTATGACGATGTTGAAAACAATATGTACGTGCTCAATATAAATACCGGAGCCAGCAAGTTAATATCCACCAATCAACAAGGCATTCGGGATTTTTCATGGTCACCGGATAATCAATGGCTGGCATTTGTGCAACGGGCTTCCAATCGGATGTACCAAATCAAGGTGTATAACGTGAATGATGGTTCTCTTTTCGACCTGACCACCGACCGGTCGAATAACCACAGCGTGGAGTGGAGCCCGGACGGGAAATTCATCTATTTCCTTTCTGACCGGGGCTTCCAAAACTTGATGGGGTCTCCCCGGGATGCAAGACTGGGTGGCGTGTATTGGGACAAAAGCGAAAGTGCTTATCACGTTCCTTTGAAACAGAGCTACCGGTCGCCTTTCCGGGAAAAAGACGAGCTCATGGGTAAAGGTAAAGAAGATGAGGCTACTACTGACACCTTGATCGTTGCCATCGATAAGGAGGGGATTAAATCCAGAAATATCAAAGTGCCCATCCCTGAAGGAAACTATAATGATCTGGAAGTCAATGATAAGGCCATTTATTTGCTGGTAGAGGAAACCGGCTCAGGCTCCAACTCACATCTAAAAGCAGTTAAGATCACAAATGAAGATGCCAAACTCACAGATATGGCTTCGGGCATTACTAGCTTCGAATTGACGCAGAATGGCGAGAAAATGCTCATTGAAAAAGGGGATTCATACCACCTGGTCGATGCAGGTACAGGGAGCGTAAACTTAAATGCGGGCAAGATTGATTTTAGCGGATGCAAATTTTCAATCAACCCGAGGGAAGACTGGAAACAACTGTACAAAGACGCCTGGCGCATGGAGCGGGATTACTTCTACGACAAGAATATGCACGGCGTGGATTGGGAGGCGATGTATGAAAAGTATTTGCCATTGGTCGACCGCGTGGCCACCAGAAATGAATTAAACCAGGTATTAGCACGCTTGGTTGGAGAGTTGTCGGTGCTACACGCAAATGCAGGTGGTGGGGATATACCCAGCGATGACCAATACATTGGCGTGGCAAGTTTGGGGGCAAACACAAGCCGGGATGAGGCCAATGGGGGATACCGAATCGACTACATCTATCAAGGAGACCCGGATTATGCTGACTTTGGCGATTGGCGATCCCCATTGAAAGACCCCTATCTTGATATACAGGAAGGGGACATCATTACCAAAGTAAACGGCAGAGATGCTCTATCAGCCATAGATTTAGGGGCATTGCTCCGCAATCAGGCCGGAAAGCAGCTTAGATTAACCATCAAAAGGGGAAATACAAGCAAAGAGGTCGTTGTTAAGCCGCGAGGAGGCTCTTACTGGCTGAGGACAATGGACTGGGAATACCACAATCGGCTAAAGGTGGAAAAAGAAAGCAATGACCAAATTGGCTATCTGCACATGAATGCAATGGGGAATTGGGATATTGGGCATTTCTATCGCGAGTTTTTCCCCGTCATTCATAAAAAGGGCTTGATCATTGATGCACGCTTCAACGCTGGGGGCTATACCGATGCGATAATTTTAGAAAAATTGCTACGGCAGCCCTTCATGTATTTAAAGGATAGAACCGGCGAGCCCTACTGTAGGATGGATCAATCTTTCAGCGGGCACATCGTGGTTTTAGCCAATGAAAGAACGGGTTCCAGTGGCGAATCTTTCCTAATCGGCATCAAGCAACTTGGGTTAGGGACGATTATCGGTAAGCGAACCTGGGGTGGCCAGGTCTGGCTGAATGAGAAAAATAAATTGACCGACAAGGGGGTGATGACTGCACCTATGCACGGGGTTTACGGCCCGGAAGGGGAGTGGCTGGTAGAGGGGCGTGGGTTTGAACCAGATATTGAACTGGATAATCTGCCGCATGAAACTTTTAATGGGAAAGATGCGCAGCTGGACGCAGCTATCAAGCTGTTGCGAGAGAAGATCGCCGAGGGTCCAGGAGCAGTCCCGCCTGTTCCGGACTATCCGGATAAGTCCTTTAAAAACAACCGGAAAAACTAACAATCGCAGAGCTTGTGAAACATTACGAGTTCCGAAGTAAAGCAACATGAAAACCAAGAACAACAAAATACAAATGGCTGTGCTTCTAGTGTTTTCTACTTTTGGAGCACTTTTCCAGGATATACTCTAAACCATAACCGATCATCCCTCCTACAGTGTAACTAACCAAATCCCTCCAAAGAAATCCAAAGCCCAGAATCAACCCTCCAAGCCTGGTACTTCTGATTTCATTCATCCATTCCGCATGATACAGCTGGCTGAATTCGATCAAAAAACAAGTGAGAATACTGATCAACGTGACTCTCTTCGAACTCATTTTGGGAAATAGAAAGCCAATGATCCAGAAGATCATTAAGGCATAAAATACATCCCCTAAGTAGGGATAGATTAGCTCCGGGATAAAACGAGCCCTTGATGCGAGCCCAAGACCGATCGTACAGATAATAAAGAAAAGGTAAAGTATTCGGTTTCGCTTGATTGCCATTAGCAGATGATGTTGGGCTGTGTTCCTCCAGCCCACTCTTCTCCAATTTAGTAGGTGAAAGGTAGATAGCCGAATAGATACCGACCTCAATGCTTGATAAAAGGCGCTTCCCGTGAGCTTCCTTCTGCAGGTGAATACCGCACTAAGTACCAACCGTTTGGAAGAGCGCTGACATCCACCTCTCCCATAGTTCCCGGATGTAGGCTCAGGGTGTTTTGTCCCAATACATTATACACCTCTACAGTGCCTTCAGGCGTGGCTCCCTGAATATAAAGATAGTCACGGGCAGGGTTGGGAAATAAGAGCAGTGGCAAGTCGTCTGTATGGGAAGAGTCAACTGGGTCGATGGAGGAATAAAGCAGGGCTTGGTGGGCATTTACCCTGCCATATCCATAATATATATCAAAGCCGGCGGTATCCTCTGCGGGATCGCCAACCTGATCCTCCGCCGTAGTATGCAGTATCTCCCGAATATCTGCTTGGGAACGGCTTGTGTCTTGCGCAAGCAGCAGGCCACATACACCGGAAACCATGGCGCATGCCTGGGAAGTGCCGGCATCAAGCAAATAAGTAAAAGTATCTTGCTCATGGGAGAGGGCGTAGAGGTAATCTCCTGGGGCAACCACGTCAATGTAAGTATTGTAGTTACTACCAGTCAGTCCGCCTTGGAAAAAAGGGGCTGCCCTTTGATCTGAGGCATTAGTCGCGCCCACGGCGATGGTCTCTGGATAGGCGGCAGGGTAAAATGGTAGATCGGTATCGAAGTTACCCATAGCAGCGAGGATGACAACTCCACGCTCGCTCGCATACTGAATGGCTTCTTCCAGCAGTTGAGAAGTGTTGCCTCCACCCAAGGATAGGCTGATGATGTCTGCCCCCATATCAGTAGCGTAGTAAAGTCCTTCCGCCCACCAGCTGTGCATACCAGAATTATTCCGGTTCAACACCTGGCAGTTCATCACCCGGCAATGCCAGTCGATCCCTGCCAATCCCTTCTGATTATTCGCTTCGGCAGCCATTAGGCTCATCATCTGGGTGCCATGGCCATTTCTGTCGTTAGGGTTGTTGTTTTGACTGATGAAATTCCACCCCTGATAGTCATCAATGTATCCGTTGTTGTCATTGTCGATACCGTCAAGCGTGTCTCGGGGATTGCTCCACAATCGGTTGTGCAGATCGGGATGGTCAAGCTTTACACCGCTGTCTAACAGGGCAATCACAACCTCGTCGGAACCCGTTTCCAACTCCCAGGCCAATTCCATATCCATATCGGCATCAGCTTTCATGGGTAGAGTGTCAAAGTTGGTCCCCGTATTCAAGCATTGATATTGTAGGTGAAAAAAGGGGTCATCGGGTATAGAATCCAGCGAGGACTTCGCGCCACATCCATAACCGATAAAATCAGGCTCCACGAACTCAAAAAGCCCGGTCTGTTCAAAAGCGGTTATTACTGATTGCACTGGAATGGGATTAGAAAAAACCAGACAGTAGGTACGTTGATGATGAGGGTTGCCCGTACGCTGAATCTGTAACGGGCCCCAGCGTTGGGTGAGCGCATCAACTTGGCTATGCCCAAACGCCTGTCTTTCCAGGCATTGCTGAACGTTAAAATCACGTGTATTCTGCCATTGGATAATAAGCCGGTCTTGAGGATAGGGCAACTGTGCCAAACCATTTTGAAGCCCCAATAAAAAAACCAGAAGAAGCCTAGCGGATAAAGGCATGATCGTTTTTTTTAAGGTACATTACTTTAATCGCTCCCCAAGCCCACTCTTCTCCAGATACTCCTGCAAGATATGCTCCAACGGCAGCGGCACATCCGCATCCGGAGCAATCAGGGGGATAGGAATGGCAGGCAGGGCTTCCCCCAAAGTGGCTGCCCAGACGTTGGCAATGCTGCTACCGACGCGCTGCAAAGTCATCACATAATCGGCTTGGTCGACCCGCTCGTCCCGCCAGCGGCGTTTGCCCTTTGTCAGCAAATCGATCTCGACCAAGTGGATTCCTTTCTCGGCAAGCTGCTCTTGCTTGCGGCGGAAGTCTTCGTAGCCGTCCCCCGTTTTATTGGCAGGAGAAAGGATTTCAATGGTCGTGACCAAACTATCATCTTTATCTCGTATGGCTACATACCGTTGGGGTTGGCCTAAAACCTCCACAGAGAAGGAAGGTGGTTGCACCACTA
>NZ_JAVJSK010000057.1:0-29052 GCF_040219495.1 Phaeodactylibacter sp. | reverse complement strand
ACTGCTTCTACGTAGTAGAATGAGAGGAGTTCAATATGGGGCGGCAGCGTCATAATCGGTCATCCGATGCCGGCCGCCTCGCCATCTGCGAAAGCTGGGCGGAGCACTTGGAGTAGGTGTATACGGATAGGGAGTTTGGGGGGAATAACTCAATTCCTTTCGATTGGCAGATACGACTAGAAAGAACAAGAAACGACTCCCCCAACCACGTCCCAATAGGCTTACATTTCGATTTATTCGATAACGTCCCTGATGTCAACAAAGCCTGTGACAGAGAGGGGGGCGGCTGCGGTCCGATAGTAGACAACGTAGCTGGTTTTACCAATGGTCAGTTATTCTCTCTGCTTGATGCAAATACGGACGATCCAGATATTTATCGTGTCCGGATACTGAATGAGTTGCTGCCCGGCTCCGGGAATACCGTAGCCGACGTTGATGCGCTGTTCAATAGTTATTAAACTTATGTCGGGTGTGGGTGGAGATCAATCAAAGCCTACACCCGTTTCCAAGATATTGCATTATGAGATATTTTATGTTTTTACTTGTTGTATTTTCCGTTTTGTTTTGCGGCTGCCTCAGGAAAGAGTGTAGGGATATACCGGGCGGTTATACTTTTCAGGTACAAGCTACACTTCAGCCTACTGTCGATACTATAAGGATTGGTGACACCATGTCATTGGCATCATGCTTTTCTAATCGTGTTTTTGAGGAGAAAACTCAGGAATATCATATACTTGAGCATTTTGAGTTTTTCCCAAGCGTAGCCGTCTACAAAATAGATGAAATGCCAGCCAGTGAGGATGGCCTTGCCGACTTTGAAATCCTGATAAGCGATCAGTACAATTTCTCTTATCAAAATTTTAGTAGTGGGGCCTCCGGACTAGTTGGTGAGTATACCTACAATGAACAGGATAACGAATACTCACTGAAGTTTCAATTGGTGGCAGCATCCAAAGGTCTTTATTACTTAGAATATGGCATATCTCCTGATTTGAAAAATCAAGACTTTCCAGGTAAATGTAATAACGTAGGTGTTTCTACAGGTATCGTTTTGTTAAATCAAGGACAGGACAATAATATTTCACTTTTGGAAGACAGCCCTGATCCTCACTATAATAACTGGATACTGCAAGATCCTACAGACAGATTTTATAAGTTTGGCGGCTACTGCTTCTACGTGGTGGAGTAGCGCAGGGCATATTTCAGGCAGCGGGCAAGCCTGAGGGTAGAGCGTAGCTTAGCACAAACCTCTGGCAGCAAAGCACCCCCAATGCCAACCCCCCGGATGTCCACGGGAACTGCATTTTGGTAAGTGACGGGTCAGTAGCGGACCTCACCTTAATGCCCCTACTGCCTTGGGCAGCTGCAACAAAAAACGGCAGGCAACGACTGTAGTCCGGCTCGTAGTAATTGACACCCAGATTAATGGAAGCGTAGTAATCGGATAGGTGGTCCTTGTAGTACTTTTCAGCGGGTATCCTCCATGCCCGGTTATTGGTAGTGGTGGAAAGAAACCATTTCTCCAGGAGTCGGGCACTCCGGCCATTACCGTCCCAGAAAGGATGGATGTGCACAAATTTTAAGTGTAACAGCCCAGCGTGATAAAAAAGCGCACTAATGGATAGGTCTCGGTGGAGAAGGTTGCCGAGGTCATCGAACAACTCTTTCATTTTTTCACCGACATATTCAGGCTCAATGGCCAAATACACCAGCCCGGTATCATCAAAGACGCCCATCCGGTCATTCCGGTAGACGCCTCTTTTGTCTTTGACCAAAAGGGGTTGGCTCAATAGTTGATGGGCCCTGAGCAGGTTTTGCTCAGTCAGTTCATGAGTGCTTGCAAACTCATAAGCTTGAACCAAGTCCTGAATCTCCCGGACTTCCTTGCCAGGCTTGAATTGCTCTTTGGTAAGGGTGGCATTCATAAAGGAGTTCAGGTCTACGGAGTTCCCTTCAATATTGGAGGAGTAAACGGCGGAAGCTTTTATGCGATAGCCCAGGTCTTCCTGGTCTTCTGAAAACTCAATGTTTTCAAAGAAAGCATCCAGGTCCACGCCAATAGCCCGAACGAAGGCTTCATAGTAAGTGGTGTCGGTTATCCTCATTGCTATATGCTGGTGTGCCCCTTCAAAATAGCGGTAAATCCGCTGCCTTAAAAGTTTCAGAAGCAATTAAATAAAAACCGGGCTGTTACGCCAAATGGCAACAGCCCGGTCCCTCACGATGTGTATCGCTACCTAGCGTACACCGTGCATCAGGCGCTTGAGCAATGGATTGAGCGCCATCACCAACAGCCCGGAGGCAATAGGGACTATGGTGAAGATCAGGAAAAACGTACTCAGAGAGTACTGCGAGACGATCGCGTCAATCTTGCCGCCCATAAAGTGAGCCAGCTTATTGCCAATCGCAATGGCCAGGTACCAGATACCAAACATAAAGGCAATCATACGGCCAGGCACCAGCTTGCTGAGGTAGGAAAGCCCTACCGGCGACAGGCAAAGCTCGCCTAGGGTATGGAACAGGTAGGCCATAATCAGCCAGATCATGCTCACCGCTGCCGTCTCAGCCCCCTGTGGAATGGACAGGGAACCAAAGACGAGGAAGCCAAAACCTACGCCCAGTAAAGACAGCCCAATACCGTACTTCACAGCCGCAGAGGGGTTGTACTTGCTTTCCCACCATCGCGAGAACAAAGGTGCAAACATGATGATGAACAGGGAGTTCAGAATCGCAAACCAGGTCGCAGGAACTTCTGTACCTGTATTAGAGAATTCCCGGACCAGCTTATAAATCACAATTCCCCAGATAATCACAAAGCTCAGCCCCAGGATAATATTGGAAAGCGTAATCTTCTTGTAGGTCATCCGGAACAGGCTGTACAGCACCCAGGTGATGATGGTCAGTGGAATAATCGTAATGATGGTATCCACGATTTTGAAAATCGTAGCCGTATTGCCCGCCAGTGCCCGGTTGGTGTAGTCTTTGGCAAAGATGGCCATGGAACCTGCCGCTTGTTCGAAGGACGCCCAGAAGAATACGGTGAAAAAGGCAAAAATAGCCACGGCGGCCATCTTGTCCCGCACCAGCGGTGTGTACCGGGTCAAACGGGAAATAAGCAAGACAAGGAAGGCAACCAGAGCAGTCAGGATAACACCATTGGCGATACTGCCTTCTGCTCCGCCCGGCAATATTGGCATTTCACCAATCTTGGATAGCGGGTCATTGAAAATCCAGACCACTGACAACAAAGCAAAAAGCCCGATCAGCACTTTATCAAAAAGGGTGAATGGGTTGAGTCTGTCGCCTTCAGGCACGTCAAGTTCTTCGTCTGTTTGCGCTTCCGGCTTGTCGCCGATACCGTCAAAAATAGGCTTGGCAAAGTAGAACTGCAGCATGCCCATGAACATGAAAATGCCCGCCAGGCCAAAGCCAAAGCTCCAGGCAACTTTCTCACCCAGGTACCCGCAGAGCATGATGCCGAGGAACGCTCCGGCATTGACACCCATATAGAATATAGTGTAAGCGCCGTCTTTTTTCTCCGGGAAGTTTTCGTACATCTTGGAAATGATCGAAGTCATGTTAGGCTTGAAAAAACCGTTGCCAAAAATCAACAGCCCAATACCAATGTAGAGGAATAGCGGCGTCTCCACCGCCATAGCGGCATGGCCCAGTGTCATGAGTAAAGCGCCAATCACCACGGCTGACCGATAGCCAATCATCCGGTCGGCTATGTACCCGCCCAGAATAGGCGTCAGGTAGACCATCAGAGCGTAGGTGCCCAGTAGCGACAGGGCATCCTCCCGTTCCCAGCCCCAGCCGGGGTTGTCTACGTCCATTGCTCCAATAAGAAAGATCACAAGCAGAGCCCGCATTCCGTAGTAAGAAAAGCGCTCCCACATTTCTGTGAAAAACAAAACGAATAGCCCCGAAGGGTGCCCGAGCACGGTTCCGTGTTTCGTCAGGCTGTTCAATGATTCGTTCGACATAAGCGTTTCGCTGTTTTTTGTTTGCCCTGCCCAAACGGGCTCCGGGACTGTAGATTTGTAATTTGGTTAGTAAAAAAGCCCCCAACCCCTTGCTTAAAGGGCCGGAGGCTAGCTGTTTTATGCTTTTGGTGGGTTTAACATCGAGCCATCGTCATCCTGAGCCGGTGAGTCCTCGTCGGTCTGATCAGCAATTTCATAACCTTCCTGCTCCTCGAAGTGGGTGTCGGTCATGTCCTCCGCCCCGTGGGTCAGCTTTTTCAGGCGCTTGAAGAAGAGTAACAACAGCACACCAAAGGCCGCCGTGAAGATAAATATGCCGACAAAGGTCTTGTATTCCTGATGGTTTTGCAGCTCAAAGAGCTCGATCTCACCGCTGTATTTGCTAATGTCGACTTTCGCCCCTCCGTCTTTCATGGCAGCCTTAGCCTCCTCATCGTAAGCCATGCGTACCACAGCAGTGAGCTGCGCCTCCGAAGAAGCTCCTTCTTCTTTCAGGTACTCTACCAGCAATTGCTCATTTTCGGGCGTGAGCTGCAGCAACGCTTTCACATCCACACCGCCTTCTCGGATCACCACCTGCTCACCTTCCAAATAGGCATTAGCGGTAAACTCAAAATCATTGGCTTTCATGATGAGGGTATCTGCCGCCAGGTCGTATTCAGCCGGAGAAGCCACTAATTTGGCGCTCACCGTTTCCAACTGAGAAGCCTCGCCAATGGCCCCTGCAACTTTGTTGCCCAGGCCGGTCGCCGCAAAGTACACGCCCATCATGATGGAAACGTACTTGACCGGTGCCACTTTCGTGATAAAGGACAGGGCTACCGGAGAGGCGCATAGCTCGCCCAGGGTATGCAACAGGTAAGCCAGGATAAGCAAATAAAGAGCTGCTTTGTCACCATGTTGCTCCAAATCGGCACTGGCTTTCGCCATAAACAGGAAGCCTGCCCCCATGATGATGGTACCTATGGCCATCTTCACCAGAGAGGAGCTTTCATAACCTTTGTGCTTCCACCAAATCCAGAAACTGCCAACCAGTGTACCAAAGATGATGATGAACAACGCATTGACCGATTGGAAGACGGAGGCCGGGATTTCGTACAACTCTGAAGTGTACAGGTCTGACCGGTAGAAGCCGTAGCCCGCCAGAATGAGCGCACCAATCGGAAGGAAAAGGTAGTAAGTATCCTTCTTCTGGAAGTAGTGGATAATGCCCAGGAGCAGCAAAATACCACCGGCTCCGTAGAACAGCAGGTCAATGGTGAAGAAATTCACCGTACGGTCAATCTTATTCAGGGTATAAATATTGAGCAAACCACCAGCCTGCTCAAAGGCACCCCAGAAAACGATGATAATCAGGAAAGACAGGATCAGTACCACGAAGCGGTCCTTCTCAATGCGGTTGATCTCTTTGTAAATCATCATCATCAGTCCGGACACAATGGACAGAAAGAGGAACAGGGCCGCGTACAGGTAGCGGTCTGTGCCTTCAAAGGAGAGGAACGCCAGAATGGACGAGCCAAAAACGAGGGCAAGTGTGATGCCTAGTTGTAGCGGGCTTCTGAACAGCTCCTGGAACAAATCTCCGAAGGAGGAGTCGGCTGTATCCCCAGCTGCTTTGGGTTGTTGGCTCGGGGGCTCACCTACGCCCTTGAGGTACTTTTGACCAAGCATGAACACGATCTGCCCCAGCAGCATACCTATGCCCGCCAGGCCAAAGCCGTAGTGCCAGCCTATGGTTTCACCCACGGCTCCTACAATGAGGGACGAGAGGAAGGCCCCCACGTTAATCCCAATGTAAAAAATCGTGAAGCCCTGATCGCGCCGTTCGTCGCCTTGCTTGTACAAGCCCCCTACCATCGTGGAAATATTGGGTTTGAGCCCGCCTACCCCCAAAATGATGAGCGCCAGGCCGGTATAAAAAGCCCATAACGCCTCAATAGCCAGAATTCCGTGCCCGGCCACGAGGGTCAGGCCACCGTAGAGCACGGCTTTCTTTTGCCCGATGAACTTATCAGCCAGGATGCCACCGGGGATCGACATCACATAAACCAGCATGGTGTACCAGCCGTAGAGCGCCAGGGCTTCTGAAGACTCCCAGCCCAGGCCGGGGTTCTCGCCCGTTGCGGAGCTGATGATGTAGAGCACGAGAATGGCGCGCATGCCATAGTAGGAGAAGCGCTCCCACATCTCTGTCAGGAAAAGAATAAAGAGCCCAATCGGGTGCCCAAATAAGGTGGGCTGATTGTCAAAGTCAAAGGTGTTCGCTTTAGACATGTGTATTTTGAGTTTTTTACTAAGGCCAGGATGAAGCCTGACGTGGTTTTTCTGTTTTGTGGTTATCCGGCGGTCTCTGGCTGACGGCACTGCAAAACGAGTGTAAAATAGATACTTTTGGCTGAGCCTGCCTAATATCCCATCTATTATTTTGCGGTACGGGTAGTTCACAGACATACCCCCGGGGATAGATTTTCCTGCTATTTCCGGTTTACAGCGGAACTTCTTACCTTCGCCCCCCGACTACCCGAAACCGTCCAATCAGACTCACCTTATTGCAACATGATTACGTACATCAAGGGGAATATTACCCACAAGAGCCCGACTCACGTCGTGGTGGAAGCCGGTGGCATCGGCTACCATATTAATATCAGCCTGCATACTTACGCTTTGATTGAGAAGCTTGAGGCTGTCAAAATTTTGACGCACCAGCACATCAAAGAGGACAGCCACACCCTTTATGGGTTTTCAGAGTCCATTGAGCGTAACCTGTTCCGGCACCTTATTTCTGTTTCCGGTGTGGGGCCAAGCACGGCACAGCTGATGCTGTCTTCTATGACTCCGGATGAGATGCGGGCTTCTATTATTGGAGAAGATGTATCCGCCCTCAAGCGGATTAAGGGCATTGGCGCAAAAACGGCACAACGGATTATCCTCGACCTGAAGGACAAACTCCTTAAAGACGGAGGAGATAACAACCTACTGACCAATGCACCACAGGCAGACAATACGATCCGGGAGGAGGCGTTATCTGCTTTGGTGGCCCTGCAGTTCAATCGTATTCATGCGCAGAAAGCCCTGAACAAAGTCCTGAAAGCCCAGCCGGAGATTGGGCAGGTGGAAACCCTGATCAAGCTGGCCTTAAAAGAGCTTTCCTGACGAATTTCAAATTGCTTTGGTTGCCCCTGCTGAATTGCTTTACTTTGCGCCTTCTTTAAAAGGCTTAAGCAGGAAGCTTCCGGAGATTCCCCAAAAGCAGAATGTTAAAATTAACGGGCAGGGTAAAATATGTCCGGCACCTTCGTTTATAGGTGAAACACCCTGAGGCCGTGTTCGTAAAACGGTCCGGATTAACAAGATTTTAACTGTTTTACAGCCCTAAGTGATGGGGGCACAAAGGGCGCAACCGCTCATTGGAAAGCACCCTTTTTTGCTCCATCAAACGACTAACGTCTTTGAATTACTACGGATTAAGCGATGCCTCGTGCAAGAATTCCATGTTGTTGAATATGAATAAACTACTGATACTCGCTACGTTTTTGTGTGGGATAGCAACTATTGCCCTGGGGAGTGGCACACACCTCGATGAAGACCCCTACAGCAGCAGCTACACCGTAGCTTCAGATACCATCCCGGATATTGATGAGCGCTTTGGCGACTTTCTGACCAATCCGAACAATAACCCCTTCGACCTCAATGACCCCGGTGTTGTTGAGCAAAATGTGGAGTTTGACCCGGCTACTGGGCAGTACATTGTCACTGAGAAAATTGGGGACGATTTCTACCGCCCGCCTACTTTCCTCTCTTTTGATGAGTACCTCAATTTCCGTCAAAAGCAGGATCAGCAAGCCTATTTTAATGAGCTGGCAGGGATCAGCTCAACCGGTGCCACCGGTGCCCTCGACCCCATTGAGAAAATCGACGTAAAGGAGAACCTCCTGGAGCGCCTCTTTGGGGGGACTGAGGTGGACATCCGCCCACAGGGCAATATCGACCTGACCTTCGGTGTCAACTCCAGCCGTACCGAACGGCCCGACTTGCCCGAGCGGCAACGGAACCTGACCAACTTCGACTTCGACATGAACATCAACATGAACGTAGTCGGTAAGATCGGAGAGAAACTGAACCTCACCACCACCTATAATACCAACGCTAACTTTAATTTTGACAATCAGATCAAACTGGATTATAACTCGGATAACTTCGAGGGAGGAGAGGATGCTATCCTGCAAAAAATCGAAGCGGGTAACGTGAGCCTGCCCCTGCGCGGCAACCTCATTCAGGGGGGGCAAAGTCTTTTTGGTTTGAAAACCGAACTAAAATTCGGCCACCTGCGCCTCACGCCTATTGTCTCTCAGCAGCGTTCGCAGCGGGAGAATATTCAGATTGAAGGGGGCAGCCAGGTGCAGGAGTTTGAGGTGCGGGCGGATGAATACGATGAAAACCGCCACTTCCTCCTCACTTTCTTCAACCGTGACAACTTCAATCGGTCTCTTCAGAACCTCCCTCAGATCAACAGCCTATTTAAGATCAAAAAACTGGAAGTCTGGATCACCAACGACCGGAATGAAGTGACCGACGTGCGCGATATCGTAGCCCTGGCCGACCTGGCAGAGCCCAACCGCCTGGTAAGCCCCGATAAGGTCACCCGAAATCCGTCCTGGGATAAGCGGGACCTCGTCAGGCGTGACCTGCTCCCCGATAACTCCGCCAACGACTTGTACAGCCGCATCATCTCACGGGGAGAGCAGGTACGGGACATCGACCGGGCCGTTTCTACCTTCAAAAATGAATTTGACCTGCAGCAGACCCGCGACTTTGAAAAGGTGAGCGCCCGGAAACTGCAGCCTTCTGAATATACCTTCCACCCGGAACTGGGCTTTATCTCCGTCAACATCAATGTGCAACCAGATCAGGTGCTGGGTGTGGCTTTCGAATACGAATACAACGGGAGTATCTTCCGGGTAGGGGAGATGTCTATCAACAACAGTACTGTAGGTACGGATACCACTGACCTCACCCCTAAGGTGCTCTTTGTGAAAATGCTCAAAAGTACCACACAACGTACAGACGTGCCCACCTGGGACCTGATGATGAAAAACGTGTACCCCATCGGTGCCTTCCAGGTCAATCAGGAGGATTTCCGCCTCGACATTTTCTACGATGATCCCGGCGCCGGACAGAAGCGCTTTCTGCCGGAAACCAATATTGCAGGTATTCCCCTGCTTCGCATTTTCAACCTCGATAGCCTGAATACACAAGGAGACCCTCAACCGGATGGCATCTTTGACTTCGTACCCGGGGTAACCATCAACCCCAGGAACGGGCGGATCATGTTCCCGGTTCTGGAACCTTTCGGCGAAGCCCTCGCCCGGCAAATTAATGATGAAGAACTCCGGCGAAAATACGTCTATGACTCCCTCTACCGCACAACGGTCTTCTTAGCTCAGGAAGCAGCCGAGCAAAACCGATTTATCATAAGGGGGGAATACAAGTCGAGCGTATCCTCGGAGATATCCCTCGGGGCATTCAACATTCCCCCGGGCTCCGTACGGGTGCGTGCCGGTGGGCAGGAACTGGTAGAAGGCCGGGACTACGAAGTGGACTATACTATTGGTAAGGTCCGTATCCTAAACGACGCCATTTTGCAATCGGGGGTGCCGGTCAATGTCTCCTTTGAGGACAATACCTTATTTGGCTTCCAGCAAAAAACGATGGTGGGCCTGAGGGCAGATTATGAAATTGATGAGAACTTCAATATCGGCGCGACCTTCCTGAAGCTCTTCGAACGCCCCTTTACCCAAAAAGTAAACGTTGGAGATGACCCCATCAACAACAATATGTACGGGCTGGACCTCAACCTAAGCCGTCAGGCACCCTGGCTGACCCGCGCGGTAGACGCCCTGCCCGGCCTTTCTACCAAAGAGCCCTCCAGTATTACGGTAGCCGCTGAGGTGGCGGCTATTCAGCCGGGACACGCCCGCGCTATCAGCCTTAACCCGGTGGATGAAGGTGGGGTGGTCTACATCGACGACTTTGAAGGCAGTGGGGCAAGCTTCGACCTTCGGGCCCAGGCCAACCGCTGGTTCCTGGCTAGTGTGCCCCGGGATGACAGCCCCGGTTCAGAACAGCTATTACCCGAAGGGCAGCTGATCAACGACTTGCGCTACGGGGCCAACCGGGCATTGCTCAACTGGTACCGGATTGATCAGGCCGCCAGAGGTTCGGATGACCGCGATAATATCTTTACCAGTCAGGTACCACAAATTGAGGTCTTCCCGAATTTGCAGTTGCAACCCAATCAGCTGCCGAATGTGCAAACCTTCGACTTGCGCTATTATCCGGACCTGCGTGGCCCTTACAACTTCGACACCCCCGAGGGCTACCCCGGCTACACCCGGGGCGTGGAAACCTCAAACGGGCGCGTAGAGCTGAAAGACCCTCAAACGCGTTGGGGCGGTATTATGCGGGATATGACCACCAATGACTTCCAGTCGGCCAATATCGAGTTCCTGGAATTCTGGATGCTCAGCCCGTTCCTGGATGAGTCCGGGCAGGGCGCTGCCATGGACGCTGCCGAAAAGGAAGGGGACTTGTACATCAACCTGGGTAATATCTCTGAGGATATCCTCCGGGACTCCCGCCTGTTCTTTGAAAACGGCCTTCCCGGCCCGGCTAACCCCCAACGCCGGACCAACACCACAGAGTGGTCGCGGGTACCCGTATCCCAACAGATTACCCGGGGTTTTGATAACGATAACGCCACCCGGGAACAACAGGATGTTGGCCTCGATGGTCTTGATGATGAGGCCGAACGGACCAAATACCAGGATTATATCGAAGCCATCTCCGCAACGAACCCGGTAGTGGGGCAACAGGTGGCAGAAGACCCTTCACAGGACAACTTCCGCTACTACAACGATGGGCAATGGCCTGATGGGTCCGGGGTTTACGAGCGCTACCAGCAATTCAATAACCCGGACGGGAACTCCCGGTCAGCTGAGCAAAACACCGGTAACCAAAACCTCCGCCAAACCGGTACCAACATCCCAGACGCGGAAGATCTCAACCAGGATAATACCCTCAACGAGTCTGAGGCTTACTTCGAGTATAAGATCCCGCTTCGCCGTAGCCTGGACAACCCCGGTGAAATTGATGTTGAGGAAACCCCCCATATTACGGACCGGCGGGAAGCTTCCAACGGGCGGATTTGGTACCGCTTCCGTGTACCTCTAACAGAGCCGGATAAGTCTGTCGGTGGTATTCGGGACTTCCGCTCTATTCAGTTTATGCGGATGTACCTGCACAACTTCTCCGCTCCCGTGACACTCCGTTTTGCACGCCTGGAGCTGGTCCGTAACCAATGGCGGCGTTACCGCCCCGATCTGTCGGAGATTGGCGGCCCGGCTACTCCTGAATGTATTGATGATGAAACCAACTTCACGGTTGATAACGTCAACATCGAAGAAAACAGTGGACGTCAGCCGTTCAACTACGTACTGCCGGAAGGGATTCAGCGGGAACGTGCCGTGGGGGTCTTCACCAACCTGCAGAACGAGCAGTCGCTGTCGCTTAACATCGAAGACCTTTGTAACGGGGCAGCCCGCTCGGTCTTTAAAGTGATCAATATGGACATGCGGGTGTACGAGCGCTTCAAGATGTTTGTGCACGCCGAGGAAAAGAACGGGACGGAGATTCCCGAAGGAGCGACTTCCATCTTCGTCCGCCTGGGCAGTGATTTCCAGGGCAACTACTACGAGTACGAAATCCCCCTGACGATGTCAGAGGTTCAGGATTTATCCGGAGCACCAACCAGCTCTACCTACAAAAACGCAGTATGGCGGCCTGATAACAGCTTCGACTTTGCGCTTAAGGATTTCGTGGAGCTCAAAAAGCGCCGTAATGCTGATAATGTCAGCCTGAGTGAGGAGTATGTGGAAGTGCGGCAGGAGGGTTCTAAAATGCACAGCCTGAAAATCCGGGGCAACCCAAGTGTGGGCCAGGTGAAAGTCATCATGATCGGTGTGCGGAACCAATACGGTTTCGTGGTCGAAGATGAAAACTTTGACCTGGAGGTATGGATCAATGAGATGCGCCTGACGGGCCTGGACGAGCGGGGTGGTGCGGCTGCCACTGCACGGGTAGACGCGCAGTTGGCCGACTTCGGTTCCATTGCCGCAGCTGGTAACATCAGTACGATTGGCTTTGGTTCGCTGGACCAAAAGGTGCAGGAACGCGCCCGGGAGCGGATTTCGGGCTACGACTTTGCTGTAAACTTCAACCTCGACAAATTCCTCCCCGATCAGTGGGGGCTGCAATTGCCCTTCTACGCGCAGTTGTCTAATACCACGAGCACGCCAGAGTTCGATCCCTATGATCTGGATATCTTATTGGATGATAAGATCAGGGATGCCGATAACCGAACGGAGCGTGATTCCATTCGCGCGGCAGCCCAGGAAGTCTCGACCATCAAAAGCGTAAACCTGACCAACGTACGAAAGGAACGCGCCAACACTTCCAAGGCAGCTATGCCGTGGGATATTTCCAACTTCAGTGCTTCCTATTCCTATACGGAATCCGAATACCGGGACCCCATCATTGAATTCAATGAGGAGGAACGGCATACCGGCTCCCTGGATTATGCCTTCAGCCGGCGGACCAACTATGTGGAGCCTTTCAAGGCGCTGCAGGGGGATGCCTTTAAAATTATTTCAGAGTTCAACTTCAATCCGCTGCCGAACGCTTTCAGCTTCAGCTCTATCATGAACCGGGTCTTTGAGACCACGAGCTACCGCTTTACCGATGTCGCACCGGAGTACCGGACTTTCTACAATAAGCGTTTCACCTGGGACCGTGACTATGACCTGCAGTGGGACCTGGCGCGCTCGCTGAAGTTCAACTTCAATGCGACCAACAGCGCCGTGATTGATGAACCTAATGAGTCGTTCCTGGTGGAGACCTTCGGATTTGAGCAGGCGCGGGAGATTCGCCGGGACAGCGTCTGGACGAACATCCGCAACTTCGGGCGGCCCAAGAATTACCAGCACAATATTAGTGTGGGCTACGACTTACCCATTAAGCACTTACCGCTTCTGCAAGGGTGGGTGACAGCGAAAGTACAATATCAGGGCAGCTACAACTGGGCAGCCGCTGCACTGAACGTAGACAGCCTTGGCAACGTCATTCAAAACAATCAAAACCGGACAGCCGATCTTGATTTCAACCTGGAGCGGCTGTACGATAAGGTAGACTACCTGCGCAAGATCAACCGGGGCTCAAGAGGCGGAGGGGCTTCCAACCGGTCGAGTGGGCGCCGGCCGAGCTCCAAAGATGACGATACGAGCCAAAAAGATGATGACGAAGACAAGAAAAAGAAACGGAATGGCCCCTCGATGGTCGAACGGGCACTGATCCGGCCGTTGATGCTGGTCCGGCGGGTGCGGTTCAACTACAACGAGCAATTCTCTACGACTGTCCCGGGCTATATGCCGCAGTCGGAATTGCTGGGCATGACCGGCTTCGACTCTCCCGGCTGGGGCTTCGTGGCTGGTTTGCAGCCCAATATTCGCAACCTGAGAGAAGATCAGCTCTTCAACCCGACCGCTGATAATATTCAGGGTGACTGGCTACGGGAAAACGAACAGTGGATCACTGGTAGCTCCTTCCTTAACCGGGAGGTGATGCAGACTTATTCCCAACGGTTTGATGCCCGGGCCACGATTGAGCCTTTCCAGGACTTCCGTATCGACCTGGAGCTTAACCGGACCTTCACCGAAAATTATTCAGAGACCTTTAAGGATACCCTGCCGGGTGATGGGGTCAGGCAATTGGTGCATACTATCCCTTACGAAACAGGCGGCATGCAAATGACCTACAATGCCCTGAGTACGTTATTCCGCGATAGCGAAGATGAAATCGGTGACTTGTTTGACAACTTTGAGACCAACCGGGTTATTATTTCCCGCCGCCTTGGCCTGGGCAATCATCAGGACCCTAACCTGAGCAACCTGGGGTATACCCGTGGCTATGGCAATACGCAGCAGGAAGTGATCTTGCCGGCCTTTATTGCGGCTTACCGGGATGTAGACCCTACCACCGTGCGGTTGAATATTTTTGATCAGATACCGTCACTCAACTGGCGGATGCAGTATAACGGACTCTCCCGGATACCCTTTTTCAAGGAAATCTTCCAGAACTTCTCTATCTCCCATGGGTACCGGTCGACGCTCAGCGTGAACAACTTCCGGTCGAGCCTGCCTTATCTGGCTACCCGGGCAACGGAGCCTATTGATACGGGGACATTCAACTTCTACCCCAGGTTGGAGATTGCAGATGTGGTGATTCAGGAGCAGTTTGCCCCATTAATTGCGGTGGATATGACCCTGCAAAACGGAATCAGTCTGAATGTGGACTACAAAAAGTCCCGAACGCTGGCCCTGAGTACCGTCAACTATCAGCTCAATGAAACCCAGTCTGAGGAATTCACCGTAGGGTTTGGTTACCTGATCCGCAACGTGGATATCCCCTTCCTGACTGGCAGCAATAAGAAGCGGGACCGTAAGAAAGAAGAGGAAGAGCCTGACCCTACGCAGCAAAATCAGGGGCGGAATAACCGGCGGGGCGGCGGTGGCCGTGGCCTTCAGGGGCAGGATTTGGATATCAACTTCGATATGTCGATCCGCGATGATGTCAGCTTTGCTCACCGTTTGGACGAAGGCATTCAGGAGCCAATACGAGGCACTTACGTGTTCTCTATTTCACCTTCTGCAGAATATGCCATCAGCCAGCGCTTATCGCTGCGCCTGTTCTTTGATTACCGGCGTACCGAGCCGGCGGTGGGACCGGCTGTACCCAGAACGGATGCTTCCGGCGGGGTTATTGTCCGCTTCCAGCTGAATTAAGACAACGATAAAAAGACTTAGAGCGTGTTGGGATTTTACACTTCGGGCTGCTTATTCTTCGTCCCAAAAATCCTTCCCGCAAACTGCGGGACAGGCTATTTAGCTGAGGCTAAACTCCGGTTTTCGTGCCTCGTCTAATCAAAAAATGGTTAGTTTTCGACTAGAAGACAAAAGTCCCAACACGCTCTTATCAAGGCAGTTACAATTCACTGTAGCTGCCTTTTTTTATTCCTCGGTTTCTGCTTCCAGCTCGCCCCAGCCCAGGGCGAGTATCATTTTGTCGTATATCGCGGTGTTTTCGTAAATACCGCGGAAGAGGTCAGCCCGCGGCCCATAAGCGAAAACGGGTACAAGGCTTGCGGTGTGATCCTCACAAGTGAAACCAGCGATCAGGGAGTCGCGCCTAGAACCGGGTTGTATAGCGTAGCCACCGGTTTCGTGGTCAGCAGTTACGATAACAAGGGTCTCTTTATTCCGTTTGGCAAACGCCAGTGCCTCGCCTACTGCTTCATCAAAGTCCAGCATTTCGGCAATCATGTAATCCTGTTCATTGGCATGGCCGGCCCAGTCGATTTGCGCGCCCTCTACCATAAAGATGAAACCCCGGCTGCTCCGTTTTTGCAAAAAGCGGGTACCTATACGGGTAGCCGGTGGAAGGTACTTTCTTCCCTGCAGGGATTTCGGTGGGTCATTCCTGGCTGTAAAGTAGCCAAACCCGCGGCTGAAGTCAGGTGTAATGCTATACAGCTCTTCGTCGTAGGCATTATAAATGTTGTACCCCTTACCCTCCATATCGTTGATCAGGTTCTTTCCATCTTTTTCACGCTGATTAAAATAGCGCATACCGCCGCCCATGAAAAAATCAACCTTGGAGTCGGCCAGCTGCTCAGCGATATCTTCATACTGACTGCGCAGGGGAACATGAGCAAAGAACCCCGCCGGTGTGGCGTGCACAATGGAAGAAGTGGTGAGCAGTCCCAGGGCGTACTCCCGGGCTTTAGCCTGCTCAAAAATGTTAGGCACCACATTGCCCTCTGCATCCAGGCCTAATACACTTTTGTTGGTTTTATGCCCGGTAGCGAAAGCTGTAGCCCCGGCTGCTGAATCGGTGATCAGGTCATTGGCTGCGTAGGGTTTGTGAAGGCCAATCACTTTAAAGTCCTCAATGTTTAGAGGCTTTTTGTGGCTGTACATCCCTGCGGTGATCTGGCTGATGCCCATGCCATCGCCAATTAAAAAGATGATATTGCGGGCAGGGGGCTCACTTTCCAATACCTCCAGATTGATGCTTTCCGGGCTTTTGCAGCTTAAGGGGAACAGGAGTAGAGCCAGCACAAGGTATCTTAGCAAGAGGTTCATACAGTCTTTTTTGTCTAACAAGGTCAGGGTATTCTTGGTTACCGGTTCAAATCGCGCTAAGTTAAGAAAACCCACTTGTTTTCAGACCAGCGTATAACGCTTGCCTGGCAGGGTACGGACGATGCCTTTAAACTCCAGACCTAATAAAAGAGCTGCTAACTCACTATTGTTTTGTTGCAGGGATACTGAAATTTGATCAACGGGCAAAAGGTCTTGCTGTTTGAGCAGTTCCACCACGGCTTCTTCTTTGGGGTCGAGGTCTGGGAATAGCTCCCGTTGGACGCCGTTTTGAGCATCCGATTTTTCCCAACGCATGACATAGGCCAGGTCGTTTACGCCTTCCATCAGGTTGGCCCGGTGGCTTTTGATCAGTAGATTGCAGCCTTCTGAGGACTTATCCCTGATCCGGCCCGGAACAGCGAAAACATCCCGGTGGTAGTCGTTGGCCATTTTGGCGCTAATCATGGAGCCGCCCTGCCGCTGAGTCTCCACCACAATAAGGGCATCACAAAGCCCGGCAATGATACGGTTGCGCATAGGAAACCGCTCCCGGTCGGGCGCTGTCTGACTGGGGTACTCTGACAAAAGCCCGCCATTCTCTATCATCTCAAGTGCGGCGTTGGTGTGCTGTACAGGATAAATACGTTGCAAGCCGTGGGCTACACAACCAATCGTCGGGATACTATGGGCGAGACAAGCCCGGTGGGCGGCAATATCGATACCAAAGGCCAATCCGCTGATAATGCTGACACCATACGGGAGCAAATTTTCCACAATCTCTTCGCATAAATGTACACCCTGCGGGCTCGGGCGGCGGGTGCCTACAATAGCTACTGTACGCCTGACATTAAGGTCCGCATTGCCTTTGTAGTAAAGTAGGGGGGGGCTGTCCGGCAGATGTTTGAGCCGTTGCGGATAGGCCGGGTCGGTGTAGAACAGTACACGGATGCCGTGCGCTTCTATAAAATCCAGCTCGCGTTCGGCCAGGAACAGTGCATCGGAATTACGGATATTGTGGGCCAGCTGTGCGCCGATACCCGGTATGTTTTTCAATTCCTTTTCCGTTGCTTCGAATACAGCCCGGGCTCCACCACAGTAGCTCATTAAGTTGCGGGCGGTCACGGCTCCGACTTTGGGGATAAGCGTCAGTGCCACACTGTAAAAAATATCATCATTCATGCTGTAATAGGACTAATAGACTTGATGCGTCGGGTCAGTGCAGCGGGAAGAGGCAGCGCTATTTTAACCCTGTAATGATCCCTGACACATCAAGTCTAATGGATTAATTAGACTTGATCCCCGACGCATCCAGTCTATTAAAAGAGACTGCTGCATGGGGTTAGAGCTTGTTGGGGGTTTGCTCTTCGGTCACCTAGCGAGGGCTATGTGATTCAAGAATGGCCCCTGTTTATCCCGTTTTGGAATGTATCGCGCCTCAATCAGAACGAAATTTGGCTACGTTCGCTCCAAAAGCAAAGTACCGATAAGCTCTAAACAACCAGTCAATTCAGACCAGCCGATTAGTGCGGAGCAGACCAACAATACGTGGAACAACTTTTGTGTCGAAATAACAGGTGGGAGCCACCTTCCGGGTTGGATTTGAAACAGCGGGCCGCATGCTTTCTGAAATCAGGGCTTTTGAGGCTGCCTGAAGTCAGCGCTTGCGACGATGTTACATTCGTTAATACTGCTGCCCTGAGAGGCAGACATAGAGGACAATTCCGCGTTAATTCCTAATTTCGCCTTAAATATACGCTGTTTTGAGTATTTAATTCAAGTTTTTGTAGGATTTTTACAGCGAATAACGCAAAAAGTGTTGAAAAAGATCAGCTATGAGTGAGCAATCGGGCATGCTGCCAAAAATAGAAATCCTTATTATAGGAGGCTTCTTTGTTTTGTTTATGATCTGGGCGGTATCCAAGTGTGCCGCTACTCAGGAGGCTTATGAGGAACGGGCACAGCAGGAAGCCTTTGAAGAATCCAAGGAGGACTCCCTGCGGGATGCGGACCTGGTGGGAGGCTATGTGCCCCTCGATACCACCGTCAGGCGGCTGAAAGCACCCAAGCCTGAACAGGAACCTGCCGGTGCGGTAAACTCAACCCCGCTTTACGTCATTACACCTGCCCTGAATATGCGCACCGGGCCGGGCCTGCGCTTCAAAATTCTGGAACGCCTCGAGCTGTACGATGAGCTGCAATTCCTGGGGGAAGTCACCGATACTACACAGCGTATTGACCTGGGGGCAATCGTTGCCGAAGAGCCCTGGGTGAAAGTCCGCACCTCAAGTGGTAAAGAGGGGTGGGTCTTTGGAGCTTGCATAGATTACTACAAGCACGAGCTTAAAGGTGTGGAGACGGATTAACCCAACAACTCTTACAAGCCATACAACCGAATCACTTCCAGCAGTTGCTGCGCCAGGGCAGGCTCTTCGGAGAACCCTTTTGCCTCCAGAGCGGTTGCCCAGCCCCTTATGTCGTCAGCCTGTAGCGTCTTCAAGTCACTGTATGGCCCGGTAGTAATGAAAAAGCTGTGGTCCCTGAAGCTGGTCCAGGCATTCTCGTATTGCCGAAGACAACGGCTATCGTAGGATTTCTGCCTGCCTTTCCAGTCTTCAGTGCAGGGTAGGAGGAAGTGGTTGTTACGGCCCTTTTCCGCCCAGGGAGCAGTGCCGGCCTGACTGTGCAGCAGTGCATTCGCCATTATGATAGCCGCTGGGATACCAAATTTCCGCTCTTCACTCTTTGCCACCTGATCAAAACGGTCAATATACTCTTGTACTTGTGCTTTCCCCGTCCGTTGCAGCCGGTCTGATGCTGTAATCTTCTTAGGGCTGCGTGCTGCCGCTGCCAGGTCGAAATGCTCCGTTTGGTCTGCGGAGGAAGTGCTGGTAAGGTTATCGGTATACCGCTCACGCTTTGCCGCTTTCTCCGTTGAAGGAGCCTCGGGGGCCTGTTCTATTTTTACCGGGGTGTTGAGGTTGAGCTTAAAGCTGAGGTCCTTTTTCAAAGCGACAAAAATCAGTAAAGCTGCAATGCCTAGCTTAAACCAGTTGCGCTGTAAATAGACTTTGATCTGTTCTGCTTGTGGGCTCATCTTAATACATTTTGTTTTATCCAATTGTACTTTAAACAAAAGTAAAACAAAAAGTTTTCAAAAGCAATAGCGAAAAACAATTTGTGCAGTTAATTTTGTGGATGTACCACCTTTGGTTCGCAGATGGGTCGGAGTATGACCATGCTCAGAATTCCGCTCTCGGGCCAGCTCCCGGATATGTAGTTGGTGGGCCTAGTGCCAGCTTCTCTGTACCAAAAATTTGTCCGCCCGGCGGGCAACCTTTGCAAAAGAGCGACCTGGATTTCAACACCAGCTGACCACAAAACTCCTGGGAGATAACGGAGCCGGCAATCTACTATCAGGCAGCTTATTTGCGTATACTTGCCCATCAGGTGGAACGGGGCGCAACCACTACGGCTGTCGGGCTGCCAAAGGCAGAAGGGTATTGGGTGTACCCTAACCCGGCACGGGAAGTGCTGCAGGTAGAAGGAGGAGCAGGCCGGGATGCGTTTGAGATTTTTACCCCCACCGGTATAACCCTCAGGAAAGGAATGCTGTCAGATGGGCGTATACCGGTAAGCACACTGCCTGCCGGGCTTTATTACCTGCGTATCGGCAGATGGTGGGCATAGTCTTTTATCAAGCTATAAAAAAGGCTCCGGGCGTGTATGCCCGAAGCCTTCAGGGCTATACCCTTGAGGTGGTTAAAGCTGTGCCAGCGCTTGTTTCAGATCAGCGACAAGGTCTTCTACATCTTCCACGCCCACGCTCAGTCGGATTAGGGAATCGGTCAGGCCTACCTTCAGGCGTTCTTCACGGGGGATAGAAGCGTGTGTCATAGAGGCGGGGTGTGAAATCAGTGATTCCACACCGCCGAGCGACTCAGCGAGGGTGAATATCTGGGTATTGCTCAGGACTTTCACTGCCAGTTCAAAGCGGTCATCGGCCAGGTCAAAGGACACCATGCCTCCAAAGTGGCGCATCTGCTTTTTGGCAATCTCATGCCCGGGGTGTTCAGGGAAGCCAGGGTAGTAAACGTTCCCAACTTTATCATTAGCCTTAAGCACTTGTGCTATTGCCGCTGCATTCTGACAGGCCCGCTCCACCCGCAAGTGCAGGGTTTTGATGCCACGCAGGACGAGGAAACAATCCTGTGGCCCGGGCACCGCACCTACGGCATTTTGGAAAAAGTGGAATTGCTCTGCCAGCTCATCCTGACGGGTCACTAGTACGCCGAGTACCACATCGGAGTGGCCACCGAGGTACTTGGTGGCGGAGTGCAGTACAATATCTGCCCCAAGGTCGAGTGGGTTTTGCAGGTAGGGCGAAGCAAAAGTATTGTCAACGCAGCTTAGAATGCCTTTTTCGCGTGCAATATCACAAACGGCTTCAATATCCACGATATTCAGCATCGGGTTGGTAGGTGTTTCTATCCACAGCAGCTTGGTTTTATCGGAAATGGCCGCCCGTACCGCATCAAGGTCGTTGAAGTTGACAAAGGTTGACTTGATGCCGTAGCGGGCGTAGACTTTCGTCATCAGGCGGTAGGAGCCGCCGTAGAGGTCATTGGTAGAAACGACCTCGTCTCCCGGGTTGAGGAGCTTCAGTACGGCATCCATAGCCGCAAGGCCGCTACCGTAGCAGATACCATGCTTGCCGTTTTCGAGGGCGGCGATGTTGTTTTCCAGTACGGTACGGGTGGGGTTTTGCGTCCGGGCATACTCGTAGCCTTTATGGTCGCCCGGTGCATCCTGTGCGTAGGTAGAAGTCTGATAGATGGGGGTCATGACGGCACCGGTGACAGGGTCAGGGTGTACGCCGGCGTGTATGGTTTTGGTTCCGAATTTCATAATTAGGGCAATATGCTTTCGGCCCGCCTGCGGCGGGCATGAATAATGGAATGAAGAAAAGGGCAACCTGATGTGAACCAGATTGCCCTTTTAGACACCGGTAGCGTTAGTCGCTAATCGGTGTTTTATGTTACCTAGCTGTCCTTAAGCGTTAACAGCGTCAGAGATTTCTTTACCGGGCTTGAATTTTACAACATTCTTTGCTGCAATTTGGATGGTTTCACCGGTTTGTGGGTTACGACCGCTTCGTGCTTCGCGGTGAGAAACAGAAAAAGTACCAAAGCCAATCAGGGTAACTTTGTCACCGCCCTTAAGCGAGTCAGTGATGCCGTCGAGTACTGCATTCAATGCGTCAGTAGCTTGGGCTTTAGAAAGGTTCGCGCTGTCGGCGATTTTGTTAATAAGATCTCCCTTATTCATTTCTGAATGTTTTAATTAGTTAAACTTAACGTGCGGCAAATTTATGCGCTGGAATCGTCATTACCAAGTTTTGCAGCTCAAAAAAAATGCGGGAAGCCAGAATTTTCAAGGGTTTTGGGCGTTTTGGATATATCTTCGCAGTGAATTACATTTGATCTGCCTACTTTTTCAACCTGATCAGAATAAAATTTGTAAAGATGCGCCAAAGCTTATTGTTATTAGGATTTTGTACTGTTCTTACTTTTTTTATGCTCACGGCTACTTCCTGCAACCGCAAGGCAGGCTGCCCGGCATCAGAAAACGCCCACGTGAAGCCTAACCGAAAGGGGGAACTGCCTACAAAAGGTGGTAAGTCTCAGCTCTTTCCCAAGAAGTTTTATAAGAACTAGCAGGCTATGATCATTTCCGGCGCGGGTCCAATGCATCGGTCAGCCCTTCGCCCAGTAGGTTGAATACCGTCACGGTCACGAAAATGGCGAGCCCCGGAAAGATCGCCAGCCACCATGCTGAGAATTTGTTGCGCGCCAGGTTGAGCAGTGAGCCCCAGGTCACCTCCTCCGCAGCGACACCTATGCCTAGAAAGGACAGGAAAGCTTCCATCAGAATAGCGCTCGCGACACCAAATGCAATGGTGATGAGCACCGGAGTAAGGGCGTTGGGAATGGCGTGGCGGGCAATAATGCGCCATTCGCTGTAGCCCAGAGCCTGTGCCGCCTCAATGTACTCCAGGTTGCGGACCCGCAGCAGCTCCGCCCGTATGAAGCGGGCGATCCCTGTCCAGCCAATCAGGCCAATAATGACCATAATATAGAAGATAGACTGCTCCTCAATAATGGCAACAATACTCAAAATGAGCAGTAGCCCGGGAATAGAGTTCACCACTTCAATGAGTCGCATGACGCCCAGGTCCAGCGGTATTGTAACAGGCTGAGCCCATATGCCCCGGCGCTTCAGCCAGGAGGCAAGCACATTCACTAAAACCATTATCCCTGCAATGATCAGGAGGCTTTTAAGCACCTCCCAGCCAAAGGTTCCCTCATTCAAAGCAAAAGCCCGGGCCTGGAACCCGTAAAAGTAGGCCAGGATAAGGCCAATCCCATTAAATAACAGCCGCACCCGGCTGCTGCTGAAGCGTTCATCGCCAAAGTAACCCGCCAGCGCTCCCAGGAAAATACCGATCAGAGCGGCAATACTCATGGCTACAATCCCCACCAGCATAGCAGTACGTGTGCCGGCAATCATCCCGGCAGCGACATCCCTGCCCAGTTGGTCGGTGCCGAGCCAGTGCCGGAAGCGGGTGGAAGGCACATCCTGCTCATCGCCCGGAGCTACGTAGTTGCGGTTCTTGCGGTCCATCGTTTGGGCGGAGTAGGGGATAGGTGCCCAGATCACATAGTCGTAGTCGTGCTCATGCCAGCTGTTCTGGAAAAAGCGGGCTTCCCAGCTATCCAGCCCGAGCCCTACCGCATAGGAGCGGAATACCGGGAAGTGCGACTCCCCGTCCAGCTTAGCGTATATCGGCTTTTCATTGGCGATGAAGTCGGCAAAAAGGGCAATAAACCCCAGTAGGTACAGCACCCGCAGCGACCAGACCGCCATCCGGTTTTTCCGGAATTGCTGCCGCACGATCGACCAGTAGCTCTGCGGGGGAGCTTGCTGTTGGCTGAGGTGGTCAGCCAGTTCCTGTTCTTTGCGTACGCCAATCAGCATGGTTAATTCTTGTCTTTTCCGTAGGAGACCCGGGGGTCTACCATCGCATAAAGGATATCAGCGACCAGGATGCCGGTCATGGTCAGCCCTGCGGCAAGCATTAATACGGTGTACACTACCGGCCAGTCGCGCTGAAAAATCGCATCAACGGTCAGTTTGCCCATACCGGGTATATTGAAAATCACTTCAATCACCACCGAGCCGGCAAATACAGCCGGGAAGATACTCGCAAACATCGTGATAATGGGAAATAAAGCGTTGCTAAATGCATGTTTCCAGATCACCGGTTGTGCATTCAGTCCTTTGGCCCAGGCGGTACGGATATAATCCTGCCGGATCACATTCAGCATGCCCCCCCGTACCTGCCGCGAAATGAAAGCCAGTGCACCATAGGCCAGGCAAAAGACCGGTAGCACCAGGTGCGTGCCTGCTTCCATAAAACGCTGCCAAAACGGTGCTTCCGGTGGCAGGTCGCCCAGCCCCAGAGACGGGAACCAGTCCATACCGTACTCCGGCGTGGTGAAGAAAACGACCAGCATCGTGGCGATCCAGAAGTTGGGCAGCGAATACAACACGAAGAGCAGCAGAGTCGTCACCCGGTCAAAAGTACTGTCTTTCCAAACCGCAGAAAAGACCCCGATCGGCACCGATAAAAGATAGGCAATAAAAATGGCCAGGAGGTTCATCGTCAGGGTCCAACGCAGTGCATCTCCCATCTTATCGGCCACAGGGCGGCTGTCAATAAAGGATTCTCCAAAATCAAGAGTCAGAAAATCCGTAATCCAGTTGTGGTACTGATTGTCGAACCCATACCATTTGATATCGGGGATGTAGAGCCGCCCGGGGCTGGCTTGAGCTTTGAGCTGACTATACGTTTCTTGCAATTGGGCTACCGATGGTCCAATAGTCGCCTGCAGGGTACTGTCTCCGGCGGTTTGGCTGGCGGCTTTGTCGAGCAGGCTGCTGATGCGCTCGTCCTTATAAGCCAGGTACAGCTGTTTGATGAGTGGGCGCACGGCACGCACGGCTTCGGTTTTGCCCAGGAGCTGTTCGGTGCCCCGGTCTGCCTTTCGTATCGCATGATAGTAGCGGGAAATGGCTTCCCAGTTGCCGTGTAGTTGTATGAGCTTGACCAGGTTTTCCCTCTCATCGCGCTTAAAGATGCGATAGAGCGTGTCGGGGTAGGCCGCAGAAGACAGGCTCAGGTAAAAGACAGGCTTGTCCAGCCCCAGGTACTCGGACGTTTCCCGGTACACCCGGTCTGCGTCCCTTAGCTCACGCTGCAGCCCTCCGCCCATATCGCGGTTGCGCTGCTCCACCGGGTCGCCGGGTGCCATCTTGCTCAGCCCAAAGGCCAGCAAAGAGATGACCAGCAAGGTGGGCAGAAAAATCAACAGGCGTTTAAGCAGGTACTGCAGCATAAATGGCGGGCACCTAGCCCTCGGTTTTAAATTTTAATAATGCTGGGACGTAGCCCGGGAACACCGGTGTGATCGGGGCTTCCAACTCCTTATTAATGATAAGCCGGCCGGTCGGCACCAAAATGGGAATGATCGGCATAGACTCGTGGATTTTGGCCTGTAGGTCCATGTAGAGCTTTTTGCGCTCCTTGGGGTCCAGGGTAACTTGTATACGGTCAATTAGCGCATCGGTTTCAGGGGTGGCAAAACCACTGCGGTCATCACCTTCGGAATGGTACTCCTGCTTGGGCTCCCAGGTGATCGGTTGAATGCCTTTGGCACCTGCCAGGAGCTCGAAGTCCCGGCGGCTGACATCTTCCATATTCACGTTGTGCTCCTGTGGGGTCAGGGTGATTTCGATACCGGCTTTTTTGGCAGACTCCTGCAGCAGCAGCGCTATATTCTGAGAAACCTGCCGCCCGGCGGTGTACTTGTACTCCAGGGACAATTCCGTCAGCACTCCATCAATCTCTTTGTCTGCAATACCATTATCATTGCTGTCTTCCCAGCCGGCTTCGGTCAGGAGTGCCCGGGCCTTTTCCACTTCATAGGGGATAGGCTTAATGTCTGGGTTGTGGTAAGAAGAGGAAGCAAGTACGGAGCCAGTTGAAGGCTCTGCCAGCCCGGAGAAGGCGGTGTTGATCATGCTTTCCACATCAGTGGCGTAGGCCAAAGCCCGGCGTACCCTGTGGTCTTCCAGTTTGGGGAGGCGGGTGTTGACATAAATAAAGGCATGCACCAGAGAGGGTGGCGTGTAGAAGTCAAACTTTTCAGCTACAAATGCCGTCTCCTTCAGCTCATTGAACTGCTCCGGCGCAGTATTCGCCAGTACATCAAGTTGCCCGTCCTTTAGCGCTGCCACGGCTGCGGTCTGATCCTGAATGGGGCGGAAGATCATTTCCTGCGGATAGGATTCCATGACTATACCTGCCCCTTCCACCTGATCGCCCCACCAGTCCGCTTTGCGTTCGAGGACCAGCCGCTGACCGGTTTCCCAGCGCACCAGCTTGTAAGGCCCGCAGCCATTCACACCCTCCGGCTCCCGGCTGAAGAAGGGGCTGGTGAACTGCTCGGCAAATTGGTTGATCTTTTCGTTGGCCTCTGCGAGTGCTTTGGCTTTTTCAGTGTCCATCAGGTCGGGCAGGGGGATGTCCGCCATCAATCCAAGGGAGTCATAATGGTGCATAGGCAGCACGGGCAAAGCCGCGCTGATCGCTTCCTCTCCTATGATATACTTTTGGTCAGAATAGACAGTGAACCGCTTCGGGTTCTCCGCATCTATTTCCACTTCCTTAATGAAAGACAAGTAAACCCGGTAGGGCGCCGCCGGCACTTTAGGATTGAAGGTGGCTTTCATGGTGAAAAGGAAGTCCTCTGCCGTCACCGGGCTACCATTGTCCCAGACGGCTTCCGGGCGGATTTCGAAGGTGTAGGAAACACCGCCTGCGTAGGGGCCTTCTTCCAGGATTTTCACTTCAGGCGCGCTCACGGCAAGAGCCGGTTCCAGCTCAAGTGTAGTGGGGTTGAGCCGCTGCAGATAGGAAAAGGTGGCACCAATAATGGTATTGGAATAATTGCTCAGGGTCAGCACGGGGTTGAGCTGATCAGGCTCCGCATCCAGCTGCAGGCTTACCGATTCAGGGGCAATGCCTTGGTTCGTTTGGCCGGTATCCGATGCGGGGTCGGGGTCACTGCCACAGCTGTAAAAGCCAATCAGCACAGCAAATAACAAAAAGCGGAGGGTAGAACGTAAAGTCATGTGGTCGGTTTTTAGATTGAACTGGGGCGAAATAAGGTAAAATAGGTCCAGTGAATAAATTATTTGGGCGCTACATCCCGCAAAACAAAGTCCTGAACAAAAAAACCAGGCCTTCGGGCGGAGGCCATCGCTTCGAATCGTTTGCTGATGGCGATGCGTTCCAGAGGCGAAAATAGGAAAATGTAAGGCTGCTCTTCGTATATCAGCTCCTGAAATTCCAGATAAAGCTTATGCCGTTTCTTCTCATCCAGGGTGACCTGAATAGCTTCGATCAGTTGATCGGCTTCCGGATTGCTGAAGCTCACGCGGTTGCCACCGGAAGGAGTGTCACTTTCGGAGTGCCAGAGCTGCTTGGGGTCATCCGGTATAGGAGCCTGTCCCCAGCCGCTGGAGTAGATTTCATAATCGCGCTTTTTGACCTGGTCGATCAGCACCGTAAATTCTTTGGGTTCGATATTAATGCTTACGCCGGCCCGTTTGGCATTATCCTGAAAGAGGAGGGCCTGATTGTTGGCAAATTTACTGCTCGAGCTGATGATGTAGTCTAGCTCCAGCTCCGTTAGTACACCACTTAAGTTCTTGTCAACAATGCCGTTTCCGTTGGTGTCTTCCCAGCCGGCTTCTGCCAGGAGGCTGCGCGCCTGTTCCGGATCAAAGGGGATGGGGGGCAGCTCGTCATGGTAATAAGGCTTGGTAGGGTGGAAGGGGCCCACGGTGCGGGTGGCCAGGCCGTTGTAAAGGGTGTTAATCAGCTCATCCACATCAAGCAGGTGGGCCAGCGCCCGGCGTACCCTTTTGTCTGCCAGTTTTGGAGACTTATTGTTGAGCCCGATAAAGTAGTACACGAGTGCCGGCGGCGTGTGCAGTTCGTACCGGTCGCTTACCAGCTCATTGTCCCTGAGGCCGACAAAGTCTTCGGCATCAATCTGGCTCGTCACGTCAATCTGTTCGTCTTTAAGTGCAGCCAGCATGGCCGTCTGATCAGGGATGATCGTAAAAACCAACCGTTCCGGTGCCGCGCTAAGCATAGGGTAATCCGCCTGCAGGGCATCCCCCCACCAGTCAGTTTTGCGGGACAATTCAATTTTCTGCCCGGTTTCCCAGCCTTCAAAAGTGTAAGGGCCGGAACCGGAAATGAAGCCCTTTTCCCGGGAGTACTTAGGGCTGTTGAAAGCATCTGCAAAAGCCTGCAGGCCCGGGTCGGACTCCACAAGGCGGGCTGCTGCCTCGGGGTCAGACAAGTCCGCCACACGGTATGAGCTAAGCAGGCCTTCCGGATCGTAAATATGGGCGGGCAGCACCGTCATATTGCTGATGGCAGGCTCGCCGAGTATATATTTCTTGTTGGCATAAACCGTGAATGCTTTGGGGTTGTCAGCATTGACCTCTACCTCGCTGATGAACTCCAGGTAGGCGCGGTAGTGCGCGGCATTGACTTTGGGGTTGAGAATGGCTTTGAGCGTAAAAGCGAGGTCATGCCCGGTGATCGGGCTGCCGTCATCCCAAACCGCTGCGTCATGTATTTCGAAAGTGTAGGCGACGCCACCGGCGTTGGGGCCCTCATTGATTTCCTCCACCACGGGGGGCGCTTTTGCTAGTTGCGGTTCCAGCTCCAGCGTAGTGGGGTTGAAGTGGAGGAGGTTCAGAAAGAGCTGCTCGTTCACCACGCGGGCGTAAGTGCTTGCCGCAAGTATAGGGTTCAGCCGGTCGGGCTCGGCAGGAAGCCGGGCGTAAACGACATTGTCTTTGCGCTTGAAATCCACTCCGGAGGCTTGATCGCCGGAAGCAGGCGAACTGTCCTGGCAACGCCAAAGAAAAAAGCTAAGCATCAGCAGTAGTACTGCGGGGCTGATTTTGATCATATTTTCAGATTCGTTCAAAGGTAGAATAAACTTGGGGACTGCCCTAAATTAAAGGATTTGATGAGTAATTTATAATTATTTTTCCGGAGGCGGCCTGAAGGTTGCCCAATCGCCTTGGTGCGCCGGGGCAGTGTGGTGATAGAAACAAGCTTTTTCCAATCAGGGGTTCTTCGTGAATGGTTAGTCAGTAACAGGTCACTACAGCCTGTCATTGTATAACAGGCCTCTCTAAATTTTTTTTTTTAACCACCCAAAAATTTTGGAATATCTTGGGTGCGCATTTAACTTTTTGATTTTCATAAATTCTAGTTATGAATTTGATTCGCATTCTTTTCGTAATATCATTTTATTGCACAACGATTCTTGGATTTGGTCAAGATGGCATCAAAATTGAATTAGAGTTACCTGAAGAGGTGGGTTATCTGGAAAACCTCCATTTGAAATATAGCTTTTCTTATACAGGGGGTGAACCAATTAGCATAAATAATCCTGTGTATAATTGGGAATTGTTTATTAAGGATGAGACATCTTCAGATGAATACTTGATCTTTAAAGGTAGGCTGTTCAGTCTGATAAGGTTCTCACCCTAGGGATTTTAGCTCTCGGTCCATTGATTTTCGCAGCCCGTAGCGGTTGTGGCAGACGTTATCCTCCTGCCACTCTTCCACATCCAGGCAACTGACGCTGGTCAGCGCA
>NZ_JAVJSK010000056.1:0-16771 GCF_040219495.1 Phaeodactylibacter sp. | reverse complement strand
ATCAATGAAAACCGTAAGCTGCCAGCAGGTCATTGACTGGCAAAATGAAAACATCTGCCATAACCATTACGGACTACGAAAACAAATGGATAGGGAACTAAAAAGCGGTACATCAGATGGTTAGCAAACCGAACACCCTATGATGAATGGTATGACTCTCAGGCCTTTGTATTATATACCCTAACCATCTCGGAGTGCGAATATTTGCATGTTGAAATATTGTGAAAAAATTCAACAATAGGATAACTCCGGTAACCGCTTGTGGAGACAGCCCTATAAGGAAGGCAAAGACAAAGCTTCCAAGGAAAGTAAAAGAAATCATTTCTGCTGGGCTAAAGAAGAAAGCTCCATATGTATCTAATCTTTCAGCGCTATGATGCATTTGGTGAAATGTTCTCCAAAGCAAGTCAAACCTATGAACACTCCTGTGATATATATAAAATACCAGTTGATAACCGAGAATTCCGATCAACATACCACCGAAAGTTCCCCAACCTGACAAATCGAATAGCAAATACTGTGATATGAAAGGGTCAATCCAAATTGGTAAATAGGATGATACAAAGAAGAAGACGATAAAGGAAATTATTCCTTTCAGTTTCCAATGACGTACATTAGGCAGTTTTCTCCCTGGCACTAAAGATTCCCAAATCATTAGCGCCGCATACATTGATAATACGATTAGTGAAATCGGATCAAGAATAATTTCCAACGGAGTTGGTAAGTGCGAAATTATATTTTCCATTTTTTAAAATTTATAGTTTAACAGACTAGTTGGTGCAAATATAGATGTTTATTTAATTAAACCAACTAGTCTGTTTATTTTTTTTTATATTTGTTTAATGGCAAGAGATGGAAAACCTACTAGAGATAAGATACTAACCGAGTCAAGAGCATTGATTTATGAAAATGGATTTGCGGGCACCTCTGTAGATAAAATACTGGAGAAGACAGGGATCACCAAGGGGGCATTCTTTTATCACTTTAAAACAAAGAACCATCTGGCAAAATCCTTAATCGAAGAATATGCAAGAGAAGACAAGTCTCATTTAGAGCATGGCCTGGAAGAGACTAAAAGTATGGAGGATAGACCTGTAGAGCGACTCATAGATTTTGTACAAGTCTTCATTGATGGAATGAGCACCCTCGAAGAACCTCCAAGTTGCCTTTATGCTTCTTATACAAATGAGACTTCTCAGTTTGATCAAGAAACTAAAGACCTGATTGCCAATTCTATTTTAGAATGGAGAAAAACATTTATTGATCTATTAAAACAAGCTAAGATTAATGAAAAAAGTAAAATTGAAATAGATATACCATCACTGGCAGATCAATTTGTAGTAATCTTTGAGGGGGCCTTTATCGTTTCAAAAGCTCTGAATGAGCCTGACTTAACAGCCAAGCAACTCACACACCTTCGTAACTATATTCAATTACTTCTAAAAAAGTAGACTAGGTTTTTGAAAATGAAGCACAACGGTTACTGTATGGTGTCGTAGCATCCCGCAGGGTGCTATGCACTATACAGATTGTTGTGCTTTCGTTATTATTTCTCTTTAAACATTTCATTGTATTCTTTCACGTGATTTGGAAATTCTTCTTCGAAAAAGGGATATGGAATGCCTTCCAATGTAATTTCAAATCCTTCACTATCCATTCCACTAATTTGATTTCCAATTCCTTTAATTTCGATACCTGAATCGTCCTTAACCGTCAGTTGCTCTATTGTTCGAGTTGAAATGAGTTTATCTTCGGGGTAATCACTTGCTAATTCAATTCCGTTGGACTTACAATATTCTTTAATAAAGTCATATCCGATATTCATTTTTGTAAATGAAATCTCACCAAAAACGACTCCCATTGGTGCATCAGCGTTTTCTAATCGAGTTGTTCCCAATTTTTCCTTACTTAGAAATATGGTGTATTCTTTTTTCATTCGCCTTCAATATCTTTATCTATTACCCAAGGAATTCTACAGTCAAATTCTACTTGAACTAAATCTTGGTCAATTTTGAATACTGACATAGTTTTTGCTTTAGTAAACCCAATACCAAAATTGTCTGTTATTTGGTGAAAATCTAAAGTAAATCCGCCACTCGGCAAAGGGATTGAACAGTCTTTTCCATTGAAATTTCCTATGAAATGAAACCAACCACAATAGTAATGTAAACCGTTTTCTAATTTTGCCATATGGCTAATTTCAATTTCTTTATTTGGGTCAATCCCTAATTTATCAAATAAATGACCTATTTCAGCTGGAAATACTTTTTTCCTAAATGCGATATAGTTCAAACAGTTTCCACAACCGCAACTCTCAGCACTAGGTTTGTCAATTCTAGAATATTCATTAATGGTCAATTCCTTATCGACTTCAAAGCTCCAATCTTTATATGTTAATTCGATTTTTGTCATTTACTCTAATGAAGCACAACTAGGATATATACGAACATCCCCCCCATTTCACACACCCACCTACACACTCCCCCACCACAAAATAGCAGCTTGACAATCAATCACTTACAAGCTACTACCCGTTTACAAACGGTTATAACCGTTTGTAAACGGGAAACAACTGCTCAGAGCGTAAAAGTCAGGCACCTCCCGGGCTTCAAAGCGTGAACCACGCCGCATTATTTTGGACTAGCCGATTGATGCACAGGTAAAACCGGGCTCAAACCACCACAATATAAAACACTGTCGTTTGAAAAGCAACCCAATTGAACCCCAACACGCTCTTACACCAGATGAAGGAAAAAAACAATCAGGCTATTTCACGCCAGGCCCCATCAACCTCCAGCGCCCACATTTGCGACGTCTCCGGGTCGAGTACCTCTAAGGCAATCCACGCATTGTAAAGCAACTTTTGCAGTACTTCATGCTTTTCTACCAGCATCTGCACGCGTTCTCTTGGCGCTACCACGAAGGCGGTCAGCCGCAGGGGCTTATGGTAGAGCTCCTCGTCGTTTTTCATGACTGATTGCCAGGGCAGGCCGTGCATGAGGTCACTGCCATTGCCCTGCATGATACCGATTTTACCAACTACATTGTGGGTCACTTTACTGCCGCTGCCGAAGGCGGTGTTGTCAACTGTAGAGAAAAAGTACTGATTGTTGATCCACTGCGCGACGACGAGTGGGGCAGTCAGGATCACTTCCAGACTCTTGCTTTCAGGATCCTGCGACCAGTCGTAGGAGTGCAGAAAGCAGCGGCCTTTCAGGTCGAGATTTGCCGTCATGTGGCGGGGAGCAACTACAAATCCGGCATTTCCGGCCAGCCCCCATTCCGGGCGCACTTCCGACCAGTCGGCGCTGCGGCGTAGCATCCCTTTGCTGTCTTTGAGCCCAAACTGTACCGCCCGTACGTTCAGGTTGCGCTGCTGGGCTTCCGCCAAATTGCTTCGCAGGGCTGTGATCTGCACCTGTTTTACGGCGTCCAGTTCCGGCAGGTCGATCAGGCGGACCGCATCAGTTGTCGTGTTGTGCTCCGCACCAACGAAGAGAGTATCCGCGGGGATTACAATCCCTTCTTCTGCCAATGCTTCCCGAACCGCTTTCTGATTGAGAATACTGGCCATGGCCGCCGCATTGGGCCCTCCGTGGCTGCCGCCACAAGCCCCACAATCGAGTGCAGCCGCATAGGGGTTATTCTCAGTTTGGCTCCCGTGCCCGCAGAGCACCACCAGAGGGGCAAAGTTGCGGGTCAGCCCCATCATACGCAGTGCATTCCCGGCGTAGGCAATTTGTTGCTCCATTGGGATGCCCCATTCAGCCGCAGGGGACACGTCGGGCAGCAGGTCAATTTCCGGCCGGAACCAGCGGCGGCCAGCCCGCCGCATCCGGGCTAAAGGCCCGGGGATCAGGCTACGCCCTATGGTGATCAGGCCAGCGGGCAAGCCCAGGGCCTCTACAGCAGCAAAAGGCGTCGCGATATTATATTTCAGCGATTTGTATGCTTGTTTCAACTCCTGTAGCAACTTCAGCCCGCTTTGGTGCTTTTCCAGATCCTGCGTACAGCAACTGCCAGCCACTTCTTTCAATTCATGCGCAGGCTGCAGCAGTACCGGCAGCGACTTCACCCGCTTGCCCAACACCGTTTGATAAGCAATCGGCAGACCGAAAAAACCAGCGAAGCCTAAAGTCTCGTACTGCCCGCAGCTTTCCAACTGACGGCGGAAAGGCTCCGACCGCACATCAATACAAAAGGCAAGTTGTGCCTCCGGGCGGCCCATCACGGCCGGGGTCTCCAACTGCGACCGCAGGTCGTCCGCCATGCGGGTACGGAAGGACTGCTCCCAGGATTCCAGAAGCGATAACCGGATCAGATAGTAAGCCTCCCTGAGCACCTTGAGCAGGCTCGCCCAATCGGCAGCGGCCGTCCCCAGGGGAGGGTCCAGCTGCGCGACCGCCCATTGATGGAGCAGGCTCCACTCCTTTGCAGGCGCAGGTTCGGGCGCTTCCTGAGCAGCTCCGTTTACCGCAGCCAGCAACAGGCGTACCGCCAGATAATCTTCCAGATCAATAGAGTACCGCTGCTGAGGCGCATAGTCTGCCTGCTCACTCCTCCAGCGGATATAGGAAGCCCACCCCGGCAGGGCCATCAGGTGGTCGCGGAGGAAGTCGCGCTGCTCCGCACTATCAATGCCTAAATGGCGCAGCAGCATCAGCAGGGCAGGTCCCGTGGCTTCCGGCAACCGCCTGATAAAATTCGTTTGCTCCGCTTGATGCAACAACAACGACTTCACAGCCCGGAAGAAACCGCGTTCGCGGAAAGGCATCGGCCAGGCGGCCTGCCCCTCGTCCAGAAAAGCCCCCAGCCAGGTAATCGCATCCTGATTCACAGGCTCCAGAGTAGCTTGCCAGGGCCGCTGTTGGCCCATCGCCCGAAGGCTGTCGGTCAAAAGTCGATCTGCCGCCTGAGGCACCTCCCGCTCATCGAGCCGTTGTACCATAGTAGTAAAAAGTGGCTCCAACCTCAGCGGCTGCTTTCCGAAAGGCAGCTCGGAAGGCAGGGTTTCCAGAGCCCGGCTTACCGCATCAGCCATTGCCGGCTCCTGTATTTCCCCACGCGCTGCCGCGCTGCGGATTTGCCAGAGTGCAGGCAGGGTGTTCGCATCAAAGAGCTCCTGCCCGCGGCGTACGGCTTTCGCAAAAGGCAGCTTTTCCAATCCCTGAAGAGGGTTGCAGGCTACCGCATGAGCCAAAGGCCAGGTGGGGGCAATCAAAGTGAAAAGCTGTTCCAAATCTTCCTGAAGCGTTTCCATGCCCTGATGTATATGTTGTTGTGTGAGGGTCTCAGCAGTTGTCATGTCTTCCTGATTTTTAGATGGATAAATGGACTAAAGCCGGTAAGCGCTACGGCGCAAATTCAGTGTGGTACGCATAGGCTGACTAGCCCGAAGTGCCCACAGGTAAATCCGGGCAATCCAGCTGTCATTGACGGTGCCCGGTAGATAGTCACGGAAAACCATCAGCAGCCAGCCCAGTACAAAGAACCCGGCAATGCCCATATGCAGGCCGTTCAGTGCAGGTGCGGTGAGCTGTGCCAGTTGGGATTCTACCGCCCAAACAGATAAGCCATAGATCGTGGAGCCGAGCAAGCCTAACGTAGCCGCCAATACCAAACGCCCGGTAGTCGGCGATGGCTCCGCTATCGTCATCACGGCATGGGCGCAGGTGATACCGCAAAACAACAGGAGCAGCGCATAAGTGCTGCCGAGGCCACCGGTACTACCAGTGAACATCCAGAAAATAAAGGCCCCCAAGCCACCCATTGTCAATCCGAAGATGAAAATAGGCAGGGCTTTGGGGCCATACAAACTGAGGCTTTTATTGCGGGCAGCTTTAATGGTAGAGCCTGCACTCAGGAAAAGGGACGCTTTGAAGAAGCCGTGCCAGATCATATGCGCAATGGCCGCCGGGAACAACCCCATGCCGCACTGCATGATCATAAAGCCCATTTGGCCCATCGTCGAACAAGTCAGAGTGCGCTTGACGTCGCTTTGTACCAGCATCCAGGTAGTGCCAGCGATAGCCGTAAAGCCGCCCAATACCACAAGCAGGGTCGGGCTCCAGGCCAAAAGGCTCCAGACCGGATAAAACTTGTAGAGAATAACCGCCCCCCCGTTGACCAGCCCGGCATGCATGAAGGCAGAAACCGGTGTGGGCGCATTCGCAGAACCGATCAGCCAGCGGTGGAAGGGCCAAATGGCAGATTGTGCCAGTGCAGACAACACTACCAGGCTGCCAATGAGCAGTGCCCAACCTCCGGAAACAGTGCCGCTGCCCAAAGCTTCAAAGGACGTATGCCCCTCTGTGTAGTAGATCAGCCCGGCAGCAATCAGCAGCAGCAGGGCCCCTCCAGCCAGGTGCAATAACGCCAGGCGGGAGGAAGCACGGGCGGCGGCCCATTCCAATTGAAAGCCAATGAGCCGCGATAAAAACAAATTGCTGGCCAATAAGCTGCCGGCTGCCAGGAATAGCTGCCCCGATGCGCTGAAAAAGACCAGCGATAAAGTTAGCCCGATCAGATAACGGAACATCAGCCGCTGATTCCGGTGACCGCCGAAATGCCGCAGCGCGTAGGCCTGAACCGCTAAACTGACGAAACTGACTACGGCAGTCAATAAAGTATTGGTGGGAGAGAAAACCAGCCCTAAACCGTCCCTAAGGAGCTCGGGCACGAAAAGTGCTCCCAAGCTGATCAGCAACGCCAGACCGGTGAGGGTGGTGCTGTAACGCTCCGCTTTGGGAAGTGGGCTTAGTAATCCAAGTAGTGCAAACGTAAGCAGTCCGATTAAAATCATTTTGTTGGTGTTGATTTCGGGCTGCAAGGTATAATGCGCTTCTCTATAAATAAAATTAAAAATCTTGATGCTTATTATTAGAAAAACTAATAGCTTTGAGTTGGAATTTAACTGCCGTGTGCATCGTAAAGCCTAAAGATGGATCACAAAATTTTATACCTGGATTTACCCCTGCTCCGAACATTTATTACACTCATCGATCAGCAAGGGTACAGCCTGGCGGCCAATGAACTGGGGCGAACACAGTCGGCCATCAGTCAGCAGATCAAAAAATTAGAGCAACTTGCAGGGCAGCAACTGGTCAAAAAGCAGGGGCGGCAGCTCCGGATGACAGAGGCCGGCGAGGTGGTCTACCGGCACGGCATGCGTATGCTGCATGTAGAGCAGCAGCTGCGGGAGGAACTGTTCAGCGAAGAAATCGAAGGGCGGGTGCGGCTGGGCATACCGGAAGACCTGGCCACCCACTACCTCTTACCGATCCTGGCACGGTTCCGGGAGCAGTACCCCCGCATTCAGCTATCTGTGGAATGCGACCTTACAGAAAACCTCTACCAAAACTTCAAGGCGAATGAGTACGAGCTGGTGATCCTCAAGCACGAGCAGCTCAATGTGGCTTACCCCGACCGCATCGTCAAAACCTGGTACGATCCCCTCGTATGGGTGGGCCGAAGTGAGAAAGAATGCAATGAATGGCAGTTTGCCAAACAAGTACCGGTCATCGTCTCCCCCGAGCCTTGTGTCTACCGGCGGCAGGTGCTGCATCAGCTGAATGCCGAGCAGTTTTCGATTGACCTGGCCTATGTAAGCGAGAGCTACAACAGCAAACTACTGGCCATAAGGGCGGGGCTGGGACTGGCCGCATTGCCGCAAAGCTTGGTGCCGGAGGATTGCGTTATCGTCAAGAGCGGGCTGCCAAAGCTTTCCGCGACTCAAATCTCCCTCTTCCGGTCGGACATACAAGCGAAGGTCGCCCAATACCTGCGCGACCGTATCATCGATAGCTTCGACAACCGCCTGGGCTTGCATCAGTAGACTTTTTTTCAGTCAATCAGCTCAGGCTAAGCTCCTGAAATCCCGGTAATTACCGGGACGTGTGGTTGAAAACAGCTCGTTTCCCCACTGCACTGACCCGACGCATCAAGGCTAGTCTACATAGAGGACCAGGCCTTTGAGGTACTCCCCTTCCGGGTGAAAAATGCCAACGGGGTGGTCTGCCGGTTGGGACAGCTGGTGCAGGATGCGCGCACTGCGCCCGGCTTCGTGGGCAGCCGCTACGATGGTATTGTTGAACAGCGCCCGGTCTACCACCTGCGAACAGGAAAAGGTAAACAACAAACCGCCCGGTTTTACTTTTTGCAGCGCCAGCGCATTCAGGCGCTTGTACCCCTGCACGGCATTATGGCGCTTCTTGATATTTTTGGCGAAAGCCGGCGGGTCCACAACCACGATGTCATAATCAGTAGGAGCAGTCTTGAGAAAAGTCATCACATCCTGCGTATGGCTGTGGTGGCGCCCGGCTTCAAAACCGCCCAGAGCAACGTTGCGGTCGGTCAGTTCCATAGCCGGTTGAGAGACATCCACAGAATCCACCTGACGGGCTCCGGCCTGAAGGGCGTAGATGGAAAAACCACCGGTGTAGCAGAAGGTATTCAGCACTTTCTTACCCGGTGCATACTTGGCCAGCAGCTGCCGGTTTTCCCGCTGATCGATGAAAAAGCCGGTTTTCTGGCCCGTCTCCCAGTTCACCCAGAATTGATGCCCGTATTCCAAAACCGGCGTTGGAGCGCTTTCTCCCCATACGTACCCATTCGTGATGGCTTCGGCGTAATTGCGGGGCAGGGTCTCGGCACTTTTATCATACACAGCACTGAGCTGAGCGCCAAGCACGTTGCGCAGCGCGAGGGTAAGCTGCGGCAAAGCCCGGTGCATCCCGATAGAATGGCATTGCACCACCGCCACACCGGCATAAATATCGATAATGAGCCCCGGCAGGCCATCACCCTCAGCGTGGATCAACCGGTAGGCATTGAGGTCCTCTCGCTGCGTAAGCCCCAGCACGGAACGGCAATTCCAGGCATTTTGAAGCCGATCGTCCCAAAAGGCCTGATCGGGCATAGCTTCCCCGAAGGTGATCATGCGCACCATGATGCTGCCGTGCTGAAAGTGGCCAAACCCTAAAGGTTCCTCATCTTCACCTACCACCTGCACGGTATCACCATCCTGTACCCCCTCGGGAGCAGTCTTGATGGCACCACTGAAAACCCAGGGGTGGCGGCGGCGCAGCGCCACTACTTTTTTCTTCCGTATTACAACTTGCTTCATGTGGTAAAGGTAGCCCTTATTTCAACTTCTTCAATTCTTCCATCATCAAATCAAAATCCACGTGCTCCCGGATCAGCGTGATGGCCCGCTTAATCTTCCAGGGGGTCCGGGTATTGATCTTCACCTCAATACGGCTGACCTTCACCACCGAGCCGTAAGTATCGAGTTGGGTGGTGATGACCGGTATCTCGTTATTGATAAAATAGGGATGCTCCATTTCTTCCGGCTTGTACCAATTTGCCCGCTTGCCATCGCCGGTCACGATCACGCCGGATAGCGGAGTCCGTTTCAGGTTTTTCATCTTGGCAATCTGCTTGACCTTCTCAATGGCTTCATTCAGCCGCTTGTGGCTGACGACCAGCAGGATATTGCGGAAAGCACTAAACTCGTTGAGGTCCACCAGCGACCCCGCCATGATATCCTCCACCCGGTTATTCAGCCGGTGCCCGTTGAAAACGAACCGGCCGTCTACCGCATCATTTACCGTTTCCATAATGGGAAAGAGCAGGGTTTTGTCAAAGGGTACTACTCCGAGTAGCGGTATGCCCATCTTTTCCAACTTCTTGCCTACAAAATGCGTGACCTCATCGTGCTTTTCGGGAATAACCTTATTCACAATCACACCAATTAACGGCAGGTTGTGCTCCCTGAATAAAGCAGTGCTCATGATCAGCCGGTCAATGGTACGGCCTATGCCGCCTTCCACTACCATCACCACGCCCGCATCCAGCATTTTGGCCACATCCGCATTCGAAAGGTCCACTACCCCACCCACTCCGGGGTGGCCCGTGCCTTCATAGACCATCACGTCAAAGTTGGGTTCCAGTTTTTCGGCTGCCGCCCGGATCGCCTTCGGGTATTCAAAGTCCCCGGGGTTGTCCAGGTAGGCTTTGGTCGCGCCCCGCCCCAAAATAACCGGGCTGTGGTATTCGGGGATCAACTCAAAGCCGATGACCTGAGAGAACAGCACGGCATCCTTATCTGCTGTTTTCCCGTTGACCGTCAGATGCTGCTGGCCGACGGGCTTACAGTAGCCTGTATTGTAGCCCATCTTTTGAAGGTTAGCGACGATGCCAAGCGTAGAAGTGGTCTTACCAATATGCTGCCCGGTGGCAGCGACATAAATGTTTTTCATAGGCGCTGATTTTGAGATAGGGCAAGGTAGGGATTTTTTCCCATCTGCTGAAGACGGCCAGCCTCCTTGCCGGAGGTGCTAACCCTTCAGGGCAGTGCGGTTGATCTTCCCGGTATCATTCTTGGGGAGCTCGGGCAGGAACACTACCTCCCGCGGCACTTTGAATTTGGCCAAATGAGCCTTGCAATACGTGCGCAGGGCTTCGACCTCCACTGCTGCTGCTCCGGCTTTCAACACCACAAACGCCCGGCCGGACTCACCCCACTTCTCATCGGGCACACCAATGACCGCGGCTTCCGCTACATCAGGATGAGCCTGCAGTACGCGTTCCACTTCTGCCGGATAGACATTCTCACCGCCGGAAATGTACATGTTCTTGATGCGGTCCACTACAAAGAAATAATGGCCCTCATCCGCCCTTACCATATCCCCGGTATGGAACCAGCCATCAGTCATGGATTTTTGCGTAGCGGCCTCGTTTTGCCAGTAGCCCGGGGTCACCATCGGGCCTTTCAGCCAGAGTTCGCCAGCCTCCCCTTGCGCCGTATCCCTACCCTGAGCATCGACGATACGGGTCTGCACATAATAATTCGGGCGCCCGATTGAGCCTTTCTTCCGGATGGCATCATCCTGATGCAAGGAAAACAAGTTGGGCCCTACTTCGGTCATACCGTAGCCCTGCCTCACCGGTACCCCTTTTTTGTCCCACTTCTCAATGAGCGGTATAGGCATGGGCTCACCGCCCACAATCAGGTAGTACAAGTCGGAGAATTTCGCTGCTTCGAAGCCCGGTGCTTCTGCCATCATCTTCAGGATGGTAGGCACGCCCATGAACAGGGTCGCCCGTTCTTCCTGCAGGAGCTGAAGCACTCGCTCCGGGTCAAATTTGCGCATCAGCACCGTGTATCCACCGTGGTGCAGGAAAGGTGTGGTGAGCACATTCCAGCCCCCGGTATGGAAAGGCGGCATCACATTGACCGTCCGGCTTTCGGTATTCACAATCAGGCTCATAGCCGTATTGATGCTGTTCCAAAAAAGCATCTTATGACTGTAAATAGCGCCCTTGGGGAAGCCAGTCGTACCCGAAGTATATAAAATAAAGGCCGGATGATCGGCCCCTACCGGCTGCAGGAGAAAAGCAGGGTGGACCTCGTCTTTAGCCTGTTCACAAAAATCGCTTAGCGTGCTCCAGGGCATATAATGAGCCACCTTCGCCAGTTCGTGCCCCGCTTTCAGCTGTGGCTCAAATTTGGCTTCGCAGATGATCAGCTTGGGGGCAGCATCTTGGAGCAGGTAGTCGATCTCAGCGGCAGCCAGGCGGTAATTCAGGGGCACAAGCACAAAGCCCATGCGCTGCATCGCGGCGAAGAGGGCAATGTACTCCAGGTTGTTTTCTGCCAGGAGCGCGATATGGTCACCCATTTTGATACCGTACTGCTCCTGCAGGTAGGCACAAAGGGCATCGCTGAGCCGGTCGAGCTGCCCGTAAGTCAGTACACGGCCTGTTTCGGCTTCCCTGACTGCTACTTTGTTCGGGCTGTAGAGCGCCCATTTTGCTATCCAGTCTTGTTGGAGTATGGGTTGTACTTGCATGGTGGTTAGGGTTTGGAGCGTTTTAGAGCGTGTTGTCAGCCTGTACACTCGTATGTGCTAAAGGTTGAATGCATCAAATTACGGTTATGACTTTGAAGTTTTTCAATTAAAGGGCGCAAAGGCGACTGACAATTATTCGCATGCCCCCCTACTCCGCGAACGCTGCGTGAACCCCACTCTCCCGAACTCTACATAAACCCCTCTACCCCAATTCATCACCCAAGCGTACCGCAGCACTCGCAAAAGCCAGTCCGCCACCCGAGCCAATAAAGTAAGCCAGCTGCCCGGCTTTCAGCTTACCTTCCTCATAAGCCTTATTGAAAGCCATAGGAATACAAGCCGAACCCGTATAACCGTAATAATGCATCACTGTATGAGCTTTTTCCCGGGGCTGCCCGAGGCGGTCCATCGTTTCCCAAATGCTGTTGATGTTGATTTGGGTAATGAAGAAGTGGTCAATTTCTTCCTGCCCAACGCCAATGCGCCGGCTCAGGTTATTAGCCATTTGAGACCAGATTTCCGGATTGAGCTCTTTGGGGAATTTACGCACAAATTGCAACTGATGCCCGTGCTGATCAATCATCTCGTGAGTAACGGGCTTTTTAGCAGCACCACCGTAGATGCCCATCCACTCGTTGTACTGCCCTTCCGTGATCAGTTCAGTGGCCAGCACGCCTTTGTTCTTGTCTTCTCCGGCTTTAAGTACCACTGCCCCTGCCCCATCGGCAAAGAGGGTGACCGTTTTTTTGTCGGTTTTATTGAGGTATTTGCTCATAGCATAAGCCCCAATCACCAACACATGATTGTACTGTTCATCAGACCGGATGTACTTGGAGCCGATGTCCATAGCCGTTACGAAGCCCGCACAAGCGGTATTGATGTCAAAGGTCCCGGCATTTTTGGCACCAAGCCGGTTCTGTACCACAGACGAAGTAGAAGGGGAAATAAACTCCGGCGTATCCGTTGACAAGACGATCAGGTCTATATCTTCCGGAGAAAGGCCGGCCCGGTCCAGGGCCTGACGTGCGGCTTTTTCGCTCAGGTCGGCAGTGCTTTCTTCCTCGGTGCACCAGCGGCGCTCATAGATGGCGACGTTCTCCCGCAACCAGGTGTCTACGTCTTCTCCCAGGGCCTCATTGAAGTAGCTATTGGGTATGACCTGCTCCGGAGCGTAAGCTCCTACTGAACAGATATAGGCATTGCGCATGCGCTCAATTGATTTTGTTTGGTTGAATAGCGTTTATTAATGCAGGCTTTGTGTAGGCCATGGGTTAGGATTTTTTGCCAGATCAAGACCTGTCCCGCCAAAATAGCGGGAGAGCGCCCGGAACCTCGACTTCAGAAAGTTAGCCCTTTAATCCTCTTTCTTCGTGTAGCTACGAAGGTGAGGACCTGCCTGCGTATCGATACTTCGCTCTCCGGTGGCCAGAACGAGACACAGGCATGCGTGATGCGGAGCTGATGAAAAAGGCAATCCAGGGACACACAAATTTTACGTCAATAAACTCTAATAATAAGCTAATGTAGTATTTGCCGTTTGCTTTTCCCACAAAGGGCCCGAAAAGAAAGGGCATGCCCGTAAAGTCAAGGCCTTCTTTTACGGACATGCCCCTGTTGGATTCCAGCCGCTTCCTTTACAGGTTGATCCGGAACTCCATCGTATAAATACCGCGAGTTGGCGCGGCTGCTGTAAACTCCCGCAGTTCCTGATTGAAGAGGTTAACTGCAGATAAATTTACCTGATAACGGTCATTAAAGCGGTAACCGAGGTTTAAGTCAACGGTCACAAATCCACCAAGTGGGCCGTAGTTGTAGGTATCGGCGCTCCGGGCATCTTCGGTAATAGGCCGGCCCCGGTAGGTCAGCTCCGGGTACGAGCGGGCTCAGGAAGTCTTCAGAGATATTGTAGTAGGCATTGGCATCAATAAACAGCTTGTCCGGTACCAACTGCCCCCGGTAGCCCAACTCAGTGGTTTGCAGGCGTTCGACCGTTTGCTTGGGCACCTGTGTGCCATCAGCCAGTGTGAGGCCATCCGAATTGCCCAGGATCAACCCGTTGAAGAGGTCACCGAACATATTGAGAATGGTTGGTGCCGCAATACCCTGACCGTAAGTGAGGCGCCAGGTATCATAGTTGCCGATTTTGAGCAGGCCTGACTTAGAGCGTATTGGGACTTTTGTCTTCTAGTCGAAAACTAACAATTTTTTGGTTATGCGAGGCGCGAAAACCGGAGTTTAGCCTTAGCTAAATAGCCTGTCCCGCAGTTTGCGGGAAGGATTTTCGGGACTAGTGTAAGCAAGAAAGTGTCCCGGTGCACCGACCGGGACAGACCGATTACAAAAGTCCCAACACGCTCTAAGTGTCAACAGTCGTTTCACAAACATGGTCTTTTCTCTTTCAGTTAGAACAATCAGGTCAAATACAAATCCGGAATAGAATCTTGGTTCACCCGGATTCAACTACACCAATTAAAATTTGGATACCCAAAACAATCAATTGGCAACGTAACACCAGGATGCACAGTCATTCAATAAGCCTTGACTTAAAAAAGCAAAACTGTACCAAATCCGATTAAACCCCAATTTTTCAATGCGCCAAAGCTTGGGAATATGGTGGTTAACCGTTGCACAATTTTTATGGCACTCCCATGACAAAAAAGGTGACATTCGTCATCCCATTTTAGAACCAGCTTATTTTAAATTTGTCTAAATAAAACTAACGATTCATTCTATCAACAAGCAAAAGCCATGACCAGAAGATCGACCAACCGGACCGATGCCGATCCAACTGCAGTACGCCTACCCTTTCCGCTCCCCATCGTGGAGGCTAAGAAGAAGAAAAAGTGTTGTAAGAAGTACAAGAAAGGGAAGCGGTGTAAGAAGTGCCCTGATTGCTAGACCCGTTTCAGCTCAAATATCCAGTAATCGAATAAGCCGCCGGGCTTTAGCCGTTGTCTGCGTAAAATGCTGAAGCCTGCTCTTTTCACCTGTGCTTCATACTGAGACAGGGTGTATTGATGCGGGTGCAGCACATCTCCGGGAATTGCAGCAAAAACCGGTTGCAATATCGGATAGCGGTGTGCATCGACGGAGAGCCAGCAAGTGCCGTCCGGCTTCAGTGCCTGACGTAGTTTTTGCAGGGACAGGGGCAGGTCAGCGACATGATTGATGACATTCAGGCAAAAAATCTGGTCAAAAACAGCAACTGCCTCCAGCTCTTCCAGGGCCATTTGCCGAAAGGCAACATTGGGGAATGCGCCGGCCTGAAAATGAGGCAATGCCGTGTAGTGGCCCAGCAAGGGGTCAATAGCGCTGACCCTGGCTTGGGACAGCACCATATTAATCCCGGCAGGCCCGCAGCCGGCATCCAGCACCTCGCTACCGGGGGCTATATCGATACCCGTTTCCTGCATGATACGATGCCAGTAGGCTGCTTTTTGCGCCAGGTAGTTTTCCGGAATCTTAGCCGCCAAATAGCGTTTCCACCAACGAGCTTCTGCCCATTGTGCAATTTTCCACCGAAGATTCGAATGTCGTTGTTTTGCCATAACCCCTGAGCGTCGTACTTTGTGTGCATCCAAAGGTAAAATAAATCATTGGTCCATGCTTATATCGGTAGGCACACGGGTGCGTTTGGTGCACTTGCGTGAAGACGGGGTGGTCACGGAGCTCCTCCACGGGGAGGGCATGGCCAAAGTACGCCTAGATGACGGGGACGAGATCCCGGTCTTCCTGGAAGATCTTGCCCGCCCGGAGCCTGCGCCTTCCACTCAACCGGGCATAAAAGCTAAATTTGTACCGGGCAAGCAGGAGAAAAAAACGATACCTCCGAAACGGCCTGAGATCGAGAGCCAGTACCTTATTATCAAGAGCAAAGGCATTCAGGTGGCCTTTGACCCGCTGCCGGAGCCCGACGGGCAGGTCCGGCAGTACAATATCTACCTGCTCAACGATACCCGCAATGACTACCTGTTTACCTTTGAGCTGCAACTCGACGGGCGGGTGGTGCAGCGCGAGAACCAAAAGATGGACCGCACGTCTTTTGTCCCGGTCGGGCAACTGCATTTCGACCAGCTGAATGATGCCCCATCAGTAGCGGTATCCTGCTGGCGCCTGACGACAAGTGGCACCGGGCCTAAAATGGAAAAGCACCTGCGTATCCGCCCCAAGCAGTTCTTCAAGCGCACCAAGACCGCTCCCCTGCTCAACCGCAAGGTGCACCTGTTCCTGATCTTCGAGCCTGATGCAGACCAGCAAAATGACAAAAAAGAAGCGGAAGACCTTCGGGACTATACCCGCAAAAATACCCGCCCTAAGCCGGAGTGGCAGGACATCCGCACCCGCATGCCGCACGAGGTGCTGGAGATGGCCGAGTTCATCCCTGAAATCGACCTCCACATTGAGCAGCTAAGCAGTAATTTCAAAAAAATGAATAACGCCGAAATCCTGCGGATTCAGCTCTTCCACTTCGATCAGTACCTGCGCAAAGCCATACGGTTGGGCGTAGAGCGGGTCTTCATCATCCACGGTATTGGCAAGGGCAAACTGCGGGATGCGATCGCGAGCCGGCTGATTCAAATGCCGGAAGTACGCTCCTTCCGTAATGAGTACCACCACCGGTATGGGTATGGGGCTACGGAGGTGATCTTTTAGCGACGATCAATCAGCAGACTTGATGCGTCGGGGATCATTACAGAGCTTGTTTGGAGCGGTTTCGTCACGAAAATCAAGGATTTATGGTTCTGGCAAAGTCAATAAATTTGAGTTTAGCGGGCTAAATGAAAATTTAGAGCTTGTTGGGACTTTTGTCTTCTAGTCGAAAACTAACAATTTTTTGGTTAGACGAGGCACGAAAACCGGAGTTTAGCCTTAGCTAAATGAGGATTTTCGGGACGAAGTGTAAGCAAAAAAGTGTAGTT
>NZ_JAVJSK010000055.1:0-17345 GCF_040219495.1 Phaeodactylibacter sp. | reverse complement strand
CAGCAACGAAGAAGATGGTTATCATTAAGTAATCGTCTCTTTGAGATAAACGCGCCCCTGAGCCCCGCGTAAGCGCGGGCTCACGGGGAGCAAGACCGGAGGGCCGGGCATCCGAAAGGGTGCCCGGCCTTTCTGTTTTTACAGGCTAAGGCAATGACTGAAAGAGCGATGTGTATGAGGTGAAAAATAATTTGATTAAGCGGCTACATTTAGACAGGTTTATGATAGCAGGTATTGCATAATTGAAATAAATATCCGTTATTTGAACTCACAACCTACAAATCGGTACAATTACAAACCGAAAAAAAGTACAAGCTCTACCCCTTTTACATTCCTTTACAGACCTGCCATAACAACTTATCGATATGCACCTCACAGATAACGAGACATAGTTATCTGTGTCTGTAGTATCAGACCCACAGTTCTTAACCCCTTCAGTAAGTAACATTCACGAATTAAACGAAAGGTATAGCTCCTGCGATATACTCTGGTATATATAGGAGGCTATATCAAAGTACCCTATTACCCCTCTGAAGGTGTAGTGGGGCCGTCATGGTAAATCCTTTATTGAACATAATTCCATTAACACAAATCGTAATCCTATGAACATTATGACTTTGACAAACCCTTTCTTAATCCGGGCTACAGGTTTAGCCTTCGCAGTAATGCTGCTGGCAGGATGGACTGGAAAGCTGTACGGGCAATGCCCAGCCCCTGCCAATGTAACGGTGGGGTATGATTGTAATGGCGCCGTTACCCTTGACTGGGATGGCTCCAATGAAGCCAATACCTATACGGTAGATATTGAGAATGGCAATCAGCCAGTTGTAGACTTCGTGAATATGACAAATACTCAACTCACCATTGTGGGTGGGACCTTGTCTCCGGGGGTTACTTACAACTATGCCATTACAGCTAACTGTGGCGCTTCAAATGTCTCCTCTGCTACAGGGCAGATTGATGGCGGTCTTATCCAAAACGAGTTACCGGAAATTCAGATATCCAATGTAGTGAACCCGGAGTGTGGTGGCGATGACGGCAGCTTTGATGTTGTCGTAAATGATGTTGCCGATGACAACGTTTCGGATTGCAATGCGACTTACAACGTGGTTGTAAGTTCAGCAGGAAGCGAGGTCGATCGTCAGAATGGCGTGGCCTCGGGTGAAACGATCTCCTTCAGCCTGCCTGGCACGACAGGAGACGGCACCACCTATATTGTTGCACTGGAGCTGGTAGATGAGGGCGATTGTACCCTTCAGGCCAGCTGTGTGGGAAGCCAGTCTGCCCAAGTGACCCTCGCGGCATTCGATAATACTGCGCCGGAAGTAGAAGTTACCGGTTCAGGGGGTGTTCCTGTCAACCCGGGCGTAAGCTTTTCTTATGATCCGCCGGAAGGAGAATGTGGTGTACAACTGCAATGGTCAGTACTGCCCTCGGATAACTGCGAAAGCCCGTCAGAGCTTGATTTTGAAGTCACGCTGACTAACCCGAATCCGGGTGCGGCTCCTACGGTATCCTTTGCACAGATTGCTCCGGATGCAGCTTATATTATTGATCTCTTCCTGGCAGTAGGCGAAAACACCCTGACCATCACCGCTACGGATGGCAATGGCAACTCAGAAGTGCTGGATTACGTCCTCACTGTGAATGACAGCCGTGCCCCGGAAGTGTATGGGCCTGGTAATATGAACGTGGAAATCCCGGCTTGCCAGAACGAAGGTGTCCCCGTAAACTGGACGATCGCCGTGAATGATGATTGTGATACACAAACCAACCTCCAGCAAACGGCAGGCCCCGCGTCGGGCAGTGTATTCGCAGCAGGCACTTACAACATCAGCTATACCGCAACAGACTACAGCGGAAATGCAACGGTTTATAGCTTTAGTATCACTGTCACACAGGCCAACAGCCCGGAAGCTATTGTGGATATTTCAGGCAACGGGCAATTCCATATACCAGCTTGCGAGTCAACCACCTTTGCTATACTATCCGGCAATATTTACGATTGCAACATCTCAGCTGAGGATGATCTGACTGGTGCCATTTCGGTTTCTGGTGCACCGCTTACCATTACCTATACTGACACAGAAGATGGCTTCGCTTACTTTGAGGCAACCGGAAATCTGACTCCGGGTACTTATCTGGTGGCGTTTACTTACGATGGTGTAACCGTAGACCACGTCGTAGATGTGATTCAGGACGCCAATCAGGCGGCCAACATCAAGATGCCGGGCAACCTCAGTTTTCTAGAGCCGATTTGTACAGATGGAGCGAACCTGAGCTTCCAGGTGCAAATTACCGACGATTGCGACACGGATCTTTCCGGAGCTACCTTTACGCTTAACGGTGCATCAGCTCCCGCTATTGACCCGGGCGCATCTGACCCGCTGAGCGGTTTATACGTTTGGAACCTGGCGGGCATTCCGGCAGGCACTTACACACTCGTAGCGAGCTATACCGACGGTGCAGGCGACTCATCTGAGGGTACAGCACAGTTTGTCGTAACAGATCAGCCTGACAACGCTGCGCCTATTATCGTGTATCCTTCTCAAAACATCAACGTAACGCTTGATCCCTGCGGCCCCGCAAATGCGGAGGTCACGTTCCAGGTATCAGCTATTGACGATTGCGAAGGAGCGGTGGTCCCAGATGTTAGCGTTTCGGGCAGTGCAACGATCGTACCCTCTACGGGTAATACGTACGTTGTGACCGCACCTGCAAACCAGGGGCCATTTATCGTAACTATTGTCGCAGAAGATGGATCCGGTAACAGCCGTACAGAGACCTTCGCAATTAATGCGGCCCAAGCCGCAGCGCCAGCCACCAACCTGGCTTGTAACGACAATATCATCGTTACTCTCAATGACAACTGCGCTCGTGTCATCACAGCAGATATGGTCCTCGAAGGCAACTTCGGCTGTTTGACGGAAGCAGACTTCACCATTACGATTGTAAACGACCTCAACCCTTCCAACGGTAATGTCGTGGATGGTGACGGACAGTTTATCTATGACATTTCCGGTCCGAATGTGGCAGGCTTTGCCAATTGCTGGGGATATGTAACGGCGGAAGATAAGACGGCTCCGGTTATTACCTGCCCGGACGATACGGATGAGGCGATATTCAGCACTTCCGTGCAAAAGCTGCAAGGTCAGCTGACTACCACGGATGCGCAACTGGAACTGGCCAATTACTCTTGCTTCCTTGATGCAGTAGGGCCAACTGCGGGCGATCACTACTATGACATCATTGAGTTTCAGGTGAGTACTGATGATATCTATACGATCTACCTGAATACTTCATGGGGCGACGGTTTCACGGCACTGTACCAGGGCAGCTTCAATCCGAACAGCCCCTGCGAAAACATCCTCTACGCAGCCGATGACAATATCCTGGGCAACGCCGGGCCTATTGGTGGCGTATTTGATCCTCAGGTACGGGTTACTTTGCCACTGCGGGCTTACGAAACGTACTATGTCCTAGTATCCAGCTTTGGCGCTGACGTGACCGGCAGCTACGAGCATACCATCTTTAGTGATGGCAATGGCTTGATTGGTGCCTGGAATTACGCACAGACCACGCTGCCAGACTGGACCATTCAGTATGATACCTTATTCTCGGCACTGCCAAGCACGGCAGAGACGCTGACCGCACCACTATTCTGTGATGACTTCGACTTTATTTACGGAGGAGATGCAGGTAGTGTCGCACAGCAAACTGCGTTCATTGAAGGGACTTACGGAATCGTTGGCGCACCTTCGGCTACGGATAACTGCGATAACGATGTGGACATCACAGCCACCGATGATTTCACTTTCAGTGGAGACTGCGGTGATGTGGTGATTACCCGGACGTTCACGGCAAGAGACGATAATGGCCGCACGGATGCCTGCCAGCAACAAATTACCTTCCGTAAGCCTACGCTGGATGACGTCAACCTGCCTTCCTTTACGGTAGCAATCGAATGCGACGAGGACTATCCGACCTTAGCTGATGGCAATCCAAGCCCGGAGCTTACCGGCTATCCATTTATCTTCACCGCTTTTGGTATCTATGATATTGCACCTTCCTACTGCAATATTGGTGCGTCCTTTGATGATTTGCCAGCAGTAGATGAGTGCAACGGCCGCTTTAAGTTCCGCCGTGAGTGGACCATCTTTGACTGGTGTGACCCAGGCAACAGCCTGGAGGTTAATCAGCTGATTAAGGTGGGCGACTTCACTGCACCGCAGATTTCCTGCCCGGCAGGCACTCCACTGGTTTACTCTTCCAGCCCGTTTTCCTGCACGGCTGCATTCGCAGTCCCTATGCCTGCGAATATCTCGGATAACTGTTCCGAAGTCAGCATTTACACAGAGATCGTGACGGAAGTAGAAGACAGTATCTTCAACCAGTATGGCTTGTTTGCGGGTATTGAGATTGATACCGTGGTGGTTCGTACCATTCAGCCCGGTGCCAGCCGCTTTGTAGGCAGCATTCCATTTGGCAGCCACTACTTCCGCTATGTAGCTGAAGACGACTGTGGCAATGAGACGGAGCTGTACTGCCCATTTGAGGTGGTGGATCAGATTGAGCCTATCGCGATTTGCGACGATCAGCTGAACGTGAGCATTGGCGGTGGTAATATCATGCCGGGCCAGCCAGCCGGTGCCCGTATCTTTGCACACGATGTAGATGAAGGTTCCTGGGATAACTGTGGCGATGTGACCATTCAGGTGTTCCGCAACAACTTCAACCCCATCACCAACACTTGCGGTACGCAAAACAGCGTAACCGGTAACTATGTCGACTTCTTCTGCTGTGATATAGGCATCACTTCTGACATTACCCTGGTAGTGACAGATCAGTACGGCAATCAGAACTCTTGCTGGCTGAGTGTTACGCCCGAAGATAAGATCAACCCATTCTGCGATGCACCGGACAACGTCGTTATCGACTGTGATGACTTGCCCTATGGCTTTGATGCTACCGATGCTGATCAATTGGAGGACCTCTTCGGTATGGCTACAGGTGCTGATAACTGCGGTATCGCAAGTGCGCAACAAGTGGCGGCCAACAATAACCTGGACTGTGGCTTTGGTTCTATCACGCGTATTTTCCGTGTGACGGATGTGAATGGCCGCAACAGCACCAATAGCTGCGTACAGGTCATTACGGTCAATGAGGTGCACAATTACGAGATCAAGTTCCCCAAAGATGCAGAAGCACAGTGCGGGATAGCTGAGCCAGATAGTGTGATTTACAACGAAATTGGCTGTGACCTGCTTGCTATTTCCAGCTCTGATGAGACCTTCTCTGCTTCTGGCAACGAGTGCTACAAGATCTTCCGTACCTGGAAGGTGATCAACTGGTGCCAGTACGACGGCGAAAGCGCACCTTATATCGTAGGCCGCGATGAGGACTGCAATGGCACACCTGGTGATGAATGCGTCTGGCTGCTGGCACGTCCCAATGGTAAAATCTACTTTGATGAAGACACTGACGAGTCGCCTGACAACAACGTACCTGGTATCAACTTCTGTGGTACGTCCAACGACTACTACGACTTTGAATACGATGAGACTGGCTTCTATCAGTACACGCAGATCATCAAGGTATACGATGATATTGCGCCAGAAGTGAGTTTCACTCCGGCTTCTCCGTTCTGTTCACTGGATAATGTAGACTGCGACGCCACCGTGGTTTATCCATTTACCATTGAGGAAGACTGTACGCCTAATGATTTGGATATCGACATTTTCCTGAATGCCTTCAATAACGGCGTACTGACACCACTCAACAGTGTATTGTCCGGTACGTATCCAAACTTCACCATCACCGGGACTTTCCCGATTGGAGCACACTCCTTTGAGGTACGCGTGAAGGATGGTTGTGGTAATTCAGATCTTGCCGTACTGCCATTCAGCGTTATTGACTGCAAGGCGCCAGCTCCTGTCTGTATCAACGGTATTGCGATTGAGCTGATGCCGGTAGATGAGAATGGAGATAACCTGCCAGACCCGGGTGCAGGGATGGCCGAAATCTGGGCGAGCGACTTCGTAGCTTCTGCAATCACCGATTGTTCTGAGCCGATTAAGTACTCTATTAACCGTGCCGGGGAGCCTAATGATCCTGATCAGACGGGCCTGGTACTGACTTGTGATGATGAGGGTACGCTCGTCGTTGAAATCTGGGCTTATGATGCCGTAGGCAATGGCGACTTCTGCGAAACCTACATCCTTGTACAAGACAATATGGGGGTTTGCGGAGACGCTTCGCCGATGGCTGCTGGTGCGATTAGCACGGAGCAGGAAGAAGCAGTAGAAGAAGTGTCGGTCAGCCTGTCCGGTCAAATGTCTGATCTGATGATGACACAAGCAGATGGCCTCTACAGCTTTACCGGCTTGCAGCCCGGACTGGACTATACCGTTACGCCTCAGCGGGACGGCGACGACCTGAACGGCGTTTCTACTTTCGACCTCGTGCTCATCAGCAAGCATATTCTGGGTGTGGATCCACTGGATTCGCCTTATCAGCAGATTGCTGCCGATGTGAACAAGTCAGGTACGGTAACGACACTAGACCTGATTCAGCTCCGGAAGTTGATCCTGTCTATCACCACTGAATTTACAGACAATACCAGCTGGCGTTTTGTGGAAGCGAGCTATGTCTTCCCGAACCCTTCTAATCCATGGGCAGAGCAGTTCCCCGAAGTGATCAACTTCAATGATTTGCCTGCTGGTGGGATCAGCAACGCCAACTTTGTAGCGGTTAAGATCGGCGATGTAAGCGGCGATGCAGCCCCTACGAACTTTACCGGTATTGATGAGCGTAGCTATGAAGGCACCTTTGCATTGCAGACCGCAGAGCAGGAACTGAAAGCGGGCAATGAGTACCGTTTGAACTTCACCGCCGCTGAACTGGCAGCGATTGAAGGCTATCAGGCAACGCTTACCCTGACCGATGCGGTGGAACTGATCGACATCGTGAGCGGTATCGTTACCGAAGCGAACTTCGGCCTGGTTTATGCCGGGGAAGGCAAAATCACTACCAGCTGGAACTGGGCGTCTGAGGCTTCAGCAAAGGCGCCAACGGGCGCTGAGCTGTTCACTCTGGTATTGCGCGCGAACAGCGACGCGATGCTGAGCGAAGTACTGGGCGTAAGCTCCGCCGTAACCAAGGCAGAAGCTTATGGCAAGGACGGCAGCTTCCGGGAGGTAGCGATTGAGTTTGGCAACGGTACTGTAGCGGGCGCAGGCTTCGAGCTGTACCAAAACCAGCCCAACCCATTCAATGGTGAGACGGTGATCGGCTTTAAACTGCCTGAGGCAGCACAAGCGACCGTTACCATCAGTGATGTGACGGGCAAAGTACTGAAGGTATACCGTCAGGAGAGCGCTAAAGGCTACAATCAGATCACGGTGAAGGCCGCTGACCTGGCTGCTGCCGGTGTGGTTTCCTATACAGTGACTGCAGGTAGCTACTCCGCAACCAAAAAGATGGTCATTGTAGAATAGAGCTTATGAATTTACGTTCATAAACGCTAATAATCTGGATAGAGGCACAACTTCTGTTCTGTAAACCAAGCGGGCATTCGGCAACTTCAAGCCGGGTGCCCGCTTTTTATTATCCCGGGCCTCTGAAAAATTTAGTACATTAGAGATTCGTTATTAAGGAACGGAAAATCCGTATTCACAACTTTTATATCCTATGAAGCAGTACCTTCTCGTTGCCATCAGCTCCCTGCTCAGCGCTGTACTGGCTATTCTGGCATATCGTTATGTTGACCCTCCAAAGGAAGTGATTATCAGAGAAACGGTTTCTGCCCGGTATACCAATTTTGACCCACTGGATGTCAGTAAACAGCGTTTGTTTTTATCTGCTTCGCCAACCGATTTCTCCGAGGCGGCAGGAGCCGTCATCCCGGCTGTGGTAAACATCAAGACCATACAGGGCGGCGGGGGCTTTGACCTGTGGGGAAGCGCCTCTGTCGGTTCGGCTTCCGGTTCCGGCGTCATAATTTCTGATGACGGCTACATCGTTACCAACAACCATGTGATTGAAGATAGTGATGAGATAGAAGTCACACTCAATGATAAGCGGGAGTACCGTGCAGAACTGATTGGTACAGACCCCTCTACCGATCTTGCCCTCATCAAGGTTAATGCAAAAGACCTGCCGGCTTTAGAGTTTGGCAATTCTGATTCTCTCCGGGTAGGAGAGTGGGTACTGGCGATTGGCAACCCTTTCAATCTTGAATCTACGGTTACCTCCGGTATCGTGAGTGCGAAGGGGCGGAGCATTGATATTCTGGAAGGGCAGGACCGCATTGAGTCTTTCATTCAAACTGATGCTGCGGTCAACCCGGGCAACAGCGGTGGCGCTCTCGTTAATACCAATGGGGAACTCATCGGCATCAATACGGCGATCATAACCCGCTCGGGCCGTTATGAAGGCTACTCCTTTGCCGTACCGATCAATCTGGTCCGGAAAGTGGTGCGTGACCTCCGGGACTACGGGGTCGTGCAGCGGGGCATTCTGGGGGTCTTCATTGATGAAATGACCAACGAGATGGCCAAGCGCCTCCACCTCAAAGCAGTGGAAGGCGTGTATATCAACCGGGTGACACCTGATAGCGGTGCCGACGATGCAGGGCTGAAGAAAGGCGATGTGATTATTGGCGTGAATGGCGTAAAGACTAAAACCCTGCCGGAAATGCAGGAACAACTGGGGCGTTACCGGCCAGGTAATGCCGTGAATATCGACATCATCCGTGACGGCACTCCGCAGAATATAAAGGTCATTCTCAAAAACAAAAGCAACAGCACGGCCCTCGTAACTGCGAAGAATGAGGATGTTTTGCTGGATCTGGGGTTCGAGTTGCGGGAACTGACCCGGGAAGAACGCCGCCGCCTGGATGTTGATGGCGTGAAGGTCATCAGTATCTACCGGGGCAGCCGGGTAGAGCGTACGAATATGGACCCCGGCTTCGTCATTACCAAAATTGACAACCGCCCGGTAGATGAAGTAGAGGACCTGGTCAGCTACCTGGAGCATGCTTCCGGAAAGATCATGCTGGAGGGGATTTACGAAGGCTACTCTGGTGAGTACTACTATGCCTTCCCACTGGATTGATAGGAAACTTGTCTAAAAAAACCACTAACCAAATATGGCCAAAATCGACATTGACAAGAGTAAAAACGAAGATGCAATGAAACTGCTGCTCTCCCGAATGCAGCACCGCCTCGAAAAAGTTTACAAAGGTGGGGGAGAGCGCAAAATCGAAAAGCTGCACAAAAAAGGCAAAATGACTGCTCGGGAACGCATCGAGCGATTGATTGATAAAGATCGGGATTTTCTGGAAATCGGAGCTTTTGCCGGTTATGAAATGTACAAAGACCACGGCGGTTGCCCCGCAGGCGGCGTGGTGGTCGGTATAGGTTATGTAAGTGGCCGGCAGTGCGTGATTGTCGCAAATGACGCGACGGTCAAAGCGGGAGCCTGGTTCCCCATCACGGGCAAAAAGAACCTGCGTGCTCAGGAAATCGCGATGGAGAACCGCCTGCCGATCATCTACCTCGTAGATAGTGCGGGTGTGTACCTGCCGATGCAGGATGAAATCTTTCCCGATAAAGAACATTTTGGCCGGATCTTCCGCAATAATGCCCGCATGTCGAGTATGGGCATCCCTCAGATTGCTGCCATCATGGGCAGTTGTGTGGCGGGCGGTGCCTACCTGCCTATTATGTCTGACGAAGCGCTGATCGTTGAAGGTACCGGCTCTATATTCCTGGCCGGGCCTTACCTCGTTAAAGCGGCCATTGGAGAGGATGTAGATACCGAAACGCTGGGCGGGGCCACTACCCAAAGCGAAATCTCCGGCGTCACGGACTACAAGATGCCGGATGATGAAACCTGTCTGGAGACCATCCGCGACCTGGTGGACAAGATCGGGCACTTCCCGAAAGCAGGCTTTGACCGGGCGGAGCCTCTGCCACCAAAGGAGGAACCGGATGAAATCTACAGCCTCTTCCCTGAAGGCAATGCCAAGCCTTACAAAACCACTGAAATTCTCAAACGGCTGGTTGACGACTCCAAGCTGACTTACTACAAAAATGGCTACGGTAAGACCATCCTTTGTGCCTATGCCCGCATCGACGGCTGGTCGGTTGGTATTGTAGCCAATAACCGGGAGGTAGTGAAGAACAAGAAAGGGGAAATGCAGTTTGGCGGCGTCATCTATTCCGATTCCGCAGATAAAGCCGCCCGTTTCATCATGAACTGCAACCAAAAGAAAATACCGCTGGTCTTTTTACACGATGTGACCGGCTTTATGGTTGGCACACGCTCAGAACATGGTGGGATCATCAAGGACGGTGCCAAAATGGTAAACGCTGTTTCCAATTCCACGGTGCCTAAGTTTAGTATTGTGATGGGCAACTCTTATGGAGCCGGCAATTACGCTATGTGCGGGAAGGCTTATGACCCAAGATTGATCGTAGCCTGGCCGAGTGCCAAAATTGCGGTCATGGGTGGTTCGCAGGCGGCCAAGGTGCTGATGCAGATACAAGTAGCTTCGATGAAGGCCAAAGGCGAAGCACCAAGCACTCAGGAACAGGAAGAACTGCTGAACCGTATACAGGCCAGTTATGACGAGCAGACCACACCTTATTACGCCGCCGCCCGCCTGTGGGTAGACGCCATCATAGACCCGCTGGAAACCCGCAAAGTGATCTCAATGGGGATCGAAGCGGCGAGCAATGCAGAGGTAGAGCGCTTCAATCCTGGGGTCTTGCAAACCTGATTTTTTTGCGCCACGCGAAGTGCAGGGGGCTCCCGGGCACACCTGCCTTCCTGTGCCGGTGGCCCCCCTGCATTGATGGCCCCCTAAAACCAAAATCCACTTTGAATGTTCTGAAACTAGAATGAACAAAGCAATGATGGAGCGTGAGAATCGGTTGAAACTGTGGCTCAAGAGAGTAGGGATCGCAGGTTTTCTATTTTTTTTGATTAAGGGTCTGGTTTGGATTGCCATATTTGCAGGGCTTGGGAAGTGCGCGATGTAGCGGAATCTTTATCTTAGGGCATCTCTTTTAAAATCCGGCAGACGATGCACCGATGTGCGCTCCTTATTTGTTGTTGTTGGGCCAGTTGGTTGACTGGCCAGTCTGTTGTATACTTTCAAAATCCTTCCTTTGAGGATACGCCCAGGCGCTCCAAAATGCCTTATGGCTGGTACCTTTGTGGCGCAAACCACCACTCTCCCCCTGATATTCACCCGGATAATATATTCAACGTGACCAAGCCGCCTGCCGATGGGAAAACCTATCTTGGGATGGTTGCCCGTGCGGATGGCTCCATGGAGAGCATAGAGCAGGTGCTTTCACAACCGTTGTTGCCGGGTAGGTACCGCCTGGATTTTTACGCCGCCCGGTCTGATCAGTACTATAGCTACTCAGTGCCGGTAGACCGGTGGGTGCAATACGACCGCCCCCTGCACCTTACAGTATATGGCAACACGAAGCCCTGTGCTGCTGCCCAACTGCTGGGCCGCTCTGCGCTGGTTCAGGATACGGCCTGGCAGGCTTATACCCTATGGCTTCAGGTGGAAGTACCGGTGGAGCGTTTGCAAATTCGGGTAGAGCAACCAGATACGGCTGTCGGCAACTGGCATGGCAGCATGCTGCTTGACGGCTTGTCGCCTATAGTGCCCGTAGAGGCGCATTCCCGTACGCTACTCGTGAAGCCCGATAGGGTTGCTGTTGTAGCAATCGGAAGTAGCTCAGTAGCAATAGAAGCCTTACTGAATAAATTGCCCCGGGAGGAACAGGCGTTCAGCATCGGCTTGCTACAGCGCCGGGTTGGCCCGTTGGTTCAAATAAATGCTGCCCTTTTTGCAGTAGCCCGCTGGGTGGCCCGACTGCCGGAACGCCGGGTGGTATTCGCGCTCCACCCCAGTGCCAGTGACCGTATTGTGTTTGCTATACATCGGGCTATGGCAGTGGCACAAGTGCCGGCACACCGGTATCGCGTAAAGCGGAAGAAGGGGCGTGGTCAACAATGGATTGGAAATTCACTGCTGAAAATTAAAGTAAAATGACACACTGCCGTATGCTCCTGTTTTGTGCCTCTTTGGGATTTACCGCAACGCTTTCCGCTCAAAACATCAATATCATTCACTTAAAGAACCCTTCTTTTGAAGATACCCCCCGGCATAGCCGCGCACCTACAGGATGGAAAGATGAAGGCTTTGAAGGTTATTCGCCGACGGATATTCAGCCGTCAGGAGACTTCGCTGTCAACACCAAGGCCGCGGATGGGCAAACCTATGTGGGTATGGTCGTCCGCGATGATGAAACCTGGGAATGCATCGGTCAGCCATTAGATAAGCCTTTGCAGGCGGATACCTGCTACTTCATGTCGGTAAAGTTGATGCGGTGCCCGGATTACGTCAGTGTGAGTCCGCTAACCAGGCAAAGGGCTAATTTCAATAAGCCTTGTGTGCTGCGCGTCTGGGCCGGCAAGACAAATGGCAAGGGGATGGAGCTGCTCAAAGAAACCCTGCCGATTGATCACGAAGTATGGAAGACGTATGATTTGAAGCTGCAGCCCGGGGATACTTACGATTATCTTTATCTGGAAGCGTACCACTATTTCGGAGGTAATGAAGTATTGCCCTACAACGGTAACTTACTGATCGACCATTGCTCTCCTATAGTGCCTTGTAGTATGGCGGAGTCCGGTGACGACCTTTATCAGTATAAAAAGTAGGGCAAGGCATTAAAAAAAATCGTATTTTGAGAAGACACTCAGTGGTTCACCAACGCACTATAGCTTATGAAGTACCTGTACCTGTTGTTCTTTTGCTTTCCGCTCATGCTCAATGCCCAGTCTAATGGCACAAAAGGGCCGCCCGTGCACCAACAGCGGGACAGGGTATCCTCACTAGAGGAAAGCTCGTCTGCGCCTTCTGAACTGGAACGGGCCACAACGCTTCAAAGTCAGGAGGCACCTGTCCGGGCGTCCGGTGTTGCGGTAGATCGGGCAGGGGCTAACCTGGAAGAGTTGCTGCGCAAGCTGGGGCCAGACCTCATTTCGCCAAGGCTCACCATAGATCAATATGTCCTGGAGCACCTGCTTAGCTTGCTGGAGGTGCAGCCCGATATGCGCCTGGTTTTGGCTGTTGACCATAGTGCTCTGAGTGTGCGGTACGCTTTGGTCCACCGGCTGCTGGAAGACCTGGAGCACTACCCAGTCGTTAAGGACCGGGTAGATGTAGAGATGTATGCGCCCATCAGTAAGTACCATACGACTTGGCTCTATGGACGTGGTTTTGGCCACCTGATGATCCGTCTGGAGCGCTTGTCCAGGTAATAGTGCTCAAAAGTTTCTACCTTGTTCGCCTCAGCTGAATCTGCCAAAATGATTTAGCCATCAGACTAAACCGAAGGAAAAGTCATTATGCGATTAATTGCTAAAACACTTGCTGGCCTGGAGCCGGTTTTGACCCAGGAGCTGGAAGACCTGGGCGCACAGAATATAGAACCCCTCAACCGGGCGGTAGCGTTTGACGGAGATCAGGCCCTGATGTACCGGGCCAACCTTGAGCTGCGTACCGCACTGCGCATCCTGAAACCCATTCATCAGGGGAAAGTCAAAACGGAAGACGAGCTCTATAAACTGGTCCGTACCATAGACTGGAGCCAGCATATGAAGGTGAATGATACCTTAGCCGTTGACGGGGTGACGAATTCCAGGTTATTTACGCATTCGAAGTATGTAGCCTTGAAGACCAAAGATGCTATTGTAGACCAGTTTCGGGATGCTACAGGACGCCGCCCCAACGTGAACGTGTTTGCTCCGCGACTCCGGATCAACGTGCACATCTACAATGACGAATGTACGATCGCACTGGATAGCTCTGACGATTCGCTGCACAAGCGCGGCTACCGCATATCCTCTGTAGAGGCACCGATTAATGAAGTACTGGCTGCCGGAATGGTATTGCTATCAGGTTGGGACGCCGACCGCCCGTTGATGGACCCGATGTGCGGTTCGGGTACGCTCCTCATTGAAGCGGGCCTTATTGCAACGCGCCGGGCACCTCAGCTCAACCGGGAGCATTTTGGGTTTAAGCGGTGGCCTGACTTTGACGAAGTGCTTTGGGCTAAATTGCTGGAGGATGCCCAGCAACGTGTGCGAAAATCCCCTGTTCCTATTTTGGGATCTGATAAAGACTTCAAAGCGTTTCGCCTAACCGAACAAAACGCCATGGCTGCGGGGCTGGAAGATACGATTGAAGTCCAGAGAAAGAAGTTTGAAAAGTTAACGCCAGCCGTAGAATCAGGCACCATTCTTATGAACCCGCCCTACGATGAGCGGTTATCAGAAGCAGATATTGGCGCATTTTATGAAATGATTGGTGATCAGCTTAAGCAACGCTTTTCGGGATTTGAAGCCTGGATCATCTCTTCCAGCAAGGAAGGCTTTAAGCGGGTAGGGCTGAAGACTTCGAAAAAGATCCCCCTGTTTAACGGAGCATTAGAATGCCGGTTTGTAAAATATGAATTGTACGATGGCAGTCAAAATAAAGAACTATAGAGTAAGGTTTTTTGTAAAAATATCCCTTATATTTATCACGTTTACTGTATTGTATAGTAATACAATTGCCGGACAAGCTCTCAGTATTGAAAAATACAGTGTTCATTCTGAACTGCTTAGTTCAACAAACAACAAGGAAGTAAGCCCTGGTTTATTTCCACTTCGATACTGGTTTATTATGCCCGTATCATTGCCTGCTGAGAATGAGCGATTCCAACAATCGATTATCAAAACAGATCCTGCCCACGCTTTCAAGCACTTAGGAATAATTTGTAAGTGGGAATATCGCATTGAACAATCTGTTCAGTTCCCTGTGAAATTCAGATTGGGGGAATACCACTATGTGCAAAAGCTGGAAGGAAAAAGTCTGCATAATTACTAGTGAATTATTCCGGAAATAATTAGGCGTAGGAGCTCAGGAAAACCAAGGACTCCAAGCCTGGAAAAGCTACCCATCATTTGGACTAGTAACCAGCACTGGCCGTTGTGCAAGAAACCCAACACAAAAGATGAATAAAGCTCACCAGTCCAGGTTTTTAAGTGAACAGGGGAAAAGAACACGCTGGTACGGTGTGTTTACGGCGATAGCCGCATTCCTGGTTTTGCCTTTCTTTTATTATACGGATCAAAACGAATTGGGCATTGAGGGGACCTTGTTATGGCGGGGACTTGGTTTTTTGGGAGCTGCGTTCTTTTTAGGAAGTCTGCTCTTTAAGCCCACGCCAAAGCAGGTGATCATTTTTCATGGTGTTACGCTGCTCACCTACCTAATCATGATGCTTGGCATTTCCACCTTTGTGTTTATCAACCCCAGCTATGGTATGGAACAACTGTTTGCAGTGACAACCGGCACCCTGACGGTTCTTGCGATCAATACATTGGTTGCGCAGGGGAGCCGGTCGATTGTCATGTGGGGCACAGGGGTTCTGACCATCGTATTTACAATCCTGGTCCTCTCCAATGATATTGTCAACGCCGGATGGCCCGTTTCCATTCTTATCCTTTGTGTTTTCTCCATTTTAGTATTGCGGGCACAAAACCGGCAGGAAAAAGAGAAAGCAACCTATCTCTATACTCTGGAAGAGAAAGAGGCACGGATTGCGCGGCAGCGTGAAGAGCTCGAAGATGTAAATGCCAATTTGGTAGGCTTCAACTTTGCGATTACGCACGATTTAAAAGGCGCTCTGCGCCGGGCGCAGTCTTTTGCCCAATTGATAGAACGACGCCTGTCGCCGGAGGTGAAGGAGGGGGTGCACGACCTTTTTGATTTGATTAAGCAGAATCATGATAAAATACAGGAAATTATTGACGGGCTTACGCTGTTGAACCGAATCGGGAAAACAGATCTTGAGCGGTATGATGTTGCGGTGAGCCAGGTTGTGGAAAGAGTGTGGGACGAGCTTAGTGCGGATCTGAAAGAGGGCACTGAGGTCGAGTTCAGAAATGAATTGACCGGGCAAATATCCGGGGACGAAGGTTTGATCTGGCATGTTTTTAATAACCTGCTTTCCAACGCAGTGAAGTACTCCCAAAAGAAGGAACGACCGGTCATTGAGGTAGGTGGCTTCCGCGACCGGGACGAGAAAATCATCTTTGTCAAAGATAATGGGGCCGGCTTTCCTCAAAAGTTTGCCCAAGACCTTGGGCGTCCTTTCAAACGGCTGCACTCTGCTCACGATTTTGAGGGTACAGGCATTGGGTTGGCGATCGTGAAGCAAATTGTAGAACTTCATGGCGGCCGTTTTTGGGGAGAAGGAGAGGAAGGAAAGGGCGCTACCTTCTATTTCTCCCTGCCAGCTGACAAACGGGATTAGGCCAGCGCTCAGGATAGGAGGAATAAGTCCTGAATACCGGGCGTACGGGGTACTACAAAACCTTCCGCGAAATCAAAACCAGCGGGCCGGCCATAGGTCGAAGCTTTAGCCTTCAGGAAATCCATAAAGCTTTTTGAAGAAATCGGAGAGCTCAGCTCTTGCTCATATTCTTTGGCCTCCGGAACATAAAACTGCGAACGGAAAGCTTTCACCAGCTCCAGCTTGCGTTCCATGTAGCCGGAAATATCCATTACAAAATCAGGTTTCAGGTTGTAATCCTGTATGTAGTGGTAGACCGCTTTGGGGCGCCAGCGTTCGTGAGCGTTCCCATCTCCATCATAAGTAGGAATCTTGACCAACCCGGAATAAAAGCAGGCGTCCGCAGTGAGCTTAGCCGCTCTGCCATGGTCGGGGTGCCGGTCTTCTACGGCATTACAAAGGATAATTTCCGGTTGATGCTCCCGGATAGCGCCGATGATTTTCTTGATATTTTCCGGGTTATGGGCGAAGAAACCATCCTCCATTTCCAGGTTCTTCCTAAATGCAGCCCCTAAAAGCCGAGCAGCGTCTGCGGCTTCCTGATCCCTGATTTCTGCGGTCCCTCTTGTGCCCAGTTCCCCGCGGGTAAGGTCAAGGAGCCCTACTGTTTTCCCCTGATCGATATGACGCAGCAGAGTGCCGCTACAGCTCAGTTCCACATCGTCAGGGTGTACGCCAATGGCAAGGATATCTACTTTCATGAAAGCTTAAATATGAAGTGCATAATTGTGTGGATAAAAAAAGGAGAACAGCTGTATCTCTGAAGGGTTCTAAGAGCGTGTTGGGATTTTACACTTCGGGCTGCTCTTGCCAAATTTTGTCCTGCTCTTCGTTGTTCTTCGGTCACGTAGCTAAGGCTATGTTCCCTCATCACGCCTTGATCAGAACAAAATTTGGCTGCGTTCGCTCCAA
>NZ_JAVJSK010000054.1:0-14960 GCF_040219495.1 Phaeodactylibacter sp. | reverse complement strand
CCAGCTCTGCATCTCGTCCTCACCTTCGTAGCTTTGGCTACGAGGTTCCGGGCGTTCTCCCGCTATTTTGGCGGGACAGGTCTTGATCTGGCAAAAAATACTCATCCATACCCTATACAAAACCTACCTTAATAAACTCTATTTATTTGTTTGATCTTCGGAGAAAAATTTATTGGAAGCGGAAAAAGAGTATTGGACTGATATGGAAGAAAATAATCGAATCATCATCTATAATACCGCCGATGGCAAAGCCTCCGTTTCCCTATTCGCCAAAGACGGGAACGTTTGGATGAATCAAAAGCAACTGGCGGAGCTTTTTGACACCTCCAAGCAAAATATCGGGCAACATATAGCTAACATCCTGAAAGAAGGGGAGTTGGACGAGCATTCAGTTGTAAAGAATTACTTTACAACTGCCTCCGATGGCAAACAATACGAAGTCACTTTTTACGCCCTCGACATGATCCTCGCCATCGGCTTCCGGGTACGCAGCAAAAGGGGCACGCAGTTCCGGATATGGGCCAATAAAAACCTGAAAGAATACATGGTCAAAGGCTTCGTGATGGATGACGAACGCCTCAAAAACCCCGATGGCCGCCCGGACTACTTTGACGAGCTGCTGGACCGCATCCGCGACATCCGGGCTTCTGAAAAGCGCTTCTACCAAAAAGTCCGCGACCTCTTTGCGCTAAGCAGCGACTACGACGCTTCCGACAAGGCCACCCAGATGTTTTTTGCCGAAACCCAAAACAAACTACTCTACGCCGTCACCGGAAAAACCGCCGCCGAAATCATCGTATCCAGGGCGGATGATCAGGCGCCCAACATGGGCCTGACCTCCTGGAAAGGCAGCATCGTGCGCAAGGGAGATGTCATCATAGCCAAGAATTACCTCAGTCACGATGAAATCGACACCCTGAACCGCCTGGTGGTCATCTTCCTGGAAAGCGCGGAACTGCGCGCGAAAAACCGGCAGGACCTGACCATGGATTTTTGGCGCGCCAACGTGGACCGCATCCTCGAATTTCAGGACAAAGCCGTGCTGAACCATAAGGGCAGCATCTCCAATGCAGACATGGAGAAGCAGGTGAAAGCCCTGTACGAACAATTTGATCAGCGGCGCAAAATAGCCGATGCCCGGACTGCCGATGCCCAGGACCTGGAAGCGCTGAAGGCCTTGGAGGAAGAAATCAAAAAGAAGAAGGGATGAAACATTACAATACCTACAGTTGCAAATAAGCTACACCGCCTTCTCCATACCCGCAATAGCCTGCGTGGCCCGTTCGTAGACCGCCTGCATCTTGCCCGTGTCAGCCTGGCCGGCAAACAGCGCCATCTCGCAGTCCTGCACGATGCTCATTACGGTCTCGATCAGGCCTCCGTCCAAATCTAATTCCTGCAGGCGCTGACGCAGGGAGCTCTTGCTCATGGAAGAACGGGGGATTTGCAATTTATCGCCTACGTAGCCCAAAATGGCTTTCGATACTTCATCGTAAAACGCCCGGTTGTCGCCAGCTTTCAGGTGGTTGTTGGCCTGGCTCAGACGTTCCTGTGCCACGCCCCTTGCGGCTTGCATCCGCCGTTCCTGAGGGTCAACGTTGCTTTGCTTCGCCCGCTGGTGTCGCCAGCCGAGCAGTCCCCCGAACAGGAGCAGGGGTATCGCCATTAAGCTCCAAAATAAGGCGCTGCCCAGGAATGGGGACCGGACGTTGTGGAGCACCGGGGACAGCATCAAAGGCCCAATATCCTCGGTGTTGCTGAGACTGCTGCTGCGGGTGGGGCGGCCTGTACCAGGCTTTATGTAAAGCAGGAAAGGCCCTCCGGTAAGGGTCACATACTTGCTGCTGTCAGGCAAAAAGTAGGTGAGCTTCGGCGTGAATTCGTAGTTGCCAGCCTCTTTGGGCAACAGCAGGTATTCAAATACTTTTTTGCCATCAATGGAAGCGTTGAGCTCCAGGTTGGCCTCTTCCAGCACTTTGGGCTCGTAAACCTCAAAACCGTCCGGGAGGTCGAGTTCGGGCGCTTCTACCCGCTTGATATCTCCGGTACCACGCACGGTCAGTATCAGGGTAAGCGCATCATCGGTAGTGGCCGTTTGGGCGCTAAGGTCAGGCCTGATTTGGTAATCGCCTACCGCGCCGGTAAAGCTTTCCGGTGCGCCATCTGGTAATGGCAATACTTCGATATTGACGGCTTCTGTGGCGGCTGGATAAGCGCGCACATCAGGTGTAAAGAAAAAGCTGCGCCTGCGGTTCGCCCCTTCTTTGACTACACCCAGCTGTACATTCATCGGCTCAACGGTGAGCTGCCCGGTCTGTTGCGGGAACAGCGCAATGCGCTTGAGTACTTTTGTGGTGTACTGCCGGCCGTTGATCACTTCCCGCATCACCCGCCCGTCGAAGCGGCGGACATCCTGCGCGAAAAAGCCCTGATAGCCGGACTCTTGCAGAATATTGAAACTCTCCACATCAAGGGTGGTGTAGAGCTTGTAGTCCAGCAAAATCTGCTGCCCCACATAAGCCGTCTCTGTTGAAGGTTCGGCCCGGATAAACACCTGTTCTTCTGCCCCGGGCGCATCTTTACTGCCTTTTACCACCTCAATGGTTAGGGGCTGGGTGCGCAGGGTGGTCCGGCTAACTTTTATGCTCGCACTGCCTATAGTAAAAGTACCGGTGCGCCGTGGCTTCAGGGTGTAAGAATAGGCTTGGGTCCGGCTGACCGCCCCATTGATCATAGACGTACTAATGGAACGGCTGGGGCCGGAAACGATGACGAATGCTTCGAAAGACGGGGGAGAAAACTGCGCGCCCTGCGCATTAGACAAGGTGAAGGTGACTTCAAAGTAGCTGTTCTCTAAAACGCGGCGGGCATTGGTGGTCGCCTCAAATGTAGTTTGTGCATTCAGGGCACCTGCGGTCCACAAGACCGCCAACCATGCTGCAAAGTACATCCGGGTCGTAGCCATATTGCTTGGTTTTTTTTACAGTTTGTAGGTTTTGCGCTTCTTGCCGGGTTGGCCTTCCGGGTCGCCTTCGGGCAATTCGTAAGGCTGTAGCTGATGGAACTCGCGCATCAGGCTGTCGAGATTGAAGAAGGAATCACCGAAACCGGGCATGCTGAAATCTTCCATATCGAAGTTTTCAAAGCCAGGGAAGTTGAACCCATCGAAGCCTCGCCTTTCAAGGTCTTCAAATCCGGGCATACTGAACTGCAGCATCGGCTGCTGCCCGGGCGCAGGGCCTTGCTGAATGCCGTCCGGATTAGGGGCCACAACAACTTCCATAGGCGCTGTTTCCAGGTATTGGCCCCCCACCTTGATGCTGGCCGGCTCGATGTAGTAGTTGCCGATGTCTTCGGGCATCAGCTGGAAGGTATAGGAGAGCCGCTGTGTAGTCCGCCCGTTGATGGTGCTCATACTAGAGGCATAATTGGGCCCGCTGACCACACTGAACCCCTTGAAATAGGGCGCCTGGAAGTCCTGCCCCTGCCCGTTTTCAAGGATGAAGCGGACCTGCAGCAGGTTGCCCATGAGTAGAGAATCGGTGTTGACTTCAACGGTGAAGCGCACCTCGTTTTGCTGAGCACGGAGCATGGAAAGGCTCAGTAGTGCCATACCAACAAAGAGTACCTTTTTCATGATTCCAATGGTTTTATTATCAATGACAACGTTTACGGCCAAAGGGTTGTTACCAGTCCTTTTCCTTTTTCACCGGCTGCCCTTTTTCTGCTTTGCGGAGTTTTTCGAGCACTTGCAGTTCTTCTTCTTCTATAATGCGCAGTAGCCGCCGGGCTTCCTCTTCGGAGAGTTCCCGCTTTTCCATTTTTTGTTGCTGGTCGCTTTCGCCCTGTTGCTGTTGGGAAGACTGTTGTTCGCTTGGGTTCTGGTCTTCTCCTTCAGACTGTTGCTCCTCCTGCTGCTGTTGATTTTGTTGTTCCTGCTGCTGCTCCTGATCCTGATTTTGCTGTTGGTTGTTTTGTTGCTGCTGTTGCTGATCCTGTTGCTCCTGATCCTGGTTTTGTTCCTGATCGTTCTGCTGCTGTTGTTGTTGTTGCTGTTGCATTTTCAGCTGCCGCTGGGCTTGCGCCAGGTTGTACTGCGTGGACTGGTCGCCGGGGCGTTCCCGCAGGGCATTTTTGTAGGCTTCCACACTTTTCTCATACGCCTTTGCCTGGAAATGAGCATTGCCCAGGTTGTGAAAGGCCTGCGCCCGGACCTCCGTTTCATCGCTGTTACCAACGACATGCTCATACCGGCGTACGGCCTCTTCATACCGTCCCTGTTGGTAAATGGCGTTGCCCAGGTTGTAGTGCCCGCGGGCGGTACTTTCGGCCTCCAGCGATTTGCGGTAAGTTTCTTCTGCACCGGCGAAGGCCTCTTCCTTGTAGGCTTCGTTGCCCTCGCGCAATAGCCGGTGCGCAGATTGTGCTTGCAAGGTAGTGATACCCCAAAGCAGGATCAAACCTAAAGCGATAAGCAGTCTCATGGTGTTATGCATTTTCTCCGAATAAGCTTTTATTACGGCCCTTGCCACTGCTCCGGTAGGGTAGGAGGAACTCGGCGATCAGCAGCAGTAGAGCCACGCCTACAAACCACTGGAAAGAGCTCTCGAACTCTGAGAAGCTGCGCTGCTCAAAGGCGCGCTTTTCCATTTTATCAATGCGGTCCTTCAGGGCGGTTACTACCGCATCGCTACCGGCAGACAGGTTGAAATAATTACCGTTGCCAGCCTCGGCGATGTCCCGGAGTACGGCTTCGTTGAGGCGGGAGCGTACCGGGTTGCCCTGTTGGTCGCGCTTGTACATCTCCCGGCCGTTCTGCCGGATGCTGATAAAACTCCCTTCAGCGGTGCCCACGCCTACGGTGTAGATGATCAGGCCTTCGTCTGCCGCCGCCTGCGCAGCGGCCAGGGCCTCTTCTTCGTGGTTTTCGCCATCTGTAATAATTACCAACGCCTTGTGGCTCTTGTTGTTGTCTTCAAAAGACTCCCCTGCCAGCCCAATAGCTTCTGCAATAGCAGTACCCTGATTGCCAATCATATCGGGGCTGGCCGACCGCAGGGACAGCTGTATGGCGTTGTAGTCGGTTGTGATGGGCGACTGCAGAAAGGCACTGCCGGCAAAGACGACCATACCGATGCGCTCAGCGCGCAGCCCTTCCACCAGCTCCTGTGCAAAGCGGCGGGCGCGTTCCAGCCGGCTCGGGGTAATGTCTGTGGCAAGCATACTCTGCGAAAGGTCGAACGCAACGATAATATCCACGCTCTTACGCTTGTACTTTTGCAGTTTCGCCCCATACTGCGGATTGGCCCAGCCTACTGCCAGTAAGGCTACCGCCAGCATGAGCAGCCCGACCTTCAGGTATTGCCGGTAGCGAGACACCTGTGGCATGAGCTGCTGCATCAGACTGTGGTTGCCGAAGCGCCCAATAGCCCGCTGCCGGGCGGTCCAGGCTGCCCAAAAGAACAGCCCCAGCAAAGGGAGCAGCAGCAGTGCGTATAAGTGTTCCGGATGTTCGAGTTGTAGCATGCCTTGGTTGTTTTGCCATTAGTTTGTGAGAGCGTTCCCGCCCCACATCATGGGATGGTGCGCAAGACCGTGTAGCGCAGGACGGCTTCCATCATCAGCAGCAGCAGCCCCCAAAATACGAAAGGGTGGAACGCTTCGTTGTAGCGCTTGATGACCGTCACTTCGATTTTGCTTTTTTCCAGTTGGTCAATCTGATCGTAAATCTGCTGCAGGCTTTCGGCCGAAGTGGCGCGGAAGTAGGCGCCGTTGGTCATTTCCGCAATTTCGCGCAGCAGCATCTCGTCGATTTCCACCCGTGCCCGCCCGAAGATGTAGCGGCCGTCGCTGCGGCGGCTAATAGGCGTTAGGGCATCGCCGGTGGAGCCCACGCCAATGGTATAGACTTTGATGCCGAGTTTCTGGGCGATCTGGGCGGCCATCTCCGGCTGTATGTAGCCCGCGTTATTGACCCCGTCCGTCAACAAGATGACGATTTTGCTCTTGGCTTCGCTGCCCTCAAGGTGGCGTACTCCGGTAGCCAGGCCCATACCGATCGCCGTACCGTCCTGTAGTTCTCCACAAGCCAGTTCCTCCAGGAAACCCTTCAAAATACGGTGGTCAACGGTCAGGGGGCATTTGGTGAAAGCCTCTCCGGCAAAGATGGCCAGCCCGATCCGGTCGTAGGGGCGTTTGTCCACAAAGTCGCTCGCCACCGCCTTGCTGACTTCCAGTCGGCTGGGCTCGAAATCCTGCGCGAGCATGCTGCTCGAGAGGTCGAGGGCCAGCATAATGTCTACGCCTTCGGCATTGACTTCTTCCTCCTTGAGGACTTCCTGTGGCCGGGCCATAGCGACCACAAGGGACGCAAAAGCCAAAGCCCGGAATACGGGCAGTAAGCCCCGCAGCATCCCTCTCCAGGACTGTATGCCGCGTACGCTCGCCAGGCTGGGCATGCGCAGGGTGGCATAGTGCTGCCGCCGGCGCTGCAGGTAGTACCAGCCTATCGCCGGTAGCAGCAGCAGGAGGAGGAAAAACTCCGGGTTGACAAATTCTATGTTCGGGCTGAAGATGCTCATGATGCTTCCTTATCGTCCTCCACTTTTTCGTACGTTTCTATGGTACCATTTTCGTAAACAGCCGCCATGAGCCTGGGGTTATCGGTATCGCGGATGAACTGCCGCAGCCGCTCCATGGCTTCATTGTGGAACGCCACTTCGGGCTCTGCCTTTGCAAACTTGACGAGGTCGGCCGTTTGCAGCAGCTGCCGCAGGGTTTGGACCTGATCAGCCGAGAGGGCATGGCCCTGCAAATGCTGCACGATGGTATCTGTAGTGGACTCCAGTGCCCGGATGCCATAGCGGCGCTCCAGGTAGAAGCGAGCCTGATGGGTCAGCTCGCTGTGGTAGCCTTTGATATCGCCTTTTTGCCAATACTGCCCGGCTTCCAGCGCATTGAGGCGCTCCATCATCAGGGCGCGCAGGGTGGTGCGGCGGGGCGGCTTGGGCGATGCTGATTGGGCCTTGCGGTTCTGACGGAAAAAATAGATCAGCAGCCCGATGATGATGAGCGCGACGAGCACCACCAGGTAAGGGGCGTAATCCCTTAGCGTCATCGGTTCCTCAATGATGCCTTTGATGGGCATGAGGCGTGCGGTATCGCTGGCTATGTCCATGGTCCGTATCAGAATAGAAGCACTGTTGCTTTGTACCTGTTGCCGTTGCCCGTCTTCGGTGTAGGTAAGGGTAACCGGCGGGATGGTGTACCGGCCTTCCTCCCAAAAAATCAGCTTCATGTCCAGGGTAGTGATGGTGCTGCCATCTTCCCCGGTTTTGTCGAGACGTTTGGCATCGAGCACCTCCATATTTTCCTGGTTCTCCAGGGCCCGGTAGTCAAATGCGTCAATGGTGTTTTCGCCTTTGGCTATCGCCACAATCTGGTAGGAGACGGCTTCGCCAAACAGGGCGGTTTCTTGTTCGAGTACGACCGAAATGCCGGGTTGTGCCCAGACCGTCGCCGCCCAGCCCAGCAGGAGGGTCGTCAGAAGGGGCAGCCAGTAAGTTCGGTATCGTGCTATCATGAGTCAGCCTGCGTTTTTTGATCAGGAGCGCTGTTGGAAAAACTGATGCAGCGCATCCACGTACGATTCGTTGGTGCGGATGTTGACTACCGCGGCGCCACTTTTCTTGAAGGTGCGGCTGAAGTAGTCTACGTGCTGCTGATGCCACTTAGCGTAAGCCTCGCGCAGCCGGCGAGCGGAAGTATCGACCCAGCGGATTTCCCCACTTTCTGCATCCTGCGCCCGCAATAGGCCCACATCCGGCAGGTTTTCTTCACGGGGGTCAATGATATTGACGCCGATCATATCGTGCCGGCGGGCAGCTACCCGCAAGGCCTGCTCGTAGCCCATTGACAGGAAGTCGGAAATGATAAAACAGATGCTCCGCTTTTTGACCAGGTTGTTGAAGTACTCCAGGGTGGTACCGATTTCCGTGCCTTTGCCTTTTGGCTCGAAGTTGATGAGCTCCCGGATGATGCGCAGGATGTGCTGCTTGCCCTTCTTGGGCGGGATAAACAGCTCCACCTCATTGGCGAAGAAGGCCACGCCCACTTTATCGTTGTTATTGATGGCAGAGAAGGCTAGCACCGCACAAATTTCCGTCATGATCTCATTTTTGAGCTGATTGACGGTACCAAAGAAAGAGGAAGGGCTCATATCGATCAGGAGCATCACGGTCAGTTCCCGTTCTTCCTCGAATATTTTGACGTGGGGTGTGCCGGTTCGGGCCGTTACATTCCAGTCGATATTGCGGACGTCGTCCCCGTACTGATAATCCCGAACCTCACTGAAAGACATGCCCCGCCCCTTGAAGGCCGAATGGTACTCTCCGGAAAAGAGGTGCCGGCTCAGCCCCCGGGTTTTGATTTCAATTTTGCGGACTTTCTTCAGCAGTTCGCTGGTTTCCATGATTTAGGGTACTTCTACGGTATCGAGAATTTTATTGATCAGGTCTTCCTGCGTGATGTTTTCGGCTTCGGCCTCGTAGGTCAGGCCCAAACGGTGCCGCATGACGTCTTGGCATACATTGCGTACATCTTCGGGAATGACATAGCCGCGGCGGTTGAGGAAAGCCTGCGCTTTGGCGGCCAGTGCCAGGTTGATGCTTGCCCGGGGCGACCCCCCGTAGCTTATGAGCGGCTTCAGGCGCCCCAGCTGATAGGCATCCGGCTCGCGGGTAGCGAAGACAATATCCAGGATATAGCGCTCGATTTTCTCATCCATGTAGATTTTGCGGACCGACTCCCGCGCTTTCAGGATTTCTTCGGTCTTGACGACCGGGCTCACCTTGCCGAAGGCGTCGTCTCCAAGGACGCGGCGGATGATTTCCCGCTCTTCCTCCTTATTGGGGTAGGAGATCTTCACCTTGAGCATGAAGCGGTCTACCTGTGCTTCGGGCAGGGGGTAGGTACCTTCCTGCTCAATCGGGTTTTGGGTAGCCAACACCAGGAAAGGCTCCTGCAGGTGAAAGGTTTCGTTGCCAATCGTGACCTGTCGTTCCTGCATGGCTTCCAGCAGGGCGCTCTGTACCTTAGCCGGTGCCCGGTTGATCTCATCCGCCAGCACAAAGTTGGCAAAAACAGGCCCTTTGCGCACCGTGAACTCGTTCTGCTGCGGGTTGTATATCATGGTGCCGATGATATCGGCAGGCAGGAGGTCAGGCGTAAACTGAATGCGGCTGAATTTGGCGTCAATCGCCTGCGATAGGGTTTTGATGGCGAGGGTTTTCGCCAAGCCGGGCAAACCTTCGAGCAAAACGTGCCCTTTGGTCAGCAGCCCCAGCAAGAGGCGGTCCAACATGTGCTTTTGGCCGACGATCACCTGTGCCGTTTCCTGGTTCAGGCGGTCCACAAAAGCGCTGTCCAGATAAATTTGTTGATTAAGAGCTTCTATGTCTACTGATTGCATGGTCATTCCGTTGTTCAGGTCTGCAAAGTTGCTAATTTTTTTACAGAATACAGCAGGGGGCTGCTCCCGTTGCTATAAATTCGCAGCTTCAATTTCTTAGGGCGTCATTTACCTGAGCTGATCCGTAATTTGCAACGTTAAGGCTCCCCCAGGCATTATAATACAATACCAAGAGCAAAAGGCTCGGCTTTTGTCCGGCAAATAATACTTTTTTAACATAACGAATCCGCTATGCTTTCCAGACTGCTACTGTTTTTCGCACTATTGACTTTTAGTTTTGTTTTGCCCGCTCAGGACACCCAGGCGGATGCGGCAAGCGATCCTGTTACTGCCATCAAAAACCTGCGGTCCGGTACCCTGATCATCCGCTTGCCTTCCAACCGGCGTAAAATCACCGCCCTGCGGGATGCTCTGGAAAATGATCAGAATAATGTTCAGCGGCAGAAATGGCTTGAAAAAGAGCTGCAGGCCACCCATGAACAAACCCAAACCTTCAATAATAACATGTACCGGGCGTTTCAGGAATCCTACGACTTTTCGGACATCCGCTATACCTATGACTATTTCACCCCTGAGCTCAAGGCCGGTCAGTTTACCGGGCATTTCCTAAATGCGGACCTTGAGCCGGATGAAGGGATTTCCCTGGGCAAAAAGCCGGTTTTTATTCTCAGTTTCGGTAGGACAAACAAGGACTTTTCAGATGGGGTGGAAGCGATGGTCGTTTTGGGTGAGCAGCTGAAAAGCCCGCCCCCGCCTTTCCCTTACTATCAGCGCCTGAACGACTTCCAGGCGTTTTGGGGCAACCTCTTTCCGCGGGACGATCAGAACGAGTGGGATGCCCTGCGCCTCGTCGGTAAGCTCAACGGTAAACTCTACAAGTTTTACAACCGGAATGTGAGCGCTACGGATTTTTAGGAATGGAGTAGATGAGGAGCGTAAAGCCCCTTCAGTTCTTCGGCCTTTTTGTACTCGTTTCCGGTAAGGAGTCGGACTGAGTGGAGTCCTTGTTTAGTGCTTCGAGCCTGAGTATCTTCAGGATACTGTCTTCGGACAACAAGGGGGCGACCTTCAGCAGAGAATCCCGCATCTTTTTGACGACCGGGCGTTCCGGCTTTGTCGGACGGGGTGGTTTAGATGCGGTGTCCCGGCTCAACCGGGCTTCCAGCAGCAAGATGGAATCTGCCAGGATACCGGCATCTTTTACGGCATCCTGATAGCAACGTTGGGTGCGGTTTTCCCGGTAAGTGGCCACCCGTTCAGTCACCTCTTGTTGTATCATCTCTTCCACGGCATCACGGTTGCGGTTATCTTCGCCACAGGAAGCGGGCAATAGGAAGACGGGCAGGACTAACCAAAAGTAAAGTCGGCTCATTGCTGCTGTTTTCGCTTGATGCGCTGGCGCAGGGTTTGTTCTTCCTGCTGGCGCAGTTCGATGATAGAGTCCAGAGCACGCTGTACAATGGCCTCTTTATTGGTGGTACAAAGGCTGTCCAGCAGGGGCACAAGGCTGTCAATTTGTTGTTTGGCCAGACTGTCGATACGGATGCGCTCACTGGAGGTCAGGCGGATGCCTGTTTCCTGAGATTCGCAACCCGCCCAAAGCAGCACGCCCAGCAGCAACAGTACTTCGCTAGCGTTCTTCATTGAGGTCGATGACTTTTCTTCTGAGTTCAAAATTTTTGCCAAGGTACACTTTACGAACCATCTCGTCGGCAGCCAGCTCCTCAGCGGTGCCCGCCTTGAGGATGTTGCCCTCAAACATCAGGTAGGCCCGGTCGGTAATGGAAAGGGTTTCTTGTACATTGTGGTCGGTGATGAGAATGCCGATATTCTTGGTCTTCAGTTTGGCCACGATGTATTGGATATCTTCCACCGCGATGGGGTCAATACCCGCGAAGGGCTCATCCAGCAGGATAAACTTGGGGTCGGTTGCCAGGGCGCGGGCAATTTCGGTACGCCGGCGCTCGCCGCCCGAGAGGGTATCGCCCCGGCTTTTGCGTACTTTTTCCAACCCAAACTCTTTGACCAGGCCCTCCAGGCGTTCCTTTTGCTCGGCTTTGGGGTAGGGCATCATTTCCAGGACCGCCGCGATGTTGTCTTCCACACTGAGCTTACGGAATACGGAGGGTTCCTGCGGGAGATAGCCAATACCCCGTTGTGCCCGTTTGTACATGGGCAGGTCCGTGATGTTGTCGCCTTCCAGGAAAACCTGGCCGACGTTGGGCTTGATGAAGCCCACCACCATATAGAAAGTTGTGGTTTTGCCCGCACCATTAGGGCCCAGCAAACCGACAATCTCTCCCTGATTGACTTCCAGAGAAACGCCTTTGACGACTTTTCTCTTCCCGTACATTTTTTCCAGACCTTCGCTTCTGAGTCGCATGTGTTTGGTTGAATACGAATGAAAAAATTAGTCGACATAAACGACCTTGCGCAGGAAGCGCAGCCCGAGGCTGACTTCAAAGGCAATATTGCGGATTTGCCGTTCCGGTATCGTGGTTTGGTTGCCGGTAAAGGGGTCGGTCACTCCCGGGATTTCCGGCTGCTCGTATTGGAACGAGAAATCGGGGTGGAGGTTTAGCTCGAGCGACAAGCCCACGAACTCGCTGATATTGTACTCCATACCACCACCCACGGTGACCCCGTAGTTGAACTCCCGGATGTACGTAGGGTCGTCAACGGGGAGGGTGGTAAAAAAGAAGTTGTTGATCTCATCAAAGGCATCGAGGTTGGTATCGAAAGTGTAATCTGCCCGTACGCCAACCGAGTAGAAAAAACGGCTTTCGCCACGCCCGATGTCAAACTTTTGCTTGGCCCCCAGTACCAGAGAAGCATTATGGAAGATAAACCGCTCCGGTGGTACCCGGGTGAGCTGCCCGTTAAAAACGTTGTTGAAAAACCGGTTGCGCAGCGCGCTGCCTTTAGGGTGGTAGCCCAGGGAGGCGAAAAGAGAAAAGGCATTGCTTTCCGGCACGTCCTCAATGAAGAAGTCGCCCTGTGGTAAAAAAAGGGCATCGGTATTCAGAGCGTCCCACTGCTGAGTAGCCATGGTGAAACCGCCCTTGATGCCGTATACGGTGCCCTGAGCTTGCAGCATTGCCAAAGTGAAGGCCGACAGCCCGGCGATAAGTATCAGTTGCTTCATAATTCCAGTTTTGCACAAAGGTCTTGAATTATTACGAAATAACCGGAGTGCGGGGGGGGAATAGCACTCCGGTTGTAAGGTTTAGGTTATCGCACCCGCAGTTGCTGGCCAATAAAGATGGTATTGCTGGTCAGCCCGTTTAGCGCTTTCAGCCGGTCTACCGTCAGGTTGTAGCGGCGGCTGATGTTGAACAGCGTATCGCCCTTAACCACGGTATGCAGGCTGGAAGAAGGCTGAGGCGCCGGCGGGTCCGGTTGGGTTACCGGTGTGGTATTTGTATCCGTATTGAACCGGTCGTCATCAAAGCCATTGTCTGTCCCTGTATTGGCAGGGCGGTCATTCCAGGTTGGGCGGTTATCCGGCCTTGGGTCGGGCCGGTTGCCAGGCGGAGGTGTGATCGGCTCGAGGAAATCCTCATCGAAGTCAAAGTCGTTATCCGGTTCAAAGACTTCATCTTCGATGACGATGGGGTCAATCGGGCCTTCGTCTATGGATGGGGGCTCTGGCTCTGGAAAATCAATCACATCGGGGCGGTCAGGGGCGGTGGTTGTTTCAGAGGCGCCCCGGCTCAACTTCGGCGGGTCACTGATGTTCCACCCCCGGATTTTCAGGCGTTCGCCCACTGCTGCCATCTGCCCGGTTTCCAATTGGTTGCGCCGGTAGAGGCGGCCCAGGTCGATGCCATAAATCTGGGATATGCTGAACATGGTCTCGCCATTCTTCACATAGTGCCACTGCCGTTTGCCCCGGAAGCTATTGCGCTTGGACTGCACATAGACTACCGTACCCTGCTCCAGCTGCCGGTTGCGGCTGTATTGGTTGTCGTTGAAGCGCACCAGGTCGGTGAGGTCGGCGTTGGTGCGCAGGGCAACTTCCTGCAGGGTCTCGCCGGACTGCGTCAAAACATACTGAACGTCATTATTGAGAAAGACTTGTCCGGCAACGACAACGTTTGGCGCATCGGTCCCGTCCCCTCCCAATTGAGGGACATTTTCTTCCCCACCCGCAATAATGCCGGTGGAAGTCATGCGGTCGTACCGGTGCAGCTCGTAACGATCAATAATATCGATGAGCTTGCTGGCGTAAGTAGCACTTGTGGCGTAGCCCGCTTGCCTCAGGCCCCGTGCCCAGGCTTTATAATCTGTAGGGTCGAGGCGGAAGAGGAAGCCATACCGGTACTGCTTGTTGGGGTCGCGCAGGAATTCAGAGTGTGCCCGGTAGCTGGCATCAGGGTTTTTATAACTCCGGAAACAGGACTCAATAAGCTCGCCCCGGTCGTTTACGTCATCGTCCTTTTTATAATAGGTACGGCCATCCCAGCCGCTACCACACTTGATGCCGAAATGATTGTTGGCGCGCCGGGCCAGATCACTCGTGCCTGCACCGGACTCGAGCAGCCCTTGTGCCAGTTTGATGCTCGCCGGGATGCCCGTCCGCTCCATTTCGAGGATAGCCATTTCTTTAAAGCGCTCCAGGTACTCCTGATGGGTATTGCCCTGTGCCTGAAGGCAAAAGGCCAGGCTCAGGGAGAAGAGGATAAAAAATGATGATCGGTTCATAGCCAAATTGTTTTGGGGTAAAGGTTGTGTTGTAAACGCGAAAGTCGCCAGTAATGTCTAAAAGATACGGCGAATTATCATTTTATTAATATTTTGATGAGGGCAGTTGACCATATAGCCAGGCATTATTAAGGATTGCAGGTCACCTAAGGCATAACAAGGGCGGCAGATTTTTTCTGTTTTTCATCAATATTGCGAAAAACGCAAGACAGCTTAAGTTTAACATTTACAATGCGAAGTTGTCAAGAAAATCATTATCTTTACAACTAGCAATCTCTAATTTACTTAACCGCTTTCAAAATTTATTTCGTTATGAAGTTATTTATTTCACCCCCCCCATTTCATTGGTAAATAATGCCAAAATTCTAACAATGGTATTATTGCTGTCCTTTGGTGTTGGGTTACCGCTCTCTGCTCAATTCCAATGTGGGTACGAAGACGAGGGAAACTTTCCTGTTGGTACATCTAGCTTTATAGTGAACAATAACTTTAATACGCTGCCTAATGGAACGACGGTATTCTATATGCTAAGGGCAGATGATGAAGTAAGTTTTGGCAGTCTTATCAAACAATAAGTTCAGTTAAAACATATTTGAGTCTCAGTAGCAGAAAGGCTTCAGAAGATTATCCTCCGAAGCCTTTCTGTTTTTGCTTTTACGAAAATCATTCACAATGCGGCTTTATTTTGTCATAGCTCTTGTAATCTTTGGACATTTTCTTCCCCTGAAAGCACAAAGCAACCGAATAATCGTGAATTGGGGGAATACCTCGGGAATTGAGGATGGAT
>NZ_JAVJSK010000053.1:0-48612 GCF_040219495.1 Phaeodactylibacter sp. | reverse complement strand
GCACTATGCAAGGATCAAAAGCTTTTGCAGTACGGCAAAAAAGCACGGCTTGTCTGCCTATGACGAGCTGCTCAACGCCTGGCGGGGCGAGTCGTTCCTTCGCAGCTACGCTGCTGCAGGAAGCCCTACCTAAATAGTTACCTCTAATCATTGAGCTGATATGATGATTTTATTTTATTTATAGTGTCATTCCCGGCGGGCGGGTTGGTTTTGGCAGATCGTTTAGAGACTTTGGGCCGTAGCTCTTTTGCGATAATGAGAGGGGCTGCAGCCATAGGCGGCTTTGAAATCGGCACTGAAATGCGAAAGGTCTTTGAAGCCACACTCCATAGCGGTCTGCGTTATCGGGTAGGCCGTATGTTCCAACAGGTAGGCGGCGTGCTTTAGCCGGCGGTTGTGGAGCCACTGAGCAGGCGGGCAATCGAAAGCCTCCTTGAATTCCCGTTTGAATGCGGACAAGCTCCGCTGCGACAGTTGCGCAAACTGAGCAAGCGGAAGGTTGAGCATGAAGTTTTGCTCCATCACAGACGTCATCGCAGGCTTGCTTTGCAGCAAACCATTTAAAAACAGCGCGAAACTTTCGTTTTGCGGTTCGGCGATGAGGTTCAACAGTAATTCTTCCAGCTTTAGTGTCAATCCGCGGCGGCGTGCCTCATTGAGTGGCGTATTGAAGTAGGGGAGTACCGCATGGTAAAACTGGCTCATCGGTTCGGTAACATGCAACCGGATCCCCGGTGCCTGACTCGCACGGTTGGGGCTGGGGAGCAGGTCGGAATGCCGGCGGGCAAACTGCTTCAGAAAGGGGGCATCCAGAAAAAAAAGCGCACTTTGGAAAACACCCTGGTCAAGGGGCATTTCTGACATGAGGTAGCTGCCCTTGCGCAAAAAGAGCGCCTCGTCGGCAGTCACCGGAAATTTCGCTCCACCGGTTTCAATGATGGTTTTGCCCTGTAGTACAAAGACAATAAAATGCTGTGCAGACCATACCGGCACGCGCCTGTAGCGTTCGTAAGCCCGGTACTCAATAAACCGGAAACTTTTTTCTACTTCTATTTTGGGAAAAGCATCCGAATGCTCAAAGCGTTGATCAAGCTGTGTGATGCTCATGCTTCCCATTTGGTATGAAAAATGCCTTCGCGGTCAGTGCGCTCATAGGTATGCGAGCCAAAGAAGTCACGCTGTGCCTGCACGAGGTTGAGCGGCAGGCGCTCGTCCCGGTAGGCATCAAAGTAATGTAGAGTGGAAGACAGCGCCAGGGTCGGGACTCCAAACCGGGCGGCGGTTGGTACCACGCTTCTGGCAGCGCGTTGCCCGTAGAGCAGCGAACTATGGAATAATGGGGACCGGATCAGGTTGTTCAGTTGCGCGTCCTGCTGATAAGCCTGCCGCATGTCTTCCAGTATTTCCGCCCGGATAATACAGCCGCCTCTCCAAATCTTGGCTATAGTCTCCAGGTTCAGGTCAAATTTGTACTCCCGGGAGGCTTCCGCCAGCAGGTGCATACCCTGTGCGTAGGTGATCATAAAGGCAAAATGCAGCGCTTCCCCAACCTGATTGACCAACTGTGCTTGTTCCACGTCCGGATAGTCCTCAATTGACCGGCTGTAGTGGGGGGCGGTGGCAGTCCGTTCTGCCTTGAATGCCGATAAGCCGCGCATGGTCACCGCCGCATCAATAGTGGGCACAGGGATGCCAAGGTCCATAGCATTCTGTGAGGTCCATTTGCCGGTTCCTTTCTGTTTGGCCTTGTCCAGGATTTTATCGACCAGCCAGCCTTCACCCTGATCATCAGGTTGAGCAAAAATTTTGCTGGTGATTTCCACAAGGAAAGATTCCAGGGCACCTTCATTCCACCCTTTGAAGGTTTCGTGCAGGGCCGGATTGTCCAGCCCACCTATGTTTTTGAGGATGTCATAGGCTTCTGCCAGCAGCTGCATCAGTCCATACTCAATACCGTTGTGCACCATTTTGACATAATGCCCGGCAGCACCGTTGCCAAGGTGGGCAACGCAGGGCTCGCCTTTAGCCTTGGCGGCTACGGCCTCGAGTATAGGCGCCACCAACCGGTAGGCTTCGGGGTCACCGCCCGGCATGATGCTTGGGCCCCGCCGGGCACCTTCTGCCCCTCCGGAGACCCCCATTCCCATGAACCGGATGCCTTTAGCTTTGAGCTGTTCGAAGCGGCGGTCAGTATCGGGAAAATAAGAATTGCCACCGTCAATAATGAGGTCGCCTTCTCCAAGGTGGGGCAGGAGAGAGTCGATGACACTATCTACCGCCTTACCTGCCGGCACCAGTAACATGATCTTCCGGGGCGGGCTAAGGGCTTGCACAAAAGTTGCGGTATCTGTAGTGCTCATCACAGGTTTGCCGGCACCCTCTTCTTCCAGCGCAGCTGCTTTTTCTGCATCGAGGTCGAGCCCGGCAGCGGAGAAGCCATTATCCAGCACGTTGAGAATGAAGTTACGGCCCATTACACCCAGGCCAATCATGCCAAAATCGTATCCTTTATTGTCCATCCTTGGAGTTTTCGATTTGTTGAAGTTTGTTAAGGCGGCGCTCATGCCGGGCTTCGCCACTGTACTGCGCTTTCGCGAAAGCGAAGACCAGCTCCCGTGCTAGTTCCGGGCCAATGACTCTGCCGCCCAGACAGAGGAGGTTCATATTATCGTGCTCTACCCCCTGCCGGGCAGAGTAGGTCTCTGTAATCAGAGCCGCCCGTACGCCTTTGGTTTTGTTGGCGACGATGGCAGCGCCCACCCCGCTACCGCATACTGCTATGCCCCTGTCTACGGTGCCCGCTGCAACGGCTTGCGCGAGCGGGTGCACGAGGTCTGGATAGTCGTCCTGAGCATCGTATTCGTGGGCACCGAGGTCAGTGGTTTCAAAGCCTGCTTCCTGTAGCCAGCCGGCCATTTGGTTCTTAAGTTCGAAGCCGCCATGATCGGCGGCTAATCCAATCTTCATAGGTATTTAAATATCAATTGTAAAACTTTAGCGGCTATCCAGCCTTTTCTTAAAACAGGGCTGTGCATTCCTGGTTGCATGGTGCTGCTCGATTTCATCAAAAAATAACCCAATGGACCCACAGGTATTTGTGATTTTCGGAGCTTCCGGTGATTTGGCGAAGCGCAAACTGCTGCCCGCTATTTATGAACTCTACTGTAGTGACCTGCTACCCGAATCTTTCGCTGTGCTGGGGGTCAGCCGTACCGAATTCAGTGATGAGGCTTTTCGGGAAGCGGTTTTTACCGACAACGAATTTATAGAGGACAACAAGAGGAAGGACTTTGCGCAAAAGCTCTTTTACCAGCCTATTGATACACTGGAAGGAGCCGATTACCCCAAGGTCCGGGCCCGCCTGCAGGAAATTGATGAGCAAATGGGCACAGCGGGCAACTACGTTTTTTACCTGTCTGTGCCGCCGCGGCTGTACACGGAAATCCCGAAATATCTGGCACAGGAAGGGCTGAACAGTAACGAAAAGAGCTTTCGGCGCCTGATTATTGAAAAGCCATTTGGGTACGATCGTGCCTCGGCGGAAAGCCTCAATAAGAGCCTGCAACAATACTTTGGCGAAGATCAAATCTTCCGCATTGACCACTATCTGGGCAAGGAGACGGTGCAAAACCTCTTGGTCACCCGCTTTGCCAACGGCATCTTTGAGCCGCTTTGGAACCGCAATTACATCCACCATATTGAAATCACCTCTGCTGAGAAAATCGGTGTGGGAGACCGGGGCGGTTACTACGATTCGTCCGGCGCATTGCGGGATATGGTGCAAAACCACCTGCTGCAAATTGTGGCTCATATTGCTATGGAGCCACCGATCAATGCAGATGCCGGGTCTATTCGCAGCGAAAAACTGAAACTTTTTAAAGCCCTGCGCCCGATCGCAGAGTCAGAAGTGGCTAAGTACGCCATCCGGGGGCAGTATATCGCGGCGGAAGTTCAAGGGAAGCAGGTGAAAGGCTACCGGGAAGAAAAAGGCGTAGGTGAGGACTCCATGACGGAGACCTACGTTGCGCTGAAGTTTTTTATCGACAACTGGCGCTGGGCGGGTGTCCCTTTTTACATCCGCACCGGCAAAAACCTGCCGACCAAAGCTACCGAAGTGGTCGTTTACTTCAAGTCACCGCCCCATCACCTGTTCCGCAGCAACGAAGAAATGATGAATATGAACAATCAGCTGATCATCCGGATACAGCCGGATGAAGGCTTGCTGCTGCAATTTGGCATGAAAGTGCCTGGGTCTGGCTTTAATGTGAAGAACGTAGAGATGGACTTCCATTACTCTGACCTGACGGATGCACACGTCCCTGATGCCTATGAGCGTCTCATCCTGGATGCCATGAAGGGGGATGCCACCCTTTACGCCCGTGGGGACAGTTTGGAAGAAGCCTGGCGATTTGTGGACCCCCTGCTCAATGCCTGGAAAAATGACCCGGACATCAAGCTGTACGGCTATCCCGCTGGTACCTGGGGCCCGGATGTTGCCGATAATCTGATTGAAGGCGAGCGGGTGAGTTGGCGAAACCCTTGCCGTAATTTGACAGACTCCCGGAATTTTTGCGAACTTTAAGACTAAACAAAACTCAGCGTCATATGCACATCCACATCTCTGATACCCCCGGGCAGGTGGCCCGCGATTTCGCCAAATTCTTTGAAGCGTGGCTGGCTGAAAAAGACGGCCCCGTTCATGTAGCCCTTTCCGGCGGCAGTACCCCTGCTGCGCTTTTCCGCCTTTGGGCAGAAGAATACCCCAATCGGATAGACTGGGAAAAAATTCATTTTTACTGGGGCGATGAGCGCTGTGTGCCTCCCGATGATGAGGAGAGCAACTTCAAAATGGCAAGCGACCTGTTCCTCGCACCTGTAGGCGTGCCTTCCTGTAATGTTCACCGGTTGCGGGGGGAGCTGCCTGCTGAAGCCGAAGCGGGCCGCTATGCAGAAGAAATAGAGGAGAACCTGCCGGTCGGGAACGGCTGGCCGGTTTTTGACCTGATCATACTCGGTATGGGCGGTGACGGCCACACGGCATCCATCTTCCCTTACCAAATAGAGCTCATGGAAGCGGATGAGGTTTGTGCGCTGGCACAGCACCCCGATACGGATCAGGAGCGCATTACACTAACGGGCAAGGTGCTGAACAATGCCCATGATGTTGCTTTTTTGGTTACTGGGCAGAGCAAAACGAGCAAAGTTGCTGCGATTTTGAATGAAGAAGAAGGCGCACAGGCTTTTCCGGCAGCGCATATAAAGCCTGTCCACGGTAAGGTGCATTGGTTCCTGGATCAGAAGGCGGCACAGGGCGTGGATGAGAAGGTTTGAAAAGTGCGGATAGGAGTGAAGAACAAGCTCTTATAACATTGGCTTCGAGCGGTTCAAGCAGTACGTTGGCTATATGTTTTAAATCGGACAAAAACTGTAAGCCGTCAGGACTGCTGCCCGGGCGGGCCTTTTCTGTTGTCGGGTATCGCGTTCGCACTGTTGTTTTTCCATCTTGGTGCTCTTTTGAAATTCAGGTCATGCGAATTCCGGGAGCTGTACAGTTAGAATAGCAAACAGGCCGTGCAAGCTGTCCAACTACAAAAAAAACATGGACAAAAACGCAAATCTCAGAATACTTGCCGCAAAAACAAGAAGCGTGTACGAGCAGTACGGCTTACAGTATGACACCGAGCGGAGCCGGTTACTGTTCGAAAGGAAATGGCTCCGCCGGTTTGAGGATCTGTTGCCACCATCAGCGGCTATTCTTGATGCCGGCTGCGGGGGAGGGGAGCCGATAGCACGCTATTTAATTCAGCAGGGCTATGCAGTCACGGGTATCGACTTCGCAGCGCCTATGGTTGAGCTGGCGAAAGCGCGCTTCCCCCACAGCACCTGGTACCGGATGGACATGCGGGCGTTGGATTTGCCACAACTCTTTCAGGGCATCATCAGCTGGCACAGCTTTTTTCACCTGACGCCCGCTGAGCAACGCGCAACTTTGGTCCGGTTTGCCCAACATTTGCAACCGGAAGGCCTGCTCTTGCTGACCGTGGGTCCTGATGCAGGGGAAGTCACCGGGCGCGTGGGCGGGCAACCGGTCTACCACAGCAGCCTTTCGCCGGCAGCGTATCAGGAAGTACTCAATAGCCTTGATATGACGATCCTTGACTTTGTACCAGAGGATCCGGAATGTGATTTTGCTTCGGTGCTGCTTTCTCGGAAGATGGCGTCGTTGTAGAAGGAAAAACACTGATATAACCAGGTACAACGTTTGGTCCGGTTACGCGCCTTTGAGCTTTTTTATCCTTTCGGTCAGCGCAGCAGGCACCTCCTCCCACTCCTGTAATTGCTCCAGCACCTGCCTGATCACCGCCTGCCGGAATCTTTCAGCAGAAGCATTCTCCCGTTCGACAGGTATATACCATGCAATTTGGGTTTCATCCCAGTCAAAGGTGTCTCTGTCTTTATTGATACGAAGGTCAATGACCACGTATAAAACAGGCAGGGTCAATCCTTCTGTTGCGGTATTGAAATCATCTTCCAGCTCCGTCAGGGCATCAGGGACAAATTTCAAATCAGCTTCTTCGGCCATCAGGCCGAGGCGGAAAGTGCGGGGGGTGAAAATCATAAAAAACAGGAATTCTTCCCTTGTTATCTTACAAAGACCAATGATTAATTAGGCTGGTTCCTATTGGTGTATTATGTATCCCCGAGTAGCATTATCTTATCGGTCAACAGTTCAGGAATGCCTTCCACACCATCTAGCCATTTAGTCAACTGTCCGACTACCTCCGAACGAAAATTAGTCAGCTCCATACCCTGCAAGCATAAATGCAGTATTACTTTCCCTTTTGTCAATTCCAAGCTATCTTCTGCGGGGTATTTGCGGAGATCTAAGGTCACGTAAATCGTAGGCAACTGTTCCTCTCCAACGATTGCATTCAGATCATCTTCCAGCTTATTGAACTTATCGTGTATGGCTGGGAGATCTTTTTCTTCGACCATGAGACCGAGGCGGAAGGTACGGGTGGTGGTAGTTTTCATTTAAGTATCTCGTTTGTTCCCAGGTGGACGTATTAATGGATGTTGTCTTTTAAGGTTCTCCGGAAGTAATGCATACGTATAAATCTTAATCTTTTCTTGCTTCAAGCACTCTTGAAGTTGACCTGTATACTGAATGGTATAAATTAATCGGCGATCTAGAAGTCCAGTGCCATACCTTTCTTTTTCACCTTTTCTAGTTACGCCAGACTTCCAAACTTCACTTTTAAGGAGAAATATGCGGTCCGTGTTTTTGCAGTGAAAACAAGGATACCATCCATCTATTGCGGCAACTAAGGCATACTGTTCAGCATTCTCAAGCTCTTCCAGCTCCTTTTCCAGCTTTTGCCTTCTTTCAGGTGAAAGTTTAGCGAAATCGCTCCCGTAAAACAGCAGAGCAGTGCTGCCAATCAAAAGTATCAGCAATATCACATAACGCTCCCAGCTTCTTTTATCCATCGGTATCAACCGCGGCGGCTTCTTTTTGACAACCATACAAAATAGGATTAAGCCCATGCAAGGCCACAAAGGCGAATGAGTCTATTTTGCAAGTTGGGGAAGTGACCGATGATTGTAATGGCCACAGATATAGATCAATATTAAATCTTTTGGGGCGAAAAAGCAAGGGGGGCGAGCTCTGTCGGGGCGCTTTCTCCAGGTCTTTACCGGGGTCCGGCAGGTTCTCCCGCTATACCAGGGGGTGCGGAGCTATAGTTGAGGGATGCATTTTTGCTAGGCAGGAAAACCAGTAAATATGCTGTCTTCCTAATTTAGGGAATAGCGCTTTAATTTCCTGCGCCGTTGTCTGTTTATCAGTTATCGGCGCTTCCTTGAGTAGGTTATCTTATCATCAAACAATTCAAACTTGAAGCCGTCAGCGGTCTATTGGTCTGCCTCATAAGCTGTATCTCATTCGTCAACTTGTAGAATCCCCGTATCACGCCTTGGTGCTTCCGTGATTAGGCACCTGACGCTGTAGTCGTCAACGATCAGTTGAACCGGTAATTGAAGGTGTGACCCCCTACAGGGTCAGTGCTGGCATATTGCCTGCGTTACTGATGGGAGACCCCGCTGGGGTCTGTTTCAGTACATCGGGGGGGTAGCTTTTCGATGTCACCTAGCTCTGTGCGCTTATAAGCCCGTACCGGGCAGCCTGCTGACACCTGCTTAGCTGAAAAACCTTAGATTCCGGTAAAGAAAAGCATCCTCAAATGTCTGCCCGGCAAGAGATTGCCCGACCCGGCGTGGCGGTATGGCAGGCAGGCTTCACAGGCAGGTTCTCTGGTGAAAAACTATACCCGGTTGCACAGACAGGAGCTCACGTGGAATGATGAACTTACTTTTATCCGGCCCCTGACGCTGTAGGCGTCAAATATCAGTTGAACTGGCAATGAAGTGGTATGCCCGACCCTGTAGGGGTCGCACCTGCTTTCTCTTTGACTGCCTTTTGGCCATGCCTTATTGTTTCAGACCTCCACTGCCTCATATTCCACCTCCCCCATCCCAAAGGCCGGGTCCCTCAGCTTCACCTCCGCCCAGCTCAGCCCGTAGAGGCGGTAGACGAGGAGGTCGATCTGGGCTTTGAACGCAGTGTTGATCGTGAAGAAAATGCCTCCAAAAACAAAACAGCCAGCCTCCCCCACAGGAAAGCCGGCTGTTCCAGTCTCTTCAATGCTGAGGCGGTCTTTACATCGCCCGCAGTGCCTTCACCAGGTAGGTCAGAGAGAAGGGCAGTACTACCCAAAACCACTCATTCATAAAAATCAGCATGAAGATCATAATGGCAGTGGATACCAGGAACAGGATCCAATCCATTGCATTTGATTTATTTTCCGCATTTGCTTCCATATCTCGATTGTTGTTTACTGTTAATTGGATGGGCCCGGGCGGATGTCCCGGACGCTTGTGCCTTACAAAGCACTCAACGGCGTCAAAAATAAGAAGTATTCCCTAATTGCCCAAGGTATCGGGCAAATCGTGTTGCCGAACATGGGCCATAAATGGCCCGTTTTGACAGAAAACCGAATAATGAGACATTGCTGTACCGTTTTGGCTGCTCTATTCTTTGCTTCCTCTGGTTTGTTTGGATGCTAAACATAGCATCTCTAAACAAAACTTTCATAATCAAAAACCGTCTCAAAACCTTTGACTTTAAAGTACTGCTGCACGGCCTGAGGAGGCTTCTCACTGATAGCCATGACGAAGTCGCCGCCCCAGGCCCCCAGAGATTTAATAACACCCGGGAAGTTGGGGAAGTGTTTTTCCTTGACCATCGGCAAATTGAGGGTTTCGGAAATCAGTGCTTCGTGTTCTTCCAGGATAAGGGTCGCTTCGACGGCATTACGTGCTTGCAGGAACAGCAGAGTGAGCTCCGAAAGCCGTGCCCGAAGCTTCTCTGTGCCACTGCCCCGGCGGCGGTATCTCTCGATCCCTTCCCGGGTGTCTTGTTTTTGGTTCAGGAAAACGAAGCAAATATGTGCTGCAAACGCGGGCACGAAGGGGATTTCCACATAAGCAGGTTTGCCCTGCCGCCGCTGGAAAAGTACCGGGTGTGGGCTGTTGGCGCAAGCAATATCATAGCCCGATCCGCCAAAGGTATCTTCAAGTAGTTGAAAAGGGTCTACACCGGCCCAGCGGGCAATACCGGCAATCAGGGTGGAACTGCTGCCCAGCCCCCACTCACGGGGAAATTCCAATTGTGTTTCAAAAGAGAGGTAGGGCTGATTGCTCCAAAAACCCGGGCGTTGTTTTTCAATGCCCTGGAAAATGGTCTCCAGCCGTTTGCCGGTTTTCAGTTCATTGGCTTGGAGCAGCATGCCGCCTGCGGCAAATGCGCCCTCAAACCAAGGCGTCCCATCCAGCAATCGGCTGGTCCAGGTATGCCGGGCCTGAGAAGTGGCGGTCCGGATGCGGAGCCACTGCCCGCGCCTTAGCGGCAGCCCGAGGGCAAGAGCACCGTCCAATACGGCGTATTCGCTGGTCAACAGGACTTTACCGTTGGTATGAATGGCTTGTTCGATGATGGTTTGGTTTTAGCTATTTTTTCAAAAAGTGTTCGGGGATCAGCCGTTGGTTACGGCTCTGCTTGATGTAGTCCCGTACTGCGGTAAAAGAGACAACTTTGTCGGCAAAAAAGGCAGCTGCCTGCTCCTGCTCTTCCGGTGATGCTTTGAGGTGGTTGAGAATATTGAGCAGGTGCATTTTCATATGCCCCTTTTGGATACCCGTGGTGACCAGTGAACGGATGGCAGCGAAGTTTTGTGCGAGGCCGGTCGTCGCAATGATCATCATGAGCTTTTCTGCACCAGGGTGCCCCAGCATCTCCAGCGACAGGCGGGCAATAGGGTGTAGGCGAGTCAGTCCGCCAACGGTACCTACGGCTAGCGGCAGGTCCATCCAGAATTTAAAAACACCATCCTCAATACTACAACTGCTAAGGCTGCGGTAGCGCCCATCGCGGGCAGCGTAGGCATGGCCGCAGGCTTCGATAGCCCGGAAGTCATTGGCGGTGGCCAAAACCACAGCATCAATGCCGTTGAAGATGCCTTTGTTGTGCGTTGTGGCGCGGTAGGGGTCGATCTGCGCAATGCGAATGGCCTTTGCGAACTTGTGCGCGAAGGTATTGGCATCCATATTTTGACCGCCGGCCTCAAGGGCTTCCACCGGGCATTCCACCCAGGTGCGTACCACGCATTCCGGCGTATAGTTGGAAAGAATCGCCATGATGATTTCCAGAGCAGCTTCTTCCTGATTGAGGGGAGCATGGCCCGATACAAACCGCTGTAAACTCATACCGAATTCTTCCAGTACCGAGTTGATGAAGTTGGCGCCCATGGAGTCGCAGGTCTCAAACGTAACCCGCAGCTGATAGTAGCCAGGCTCTTCTGCGGTCAGGTCAACGAGCTCAATCTCCTGAATGCCGCCGCCCCGCTTTTCCATATTAGCTGTAATGTGGCGGGTATCTTCCCGGAGCTGCTTTTCGATGGCTGGCATAGCGGTTTTCAGTGCCGCCCCCTCGCCCGTCCAGCTGAAGTGAACCTGGCCGACCTTTCGGGTGGAAAGGACTTTCGCGTGAAATCCTCCCCGTTTTGACCAAAACTTGGCCGCGCTGGAGGCCGCAGCCACTACGGAGCTTTCCTCGATGACCATAGGCACAGCGTACACTTCACCATTGATGACAAAGTTGGGCGCGATACCGAAGGGGAGGAAGTGGTTGCTTACTGTATTTTCACTAAAGCCATCAAACACGCGCTGCTGCTCGGCATCCGCGTGCCAAAAGCTTTTGAGCTCCTCAATAGTGGCCTGGGGGTTTTCAAAAAACTGCTCTGCAATCCAGTCTAGTTTTTCTTCCTTGGACAGGCGCGAGAAGCCTGAAATCATCTTGTCCTGCATGTCTTTTTATTAAGCTGTCGGTGCCGGGCACCACGTTGTCTCGTTACTGTGTGTTGTTGAAATGTTTTTACCGGACCTGAAGAAACGCATTGGCCAGTTCCAGCCCTTCGATCTGAGCAGCAACATAAGCCTGCAATTCGTCATAGCTGCCGCGTGCGTGTTGCAGAAAGCTGGAAGCTTGCCCGTAGATGGACGGCGCCTTGAGTTTTTGGGTCAGGTAGTACCCATCTAAAAAGGTACCTACACCACCAGAAATGATAAACTGCCGGCAAAGGGCTTTATCCCCAAGTTCCTGCAGGAGCGCGTTGGTGACCATCGTCATCTCGGTAGCGCTATGGCCAACGTAGGCTAACTGCTCGTAGATGGCTGCTTTGCCTTCGTCGCCCCGGAGCATTTCCAGGCGGGCGAAGTTGGTGCCGCCATTAGCCGCGAAATCTATAGCGGCCAGTGGCAGTTGCATCAAAGCCCGGAGGCTTTCGGGGCCCATGCCCTGGCCGACTTCCTTCACAATTACCGGCAAGTCCAGTTTGTCGAGCACGGTTTCGATCACCTGCAATGGGGTGCGCACAAAACGGTCGCCTTCCGGTTGGAGCCACTCCTGCATAGGGTTGACGTGCACGATGAGGCCATCTGCCTGTAGCTTGTCTATTAGTTCCTGCACCCGGTAGAGTTCCCCCTGATCTATTAACTCTTCGATCTGTGCAACACCCAGGTTGGCGAATAAAGGCAAATCATCGCCGATTTCCTTACGGACATCAAAGTCCGGAAGGCTATCGTTGCTGTAGAGCAAAGGGCGGCAGGAGCCCAGCCCCATACCCATCCCAAACTCCTTGCAAGCCCGGGCCAGATTGTGGTTGATGGTATTCGCCCATTCCGTACCTCCGGTCATACTGGAGACCCATACCGGTGCGCGCATCGTCTTGCCCAGGAAAAGAAAGCTTTTGAGGCTGCCCCGCTCAGGGTGCCCCGAAAGCAACGGCTCATAGTAGAAGCGCTGGTCCAGTGTACCGCTTTCAATTTGAGAACGGAACGCCAGCTCAATATGATCGCGCTTCCGGGAGGAAGCCGTAGGGTCTTGTTGGGGTGATAATGTATCCACATCTAATGGTTTGCTCGTAAAGGTCATAAAAATCGTGGTTTTGTCCAGCAAAAATTAGCACCGGATTGACAAACGGTGGTGCCCGATCAGGAACGATGAAAGAAAAAGTATGGGGTTTGGTGGAACACAGGTCTCTTGCCCGGGCCGGGCAGCAACTTGACTTAAACTGCGTGCACACAGGCGGATATGAATGATGCAGTGCATCAAGGAGCCGGGGCATAAGCCGCAGATACAAAGATTTTTGACGCCGTATTGGCGCAAAAGCTCATAAGCCAAATGCTGAAGCCATTCTTTAATCGGGTCTTAAATTTCGAGGTGAAACAATAGCTTCTGTAAATGGTTCCCGCTGACTGGCGGTTTATGGTAGGGAGGGCGTAAAGCTGTCAGGGATGCTCTTAGTTTTTTTTAAGGCAGGAAACTTTTTTTTTCTGATTTCAGTTAATGGTGTTGTGTAGTACAAAAATCGACAGAAATAGGGCTGTTGAAGCTTATTTTGGGGCACAAAAAAATAGGCTATGTACGATTTCCAACTCCCTGCTGATTGTAAAAAATACTATCTTTATGGTACAGACGAAGGAAATAACAACGATGAGCAGTTCGAATAGCAACGTTTTCGAGGAAGAATTCCTGCCCCAGATTGATGCCTTGTACACCTTCGCGTACCACCTGACCTATAACGAGGAGGACGCTAACGATTTGGTGCAGGAGACCTACCTGAAAGCTTATCGTTTTATTGATAGCTACAACGCTGGCACCAATGCCAAGGCGTGGCTGTTTAGAATCCTCAAGAACGCCTTCATCAATCAATACCGGAAAAAGAGCAAGCAGCCTACTCAGGTAGACTACGAGGAAATCATCAATTACCACGATGAGGAAGACTCGAGCCTGACCAGCTATCATGACTTGCGGGAAGAGATGTTTCAGGGGATGATGGGCGATGAGGTCACCAACGCGATTAATGCCCTGCCGGTTGATTTCCGTGTTGTGATTCTACTTTGCGATGTAGAAGGCTTCACGTATGAAGAAATTTCCAAGATTGTAGATATTCCAATCGGAACGGTGCGCTCCCGTTTGCACCGGGCCAGAAATATGCTCAAAGAGCAATTGCAAACTTATGCGCAGTCTTTGGGCTACAAAGACAAACGCAAATAATTCGTTAACCTACTACTCAAAGTAGCCCGCCAACGAAGCCTTCGACAGGTGGATGTCCCACCTCAGGCTTCGTTGCCGGCTACCGCTAAACGCAAAGAGATGCAACGCCTTATTAAACTACACTTCTTGCCAGATACCCTTCAATATTCACACCCTGTGAGTACGAGTGGTTCTACGGTACAGCCTTGGCGATGCTTCTGTTTGACGTTAGCCGGGCGGACTACCGAACAGTAAAAAACGTATCACAATGAGAGATCAGAATTATCAGGAACTCGTCAGGAAAGTCACGATGTATCTAGACAACGAACTCAGTGAAAGCGATGAACGAGAACTGCTGATTGAAATCAAAGCCAATCCCGCCTACCTGAAAGTCCTTAGTCAGGAAAAATCCTTCCGGGAGTTTATCAAGAGCAAAATCCACCGCCGAAAACCTTCCCCCGCGCTTATTCAGTCCATTAAAGATAAGATTAGAGTTGCAACGGTTTAAGACCGTGATTAAGAGCATGTTTGGAGCTCGTTGCTATTGCAAATCAACACTTTATGAACCCCGCAGAAATGCGGGGCAAGCTCTGACTTCCTCACTAAATTTTCATTTAGCCCGCTAAACTCAAATTTAGTGACTTTGCCAGAGCCATAAATCCTTGATTTTTATGATGAAACCGCTCCAAACATGCTCTAAAGCATAAACACCCTGTGATTGTACGGGGTAGCAACGGCTGCTGTCCTCTTATTCAGGGGAGCAGCCGTTTTGTATTTCCGGCAGCTTGGTTTTTTAGATTTTAGCCTGATTGTACCACCCAGCATCAGCTGGATTCAATGCGGTGGGGCGGCTTTGTTTCTCCGCTGCGGTCTTCTCAACAGGCAGTGTGTTGTTTTTTCTGAGGTTGGAAAGTACTCAGTGTAAAAGCCTTAGGTGAAGCCTCCTGAGATTCCTCTCAGTCCCAATGCCCCTGATCAGCGAGCTGCCTGGCTTTCTCGTAAAGGGTTAGGTCTTTATCATTATACGCACAGATTTTTGAGATCAACTCCTCAGTGGGGGCAGGCAAAGCCTGTTTAGCCTTTTGGTTGTCGTTGATGCGGAGTTCAAGGTGCTCAGGGGCAAGTTGCCAGCCCAGCTTTTTCCCTAGTTTAACCACATCTTTGTTGAAGTGCTCCTGGAAGCCAACAAAAAAGAGGTCCTCCAACGCTATGCCTTCCAAATAGCGGGACATAACGTTTCTCCGGTGTTCCCGCCGTATAAACCTTTTAAAAGGAGTCAGTTGTTTAGTGGGGTCCTTTTTCTTTAAGTCGGGATACTCAGAGGTCCGGTAGAAATAGTAATTGGAAATGACCCGGTCTACCGGGTGGCGCAGCCAGGTGAGATACTGGGAAGAAGGCAGCCCGACACGCGCTATTTGCTGATAGGGCAAGTGCCCATGTATGACCGGATAATGGCTTGTCGGGTAATCTTCTAACTGTTCATTGCGCTGTTTCAGATAGTGGTGGTCGAGAGATAAGACCCCTTCATGCCCGTATTGAGCTCTCAGAATTTCCCGGAAAGTCCGTCCCGCCGTTTTAGGAATGTGTATCGATAGCAGATAAGGGTAGGGGCGCCCCGTGGCGGCATACCACTTACGCTTTAATAGTCTGGTATAGTCACGTATGGATAGAGAACTGAGCAAGGCAGTAAGGTTTTACGATCACAAATAAAACCAAAAAAAATCAGAGATCAAGCCGGCTCCCTGAGGAAATCCAAACCGGAGCTACTGCCAGTACCCTTTTGACCGCAACATCACAGCCTCTTCGTACAGGGCCATATCCTTAGTGTTGAGCCGTGCGATTTCGTTCTTCAGGCTTTCCGGTGTGGATGTCCGCAGGTTAGGTTTAGCGGTGTTGACATTGATGCGCATCCGGTAGTGGTCTTCGGGGAGCTGCCAGCCTAATTTTTGAGCAAGGGTCCGGAGATCATCGGGGTAGTGCTCCTGCAGCCCAATAAAGAGACACTCACTTGGTTTGAGTTCCCCCATGAAGCGAGTCATGACATTGCGCTTCCTCGGGCGGTGAATATACTCTTCCAGAGACATGAGCTGCAGGTCCGGGTCTTGCCTCTTGCGGGTTACGTAGCCATTTGTGCAATAGAAGTAGTAGTTGGAGAGCACCCGGTCTACCGGGTGGCGAAGCCAGGTAATCCATTGGGTATCTGCCATCTTGTAGGGCAACAATTGCTCGTAATGCAGATGCCCGTGCACAACCGGGTATTGGTTTACCGGATAGTCAGCAAGAGTTTCCTTACGTTTTTTCAGGTATTGAAAATCGAGGGTTAGAATACGGTCTTCTCCGTACTGTTCTTTCAGGGCTTGACGGAAAGTCCTCCCCGCTGTTTTGGGGATGTGGATACAGAGCAGCAGTGGATAAACCTCTTCATATGAGGCTTCGTTATATTTTCCGGAAGTGTTTAGCAAACGGCGAAGCATTTTTATGAATATTAGACTTGATGCGTCGGGGATCATTACAGGTTTAAAACAGCGCTGCCTCTTCCCATCCCTGTAGAACCGGGATGCCTTTTTTAGTCAATGAGCTCAGGCTAAGCTTCGGTTTTCGTACCCCTGCCTGCCTGGCAAACCCGTTTGGCAGGCAGGTCGTCTAACCAAAAAATGGTTAGTTTTCGGCTAGAAGACAAAAGTCCCAACACGCTCTAAAAATCTGTACCTATAGAAAGGTAGAACATCGGGTCCTGCACTTTACGGGTCTCAATCCCCCAGGCGTAATCAAGGCGGACAAAGTAGCCGAACAACATCGCCCGAACACCGCCTCCATACCCGGCCACGATGGGGTCCCTGAAGTAATTGACCTTAACAGAAACCAGCCCGCTGTTTTCAACGACGGAGGTGTTGAGCGGGTTTTCTTCGCTGTAGGGGTTACTGCCTTCCCAGGCGGTGCCGACATCAAAGAAGCCGACAAGTTGGAAGTTGCGGAAGAACTGGGAGCGTACCCGGTTGGAGAAGTACTTGAAGATAGGCATCCGAAGCTCAATATTCGATAGCAAATAGGAGCTGCCATTCCGGATGTTCAGGTCAAAGCCGCGCATATTGGTCGCCAGTGCCTGAAAGGCGATATCATCGCCTGCTGCCGGGATAGGAATCTCGTTGTTGAAGCTGTTGAACAGCCAGTTGTCAACACCACCGAGGAAGTAAATCATGCGCTCTGAACCAAAGGAAGTGGCCCCAGCAGCCCGCAGCGCAATGACAGAATGCTTGAGAAACCGCTGATAGTGCCGGGCATCAAAGCCGACGATGCCCATAGCGCCCCGGGCAAAGTCCAGAGAGGCACCATCTGTAAATTGCAGATCGAAGGTCTTTACCCCTTCTACAAAAATCTTATAGCGGGAGCCATTCTTGATGTTAAGGGCTACGTCCAGCGTATTGTCAAATACGTATTCCAGCTTAAGGCCGGCCCGTTCTTCACTTTGCGTAGGGACTTCCAGGGAGCTGCGCTCGGTAGCCAGTTGCGTAACCCGGTCGCGGCGCAGAGTGCCCGTTGCCCGAAGGCTCCGGAAGATATCAAGTGGATAGCGTACAGCGTACTGCCCAAGCAGGATGTTCACCTCCCGCCGGCTGGGTACAAATGATAGGCTCTCTGAGGAGAACTGCTGATTGCGCCGGTACATGGCATACTGCCGGTCAAGCCGGCGCTTTTTGTCTTTGAAAATGACAAAGTATTCCGTCCCGTTAAAGGTCGTAGGTACGCGCACGCCCCCTTCAAATTCATAATCCTCAAACAGGTCTTTGAAATTTGCCTTGAGCAAAATGCCAGGGTTAGGCAGGTTGAACCCATCGGGGTTGGCCGCAAAGCTGTTCAGCCCATCAAATAACAGGCTGTTATCCAGTTGTGTCGTCACATAATCGGTCCTGAATTCCAGGCGGTAGGGAATGATTTTGGAAGACCGGAACTCGTAGGGCTTCTTTGTGCGCAGCCCGGGGCGGTTGATCACATCTGATAACTGACGGTTGCCAGTAATAATGCGGACCTGCTCCGGCTCGTTCTGGTCGCTGGACTCTTCGACGATGATGACCGTTGGCTCACTTTCTTCATCATCAAATTCACTTTGGAAAAGATAGTTGTCAATATCCACTTTGCCTGTATCCCGCTGACTTTCATTCACCCTGACCGTATCCACCCTTACCTGGTCCGCTTCTTTCAGTACAGACATCGTTGGGGGCTCAATAGTGGATGAAGAGGGCTTTCGTTTTTGGGACTGAACAACAATCGTCTTTTCTACTTCTGCTGTCCGCTGTTGCTGAAAACCCGTTGCACTGGTTCTACTGATGGCCTCTTCCGGGTCAGGTTGGAAAAGATAGATTTGGTGCTGCCCGTTTTCCAGAACGAGCTGTGCTGCCCGGTTAGTCCTTTTGGCACTGTTTTGGCGCAGAATGCTGCGGTGGTAGTTCGTATTGGGCTGAGTGACCGCCCGTTTCTTAACGACCGGCTCTATAGTAATGGTATCAATTAGCGTGCTGTCCAGGGCGTTCATCATTGAGTCAACGTGCAGGCGGATCTCAGAGCCATCGTCCAGTAAGATAATCTGATCATAGTGATGAATGTACTCCTCCAGATAGCCCGATTTTCGGTTGTAAATACCAGATTCATCACTCAGATAGGAAAACCAGGTGGTATCTACAGCCATGGGCTCCCGCTCATTGGCATAGGGGGTATTGGTGATGCGGACGAGCTCCTCAGAGCGGTCTTCCAGATCGTAGTAAAACAGGTCGAAGTCGTCGATAGGCAGAATGCTGTCAAGTTTCTCCCGCTCCAGGAGCGTATCCTGCCGGTTGGAGGCAAAGATGATACCGCGGCGGTTGTCGATTTCCACGTAAGTGGCGTCAAGGTCGTCCCAGAAGTCATCGGTGATGCGCTGCGTCTGCCGGGTGTTGGTATAGTAGAGGAAAATATCAGAATGCCCCCGCACCGTAGCTGATAACACCAAGGTGATCGGGTTGACGTAAGACATGCTGTACACCCGCTGATATTCAGACGATAGCGTTTCTTCTTTGTGCTTTCCGGTCCGGGTATTGTAAATGCGCAGGTAGGCGACGTCCCGTTTTTCGTATAAGATGGCCAGTTCCTGTCCGTTGGGGTTCCAGTCAACGATGGGGTAGTTGTAGTCTGTGGCCTGGAAGGCATTGCGGAAGCCACCTTTGAAAATCCGTTCGGAGCTTCCCTTGGCAATATCGTAGAGGTAAATGTGGTGTTTGCCAATTTCGTTAATGATATAAGCTATCTGTAGGCCATCCGGGCTGATTTTTACCCGGGTCACGGGCAGGTTGCGCTTGTTTTTGATCGGTAGCGAGGCCATAGGCAGCGTATCCCGGCGCTGCTCTTCCACGGAGTAGCGGTTTTTGTAGAAGACCGCCCAGTCTAAGCCAACCCGCTCGTAAGGCATGCCCAGGACATACAGGAAACCATTTTCAATACTCCGGTTGATCCGGGTCAGGTAAAGCAGATTGGAAACCTGTGATTTGCCATACTGCTGGCTAATAAAGTGCCAAAGCGAATGCCCGGCAAGTTTGGGGTCGCGTTCGGCGAGCAGCTCGAAACCCTCAAATTCATCGGATAGGATGTAGTCGCGCAGCTGATTGTCCAGGTCGGCATTCCAACGCTCGCCTACGTAGCCGACCAGCCCTTCTTTAAACCAGACCGGGAGATTCATCATCACGGCGTTCTGAACAATCTCCTGGATATTGGAGCCAAAGAGCATAGCGTTCAGGTATACGCTTGCAATGCCCTCGCGGACCTGTTTGCGCAGGTTCCGGTGGTTGCCGTCGAAGTAAACAAAGACCTTATTGCCCACAATCTTAGTCTGCCCGGCCGTGTTCATGAAGGTGTCTTCGCTACCGATATTGCTCTGCTTGACATCCGTCAGGTCTGTATATACGATGATCTGTATCTTCTCATTGATCCGGTGCTCAAGCACGTTTTGAATTTCCTGGAAGTCGTATTCCGCCAGTTGTACGACCGCCTGCCCGATGTAGCGGCCCTCGCCGTACCAGTAGGTGATGAAATTATCACTTTCGTACTGCGACCATTCGTCAAAACCATCGTGGTACTGTACACGGTTCTTACCAAACTCCACCTGTATACCCTGAGCGGTAACAACGGCGGCTGGCAAGAGAAGACAAAGCAGTGAAAGTAAGTGCAATCTCATATGGATGAATATATTTGGGCGCATTGGGCGGAGCCTTAGCAGTAGTTTCAGTAAAAAGTACGCCCTTATAAGACAGTCATACCGGGGCATCAGTTTATATTTAAGGGTAGTAATTTTGCTATACGGGTTACTTTATCGTTCTATTGAGAACGGAAAAAGACAAACTTTCTTTTGTGCCCCGGGCCGATGCTCAGAGAATGATTGGTATTTTTTCTGTTTTCACTGATGCCGGGCAATTTTAATTAACTTGCCTGAAAAAAATGGCGGAAGTACTTAAACGGACCTTCAACCCTTTTCAGGAGAATACCTACATCGTCTATGATGAAACCGGCGAGTGTGTCATCTTTGACCCTGGCTGCTATGCAGGCGAGGAGAAAGCCGCTTTGAAGGCGATGATTGAAAAGCATGAGCTGACCCCCGTCCGCCTCATCAATACCCACTGTCATATCGACCACGTCTTAGGCAATCAATTTGTGATGGATACCTATGGGCTGGAGTTGGAGCTGCACGAAGGGGAAGTCCCGGTTTTAAAAGCCGCGCCACAGTCGGCTGCTATGTTTGGCCTGCCAATGCCCTCGGGCAGTTTCGCCGGTACGCCGGGCAAGTTCATCGAGCCCGGTGCAACAATTACTTTCGGGAATACCACACTGAAAGCCTTGTTCACGCCCGGTCATTCGCCGGCAAGCCTTTCTTTTTTCTGTGAGGCCAACCGTTTCCTGATTGCCGGCGATGTGCTTTTTATGGGGAGCATCGGCCGTACCGACCTGCCCGGCGGAGACTTCGATACCCTGATCCGGAGTATTCAGAACGAGCTCTTCCCCCTCGGTGATGACGTGACCGTGTACCCGGGGCACGGGCCGGAGACGAACATTGGGTACGAAAAGCAGCATAACCCCTTTTTATAAGCCCAATTTTTACCTGATTGCCATCGTTTCATTGCTGTGACACTATAACTTTTTGATCTATGAACCGCATTGCTCTTTACGCTAATCTCGTTGGCATTATGGCTTTTTTGCTTTTGCCCGCTGCCCTGTTTGCTCAATTTAACCGGCAGGATACCCTGCGTGGGTCCGTAACGCCCGAAAGAGCCTGGTGGGACCTGACCTATTACCACCTCGATATTGAAGTGGACCCTGCACAGCGCACCATCAATGGGCACAATACCGTGCAGTACCGGGTGCTGGCCCCAGGCACGCGCATGCAAATCGATCTGCAGCCACCCATGGAACTCCGCAGCGCCACCCAAAACGGGCAAAACCTGGACTATAAAAGGGTCGGGAACGTGTACTACATTCAAGTGCCGGAAAACCTGAAGCAGGGCCAAGTGTACGAACTGCAGCTCGGATACGGTGGTCACCCCAAAGTAGCCGTACGGGCACCCTGGGATGGCGGGCTGAGCTGGGAAGAAGACGGCAAAGGCAATCCCTTTGTAGCCACTTCCTGTCAGGGAGAAGGGGCGAGCCTTTGGTGGCCCTGTAAAGACCATATGTACGATGAGCCGGACAGCATGTTGATCAGCGTTACCGTGCCCGACTCCCTGGTAGAGGTTTCTAATGGAAGGTTACGCAAGGTAGTACCGAACGAAGGCGGCACCCACACTTACCACTGGTTTGTGGATAACCCCATCAATAACTATGGCGTAAATGTGAACATCGGGGATTATGCGCACTGGTCAGAAACGTATCAGGGTGAGCAGGGGCCACTGGATTGCAGCTATTACGTATTGCGCGCCAACCTGGAAAAAGCCAAAGCTCAGTTTAAGCAGGTGCCCATGATGCTGGAAGCCTTTGAGCATTGGTTTGGGCCTTATCCCTTTTACGAAGATGGGTTCAAATTGGTGGAAGTCCCTTATCTGGGCATGGAGCATCAGAGCTCCGTCACGTATGGAAACAAGTATCAGAATGGCTACCTGGGCATGGACCTGAGCGGCACCGGCTGGGGCAAAAAATTCGATTTCATCATTATCCACGAAGCAGGGCACGAGTGGTTTGCCAATAATATCACCTACAAAGATATTGCCGATATGTGGGTGCACGAAGGGTTTACAGCTTATTCAGAAAACCTGTACCTCGACTACCACTACGGCAAAGAAGCGAGTGCGGCCTACGTAACCGGTACCCGGAAAGCCGTTATGAATGACCGCCCGGTCATCGGGGACTACGGGGTGAACCACGCCGGGTCCTCTGATATGTATTACAAAGGCGCGAACATGTTGCATACCATCCGTACCTTAATCGGTGATGATGAAAAATGGAGGAATATCCTCCGTGGGCTGAATAAAGATTTTTACCACCAAACCGTGACCACGCAACAGATAGAGCAGTACCTGATCAAGCACTCCGGTCTTGACCTGCAGCCGATTTTTGATCAGTACCTGCGCGACACACGCATACCTGTGCTCGCTTATCAATGGAAGAACGGCCGCCTGCACTACCGGTGGGAGCAAACGGTGGATGGCTTTGACATGCCGGTGAGCCTGCTGTACAATGGTCAGCCTATCGAATTAAAGCCAACTACCGCCTGGCAGCACCAGAAACTCAAATCAACGGATGACCTGAAAGTACAGCGCGATTACTATGCGAAGCTAAGGGAGGAAAAGTAACAACATTGCTTTTAATGTAAATCCTATAGGTTAAGAGGGTTTAGAGCTTGTTGGGATTTTGCTTTTGGAGCGAACGCAGCAAAATTTCGTTCTGAGTTAGGCGTGATGCACTCTTGAATCACACAGCCTTGCTGCGTGACCGAAGAGCAGGACGAAATTTGGCAAGAGCAGCCCAAAGGGTAAACTCCCAAAAAGCTCTTATCAGCAAAAGCTCCGCCGGGCATTACCGGGGGAGCTTTTGTGGTTTAAAGTATATTATTCCGGTAATACATACCTGTTAAGTAGGTTTTTTGGTGTAAAATCTATTCTGGGATATAAAAAGCTAATTAATTTGAATTTCATTGAACAAATTTGGAGAATATGCTGTATGTTTGACATTAAATTCTGGACCGGTCTGGGGAAAAGGGAGAAGCTTTGTCAGCACGACAGAGTAACGTCTCTTTATTCCGATATACTGCATTAACTCGAAAGCCTACTTACAATTTTGCCCAATTTTGCTTCTTGTGTGCGCTAGCGCACAGACTTTTCTGCATGTTGTGCAGACTTTTGTAAATCAGAACATTAACCAAAACCAAATTTCAGTTGATGAAAGGCTTAACTTTTGGGTTAGTACTAATGTTGCTGCTTGTCACTTCGGTGTCTTTGCAGGCACAGGAGAAAAAGGAAACGGAAGAGCCCGTCCCGTTGAAGGAGATGTGGCTTAAGAAAAACGAAGACTTTAAGTTTAATATACGAATGATGGTACAGCTTTGGACGCTGTACACGATGGATCAGGAAGTATACAACGCTGAAACCGGCATTTACGAAGGGGTTGACGACCGTTTCAATACCAACTTACGCCGGGCGCGCCTTATCATGAGTGGGCAGCCTTATCCCCGCCTGAAGTACTCCCTGGCGATGTTCTATGATCTGGCGGGGCGCGATCTGCTCAGTGCGAGCGTGGGAGGCACTAATCCGGCTCAGCCCAACTTTGGGGTTTGGGATGGTTTTTTCCAGTATCAGCTTAGCAAAGGCAGTCAATCGGCCTGGCTGACCGGGGGCTGGTTCCGTCCGCAAATGCAGCGGGAGAGCATCACTTCCGGTTGGTCGGTCAACTCTTTTGAGAAGTCAATGTCTCAAAACTACCTGCGCCGCCACCTGGTAGGCACGGGCCCTGGCCGGGCTGCGGGGCTCAACATCGGCGGGTTGTTTCAGGGAGAGAAGGTCGGGCTCAATTACAACCTGGGTGTCTTCAACCCCTTGACTACAAGCCCGCTGGGGCAAACGGTGGGGCAGGAGTTTGCACCATTGATTGCCGGGCGGGCTGTACTTTACCTCGGTGACCCCGAACTGACGAAGTACAAGATTGGGTACGAAACGAACTTCTACAACAAGCGTAAGGGTGTTTCGCTGGATTTCAACGCTTCTTATCAGGGGCAGACGGACCTGTTTGAAGAGTCCATTGCCTTTGGCCCGGGTATGCTGTTGAACTGGGGCCCGCTCAACCTCGATGGGGAATGGATGTTTATGACGCGTTCAGGTACGCGCTCTGTGCTTGATGGTGGAGCCCGTGCTTTTGACTATACCTCCAATACCGGTCACGTACGTGTAGGCTACAACATCACTGTTGGCAAATACATGCTCGAGCCCGTATTCATGGTGATGCAATTTAACGGAGGAGAAACCGCTGAAGAACAGGCAGATGCTTCTGCTGTTGGTTCTTTCTCCGGTTCAGAGCAGACCTACGATGCAGGTGTAAACTTTTACCTGGACCGCCGTAACCTCAAGCTTATGCTCCACTACACCTGGCGCGATGGAGACCCCGGTGCTGCCGGCGATGGTGCCCGTGTCAATCAATTCTTCAGCCAAGGGGGCATCGGTGCAATACGCCGGGGCAATTGGCTAGGCCTGGGACTGCATGCCATTTTCTAAACCTTAACCAATGATTATCATGAAATTGTCACGTTTACACCATTCGGGCCTGCTCTTATTAGGCTTAACACTTACTTTTTTTGTATTTTCCTGCCAATCAGAAGCCAATTCCGAAACCCAGCAGGAAACCGTAGCTGCCGAAGAACAGGTAGATGAATCCCTAAGGTCATCTGTCAAAGCTAAGCACCTCGTGGAAACCGCTGATGTCAAGAAAATGTACGACGAAGGCAAAGCCTTTAAAGTCATAGAAATCAGCAAAAAGGATGCTTTTGAGAAAGGGCATCTGCCCGGCGCGGTCAACTTTTGGCGCCCGGACTACGAGGGAGAGGGCTACGAATACAGTGGCATGCGGGCTTCACCTGATGAAATGGCTGCGCTATTGGGCAGCAACGGCATCAGTGCTGATGACTACATCGTGATTTATGATACGAAAGGAAGCGTAGATGCCATTCGTTTCCTGTGGATACTGGACATGTACGGCCACGAAAAGCTGGCGGTAATGAACGGCGGAAAAGCGGCCTGGAAATCTGACGGCTTTGAGCTGACTACTGAGGCGGCAACGGTACAACCGGTACTTTATGCCTTCAATAATGCACCTGACTATACCCGGATGGCTAGCATAGAAGATGTGCTGGCGGCTATGAGTGATACCAATTATGTGCTGGTGGACACAAGAGAGCCTGAGGAATATCAGGGTGTCCCTTATGTAAGCAAAGGGGTGTGCTATCCTTATAAGAAAGGAGCTTTCACTTACGGCCGCATCCCCGGGTCGGTTCATCTGAACTGGTCTGATGCGGTTGATCTCAAAGGAGACCACCGTTTCAAATCGATCAGAGATTTGAAATACAATTTTGCTAAGGCAGGTATTACACCAGATAAGAAAATTATCGCTTACTGTCAATCTGGTGTCCGATCGGCACACACGACGTTTGTGCTGACTGAAATTCTGGGCTTCGAAAATGTCCAAAACTATGATGGGTCCTGGATTGAATGGAGCCATAACTATGTCAATCAGAAGAATGTAGCTATAGAGCGTGATATTGAAGACGCAGAGCACAGCAAGCGGCTGGCAGAGCTTGAAGCAGGGCTGAAAGCTGGTGGGGAGTAGAATTGCCGGTGCTACAAACCGGGCGTACAACTTGTCCGCTCAGGATTTTAGAGGAATTTCCGTTCAGGCTTTGTCTTGTGAATAAATGTAAATACTTTCATAAGCCAGCGGAAAAAGGTTTTCAACATGAGTAGTTTGACGGAAATAACCGGAACAGTTTCCTTTGAAGTGCCAAAATTGCGCTGTTTATTTTTTACCGTCATTTAATACAGTTTGACCAATGAAAAATCGCAAGAATAAAGTAGGCTTACATGAGCTTTATGCAAAAGACCCCATCGAAGCTGACCGAAAGCTCTGGGGCCGGGAGTCTGACCCCGAAACCCGCCGTGGTTTTCTGCGCAAAGGGGCCCTTTTGGCTATTGGAGCTGCGCTGGGCGCACCGATGGTATACGGCAAAAACTTCCCTGCGGGCATGATTCCTGCCGGGTTGGCACATGAAGATGCACCGTTCCAAATCCCAGGTAAGCACCCAGACCTGATCGTACTGAACGACCGCCCCTTAAATGTAGAAACTCCGGCACATTTGCTGGATGATAGGTTGACACCTGCCGATAAGTTTTTCATCCGGAACAACGGTATTCCGCCGGAGGAGTCAGAAATTGATGTAAATACCTGGACACTAACGATAGAGGGGGAATCCGTTCGCCAGAAAAAATCGTATACCATTCAGGAGCTCAAGGATAAGTTTGAGCACCACACCTACGAACTGACCCTCGAATGCGGGGGCAATGGCCGTGCTGAATTCAGCCCGCCTGCCAAGGGTAATCAGTGGGGGATAGGCGCTGTGGCTTGTGCATCCTGGACAGGAGTACGGCTCAAAGATGTCCTTAACGATGTAGGCATAAAAGGCGATGCCGTCTACATCGGTTACGAAGGCAAAGACCGCCATGTAAGCGGTAACCCGGAGAAGAAGCCGATTTCACGCGGGGTGCCTATGGAGAAAGCCATGCAGGAGGAGAGCATTCTTGCCTGGGCGATGAATGGTCAGGATATCCCTTACCAAAACGGGCACCCACTGCGGTTGATGTTTGGGGGGTGGCCGGCCTCGACCTCAGGTAAGTGGCTCACGAAGATCCTGGTGCGCAATAAGGTACACGATGGCCCAAAGATGGAAGCGCCTTCTTACCGGGTGCCTTGTAAGCCAGTAGCGCCTGGCACCAAAGTCAAAGACGAAGACATGTGCATCATTGAGAGTATGCCCGTGAAATCGGTCATCACCTACCCCAAAACCGGGGCGTCGTTGAAGCTGAGCCAGAAGCTTCCTATCCGCGGGCATGCCTGGGCAGGTGAGCTGAGTGTGGAGAAGATGGAATATTCCATAGATTTTGGATCCACCTGGATACCGGCAAAGCTGGAAGCACCGGCCAACCGGCTGGCCTGGCAGCATTTTAATGCAGAAGTCAGTTTCCCGGAAAAAGGCTACTATGAGGTATGGGCAAGGGCTACAGATAGCAAGGGAAAGGCACAGCCGATGATCTTGCCCGGCTGGAACCCTAAAGGCTACCTCAATAACGCTTGTCATAGAATCGCTGTAAAAGTAATCTGATATTATGTTGCAATTACCTGATCATTTAACTGAAAAGCAGAAGCAGGTCTACCGAAAGCGGTGGCTGGGTACTGTAAGCCTTATTGTGCAGACGGTGTCAGCTATCTTCTTTGCGGTCGTCGGCTTATTCCTTTTTGCGCTGTTCCAACCATCCCTCGTTGGTTGGTTTGGCCATCCTGAGCCGGTGGCTTTAGAGTCAGTTCAGCAGCGTATGGCGGAAAAAGAATCGGATCTGGACCGGGTCGAGAACGGCATCCACCTGGAGACCGGGCTGATCGCAGCCGAAGGCTGGGAAGTCGTCCGGGGAACCTGTACGGCATGCCACTCTGCTAAGTTGGTGACCCAAAACAAAGCCACACGCGATGGCTGGAAAAATATGATTGTATGGATGCAAGAAACACAGGGGCTGTGGGACCTGGGCGACCAGGAAAAGACCATTTTGGATTATCTGGCTGCCCATTACGCTCCGGAAGAGGCGAGCCGGCGTGCCAATTTGGACATAGATGCTATCGAGTGGTACATCCTTGATTTGTAATGTAATCTGTAAACTAAAAATTAACTTTTCGTCATGAAGTACTGGGATATATTCGTTGAGGGCTACAGTGGCTATGCAAGCTACCTGTGGTATGAGATCACCCACCCGGGGTGGCAAAATTATTTTTACTGGCTGCTCATTGTGTCGGCATTCTTCTTCTTACTGGAAGTGGTGACGCCCTGGCGCAAGGATCAACCAAAATTCAGGAAGGACTTCTGGTTGGATTTCTTCTATATGTTCTTCAACTTCTTCCTGTTTTCGCTCATCATCTACAATGCGGCCTCGGATGTGGTCGTCAATTTGTTCAATAACGGTATTAAAGCCATTACCGGAGGCTTTGACCTGCAGGCCAATAACCCGCTGAATGGCTCCGCGATGTGGCTCATTCTGCTGGTAGGCTTTTTGGTACGTGACTTCGTGCAGTGGTGGGTACACCGCTTGTTGCACCGCAGTGATACGCTCTGGGAGTTCCACAAAGTACACCACTCCGTGCAGCAGATGGGGTTTGCGGCTCACCTGCGTTACCACTGGGTAGAAAATGTGGTCTACCGGTCACTGGAATACATCCCGCTGGCTCTGCTTGGAATTGGCCTGTATGATTTCTTTATCATCCACATTTTTACGCTGGCTATCGGCCACTATAACCACTCCAATATTACGGTCCCTGGTTATGTGACTGGTGGTGTATTGGGCGCTTTGATTGGGCTGCTCATTGCTACTGGCGGATTTGATATCAACCTTTTGCAGGACCCATCCCTGGCTGCTCAGTTGGGTACAGTGGCTGCAAGTATAGCCGTGGGAGCATTTGCGCTTGGGCCATTTATGAAGAAAGTCTTCAACAGTCCGGAAATGCATATCTGGCACCATTCCTATGATCTTCCTGAAGAACATCGGTATGGTGTGAACTTTGGTATTTCACTGGCTTGCTGGGATTACATCTTTGGCACTGCTTACATCCCGTTCAATGGGCGGGATATTCGCCTGGGCTTTCCGGGAGTGGAGGAATTCCCTGAAGACTTTATCCACCAAAATATTCATGGTTTTGGTAGTGTGCACAAGGAAGAGCGTGTAGCTGAAAATGACTTGCCGGCTACGCCAGCCAAGTAAGGCGGCCCCTGTAAAGTAAAATGCCCGGAAGCAGTGTTGTTGCTGCTTTCCGGGCATTTTTTGTTTGGGGTTACACAGGGAGATTATTCATAATCAACACCGCAATCCGGCAGCTCAATAGCCTGGCGCAGGGACATACCATCGGATAAACGAGTAATGAATACCGTTGCAGAATTGCCGCAGACGCAGCCCGGAGTATAACTGTTGTGCCCACCATGGTTGCCGTCGATAGCCCACTTGAACGTGTAATTTTCCGGCTGGTCAATGATCACATTGAGGTTCACGCCCTCAAGGGTGCAGTAGTTCTTTTGTATTTCAAAGGTGAAGGCAGGTGCTTGTATATAGGCCTTGTCCTTCGGGGCATATTCCGCTTCAGCAAGATCCGAGTATTCAACAAGATTAGAAGTTGGTGCGGGAGCGAAAGACTCCTTTTCGCAGGAGGTCATAAGGCTAATAGCCAGGCAAAAAACAAGGACTGGAAACAAACGGGCGAAGGTGATCAGGTGATTCATCATGACTAAAGAATTTAAGATTGTTAGGTTAAAGTGTACAGCTCTTTTATTTAGGCGCATGGGAAAAGGATACCCTGTGGAGTTGTTTTTTTTTGTTCCTTCCATTCGAAGGGGTGTAAAACATCCGCTTTTATTCCCTGTTTACTCCCTATATCATTTGCGAATCAAAACAAACGACAAAATGAAAAACTTAACACTGCTATTGGGGCTGGCCCTACTATTTGGCTGCTCTCCGGCAAGCACTAATGAAACCGCTGAAGCATCCACCGAAACCGATGGTATCAACTATGAGGAATACCTGGACTACTCAGGCATGGAAGACAAAAACAGCGGTGGGGTAAGGCGCATCACCATCAATACGCCCTCCGGTGATTTCCAGGTGTGGACCAAGCGGGTAGGTAATAACCCCACCAAGAAAGTACTCCTGCTGCACGGTGGGCCAGGTGCTACTCACGAGTACTTTGAGGTTTTTGACAGCTATTTCCCTAAGGAGGGCATCGAGTATTACTACTATGATCAGTTGGGCTCTCATTTTAGTGATCAGCCGGAAGACACCTCGCTGTGGAATATCCCTCGCTTTGTGGAGGAAGTAGAGCAGGTGCGCCAGGCACTGGGGCTGAATAAAGACAACTTTTACATCCTCGGGCACAGCTGGGGCGGTATCCTGGGCATTGAGTATGCCCTGAAGTACCAGGAAAACCTCAAGGGGCTGATCATTTCCAATATGATGTCCTCGATCCCGGCATATGTGAAGTACGCGGAGGAAGAACTGGCACCTGGCCTGCCTGCGGATGCCCTGGCAGAAATCCGTGAGCTGGAGGCTGCTGGTCAGTACACCGATGAGCGCTATCTGGAATTGGTGGAAACGCATTACTACCCCAAGCACGTCCTGCGCATGCCCCTGGAGGAATGGCCTGACCCCGTCATCCGCGCACTGACCAACATCAACTACGGCATTTACCTCATGATGCAGGGGCCAAGTGAGTTTGGTGTGGTGGGTGATGCCACCCTGAAGGAATGGGATCGTACAGAGGACCTCGCTAAAATCACCGTGCCGACACTTTCTATAGGCGCGGAGTACGATACCATGGACCCCGAATTTATGGAGATGATGGCAGGTAAGTTGCCCAATGGCTCCTACCACTATTGTCCGGAAGGTGCCCACTGGGCCATGTACGATGATGCCGATAACTACTTCAAAGGTGTGATTGACTTCGTGAATGAGGTTGATGCCGCCAAATAATTAGCGTAGTTTTAGGGGGTGAAAGGCTTACTCACCCCCTAAAACTTTAACCGCTATGAAAACGATTTTTCTCTCCTTGATCCTGCTTTGTGCACTGAGCACCCTCTACGCTCAGTCCGGACTAACCGTTGATTCCAAAATTGAGCATGTCACCGTCTACCGGCAGGGAGCGCAGGTCACTCGCACTGCTACGGTCGATTTGCCGGAAGGGGAGACGCAGTTGTTATTCAAAAAGTTACCCTTCCAATTGCAGGAAGAAAGTTTGCAGTTGAAGATCGATCAGTCCGTCACCGTAGTCTCAATTGCGCAGGAAATTAATTACCTGAATGAAGAAGATTCAGATAGCCTGACCGTAGTCTTAAAGGAGGAGCAACTGGCCTTGAGAGACAGCCTGCAGGTATTGTCCAACCGGTCACAGGTTTATGTACGCGAGCGTGACCTGCTCCTGACAAACCAATCGCTGGGCGGCAATGATGGCGTATCGGTGGATGAACTGGAACGCGCCGCCGTATTGTACCGTACCCGGTTAATGGATATTGAGGGGCACCTACAGCGTATCCGGCAGCAATCGGTCGGGTATAAAAAGCAGATGGTCCGACTGGGCAATCAACTGCTGGAGCTAAACGCCAAATTAGAGGCTGATCCCGAAGTCATCGTCAAAGTCGTGGTGAATGCCCCAAAAGCCATACCGGCAGAAGTGGAACTTCAGTATGTGGTGCCCAAAGCTGGCTGGGACCCCTTCTACAATATCCGGGTAGAGGGTACGGAGCAACCGCTGACACTGGATTACAAAGCCAAAGTGTATCAGGATGCCGGGGAGGACTGGCCGAATACCCGCCTGACCCTGTCCACCGGCAATCCTACGGTGAGCAACGTGAAACCCGGGCTAAGCCCTTATTACCTTACCTTCAACAACTACTACGCACCCCCTGCCCGTCAGCCTGTGGCGAACCGTGGCCGCAGTCAGCGGGTGAGCGGGACTGTTCTGGACCAGGAAACCGGAGAGCCCCTGATTGGGGCATCAGTTCTGGTTGAAGGGACTACTATCGGAGCAGTGACGGATATGGAAGGGCGTTTTGAGTTGGAAATGCCCGCCGGACAGTCTGCACTGCTGGTCTCCTATGTCGGGTATGCTAATCAGCAGGTGGCGGTAAGAGGTAGCACTGTTAACGTGCGCCTAAGCTCGGAGGGCATGATGCTGGATGAGGTGATGGTTATGGGCATGGCTTCGGGTGTTAGGAGTAAGAAAGCCCGCCCAAAACCGGAAAAGCCTGCACCCGTCCCTATCGCTATCGAACAACGGGCTACTAGCACCGAATTCGAAATCGAACTCCCTTATACTATCCCGGCAGACCATCAGCCCTACGATGTACACATGGCCACCTACGAAGTCCCGGCAGATTATCACTACGCCCTTGTGCCTAAACTATCCAAAGAGGCTTACCTCATTGCCGAAATCACTGACTGGTCGCAGTATAGCCTGCTCGACGGAGACGCCAATCTGTTCTTCAAAGGCACCTATCAGGGCGATACTTACCTTGATATGGGGGCATTTGAGGACACTATTTCGTTGTCTGTTGGGCGGGACGAAGACATCATCGTCAAGCGGGAGCGTGTTCGGGACAAATCCAGCACCAGCTTCCTGGGCAGTAATAAAACCGTAGAGCGGAGCTGGAAAACCACTATCCGCAATACCAATAGCTATCCGGTGTCACTGCGGGTAGAAGATCAGTATCCCATACCCAAAGATGACGATATCAAGGTGGTCCAATTGGGGCATGAAGGCGGTAAGCTTGATGAGGCAACCAGGACGGTCACCTGGTCTTTCAACCTCCCGGCAGGTGCTACGGCTGAGCGCACGCTGAAGTACGCGGTACGCTACCCGAAAAAGCAGCGGTTGCTGGTGGATTGATGGAGGGCTAATCTTCGATGTAGCTCAGTAACTCCTCAAGTTCTTTATCCGATATGTTTGCTTTGTCTGATTTGTCGTAAATGGCAAGGAGGTATACGGATTGATCCAGCACTGTTACAAAAGTGATGACCCTGGCTCCACCAGATTTGCCCTTGCCTTTAGATTTGATTGCCACACGGATTTTATAGCAATTCTCAGCGATTAAAGTACCCGTTTGGGGTTTTTCACTTAGCAGGCTAACTTATTGGGTTAAGTCTGTTTTCAGAGAAGGGTACTTCTTAGCTAGTTTTTTTGCCTGACGCTCAAATACAGAAATAGTAAGTACATCATAGCTCATTTATGAAAGATTGGGCGACGTTAGCAGATTTTTTCCCGGCTCTAATATCTTTCAATTCTGAAACAGCCGCTTTCAGCTCACTGATAAGTGATGCTTTCTCTTCGCTAAGGGGCTCGGTACGCACATAGTTAAGTCCCTTTAGCACTTCTAAAAGGTGTATGGCCTTATCATCGTCAATGTCCAGTAGTACTTTCATTGTATTAATGTTGAACAGGTTCGCAAGATCTCTAAAATAATACAAAATCAAAAAAGTCATAGTTCCCTACTTCCCCACCAAAAAAATGGCCGGCCGCTTGTGCAAATCCGGCACCTCTGTCTTGCGCCACTGCGCAATGGTAAGGGTGCGCACATACTCGGTATGCAAGGTAAGGTCCGCCGCGATGCAAAACAGCATATCGGGCGAAAGGGTGTTGATGGCCATTTCAATCAGGCTCATATTCCGGTAGGGCGTTTCAATGAAAATCTGCGTCTGTGTATGCTTGAACACCCGCTGCTCCAGAAATTTGAGTTCTTTTTGCAGCTCTGGCTTTTTGGGCGGCAGGTAGCCGTGGAAGCAAAAGTTCTGACCGTTCATGCCGGAAGCCATCAGCCCCAGCAAAATAGATGATGGCCCAACGAGGGGCACCACCTCAATGCCCCGCTGATGTGCCGTTTGTACGACAATAGCGCCGGGGTCAGCGACGCCCGGGCAGCCGGCTTCGGAGAGGAGCCCGATGTCTTTGCCCTGTTCGGCATCGGCCAGGAAGCGCTGCCGGTCCTCCGGGGGCGTATGCTTGGTGATTTCGTAAAAAGTCAGCTCGCTGAACGGCTTTACCGGATCGGTAGCCTTGATAAACCGGCGGGCGGTCTTGGCACGCTCGGCAATGAAGATATCCAACCGGTGCAGGATATCAATGACGTGCTGCGGCAGGGTATGTACCGCCCCTTCGCCAAGCGGTGCGGGGATGAGATAGAGTTTTCCTTTGTTCGGCATGGCAACGCTAAAGTTGTTACTTTTGTAGAAATCCAAAAGTAGCGATAATGCCGCAACCTGAGAAATACCTGTCCGTCTCTGATTATCTTGCTGCTGAGGAGCAATCTTCGGTAAAGCAGGAATATCACAACGGCCTACTCGTGGATATGGCAGGTGGTTCCATCGACCATAACCGTATTGCCGGCAATATGTACTTTGAATTACGCAGTCGCCTACAAGATTCCTGTACGGTTTTTAACAGCGATCAAAAGGTATACCTGGATGCGGTTAATCATTTTGTTTACCCTGATGTGAGTGTAGTTTGCGGAGAGTTAGTATCTCAAAATCAGGCGATCTTAAACCCTGTTCTGATTGTGGAAGTGCTCTCAGAAGGGACTTCAGCTTATGACCGGGGCGCAAAATTCAGAAAGTACCGGACCCTGCCTGCTTTTCAGGAATACCTGCTCATTGATCAGGATCAACCTGTTGTTGATGCGCTTTTTCGCGAAAGCAAAGACTATTGGCGCATGCAGACGATCATAGGGCTTGACAGAGAGGTTCCCGTACATAGCCTGGGCATCCGCATTCCAATGCAGGCAATCTACAGGGGCTTGGATAGCTTAATGGAGCCCCAAATACCATTTGACTTATGAGCGATACTTCCTACACCATAAAATTGCCTCAGTTCGAGGGCCCTTTTGACCTGTTATTGTTCTTCATTGAGCGGGACGAGCTGGATATCAATGATATTCCTATCGCCAAAATCACCGACGATTTCCTGGCCTACATCCGGCAAATGGAAGAGATGAATATTGATCTCGCCAGTGAATTTATCCTGGTGGCCGCTACCCTTTGCCGCATCAAAGCAAAAATGCTCATCCCCCGCAAGCCGGTGGACGAGGAAGGTAACGAAATTGACCCCCGGGAAGAGCTCGTACAGCGCCTTATCGAATACAAACGCGTCAAAAGCGTACTGGAGGAAATGCGGCAGATGGAGGCCCGGCGCGCTAAGCAGTCCTACCGGGGCAATGTTGCCAAAGAACTGCATAGCATTGCCACCAAAGCCCTGGTAGATGCGGAGCTGGAGTCCGTTACACTCTTCAAGCTGCTTCGTGCCTTTGAGCGTATCGTGGAGCGTTTTGAGTATGCCAACCCCAAGACGATACACCAGATTGTACAGTTCAGTTACACCATAGAAGGGCAGCAGGAACACATCTTCTCCCAGATTCAGGGTGGGCATCGTGCCACTTTTACTGAGGTTTTCAGCGCCTGCCGCAATCGGATCCACGCTATCGTTACTTTTCTGGCCCTGCTGGAATTGCTTAACTTACAGGAAATACGCATTACGGTAGGGCTGGGCTACAATAACTTTTGGGTGGAGGAATACCGGGCATCGGAGGAAGAAGAGTAGTCATTAGTGCGTGCAAACCTGGTCTGGGGATACATTATCTGTATTAATGAGATTGATCCTTCCCGGAGCTAAGGAGGTGTTGTTTGGGCGTAAAATAGGAAAGGGGCACTCCATGCGCATGGAGTGCCCCTTTCTGATAAATTTAAGATTTTTTTCAAAAAGTCAACCCTAAACGGAAGAACTGCTCGGCGTTTAATTAAGCAATTGCTCGATAAATCTATGGCTGAATGCGTCAAGGTCGCCTGGATTTCGGCTGGTGGTGATGAGCCCATCTGTCACAACCTCTTCATTAACCCAGTTTGCCCCGGCGTTTTCCAGGTCGGTACGTATGGACTCGAAGGAAGTCACCGTGCGGACGTTTACCAAGTCTGCTTCAATAAGCAGCCATGGCGCATGGCAGATTGCTGCAATCGGTTTGTTTAGCTCCGCAAAGCCTTTAATGAAGTCAATCACGTGCGGGTACCGGCGGAGCTTGTCCGGGTTCATCACGCCACCGGGTAAAACCAGACCGGTGTATTCTGCCGGATTGGCGCGGTCCACAGCAATATCCACATGAACGGGAGTGAACGCCCAGTTGCCTTTTTCCCAGCCTCTGATTTGTCCTTCTGAAAGGCTGATGATGTGTACCGTCGACCCTTCCGAAATTAAGGCTTTCATAGGCTCCTGCAACTCAGATTGCTCAAATCCATCTGTTGCCAGAATGGCAACTTTGTTGTCGTTTAGTTTCCGGTTGTTCATGGTTCAAAATTTACCCTTCAACGATAAGTGCCGGGCTATGTTTACTCCTGATTTTTGAGTTCGAACATCAATTGTGCTTTCTGCGCTCTATTATAGTACACCAACACTAATAATGTGAACAGGAAACTATTGCGTAGGGATAAAAGGAAAGAAAAAATCAAGAAGGAATCGCAGGAAACAGTGACCCGGCCAAAGTCGATGGAGCGGATTGTCAAAGAACAGATAGAAGAGAGCATGGAGGAGTACCGCCGAAGTAACAAGGCGCTGTTCCTTTCTGCATTGACGGCGGGACTGGACCTAGGCTTCAGCCTACTTGTCATTGGTGTATTGTACACCATGTTTAGTGACCAGCTGTCTGTTGAAGTAATGCAGGTGGTGCTGGCACTAGCCTATCCCATTGGATTTATTTTTGTCATCCTTGGGCGCTCGGCCCTGTTTACAGAGCACACGACCCTTGCCGTACTGCCGGTACTCAATGGGCGGGAGTCGCTCAAAGATCTGAGCAGGATATGGGGGATCATTTACATCGGCAACCTTATCGGCGGCTATATCATTGGTGCGGCGATTGCTTATGTTGGCCCCCGGTTGGGATTGGTGACTTACGATTCGCTGGAGGCCATTGCCAAACATCTCATCGACTATTCCGCCCCCCTGATACTGGTCAGTGCCATCCTGGCAGGCTGGCTCATGGGGCTGGTATCCTGGCTGGCGACTTCTTCTAAGGAGACGATTGCACGGATTGTCGTGGTGATTATCGTCACCGCAGTCATCGGTCTTGGCGGTCTTCACCACAGTATCGTCGGCTCCACGGAAGTCTTTGCCGGGTTGTTGTCTTCTGATGAAATCAGCCTGTCTGATTATTTTGTGACCCAGTTCTGGTCTACCATTGGCAATATTATAGGTGGGGTGTTCTTTGTCTCCATCTTGAAATACCAAGTCACTCAGGATTAAAGCAGTAGGTCCTGTTCGCCTTTTTCGCAATAATCCGGCTCCTAAAACAGTTATGTCGGTCTATGAATTGGGAAAATCTTAAGCTTCCGATGTACTTCCTGCTGTTGCTCCTGGCTTTCGGCCCGCTCATTTACATGGGCAGCGGTAGCCGTTATGAGCATCAGGTTGAAACAGCTGTGCATGAGTACGTAGTGCAGGTCGCTCAGAGTAGCGGCCGTCAGCCTGAAAATGTGCTTGCAGGCAACCACCCCTTCCTCTTCCCAGTAGCCAATAAGAGCCCGCGCCACATCATTTCCAGGTTCGGTGATGCCCGTGGTCGCCGTAAGCATCAAGGCATTGATATCAAGGCAGACCAAGGCACGCCTGTGCTAGCCATCGCAAAAGGGACGATTGAGCGGGTAAAGAATGGTGGTAATGGGGGCAAGCAAATCTGGCTGCGGCTCCGGGATAGTACGATGGTCTTTTACGCCCACCTCGACGAGCAATGGGTAGAAGCCGGGGAAGAGATCAATGCAGGGCAGGCTATCGGTAGTGTGGGAAATACAGGTAATGCCCGGCATACCACCCCTCATCTGCACTTCGAGATTATATTGCCTGATAAGGGAGAAGTTGACCCTGCTCAATTCTACGAAGGGGTATAAAAAAGTAAAAGACGCTCCGGTCATCTTTCCGAAGCGTCTTCGCTGCACCTTTCACTACTTTAAATTACCGGTTAATCACATTCTTAAACCGGGGCCGCTTAGGCTTCTTGTCACCCTGCTCTTCCTTCTTCTTCGCTTCAAACTGAGAGTAATTGCCTTCAAAGAAAACGGGTTCCTCGTCGTAGTCGAAGGAAAGGATATGCGTGGCCAGGCGGTCAATGAACCAGCGGTCGTGCGAAATGACCAGGACGCAACCGGCAAAATTGTCCAGCGCATCCTCCAATGCCCGCAGGGTATTCACATCAATATCATTGGTTGGCTCATCCAGCAGGAGCACATTGCCTCCTTCCTTGAGCGTCATTGCCAGGTGCACCCGGTTGCGTTCTCCACCGGAGAGGACGCCCAGCTTTTTCTGCTGGTCCTGACCCGTAAAGTTGAAGCGGCTGATGTACGCCCGGGCATTCATGGTATGGGCACCAATTTCCAGGATTTCGTTGCCGTCTGAAATGGCTTCGTGAACCGTCTTCTCATTGTCCTGCAGGTCCTCATGGCTTTGGTCTACGTAAGATAGGTCTACGGTATTGCCAATGACCACTTCTCCCTCATCAGGTGCTTCATGCCCCATGATGGTCCGGAATAGGGTGGACTTACCGGCGCCATTGGGACCGATGATGCCGACTACGGCATTGCGGGGAATATCCAGGTTTAGGTTCTCAAATATTGTCCGATCGCCGTACCTTTTGGTTACGCCTTTCAGCTCAATGACCTTATCGCCCAGGCGCTGCCCGGGAGGGATATACAGCTCCAGTTTGGCTTCCTGTTCTTTACCACTTTCGCTGGCCAGCTTGTCATAGGCATTCAGACGGGCTTTGCCTTTTGCCTGACGCGCTTTGGGCGCCATCTTGATCCAGTCCAGCTCACGCTGCAGGGTCTTTCGACGCTTGCTTTCTGTCTTTTCCTCTTGCTCCAGGCGCTTGGCTTTTTGCTCCAGCCAGGAGGAATAGTTCCCTTTCCATGGAATGCCCTCGCCCCGGTCCAATTCGAGTATCCAGCCCGCAACGTTGTCGAGGAAGTAACGGTCGTGGGTCACCGCAATGACGGTGCCGGGGAAGTTTTGGAGGTATTGCTCCAGCCAGTCCACCGATTCCGCATCGAGGTGGTTAGTAGGCTCATCGAGGAGCAGGATATCCGGGTTACTTAGCAGCAGGCGGGCAAGGGCTACACGGCGGCGTTCACCACCCGAGAGCACATTGACCGGTGCATCATCGGGCGGGCAGCGCAGGGCTTCCATCGCGGTATCGATACGATTGTCCAGTTCCCATGCATTTTGGTGCTCTAGCTGCTCCATCATCTCTCCCTGCTGTTCGATGAGCTTGTTCATCTCATCGTCGCTCATAGGCTCTGAGAACTTCAGGTTAATGGCCTCGTAGGCTTTGAGCAGATCAACAATATCCTGTACGCCTTCTTCCACCACTTCGCGTACGGTCTTGTCCGGGTCAAGCTCTGGCTCCTGTTCCAGCATACCAATTTTGTAGGAGCCATCGAAGCTAATCTTACCCTCGTAGTTTTCATCCTTGCCCGCAATTAATTTAAGCAAGGTAGATTTACCGGAGCCATTGAGTCCCAGCACACCAATCTTGGCGCCATAGAAGAAGCTCAGCCAGATATTATTAAGTACTTTCCTGGAAGGAGGGAAGGTCTTGGAAACCCCTTCCATGGAAAAAATGATTTTTTCGTCAGACATTAGGTGGTTTTTAAGTTGAGCGGATAAAGATAGCAGAACAGTTGGGTTAAGCAAAGCTTGGGCATCCTTCAATATCGTTCTGTTCTACTCAGGACTGGTTCCTAAAACGGTCTGTATCCTCTGCAAATAGCGTAAAATCTGTTGAGGGTTTTGATCGATTACATCGCTAAAAGGGCTTTAAGTGTAGACTAAAGTGCAGGGTGTTAAGCTATCGGAGGGAAGTATTGTAGTTTATGGTTTACAACATTGTGATTTCGTCGTTCTTTGGCGACATCCAGGATTTAATGTGTTATAAATCAGATTTTTATGGTTGTATGTAGAGTTTCTGTATCAGGTTGCAATCCCCGATTGGTGAATTTTATCGGAGACTTCTTTTTATAATGTGCAACCTTGTTATAACAATAGCCGTACGATGTGTCTAACAGATGTTTTTCATCAGGGTTTCTAATGGGAAGCAATAAAAAACCATAGAGAAAAGAACAATATGTTATGGTTTTTAAGTTAAATTTGCACTTACGATAAACTATAGGTTTAATAGCTTAAGTATTTTTAGACCTTACACTACAACAACCTCACAAAGCTAAGTTTTGGATTCTTAATGATGTCCTTGCTGACCATCAGCTTTCATCATCAGACCTACCCAAACTTCAATCCCAATCCCTGCAATACACAATTTTGCAGCGCTCTAAATTAATTCGGAAGTAATCAAAATCAGTTTGGAGCTTTGTTATTTTTTAAGCAGGTAAATTGAGATGCAGACTACAGCTGCGTTTACTTTGATTAATGTTCGTTGTAGTTCGTTGTTGTTTGGGGCGTTCTAATTGATTGAGTTTGATGTTCCGGTAAGGAAAGATCATAATCGACTGAACATGAACAATTGCACAAAGACCTCGGGAAAGGGTAAACAGACAACTGCTGCCGTTAAGCAAAAAGGAAATATTCCTCCTGCTCCGTTCAGCGCTCGTCGTGGCTCTTACGACTGCTCACCTGGCGGTTACACAAACCATTTCATTTGGCAGGCTGCTTTCTTTTGTGGTATGCTATTCCTTCTTGCCAGCACTCAGCTTTCTGCTCAAAACTGTACCGTGAATGCAGGTATTAACCGGACTTTCTGTGCCACCGATGAAATTCGATTGTTTGGGCAGATACAAGGATCTGTAGATCCGAGTGCTCCAGTATGGAGCCAAATTTCAGGCCCTAGTGTATTGATTGACGACCCTTCAGCATTGAGCCCCCAAATTATTGGGGTGCTGAGTAGCAGTACTTATATGTTTCGCCTACAGAAAAGATGCCTGGACGGATCGTTGGTATTTGATGATGTAACATATACGATTTCAGCTACTCCTGAAGCTACTGCAACGGGAGGAGGGCCAGCAGCCTGTCCGGGCGGCGGTAGTGCTACCCTTTCCGGGAACACACCAGCGTCTGGCGAAACCGGATTGTGGACCGGTGGTGGCGCGGGAGTTGTCCTCAGTGATGCCAACGATCCAAACCCTTCGATAACGCTCACGGAAGGCGCAGGAGGTACGGCTAATTTCGTTTGGACCGTTACGGATGATGTTTCGGGATGTACGGCTTCTTCAGAGGCTATTGCGATTACGAACTGTGGTGGTGTGAGTACAGTAACGGCAGGTCCCGACCAGACCTTGAATAATTGTTTTTTGTTGACTACGGCAACTTCGCTCTCAGGTTCAGCAATTGGATTAGCATCCTGCGGGCAGTCCGGGCAATGGTCTGTTGTAAGCGGTCCAAATATTCCTACCTTTTCTTCGCCAACGACATCGAGTACTTCTGTTTCCAATCTGATAGAAGGTACCTATTTGTTTCGCTATGATGTGGATGGTCCTTGTGCGAGTGGTAGTGATTTCGTTCAGGTTACCGTACCAAAACCCGTTGGTCCTTCAACTCCAGCGAGCGCATTTGCGCCAGCAGGAAATGCTTACTGTGTAGCTGTTGATGCCGTCATCTTGCAAGGTAATCTGCCTATCTATTCTGGTGAGGTAGTAGAATGGGTACAACTATCCGGACCATCCATGTCTACGATTGTCAGCCCCAATACCCAGGTAACAGAAGTTACAAATTTTGTTCCGGGCACCTATACCTATCAATACACCATCACCAATCCTGTGACCGGGTGTACCAGCAGTGCCAATGTTTCCATATCTATTGGGGATAATCCGACTCTTGATATTACCGATGTAGGCCCTATTTCGCTTAGCTGCGGACAGACTTCTGTACCTATCAACTATACGGCTTCGGGTTTGGGAGGTACAACATGGAGATTTCTGGACCGCCCAATCGGGACTACTCCCTCTCCTTATTCCTCGGTAAGCAGCAGTTCCCCATTCACCGTTACAGGACTAGGGGTGGGAGGAACTTATGTGATTGAATTCCGGAGGTCAGCAGGTACTAATACGGGCTGTACTGCTAGTACAGATCAAATTACAGTAGTCTCTTCCGGAGAGTCGACATTGTCAAATGCCGGAACGGATCAGTTGCTGGCTTGTAACATTACTAGTACCATGCTGGCCGGTAATGACCCCCTTATCGAAGGGTCACAGTTTATAGGAACCTGGTCACAGGTAAGCGGGCCGAATACAGCTTCTATTGTAGATGCAAATGACTTTGGCACGGATATCTCCGGCCTGATACCCGGGCAGTATGTCTTTAGGTGGACGATAACGAACGGTGCCCTGTGCCCACCTGCTCAGGATGATGTTATTGTCAGAGTCGCAAACATTGATCCGCAATCAGTGGATGCAGGTCTTGACCAAACAGTATGCTTTGGGACTCCGATTCAGTTGGATGCCAGCACTGCTCAGCTGAATGAAATAGGAACCTGGAGTGTCAGCCCCTCTGCAGGTGTAGTGTTTTCGGATATAAATGACCCTAATGCTACTGTTACAGGATTGAGTATCACAACGGTCTATACATTTACCTGGTCGGTTCAGAACTCCTGTAATACTATTACTGATGATGTCCTGGTCTCAACTACTGGGACTCAGGGACCAATACAAGCTGATGCGGGTGATGATCAATGTATTGGGACAGCGGGCACTATCACCAATCTGGCGGGTAACAACCCGAGTGGAGGTACAGGGACATGGACATTTCTACCCGCTGTAAGTGATCCCATAACCATCACTGTCCCGACTATAACCAGCCCAAACGACCCCAATACCTCCATTACAGGATTAACCGATCTGGGGACCTATGCCTTTCAATGGGAAATTGCAAGAGGCTCAGGTTGCGAGGCAACCTTAGACACGGTTTTAGTGACCCGGGATAATGACATTACGGAGGCCGATGCAGGTCCGGATAAGGGGATTTGTGGAACCTCAACGACGCTGGAAGGGAACACTCCAACGGTTGGTATGGGTACCTGGACGCAATTGTCCGGACCTACCGTTGCTTCAATTGTAGATGAAAATCTGGCAACAACAACGGTTGAAAATCTATTGGTGAACACCACCTATTTTTTCATCTGGACCATAGAAAACGGGGGGTGCGAACCTTCCAGAGATACCGTGGGCATCGCCACCTCTTCCCAACCGGAGCTTGCAGACGCTGGGGATGACATTGGAATATGTGGGGCTTCCTCCACAACTTTAGCTGCCAATGTGGTTGCAGACGGCTACTGGACCGTTATTTCTGGCCCCAATACACCCTCATTTAGTGATAACACATCCCCAACGGCAACGATTAGCAATTTGGTTTTCGGAACTTATATCTTGCAATGGAATAGCCAGGCTGGTGGTTTTTGCCCTATCGAAACCGACCAGATGGAGCTTGAAGTGGTACCCAGTGCCAATGCAGGCAGCGATCAGGATTTTTGTGAGCTGGTGACCAACGTGAATTTGTCGGGTAATAGTGCCAGTACGGGCACCTGGTCGTTCGTAAGTGGACCCAATACGCCTACCGTGACAGCCACCGGTGTTGGAGGCAATACCGCTATCGCAAGTGGTTTGATTGAAGGAGTTTACGTTTTCGAGTACACCATAAATACAACTTTGGGGAATGGTACGGATTGTATGTCCAGTGATCAGATGACCGTATCAATATTTGATGTGCCTTCAGCTGCCAATGCAGGTACAGACCAAGAGCTCTGTGACGAGACTACTTTCAATTTAGATGCGGCTGTGCCGGCGATGGGCACAGGGATGTGGACAGTGGCCTCCACAAGTCCTGCTGGGCTGTCAGGTACATTCACCGATGCAACTGACCCTGCCACGACATTTACAGGGGCAGAACCCGGAGTCTATATTTTTCAATGGGAGGTGGCAACCGGGGAGTGTTCAGGATCCGATTTAGTCCGCATTGATAATTATGATAACCCCACTCCATCAAATGCTGGAAACGCTTTTGATAATTGTGGATTTACTGCCCAATTAGCCGGTAATACGCCTATCGTTGGATTGGGCGAATGGACTGTTATATCCACGCCGATAGGTGCGCCTACCCCAAATATTCTAAACCCAATATTGTCCAATACACTGGTCACCAACCTCGTAACAGGTGATTATACTTTCCGTTGGACCATCACCAGCGGTCCGGTTTGTGTCCCAAGTGAAGATGATGTGGTGGTTACGGTCATCGAGAATCCTACTCAGCCGATAGCCAATGATATCAATATTTGTCCTGATCCTATTCCCACCACCGCTGCTCTTCAGGGGAATGCAATAGCAGTCGGAACAGGGACTTGGTCTGTAGCCAGTCAGCCCATGGGCTCTGGGGTTATCGGTTTCGATGATGTGAACGACCCTACCACGAATGCCACTAATCTCGAGTATGGTACCTATGAGTTGGTTTGGTCTGCAGATAACTTGGGCTGTATTTTGACAGATACCGCTACAATTCTCGTCTCAGAGCCTCCTACTCCTGCTGATGTTACTGGCTCTGCCATTGAATTCTGCGAATTTGACCAAATCAATCTAGTAGGAAATACTCCAACGGTAGGTACAGTACAGTGGAGTTTTACTTCCAAGCCTCCGGGGTCACCCAATCCATTTTTCCTTAACCCAAACTCACCCGAGACAAGGGTAATCAATACGGTGACAGGTCAGTATACTTTTGTTTATACCATTTCGGCTCCGGGCTGCCCAGACGAAACGGCAGTTTTAAATATTGAGATTTTCCCGGAAGCCAATCTGGCCGTAATTGCTGGTGGAAGCCAAGCTCTTTGCGAGAACGAGTTGCCTTTTGCTATCTCCGGAAGTGCACCTCAGGCTGGAGAAACCGGTACCTGGAGGTCTATTCCTGCGCTTAGTGACGGAACCGCTACCTTTTCAGATCCTAATGCTGCAAACACTACAATTACTGCCTTTGATGTAGTTAGTGGGACCAGTACTTACGCGATTGAGTGGACAATCTCCACTGGGACCACATTGTGTGACTCGAGAGATACGGTGTACTTGACGGTATGGCAAGAACCTTCAACCTCTGTTACAGCAGCAGACTACGAGGACTGCGCCGCCACAACATTAAATCTGGATGCTAATACCCCAACAGTAGGGACAGGGCTTTGGACCCGGGTAAGCGGTCCGAATACGCCTTCTATCACCGCACCGTTCAGCCCCAATACCACAATTACGGGTGCCATTCCCGGCGTTTATGTTTATCGTTGGACGATTTCAAGTGGCCCTGCCTGTACAGCGAGTACAGATGATATTACAATTACGAATTATGAAGTACTAGGTCGGTCCGGCGATAATGCCCAAACCGTATGTGATGGTGCTACTCCAACATTATCCGCAGGCGCGATTGGAGGCAATGGGAACTACACTTATCAGTGGCAACAAGCGGATACTGATTGCAATGGTACCTGGACGGATGTTGTCGGTGAAACCGGCGCGACTTATACCACACCTGCCTTAGCTGCAGTAACCGGATCCTATTTTTATCGGGTAATTATCAGCGACGATGGTCCTTGCACTGACTTTACCTCCAATTGTATTACAGTGACCGCAGTAGAGGACCCAAGTGTTACAGTTGATCCTGTCAATGATAATATTTGCGTAGGCGGTACGGCCCAATTTAGTGTTACAGCTACCGGAGGAACCCCAATCTTAACTTACCAATGGCAATATGATAATGGAGGAACATGGGAAAATGTTACCAATGGCTCTCCTACAGGTGCAAGCTATACGGGTACTACGACAACGAATTTGGCAGTTAGTACTGACGGTACAACTGCAGTCGGAACCTATGACTATCGCGTACTTGTAAATGCTAGTGGATTGGACTGTGATCAAGCGATTTCAGCAATTGCTATGATGGAAGTTTTTGCGGATCCGACGATTTCAGTGCAGCCCATGGGTGATGAAATTTGCCCAGGTGAAACTTATAATTTGGGCGTAACAGCTGCAGGAACAGCTCCCGGAGCTCTTGCGTATCAGTGGGAATATAATAATGGGGGCACTTGGGAAAATGTATCCAATGGTACTCCTGGTGGTGTTACCTATACAGGAGCTACAACTGATGCACTAGATGTCATAACAACGAACGCCACTACTCCTGGTAACTACGAATATCGTGCGGTGATTACGCAGGCAGAATCAGGTTGTGAAACGATTTCTGACGAAGTCACGGTGCAGGTTAATCCTATTCCTGAAATCACCAGCGATGCCTCGGATTTGATTTGCGATGGCGACAATGTAAACTACACGATTACTTCAGATGTCGCGATGACTACCTATGAATGGAGCGGGTCAGTTACCTCCGGTTTAGTTACAGGAGTATCAACCACGACACAAACTACATCCAGTATTAATGATGTTTTGGATAATACGGGCTCGACAGAAGCTGTCGTTACTTATACGATTACGCCCACTGGACCAGGTCCTACAAATTGCGTAGGTGCACCGTTTGATTTTGTAGTCACGGTAGAACCCACTCCGGAGGTGAATGCCAACAGCACAGCAGTTATTTGTGATGGCGGTGATACGGATATCGTCCTGGATGATAATGGTGTTGTGGGAAGTGTGGCGACCACCTATACCTGGACAGCAGCCGTTACAACCGCTCCTGATGGAGGGGCTTTGACTGGATTTTCTGACGGATCAGGTGCCAGTATCACTCAGACCCTAACAAATACCGGGACGAACCAAGGAGTGGTCACCTATACCATTACTCCATTTATAGGCACCTGCGCGGGTTCCGCCATCACCGTAGACGTAACCGTTAACCCAAGCGGTCAGGTGAATGACCCGGCCAATGATGTAGTTTGTGTAGGCGATAATGTGCCAGAGCTTGTGCTTACGACGAATAATGACGAGATAAACGGAACCACTACCTATTCCTGGGCGAACAATAATACTGCCATAGGTTTAGGGGGGGCAGGTACCGGAAATGTTCCCGCATTTACGACAACGAACACGGGGACAACACCAATCACAGGGACGATAACCATTACGCCTACCTATACAGAAGACGGGGTGTCTTGTGTGGGTCCTACTCAGAATTATACTGTGACGGTAAACCCATTAGGTCAGGTGGATGACCCTGCTGACCAGGTCGTTTGTGAGGGTGATTTGACGACAGTGAATTTCATAACCCAAAATAGTGGGGGAACAACATCTTATGCCTGGACCAATGATAACACGGACATCGGGCTTGGAGCTAGCGGAACGGGTAATATTTCGTTTACGGCTACCAATACAGGAACTGAACCCATTATAGCCAATTTAGTGGTAACCCCTACATTTGAAAACGCTGGGGAATCTTGTACAGGTACTCCTCAAAACTTTACCATAACAGTCAATCCGGATGGTCAGGTTGATATTATTGCTGATCAAAGGGTTTGTAATGGAAATCCAACAGCTGAGGTTGTCTTTTCTACCCAAAATACGGTAGGTACAACCACCTATTCTTGGACAAATAATCTTCCATCTATTGGATTGGCCGCTAGTGGTACTGGTCCGACTATTCCGTCTTTCAATGTTGTAAATTCAGGAAATACCATTGTAACAGCAACCATTACGGTCACGCCCACTTTTGAGAATGGCGGACAGAGCTGTGAAGGGGCCAGTACACAATTTGATATAGTAGTTGATCCAACTCCCGCTGCGACGAGCCCGGGCAGTGAGACGATATGCCACAATAGTATACCTGCTTTGAGTGTTGATGTTACAGCCATTGACGGTGGGAACTATGTTGTAAGCGCGATTAGCAATCCTGGAGTAGTAGGAGGCATTGCAGGTACTGCGCCCTATACGAACGTGGATGGCGCCCCTGTAGAGACAGGCACCTTAACGAATACGACGAGTACGAACCAGACTGTAACCTATACAATCCAGCCATACACAAACGGGCCAAATGGAGTAGACGATAATGCGACAGGAGATGACTGTTTAGGGACACCATTTGATGTAGATATCATTGTAGAGCCAGAACCATCAGCATCAGCGAGTGCAGGCACCGAGGTGATATGCGGGAGTACAGCGCCTACGGTCACAGTAGATGTAACTGCATTAGATGGTAATAATTATCAAGTTAGTGCTATTGATAATCTTGGTGGTGTGACGGGTGTATCAACCGCCCCCTATACTCGAGCGGATGGAGCTACTATAGAGCCGAATAATTTGACAAATAGTACAAGTACGACACAGACTGTTACATATGAAATTACCCCATATACCTATGGGACAAATCAGGTAGATGATAATGGTGAAGGAGATGATTGTTTGGGAACACCTTTTGATATTACCATAGAAGTAGAGCCTACCCCGGAAGCGAACCCAAGCGCAGTAGAAGAGACGATATGTCATAATAGTAATTCAACGATTACAGTTGATGTTACAGCAATAAATGGTACCGACTATTTGGTAAGTTCGGTCAGCAACCCCGGTAATGTCGGAGGTGTCACAACGGCACCGTATACCCGGGCAGATGGGTCCGTGGTAGAGCCTGTTACGCTGACGAATACGACCGCCTTGACCCAGACAGTGACCTATACTGTGAGAGCATATACTTTTGGCCCTGATGGCATAGATAATGATGGAACCGGGGATGACTGCCTGGGCGCTCCGTTCGACATAGCGGTCGAAGTAGAGCCAGACCCTGCAGCGACAGCAAGTGCAGTAAGCGAAACAATATGCCATGGCAGCGCCCCGAATATCACAATAGATGTTACAGCGCTGGATGGGAACCGGTACCTTGTAAGCGCCATCAGTAACCCAGATGGAGTAGCAGGAGTCTCAACCTCTGGATATACCCGTGCTGATGGTGAGACAATAGAGCCAAATACGCTGACCAATACGAGCATGACCAATATGACCCAAACGGTGACTTATACGATTACCCCCTATATCTATGGTCCTGACGGAGCAGATAACAGTGGCGGGGGCGATGACTGCGAGGGCACGCCATTTGATGTAACGGTGACAGTAGACCCAGAGCCTGAAGCTGCCCCAAGTGCACTGTCAGAGATTATCTGTACGGGCACAGCGCCATTGACTACAGTAGATGTAACCGCAATAAGCGGCGACCGTTTTCTGGTCAATGCGGTT
>NZ_JAVJSK010000052.1:0-13189 GCF_040219495.1 Phaeodactylibacter sp. | reverse complement strand
CGGGTCATACACAAGGGTGTGAATGGTGAACAGCCCGGTCTCGGCCACGGTAAACTGAGGCGTAGCGTTCACATCCTGGATAACGAGGTCGTTGCCGGAAGTGAGGACGTAGAGGACTTCGAACCCGGCCGGTACATTCGGTGCGGTATCTTCTGATGCAATCAGTTCGGCTGCTCCGTCGAGGCAGTTGTCAGAATCTGCTACGAGGGTGCCTGCATTGGCCAGGCAGGCATCGCATCCCCCGAAGTTAAACTGTGTGCCTTCCACATTCAGAGAAGCACAAATGCTGCCATTACCTTGCAGCAGAAGGTTATTGACATCAAAACCGGTGGTTACGCCGATCTCCACAATGCTCAAATCCAAAGTGGAAGGATCGTAAACCAGCGGGTGAATGCGGTAGTTTTTATCGGTGCTGACAATGAATTCAGGTGTCTCATTGACACCTTCGATAAGCAGGTCGTTCCCTGAGGTCAGGACATAGATGATCTCGAAGCCAGCAGGGATGACCGCATCGCCACTCGGAGCCGACTTAATTTCCGCCAGATTGTTGTCAAAACAAACGCCGGCAGCATTTAGTGTTCCTGCTTCTGCATCGCAAGGGCAGGCACCAATGTGAAAACCAGCGCCCTGAGTATCTAATGCGCCACAGAGTACGCCTCCACCTTGTTCAAAGAACAGCACCAGTTCGGCCACCCGGAGATCGCCCAAACTGATATTGTTGGGATTGAAAGAAGACGGGCGGTACACCAGCGAATGAATGCTGTATTCTCCTGCTTCATCGATGGTAAACTGGGGTTGGTCATTGAGCGCAATAATGGTTCGATTGGCGCCACTGGCCAGCAGAAAGATTTGTTCAAAATGGTGGGGGATCACCGGTTCTGCAATTACCGTTGCTTCCAGGTCCAGCGTCCCGGCAATACAGCCGACCTCTACGGCTTCCACCTGTGCCGCTTCGGCCGGGCAATCGCTGGCGCTGTTTACGGATGGGTTAAGTTCCGAACCCAGCAAAGGATTGGACAGCACACCCCAAAAAGCGAATAGCCAGAGCAGTAAGCTCCGGCTTAGGGCTTTGTTCGGATTGGGAAAAAGTAATGGGTTGTTCATAATGGATTGATTTGGTAAAAAATGGTTACAGCTCAGCAAGCTGAGTAGATACCGAATCAACTTTGCGGTGAGGAACTTGTTGGCGGATTGCCATTTATAATGAGGAAATGACAAGAATTGGGCAAATTCGAGTGCCGGGTGCTTGTTGTGTAACAGCTCCCTGAACATGCAGATGTTTGCGTGCAGCTATTCCTTTTGCCGGTTAAAATATTTTATGACTGCTTTTTCGCCACTATTCATTAACCGCTCTTTCTCTTCCGTTTTCAATCTCTTTATTCTTGGGCTAATTCCTACTGATGACACGGATATTGTCCTTTCCCAATCTTCAGCGGAAATTTGGCTCCGGTTCAGGTTCTCTAGAGTTAGCACATAAAATGCTTCAATATACTCTTTCAAAGTCCTGATTTCCTGGTCTATCAGCCCGGCCCCTTGTTCATCATTCTTTATTTGATCATCTGAATCTATTCTTATCCCTAGTGTTCGCGGATTGTAAACCCTGTATTCCTCACCTGTAGAATCCATCGCATATTCATCAAATATGGCTATCGGGAAATTTCCTATGATTCCGCCATCCACCACTATGTCTAACCCTTTCTTATCATCCGGGTTTTTAAACAACCGCCCTTCGTCATCTATAAAGTTCGCCTCAAAATATAGGGGTATCGACATTGACACTTTAATGGCGTCTTTTATTTTCATTAGCGGATATGTCGCAGGACTGAATATGATGAGTTCTTGCTTATTCAAACTTGTCCCTGTTACATGAAGCGCTTTAAAACCTCTTTCCTTCAGTTCTCCGAACGTTATATCCGGATTGCCTGTTTTTGACGCTATTATTTCTTCAAGCCATTTTTCAAATCTTTCACTTTTATACCAGCCGTACCTCTTTTTTATTCTGTGTATTCCACCAAATACCCCAAAACCTCCTTTGTTGAATTTTTGAAAGCGGGTTTCTGAAATGATCTCATATATCTCTTCCGAATTGTAACCAATCGATAACATCATAGCTGTTATTGCTCCTGCTGAAGTTCCTCCTATTTTCCTGATATCGTCTACTATCCCATATTCTTCCAGCTGCTTGATCACTCCTGAGTAAGCAATTCCCCTGATTCCCGCTCCCTCAAACACTAAATTTTCATAATCACTTTGTGACCATAAGCTTGTTGCTAAGAGCAGTATTGATATTGATAGAAAGAGCCGTTTCATTGTTCTTTTTTATAGATTGGACTTAGAGCATGTTCCTATTGCAAATCAACGCTTTATGAACCCCGAAGAAATACGGGGCAAGCTCTGACTTCCTCACTAAATTTTTCATTTAGCCCGCTAAACTCAAATTTAGTGAGTTCGCCAGAACCATAAATCCTTGATTTTCATGACGAAACCGCTCCAAATACGCTCTTAGCCTTTTTCCAAGTTATACATAATAACCAATTCAATTACGTATTGTATTCCAACTACGGGCGAAATTTCATCTATGATTTTGTCAATACCTACTTCAGTTTCAATACCGTCGTAATAAAATGTTCGTTCTTTTCTGACTTCCTTTTTTAAGTAATTACTACTGTAATGAGTGTTAACAAGGGACGTTTCAAAGGCTTCATTATACTGTTTGTACAGGTTTTTAGGATAATAGACCTTAAAAGACTCTGAGACAATCCTGTAATTATCCGTCAGCTGAGTAGAACTGTTATTAGAAAACCTTTTAGTTTTAGTCTTAGATACTTTTACAGCCTCATCAAACAATGCCTTATTGATTTTTTCTAAATCTTTGCTTCTGTAGTCTACTTTGACGATGTCATAAATTTCTTGTTCTGCACAATAATCGATTATTTTATCAATATTAAGAAGTTGGGACGTTTTGATGATCAGGTTTTTTCTGATACTAAAGCCATCGAAATATTCTTTGATTTCTCTATCTGTGATGGTATGATCGTACATTTTTGTTTCTGAAATAAAGTCAACATATATATCATCCCCGGTAATCCCCAGGTTTTTTATTTGGCTAGTGACGTTTTTGATTTTATCATTTGTAAGCTGATTTGCTTCTGTAACTGTTTTTGCAATACTATTTACACCGATCGTTATCACATAAAATTCGGGCGCCTGATTTAAAAGGACTTTGGAGGTTACGACTAAAGTGCTGTCCGTAGAATAAATGGATCTCACCTCTACTGCAGATCGGTTATACTTTATGGATTGGTTTTGATAAACTTGATTGCCGCCAACCTGTGCGCTCAAGTTTGAAAAGGCCAACAAACAAAAAAAGGCTAAGCGTAGTATCTTGATTTTCATGTTTCCGTTTTTAGAGTTTGTAAGGCAAAGTATTGCACGTGCCCGAAGGATAAATGTAACCCAAAATCTATTAGGTTGCAACCGGAAAGCCGGTGGAGCAGGGCGTGAAGGTCTCCTGTGCGCACGGGTTACGCCGTGAAGCATTAGAGCGTGTTGGGACTTTAGTAATCGGTCTGTCCCGGTGCACCGGAACACTTCTCTGCCTGTGTCTCGTCGCCTGTGGGCTTTGGCCACCGGAGACCGAAGTGTTCGACACGCAGGCAGGTTTGCTTCTACTTCGTCCCAAAAATCCTTCCCGCAAACTGCGGGAAGGGCTATTTAATTCAGGCTAAACGCCGGTTTTCGTGCCCCTGCCTGCCTGGCAAACCCCCGTTTGGCAGGCAGGTCGTCTAACCCAAAAAATGTCAGTTTTCGACTAGAAGGCAAAAGTCCCAACACGCTCCTAATTTTGCCCAAGAAACGCCCCAATGTCTTTACTTTTGCCATAAAGGACCATAATGGCGCCGGCCGTCAGTCGTGTTTTCGAGTTCGCAACCCCTTCGGTATGGGGCACGGGGGCTTTGACGCCCAGGTCGTTTTCTTTTTCCTCCATTGTGATTAGCGTGAGCACCACCACGCTGTATTTGTCATTGAGGTCGGCCTCCTGTAAGGTTAGGCCATCAAGGGCTTTTGGGACTTCGGCTTCCACGATGGAAAAATCTCCGGTCAGTTCGTAAGAGTCGATTACGCCGTGCATATTGAGTTTTTTCGCCCAGCGTTCTGCGGTTTCTTCTTCCGGGTGGATAATCTCGTCTACCTGCATGGCCTGCAGGACGGTTTGATGAAGCGCAGAAACGGCCCGGCTGATCAGGCGTTTTACTTTGGCTTGTTTCATAATCGCTGTAGCCAGGATATTAGCGCCTTCATTTTCACCGATGCATACCATGACCACGTCCGTCTCTTTCAGGGGTAAGTGGGAGACCGCCTGTTCATCGGTGGCATCGAGGCAAATGGTATGAGAGATTTTCTCTTTCAATAGCTCCACCTTGTCCATTTTGTGGTCTACTCCTATCACTTCATTGCCGGTACGGGTGAGCTTCTCGGCCAGGGAGGCTCCAAAGTAGCCTAAGCCTATAATAATGTATTTCATAGTTAATTTATGCTTAGTTGATGAGGATGTCTTCTGTTGGATACCGGTATTTATAATGTCTGTGCCTGTGCATCAGGGCCGCGAGAATAGTCAGCATGCCCACACGGCCGGCAAACATCAGTACGATGAGCACAATCTTGCTTTGCTCGCTAATCGTGCCGGTTATGCCAAGGCTAAGCCCCACGGTGCTGTAGGCCGAAAAGCACTCAAAAGCGATTGGCAGCAGCCCTTTGTCCGGGTCAAAGGAGGCAATCAGGAATACGGCTGCCCCGATAACGATTAGTGACAAAAGCATAATGGCGAAAGCACGGCGGACCGAGAGGGGGGAAATTTCCCGGCGAAAGATTTCAATACGCTCTTTCCCCTTGGCCAGGCTCATTAAATTCAGGGTCCCGACGGCAACTGTAGTGGTCTTGATACCGCCGCCCGTAGAGCCCGGGGAGGCGCCAATCCACATGAGCAAAAATACAATCATTATCGTATTGAGGTTTAGGGCGGCGGTGTCAATCGTATTGAAGCCTGCCGTGCGTGGGGTGGCTGCGCCAAAGAAAGCCGCCACCCACTTCCCCGCGCCCTGATGTTCGGCCAGGGTGTTGTTGTATTCAAAAGCATAAAAGAGCAGGGTGCCGGCAGCAAGCAGAATGATGGTAGTGGACAGTACGATCCTGGAGTTGATGTTGAGCACCCAGGGGGTATAGGCGGTTTCTAAACGCAGCAGGTTGCGCTTCATTTTATAGCCCAGGAACTTGAGGAAGTTGGACGTGATAGGGAAGCCCAGCCCACCAAGAATGAACAACGCTGCTACAGTGAGCTGCAGGGGGTAGTTGAAACGGACAAAGGGTTCATAAAGGTTGTTTTCTAAAGTCGAGAAACCGGCATTGCAAAAAGCGGAAATACCGTGAAAGACTGAAAAAAAGAGCTGCTGCCCCACGTTGTCGAAATGATCGCTGTCTATGGTGAAAAAGATGATGATGATGCCAGCCAGCTCTATCGTGAAGGTGAGGAGGAGTACCCGTTTCAGGCTATTGAACACATCGCTGATTTTTCCGGCATAAGTCAGGTCTTTCAGCAGCAATTGGTCTTCATAACTTGCCCTGCCTTTAAAAAAATAGCTAAAATAACTGGTGACGGTCATGATGCCAATCCCTCCGATCTGAATCAGCGCAGCAATGACAAATTGCCCGAAAGGCGCAAAGAAAGAGCCGGTATCCACTACGATCAGGCCCGTAACACAAACCGCACTCGTGGAGGTAAAGAGGGCATCGAGTAACGAGAGCTGCCCGTTAGAGGCGTTTGGCAATAGCAACAGGCCGGTGCCAATCAGGATGATGCTCAGAAAACTCGTTAAAAAAAGCTGAGCCGGGTTGAGCAGCCGAAGCCAGCTTAATTCCCGGCGGGCAGAGAGCTCCCGGAAAAACACCGCAGCGGCACCGAGGCCCAACCTCGCTTCTATAGGAATGAGGGTGCCCGCATCGTCCCAAACTTGAAAAAAACGCACAAGAGCCATGGCCAAATACCCCAGGTACAGTAAATCAATAATCAGTACCGTCCTTCGAAACGGCTGCAGTTCAATAGCTGGCACATTGCGTAATGTACCAACGGCAAACCCGGCAGCAATGGCAATGCCACAGGCCCGGTGCACCCAGATATTCTCGCCGGCAACTGGGTTGACGCCTACGTCATAGAGAATGAACAACAGTGCACCTACTGCGCTCCAAAACGCGAGGTGTTGTAAAACAACGTAAAACCGGTTTGCCGCTGTCGTCATACTGTTAATAAAGATGGAGCCTTGTCATACAGGACCTAATTCCGTGCTGTACAGCAGGGCCGCTTTTTCCCTGTATGGGGGGCTTTGTTTTTTGGGAAATCCCAATACGCTCTTCACAGGCGTAAAAACAAAGCTCAAAAAAAGTCATTACCGTTGCAACGTTTTCCGTCTTGCATCCCAATAGATAAGTAAAAACAATCATCGTGCAACGAATTACGATCTGTTTTTGCGCTATCGCTTTCTTTTCCCTTACTAATTGTGACCGGGAAAACTTTAATGAAGTTACGGAAATCCCCGAAGAGGGGACTCCAATAGAGGTAAAATATGAGCAAGGCTTTGCCAGAACCATAAATCCTTGATTTTCATGACGAAACCGCTCCAAACATGCTCTAATCAGGAATTGCCTGAAAGGTTGCCCATAACCGCCGCTAAAGCATTGAAAAAATAACACCGATTCATCGTCTAGCCCTTTAATTAGTTGTACTTTGAAAGATTGCAAATTCAAAAACAACTATGGGAGATCAAAAAATCGATTTCAACCAGATATTACACCTGATCAGAAAGTACTATAAAGCGGTAGTTACCGTAGTGGTGCTTTTGATTATTGGGTTTGGCGCATTTTTTCAGGTAGGTACAGAAGAAGCAGGGGTGGTGACGCGCTTCGGGAAGCACGTCCGGACGGTTTCGCCCGGGCTGAAAATGAAAATACCTTTTGTTGAAAGGATTTATAAAGTGCCGGTAGAAAGGCAAAAAAAGCAGGAATTTGGTTTTCGCACAGAGCAAGCCGGGGTCAGGACCGAATACAGCCGCACGGGGTCGGTCACAGAAGATGAAGCGATCATGCTGACCGGCGACCTCAACCTCGCCAATGTGCAGTGGGTGGTGCAATACCGCGTAAGCGATCCTTACAACTACCTGTTTAAGGTACGCGACCCTGATAATACGCTGCGCGACCTTTCCGAAGCCGTTACCCGGCAGATCGTAGGCGACCGGACCGTCAATGAAGTACTGACGGTCGGAAGAGCCGAAATTGCCAATGAAGTAAAGGCCTTGTTGCAGGATATGACCAGGGAATACTCATTAGGGGTACAAATCGCCCAGGTGGTCCTTCAGGATATCAACCCTCCGGAGTCCGTCAAACAGGCTTTCAATGCCGTAAACGAGGCCCAGCAGGAAAGAGAAACCCTGATCAACGAAGCGAAATCGGAATACAACAAGGTCATCCCCAGGGCCAGAGGGCAGGCGCAGGAAACCATACAACAAGCTGAAGGGTACGCTACCCAGCGCGTCAATAATGCACAGGGAGAAGCAGCCAGGTTTAACGCCCTTTACAACGAGTACATCAAAGCGCCTGAAGTAACGAAGAAAAGAATTTACCTCGAAACCCTGCAGGAGGTGCTGCCCAAACTCGGCAACAAAATTATCACTTCTGAGAATGGCAATAATGTGATTCCGCTGCTGAAAAAGGAGTTGAATTAAAGCACAAGCTCTTAACAGGTTCCAAAAGACTAATGATGAATAAAAGAAGCAAATTAACACTTATTACCGCCCTTGTTATTGCCGGTATAGTCGTCCTGACTCAAAGCATTTACATCGTAGACGAAACGCAACAGGTAGTGATTACCCAGTTTGGCCGGCCCATCGGTGATGCCGTGACTGAGCCCGGGTTGAAGTTCAAAACGCCATTTGTCCAGGAAGCGAATTTCTTCGAAAAGCGCTACATGGAATGGGACGGCGACCCCAACCAAATCCCGACAAAAGAGAAAAAGTTCATTTTCGTGGACAGCTATGCCCGTTGGCATATTACTGACCCCCTGCAGTTTTACAAACGCCTCACCGACGAACGGGGCGCGCAGAGCAGGCTAGACGATATCATTGACGGAGAAACACGGGATCAGGTGGCCAGCCACAGCCTCGAGGAAGTGGTCAGGAATACCAACCGGCAGGCTGACACCACAGCTAAAATCAGTATAATGATTGAAGATTCGCTTGCTCAGATCGAAGTAGGCCGAAAAAGAATCCAGAATATGATTCAGGAAAAAGCCAATGAAGAGACAAAGGACCTTGGCATCGAGATCCTTGATTTCCGGTTCAAACGGATCAATTATGTCGAAGATGTCAGGCAACGGGTCTACGATCGCATGAAGAGCGAGCGTATCCGTATTGCCGACAAGTTCAGGTCTGAGGGCGAGGGCGAAGCTTCAAGAATTAACGGAGAGAAAGAGCGCGAATTGAGCCAGATACAATCGGCAGCCTACAAAGAAGCGGAAACCATTAAAGGAAAAGCGGATGCCGAAGCTACCCGCATCTATGCTGAGGCCTACAACAAATCCAGCCGGTCAGTAGAACTGTACAGCTTCGTAAAAAGTATGGAAACTTTCGTGAATACATTCGATACCTCCACCACCGTGATCCTCTCCACCGATAGTGATCTTTATAAATATTTGAAAAGCATGGAGTAAGCGTTTGTTGGGATTTTAGTCCCGCTCCCCGGAACGGGGCTAAAGTCCCAACAAGCTATAAAGTACTGGTTTACAACGCAAAGGTTATGGCAGGCAGACTTGAGTAGCAAAAAAGTGAAAAATCTGATCTAATTTGCCCCAACAAATACGCCTCCAGACAGGTCATTCCATTGGAAAAAACGGAACGGAGCGCATGCCCGAACAAAGTTTATTCTGAAAGCCAAAGAAATGGTGGCAGGAACAAGCTCTAAACAGGTGCATTTGCCTGGAGAAGGATAAACAAAGCCATTCTGCCTATGGAACAATTCACGCAGTATTTCCATCTGCCCATCACCGACCCGGTAATGGTATTCGCCATAGTGCTGTTTGTTATCTTTTTGGCACCCAGGCTGTTGCAGCGGTTTAAGGTGCCGGGGATTATCGGGATGATCCTATCCGGTGCGCTACTGGGGCCCAATGGCTTCCACGTATTGGAAAAAAGTTATGCGATTGAGCTCTTTGGTACGGTAGGCCTGCTGTATATCATGTTTCAGGCAGGCTTAGAGGTAGACCTGAACGAATTCAAGAAAACCCGGAAGAAAGGAATGGTTTTCGGCCTGCTTTCTTTTGCGATCCCACAAGTGTTTGGCGCTATAGGCGTTTGGTACCTGCTCGACTTGAGCTGGCCCTCTGCGCTGTTGCTGGCCAGCATGTTTGCTTCTCACACCCTGGTCGCTTACTCTATTGTCAGCCGGCTCGACCTGGTCAGGAATGAAGTGGTGACGGTCACGCTGGGCGGCACGCTGGTGGTCAACATTCTGGCGCTTCTGGTACTGGCCGTCATTGCCAGCTCGGTGGAGGGCGACCTGGGGGCAGGGTTTTGGCTTGGGCTACTGGTATCGCTGTCCATTTTTGTTTATGTGGTCGTGGAGATTGGCCCGCGGGTGGTGCGTTGGTTTTTCCGCAATGTGGAAAGCGAGGGCGCTTCCCAGTATATTTTTGTGCTCTCTTTTGTTTTTGCTGCTTCTTTCGGCGCGAAGCTTGCCGGCGTAGAGCCAATTATCGGTGCATTCCTCGCCGGGCTGGCCATCAACCGCCTTGTGCCCGGCACCTCTCCGCTCATGAACCGGATCGACTTTGTGGGCAGCGCACTGTTTATTCCCTTTTTCCTGATCCATGTGGGGATGCTCTCCGATTTCAGCATCTTCCTCAAAGGCAAAACTGCCCTGATTGCCGTCGGGGTTATTGCAGCGCTCTCCATATCTCTGAAGTGGTTGCCGGCCTACCTTACAGCCCGGATTTACGGTTACCGCAAAGAAGAGCAGGGCGTTATGTTCGGTCTAAGTGTAGCTCAGGCCGCTTCAACGCTGGCGGCAGCATTAGTAGGCTATGAGCTCGGGTTCATCAATGATGATGTGCTCAATGGAATCATCATCATGATCCTGGTTACCTGCATGGTCAGCTCGTTTGTAGTGGAATCGGCCGGCCGCAAACTGGCCGTGCTGCAGGCCGATGAAGTCCCGGAAGAGGAATTGGCCGAGGAGCGCCTGCTCGTTCCGGTTGCCAACCCGGCTAACATCATGCCCCTGGTTGACCTTGCCGTTATGATTACCCCGCCCGGCTCCCGGCAGCCGGTCTACCCTTTATCCGTGATCAACGACGATGCCTCTGCCAGCAGCCGTATCCTGGAAACCAAAAAACAACTGGAAAAAGCCGTCAGGTATGCTGCCGCTACCGATACCCTGCTAGAGCCTATTACCCGCATAGATGTCAGCCCGGGCAGCGGCATCGTCCGTACCATCAAGGAGATGATGATCACGCGGGTCATCGTAGGCTGGCATGGCGATTACCACCCTAAAGACCATCTGTTTGGCACGGTGCTGGATTACATCCTGCTCAATTGTTTCAGGGAGGTACTGGTTACCCGCCTGCTTATTCCGCTGAATACACTGGGGAAAATCTTCGTGATTGTCCCTGAAAATGCTGAGCTGGAGCTGCATTTCCCGCATTGGCTGAAGACGCTGAAGACCCTTGCCAATCAAACCACCGGGACCTTGCACTTCGCAGGTCCAGCAGATACAATTGCCCGCATCACCGAGCTTGCCCAGCACGATAAACCCGTAGTGGAGGTCCACACGCAGGTATTTAGCGATTGGGAGGATATCCTCATTTTAGGCAGGGAGGTAGGCCCTGATGACCTCTTCGTCATTGTGCAGGCCCGGGAACGTACTATCTCCTATCAATCATGGATGAAACGCCTGCCGAGGTATCTGTCCAGGCATTTTAGCGAAGTCAGCTTCCTCCTGATTTATCCGGATCAGGAGCATTAGGTTCTGATGGGGATAACCGTTTTGTCAAAGATTTCTATGTCCACCTGCCCCCTGTAACCTCACCCGCCCCCAAAACCCAGGAAACCCATGCACCAGTTGCAGGCTTTCTGCCCGAAACAAAAGGGGCGGTACGGCATGATAACCGATGCTCATTTTGTAGATTTGTGCCTGAATACGCAACCCATCCGCTATGCCAAGGAACAAGACCCGCTTTACTTACCCCCACCCACTCATCCCTTATGCAGTGGAGCACGACGTCATGGGAGACTCCAGCATCACCGACGAAGAGGCAGAAATGATGAATGCACTCTACCCAGAGGTCGTAGCGGGTAACCCGAAGGCAATCAAGCCGCTGAAAGAGCTTGTAAGGAGATGCCCGCATTTACCACGGGCCCAAAACCACCTCTACACGCTATATATGATGTGTGGCAAGCGCCTTAGAGCCAGGCGCGTGCTCCGTGAACTCCGCAAAAACCACCCCAACTACCTGTTTGGAATTACCAATGAATCGAACCGTCTGGTACAAGAAAAAAAAGATACGGTTGCCGCACGGCATTTGATGGGCGAGCGTTTGCTGCTTCAGGATTTGTACCCTGAACGCAAAGTCTTCCATATCAGTGAGGTGATGAATTATTACCAGTCTGCTGTTTTATTGTTGCTCCAAGAAGGAGATATTGAAGCAGCGCAAGAGCGGCACAGTATCCTTCTGGCCATAGACCCTGAGCATTCCATCACGCAACGTGTTACAGAGGCCATCTTAGGGAAAAGGATGATCGCGAATTTGGAAAGGATTAAGGAGGAGGAGCGCAACAAGCTTAGGGTGAAAACCCGCGCTACTGCCCCTTATCCTCAGCGAAAGGAAGCCCCCGTATTTCACCACCCCGAAATTGAGGCTTTTTACCGTTATGGGCTGGAAGACCTCCCTAAGGCAAATAGGAGCCTCATAGCCGCGCTGCCGCAAGCTACACTAGTGCAGGACCTGAAACGGGTGCTGGAAGACGGCCTGCAGCGTTACTCCTATTTCGATCGGCAAAGCAGAAGATGGACGGAGTGGCAAGACAACCAGGTCAGTTTTATGTCCCACGCCTTTTATTTCCTGCAGGTATTTGGCGACGAATCCTGCCTGCCGGTCGTGCTTGATGTTTTGCGGCAGGAGGAAGGTTTCCTGGATTTTTGGTTCGGAGAGAACGAAAAGTCCTTTGTTTTCCCTTGCCTTGCCCGCATTGCCTCTGGTCAACTGCCCCTTTTGCAGGGATTTATGCAGGAAAGATATGTGTCACCCTACTCTAAAATCATGGTGGGCGATACTGTCGCTCAAATAGCCTGGCACAATATGGAACGCTTGCCGGAAGTGAGCGATTGGTTCGGCAGCATTTTTGAGCACTACAGGCTCCACCTGGGCGATAAAGGGCTCATTGATTCTGACCTCATCGCCTGGTTGGCATCATCGGCCGGAGAGCTCAGCTTGCAGGAGCTGTTGCCAGTTATAGAACTGCTTTATCAGAAAGGGGCCGTGTCAAAAGATATTATCGGCAAATGGGAGGAAGTGGTCGAGTTATTTGAGACACCTCGCGATGAGGCCGACCTCAATCCGCTGCCCAAAAACATCTCCGAGGCCTATGATGAGTCGTACCTTAAACGTAAAAAAATGCGGCAGCTCAGCGAGAAAGACCAAGAGGAGCTGGAAAAAATGGCTCAGGACCCCTACGCTCAGAAAATGATGGAATTTCTGACGGAGTCTATGATGGACGATGAAATACCCGCGTTCCTCCCCTCTTCACCCCCTGCCCAACCCACCACAAAAAGCAATACTAAAATAGGCCGTAATGAGCCATGCCCCTGCCAAAGCGGGCGAAAGTATAAACACTGCTGTGGGAAAAAGTAAGAGCTTGTTTGGAGCGGTTTCATCATGAAAATCAAGGGTTTATGGTTCTGGCGAAGTCACTAAATTTGAGTTTAGCGGGCTAAATGTAAATTTAGAGCTTGTTGGGACTTTTGTCTTCTAGTCGAAAACTAACAATTTTTTGGTTAGACGAGGCACGAAAACCGGAGTTTAGCCTTAGCTAAATAGCCTGTCCCGCAGTTTGCGGGAAGGGTTTCCGGGACGAAGTATAAGCAAAAAAGT
>NZ_JAVJSK010000051.1:0-135232 GCF_040219495.1 Phaeodactylibacter sp. | reverse complement strand
TCAGGCACTCGGATAACCTGCCATGCTTGGTATTTACAGAAAACCTGGGGCGCAAAGCACAAAATGCCGCTGCGTTTTTACGCATGGTATCTTATCGTCATACTAACCCAAAATGTGTTTTCGGTCAGCCTGCTTAGCTACGTGACCAAAGAACAACGAAGGGCAGGACAAAATTTGGCAAGAGCAGCCCGAAGTGTAAAGTCCCAACACGCTCTTAGGTATAGATTTAGCAACAGCCCCGGTAGGATTTTCCCGCCGGGGCTGTTGCCGTTGGGGTCGGCACAACTTATCCTTTGTTTTTTTCGTTAGCTTTTGAATAACTGGCACCAGATTTGTTACCATTGCGTTAAAGCAACACCGTTGGGAATACGATGGTCAACTTTTGTTGTTGAAAGCAGTATATTTATTCTGGATAAGAGCAGGTTTATAGACCGATTACTAAAGTCACCACACGCTCTAAGCCCTTAGACAAGTTCTCAATTTGAAAGCACCCCTTAGGATGTCAATAAAGAAATTTATCATGAAGTACAGAGGTCAGATTTTCTTCTCCGTTTTGTTGGTCGCATTGCTAGCTGCTGCCTACTATCCGCAACCCAGTAATGCTGAAAAGGAGGCGGTCCTGGTCAAAGCCGTATTAAGTGGTTTTGGGCAGTTGCACTATCAGCCCAAGCAAATTGACGATAATTTTTCAGGCCAGATTTTTGACTTCTACCTCGATCAGGTCGATGGCGGACGACGGTTCCTGACGCAGGAGGATATTAGCAGGCTTGAAGGTTACCGCAATCAGATTGATGATCAGGCGGAGAACGGTACTTTCGAGTTCTTCGATGCTTCCGTTCTGATGCTCGAAGCAGCACTGGACAAAACCCAGGCTTATTATCACCAAGCCCTGGAAAAGCCTTTTGACTACAGCGTGGACGAAAACATCGAACTCGACGGCGACAAAAAGCCATTCGCTAAGAATGATCAGGAACTGCAGGAGTACTGGCGCAAGTACCTGAAGTACGAAACGGTTCAGCGCATCGTGAGCAAAACCGAGGAAGAAGAAAAGAAAGGAGAAGAAGAAGAACCGATGGACTTTGAAGCGATTGAGGCAGAAGCCCGCGGGGAGGTCCGGGAATTTCTGGACGACTGGTACACCCGCATGCGCAAGCTGAAGCGGGAAGACCGCCTGAGCGTCTATCTCAACACCTTTACCCATATCTTCGACCCACACTCTGAATACTATCAGCCTATTGATAAAGAGAACTTCAACATCCGCTTCAGTGGCCGGCTGGAAGGTATCGGTGCGACCCTGCGCACAGAAGACGACTACACTAAGGTCATGCGTATCGTAGTCGGTGGCCCGGCCTGGAAACAGAAAGGGCTGGAAGAAAACGACCTCATCCTTAAAGTTAAGCAGGAGGACGAACAAGAACCGGTCGATATTGCCGGTATGGTGATCAATGATGTGGTGCAGCTCATCCGTGGCGACAAAGGCACCAAAGTGACCCTTACCGTCAAAAAACTGGATGGTACCATTAAGGACATCACCATCACCCGTGACGTAGTGGTACTGGAAGAGCAGTTTGCCAAATCTCTCATTCTGGAAGGCGGAGAAGATATGAATGAGCGTATTGGCTATATTCTGCTGCCTTCTTTTTACGCTGACTTCCAAAACAAAAACGGCCGCTTCTGCTCCAAGGATGTAGCCACAGAAATAGAAAAGCTGAAAGCGAAAAATGTAGATGGTATTATCCTCGACCTCCGCTACAACGGAGGCGGTTCTCTGCGGGACGTGGTCAAAATGACCGGCCTGTTTGTCGAGAAAGGGCCTATCGTACAGGTAAAGTCCCGGATTTCTGAACCGGAAGTACTCAAGGATGTAGACGCCCGGGTGCAGTATGACGGCCCACTGATTGTGATGGTCAATTCCTATAGCGCTTCTGCTTCTGAGATTCTTGCAGCCGCCCTGCAGGACTATGGGCGTGCAGTGATCGTAGGCAGCCCGTCTACGTTCGGTAAGGGTACCGTTCAGCGCTTTATCGACCTCGACCGCACCATTCGCGGGTTCAATGAACTGAAGCCATTAGGGGAGATCAAACTGACCACCCAGAAGTTTTACCGGGTGAACGGGGGCTCCACGCAGCTCAAAGGCGTGACACCGGATATTATCCTGCCGGACAACTTCTTCTACATCAAAACCGGCGAGCGCGACCGGGAGTACGCCATGGAGTGGACCGAAATTGCCCCCGTGGAATACGAACAGGATGTACTGAAGGTGGACAACCTCAGCAAGCTGCGCCGCCACAGCGAAAAGCGTATCGAAGAGAATGAAGCCTTCCAGAAAATTCTGGCTAATGCCAAACGGGTGGAGCAGCAGCGGGAAGAGTCTTCCTATCCGCTTCAACTCGACGCTTACCGCGAGATGCGTGAAGAGCGGCAACGGCAGGCTGATGAGTTTGATGGTGTCATGGATCAGGTGGTCCTGGAGAATATCGCCAACCTCGAGGAAGACCTGGCCGCAATTGAGGCCGATGAGTCCAAAAAGGCCCGTAACGATGAGTGGCTGGAGAGCGTATCCAAAGATATTTACATCAAAGAAACGCTATCAATCATGCGCGACATGATCAAGAAGCACTAAAATATAAGAGCAGCCCAAAGGGTGAAATCCCAACAAGCTCTAAAACCAATACGTTCTTAAGGGGCTTTTCTACCACAGTAGGGAAGCCTCTGTTTTTTTGCTGCACAGGTACCAACACCTAAAGTCTTTTGTACTTTTGCACATTACTTCACCGAATCAGAAAGCGTGAATTACCTCAACCTGGAAGATGTTACCAAGATGTACGGAGAGAAAGTCCTCTTCGACAATATTTCCCTGCAGGTCAATCAGGGCCAGAAAATCGCGCTCGTAGCCAAAAATGGTTCGGGGAAAACGACACTGCTAAGGGTCATCGCCGGCGAGGAGTCGCCCGAAGGAGAAACGGCAAAGGTCTACCTCCACCGGGATGTCCGTATCGGCTTCCTAAATCAGGATCCCGTATTTTTTGAAGAGCACACAATCCTGGAAGCGGTATTGGATTCTGATAATGAAATGATCAAGGCCGTACGGGCTTACGAGTATGCTATGCTCTTCCCGGACGATACCGAGGCGATGCATCAGGCCATCGCTAAGATGGACGCCCTCAAGGCCTGGGATTTTGAGGCCCGTATCCGGGAGATCCTGACGAAGCTGGAAGTCAGCGACCTCAATAAGCTGGTCCGGAACCTCTCCGGTGGCCAGAAGAAACGCCTGTCGCTGGCCAAACTCATCATCGAAGAGCCTGAGTTCCTCATCTTGGATGAGCCAACAAACCACCTGGACCTGGACATGATAGAGTGGCTGGAGGAGTACCTGCAGCAGCCTCGGATTACCTTGTTTATGGTGACGCACGACCGTTATTTCCTGGAGCGCGTTTGTGATATCATCGTGGAGTTGGACCTAGGCGAGCTCTACCGCTATACGGGCAATTACAGTGATTTTCTGGAAAAGAAAACCACCCGCCATCAGGTAGAGACATCGACCCTGGAAAAAAACAAGAAGTTGCTGCAGCGCGAGCTGGAGTGGGTACGCCGTATGCCAAAAGCCCGGGGCACCAAAGCAAAGTCCAGGGTGGATGCCTTCCACGGGCTCAATGATGAAGTCTCTCAACAGCGTATTGATGAAGAGATGAAGATCGATATCAAGGGGCAGCGGCTGGGTAAAAAGGTACTGGAAGCCCATAACATCAGCAAGTCTTATGAAGATAAAGTGCTGGTAGACGGCTTTAGCTATAAATTCCGTAAAGGGGAGCGTGCAGGGATCGTTGGCCCCAACGGAGTCGGGAAGACTACTTTTCTGAAACTGCTGACGCAGGAAACACGCACAGACAGCGGCAAGGTAGTGGTAGGGGGCAATACGGTCTTTGGGTACTACACCCAAGATGGTATACAGCTATCCGAAAACCAACGGGTGATTGATGTGGTGCAGGATATCGCCGAGTTTATCCCTTTGGAGAAGGGCCAAAAACTGACCGCGCCGCAATTGCTTGAACGCTTCATGTTCAACCGCAAACAGCAGCAGGTTTATGTTTCCCAGCTCAGTGGTGGAGAACGCCGCCGCCTGTACCTGCTCACGGTGCTGATGGCCAACCCCAACTTCCTCATCCTGGATGAGCCGACCAATGACCTGGACATTATGACACTCAACGTGCTGGAAGACTTTCTGCTGGAGTTCCCTGGCTGCGTCCTGATTGTCTCTCACGACCGCTACTTCATGGACAAGATCGTGGAGCACCTCTTCGTCTTTGAAGGGGAGGGCAAAATCCGGGATTTCCCTGGCAGCTACACGCAGTACCGGGAGGTCAAAAAAGAAGAAGACCGTGAAAAAGCCCGTTTGGCGAAAGCCGAAGAAGCGGCAACCCCCTCCGCCCCCAAGCCCAAATCCAAGGCAACCGCGTTGAGCCAGGAGGAGCGCAAAGAGCTGAAGCGGGTGGAAAAGAAAATCCTAAAGCTCGAAGAAAGAAAGACTGAACTGACCGAGCAATTCAATGACACCAGCCTGAGCACGGAGCAAATCACAGATTTGTCCAAAGAGCTCAGCGCTTTGAACGAAGAACTGGAAGAAATGGAGCTGCGCTGGATGGAACTGGCGGAGATGGCCTGAGCATAAATACCGGCACGGCAATAGATTCCGGCTTTTGAGCAGAACGATACTACATTCATGGCGATCAAGTATAGTGTTTTATTGATTTTTCCCTTAATGCTGCTTTTGCTCTCACCAGAAAGCAACCGGCAGAAAGCGGCTTTCCGGGCGCACTACAAAGGCATGCTGCTGTATTCGGAAGCCCAATACGACCGGGCGGTCAGACAATTCGAGAAAGCCCACAACATTATTCCCGAAAACTACAACTTTACCCTTTCCCTGGCGCTGGGCCTGAGCCGGGTGGACCGGGCAGATGAAGGCTTGAGCCTGCTGCAAAAAAGCGACATTCTACTCTCCTCCGATGATCCGGACGGGGCACAAAAGCTTGCCACCCGCAGTTTTCTGAAAGGGATGGTCTTGTTGTATGCCGACCGGGCCGGGGGCGCCTTGCAGCCCCTGGAGGAAAGTATCGAACTACAGCAAAAACTAGGGGATGCCAAACGGCTGAGTATTTACTACAACGCGCTGGGCTACGCAACGATGCTCAATCAGGGCGGCAGTGACCACGGCAGCGATACCCTGGGGTGGCACTATCATGTGCACCGGCGCGACCTGATCCGCTCCCTGAAGTTTTTTGATCAGGCTGTAAAGTACGATACGAAAAACGCCACCGCACTCTACAATTACTTTTTGGTCAGGGACACCCTTGGTATGGAAGGGCTCAAAGACTACTACGCACAGCAAGACTCCGCGGGCCCGGAGCCGGTGGGCGAACTGCCGGGCAATACCGACCGGACCCTGGAATTCACCAATTACGAAGAGCTGCTTTTCCTGCTCGACCTGTCCGGGTCGATGGTCATGGAAAAGGTTCCCTGTATGGGTGCGACCCGCTTTGATGTCATGAAGCAAACCGCCCTGTTTATTCTGGATAGCCTGCCGGAGACTACACAGCTGGGCCTGGGCAGTATCGACGGAGACTGCTGGACGGAGCCCAAGGCCTGGGATGCGGTGGGCGCCCTGAGCAGATACGATATGCGCTATCGGTTACGCTTTTTAGTACCCAATGGGACCACACCCTTATTGGAGCGCCTGCAGGCCAGCCCTGAGTTGTTTTCTACGGATAACCAAACCCGGAAGTCTATCTTTCTCATTAGTGACGGGGCCAACGTTTGCAATGCCAACGGAGATGATATCTGCGACTGGGCAGCCCAATTGTCGCAACGCAAAATCACGATCAATATCCTTACCTTTCTGGACGCTACAGAAAGCAACACCAATGCTTTTGCAGAGTACGCCTGCCTGGCTGATAATACGGGAGGTGACATTCTGTACATGGATAACTACCGCTGCGGGTACGAGTACTTCGGGGCTTCTATGGTTGAGCAATGCCTGCCCCGCATCCCCAATCTGAGGAAGGTAACCTGCTGGGGAAGCGCCCACCAAAACCTGTGGGCTGTGGAGCGATAGGTAGAAATCACCAATCTGGCGAAACAATATTTCGGTCCATCCTATCTATATTGTGGAGGCATTGCCAAAAAGGGGTAAAAATTGTACATTTGCCTACCTTCCAAAATGCTTGGAAAAATAAGGTGTTTCGCCCGGGCCGGTCCTCAGGTTTCAACTGGAGGAAACCACTCAAAGCAAGCATCCGTTAACCAAATAAAAAACCGCGTACGGCATGAACGCATGCCAGGTACCAGCATTACAATAAACAAATTAAATTCATCTGCTATGCCATTCGATCTCGATATGATCAAGGCGGTGTACAAAGCACTGCCTGAGCGCGTAAAAGAAGCCAGGGAAGTACTTGGCCGCCCGCTCACCCTCACTGAAAAAATACTCTATACCCACCTGCACCCTGAGTCGCCTCTGCAAAACTATTCACGTGCCAAAGACTACGTTTTCTTCGCACCTGACCGTGTAGCTATGCAGGATGCCACCGCACAGATGGCGCTGCTGCAGTTTATGATGGCGGGCCGTGACAACGTAGCGGTGCCTTCTACCGTACACTGCGACCACCTGATTCAGGCCGAAGAAGGTGCAACCCAGGATTTGGCAAAAGCCAATGATGTCAATAAAGAGGTCTATGACTTCCTGTCTTCCGTATCCAATAAGTACGGCATTGGCTTCTGGAAGCCCGGCGCGGGCATTATCCACCAAATCGTATTGGAGAATTACTCCTTTCCCGGTGGTATGATGATCGGTACAGACTCGCATACCCCTAATGCCGGTGGCCTGGGTATGGTCGCGATCGGTGTGGGCGGTGCAGATGCAGTAGACGTTATGGCGGGTATGCCCTGGGAGCTCAAAATGCCAAAAGTGATCGGCGTGAAGCTGACCGGCAAAATGAGCGGCTGGACATCCGCTAAAGATGTGATCCTGAAAGTTGCGGGTATCCTGACTGTAAAAGGAGGTACCGGTGCCATCGTGGAGTACTTCGGCGAAGGCGCGGAATCTCTATCCTGTACAGGCAAAGGCACCATCTGCAATATGGGCGCTGAGATTGGCGCAACCACTTCGACTTTTGGTTACGACGAAGCGATGGGCCGCTACCTGCGCGCCACCGAGCGTGCTGAAGTTGCTGAGCTGGCTGATGGGGTGAAAGAGCACCTCACCGGTGATGCCGAATGCTATGCCAACCCGGAAAAGTACTTCGATCAGGTGGTTGAAATTGACCTGTCAACGCTGGAGCCGCACATCAATGGCCCTTACACGCCGGATTTGGCCTGGCCCATCTCTAAGTTTGCACAGGCTGTGAAGGAAAATAATTATCCTCAAAAGCTCGAAGTGGGCTTGATCGGCTCTTGTACCAACTCTTCCTACGAAGACCTCGACCGGGCCGCCTCCCTGGCGCGTCAGGCTGTAGACAAGAAGCTCAAAGTGAAATCCGAGTTTACCGTAACGCCGGGCTCTGAGCAAATTCGTTACACGGTAGACCGTGACGGGCAGCTGAAAGATTTCGAAAAAATGGGTGGTGTTGTACTGGCCAACGCTTGCGGGCCGTGTATCGGTCAGTGGGCGCGCCACACCGATGACCCCAACCGGGCGAACTCCATCATCACCTCCTTCAACCGGAACTTCTCCAAGCGTAACGACGGTAACCCGCAGACCCGCTCCTTCGTGGCTTCTCCGGAGATTGTGACGGCTTTGGCGATTGCCGGTGACCTGACCTTCAACCCACTAACGGATACCCTGAAGAACGAGAACGGTGAGGACGTAATGCTCGATCCACCAACGGGCGTAGAGTTGCCGGCAAAGGGCTTTGCTGTAGAAGACGCAGGCTTTGAGGCACCGGCTGAAGATGGCACCGGTATTGAGATTAATGTATCTCCTGATTCCGACCGTCTGCAGTTGCTGACACCCTTTGAGCCGATCACACAGGAGCAGCTGAAAGGCATGCGCCTGCTGATCAAAGCGAAGGGTAAGTGTACGACGGACCACATTTCCATGGCGGGCCCATGGTTGAAGTACCGTGGCCACCTGGACAATATTTCCAATAACTGCTTCATTGGTGCCATCAACTTCTTCAACGGTGAGATGAATAAGGTAGCCAACTATGTAGACAATGTGGAAAAAGCAGAGTACCTGGGCGTACCGGATTCGGCTCGTAAGTACAAAGCAGCTGGTGTTAGCACCGTTGTTTTCGGTGAGGAAAACTACGGTGAAGGTTCTTCCCGCGAGCACGCGGCTATGGAGCCGCGCCACCTGGGCGTACGCGCCGTGATCGTGAAGTCTTTCGCACGTATCCACGAGACCAACCTGAAAAAGCAGGGCATGCTGGCCCTCACTTTCGTCAAGCCTGATGACTACGAAAAAGTACGGCAGGACGATAAGATCGATATCCTCGGTTTCAATGAGATGGCACCGGATAAGAACCTGACCGTGAAGCTGCACCACAAGGACGGCTCAACGGAAGAGTTCGAGGTAGCCCACACCTACAATCAGGCGCAGATCGATTGGGTAGGCGCTGGTTCTGCATTGAACAAAATCCGCGAGGAACTGGCGAGCTAGGCCTGTTACTCCGTTGAGATAATTTGAAAAAAGTAAGCCATCCCGGGCAAATGCCTTGGGATGGCTTCTTCAATAGACGTGATACGTCGTGGAGTATTACAGGGTTAAAATGGCGCTGCCCCTTCTCACGCTATACCTTTTTTAGTCACTTAGCTCAGGCTAATCTCCTGAAATACCGGTAATTACCGGGACGCGTGGTTGAAAACAGCTCTTAAAGTTTCCCTGTCTGACATGGTCTTTAAAGCAGGCACTGAGTGGGGGGCGTCAACTTCTGTTTCCTTTTCGATCCCCTAACTATGTTGATGAAAAGCCCTGCTTGTTCAAGTCTAATAAACTTTCTGACAAACGGGTGGCGTTGAAAAAAGATAGCAGGACTCACTCCCTTCGCCATAACCTATCTCCTACCACCTTTTCCAGTACGTCTGAACGGTACCGCTTGCTCACGGGGATGCGATGATCCTGAATGTGAAGGGTATTTCCCTCCAGCGCATCCACGTAGTTCAGGTTGATGATGTGCGAGCGGTGGACGCGCATAAACTGTTCGGAGTCGAGTTTCTCTTCGGCGGCTTTCATACTGCTTAGCACCATGTGCCGCTGGGTAGCGGTGTGGATAAAGATATAGTCTTTCATGCCTTCGATCCACAAAACATCGGCCATTAATACCTTTACCATCATCCCATCTTCTTTCACATAAAAGTGGTCATTTGCTACAGGCTTGCCTTCATCAGTTGGTAGCGGTGATTCCCGCAAATTATTTACTGCTTTTAAAAACCGGGAAAAAGAGATCGGCTTGAGCAGATAATCCACAGCCTGTAACTCAAACCCGTCAAGGGCGTACTCTCGGTAAGCCGTAGTGAAAATGACTTTGGGCGGATTGGAAAGATTGCGCAGGAACTCTACCCCCGAAAGCAGGGGCATATGTATATCGAGAAACACCAGGTCTATCTTTTCGTCGTGCAGTATAGCGGAGGCTTCCACCGCATTCTTATACATCCCTTTCAGCTCCAGAAAGCTGACCCGGGACACATAGGCCTCAAGCCCTTCCCGGGCAAGGGGTTCATCGTCTACAATGATACAGGTCCATTTTTTTGTCATTGGGTATATTGAATTTTGAGCTCGGCTATGAATTCATTGTCAATCACAACGGTTTTGAACTCATGCCGGCCCGGATAAATCAACTCCAGTCTTTTTTTTAGGTTTTCCAGCCCCAGTCCGCCTTTTCCCCTGCGGGGCACAGGTCGAAACTCGTTTCGGCATACCAGGGTAATCTGCTCATCATCTGTATGAAGGGCAACGCTAAGCCGATAGGTTTCCAGCCCTGAAGCCAAACCGTACTTGAATGCATTCTCGATAATCGGAGTGAACAGCAACGGAGCCACAAGGACTTCCGGTTGTGGTGTTTCGAGCGCCACGGCTAGATCGACCGCATCGCCCTGACGCATCTGCTCCAGTTCAATATAGTTTTGCAAATACTCAATCTCCGCGTCCAACCGCACATATTGCTCCCGGCTGTCATAGAGCTGATAACTCAACAGTTCAGAAAAATTCAAAATGCTTTCCCGGCTGACTTCCGGATTTTTAGCCGATTGGATATAAATGCTATTCAAGGTATTGAATAAAAAATGCGGATTGATCTGGCTTTTCAACACTTCGAGCTGCGACTTCAGGTGCTCCTCGCGCAACATAGATGCTTTTACCAGCGACTTCTTCCATAACTCAAAGAGGTGTGCGCCTTCAAGCACGATAGTTGCTATAATGGTGATCACCACAGCAAGCGTGATATTGTAAAAGAGCCTTTCCTGCGATGCACAATCGAGCAAGAGATAGGGGCACCACGCTTTGTGGTAAGTATACATGATGATCCCCGCCGGGATGGTGACCGCCACTAGCTGTACGGAAAGCCGCAGAGCATAATGCGTTTTTTCATAAGGCAACTTCAGGTGCACCCATCTGCCGATCACCGATGCCGAAAGGGTGAGCAAGAAGGTAATCCCAGCATTGAAACACAGCCACTGCCACCAGGTATTATAAAGACGAAACCGATCGTCATTTTCAAACAGAAAGACTTGGACAAGCCCGAAAAGCACTGGTATCAGCGCAATACCAGCCGAAGTACGGAACACTTTATACCAGTAATTCTTGTCCATGCTTTTTTGTTACATTCCAGGTTTCGGCAGTTTATAGTCTGGCGCTCCAGGATTAATACGGGCTGACTTTCCAGACTACAGTATTCAATCGCGGGCGGTTATCTGCGTATTCATCAAATCCATCATCTTCTGCTTCAGTTTTTTATTTGCACCAAAGAGGGCCGCCCAGCCATTATGTGATCCATTGGAGAAATAAGCTTTTTTGTGCGCACTGCCTTCTGTGTATTGCACCACCACCCACCGCATAGGAAGCCAAAACAGGACTATACAGACTGGCGCCAGGAAGAGGTAGAGTTTAGTAAGCGCCCAACTGGTGTCCAGGGGGTCGTTGATCCCCGAGCCCAGTATGAGGTCGATCAACAGGCAGGCGAATCCACCAATAATATAGGTGACCCAATTGAGCGTTTGATTTTTCATAAAGATGCGCGATACGTTGCTAATTTCCAGCGACTGGTCTTTTCCTTTGAAGATAATTGCATTTTTGGAGAACTGCAAGTTACCAGTATCGGAATAGAACAGTAGCTTTTGGGGAGATTTGGCCCGGCTTTCGTCCGCGTACCAAACTTTTGAATGGAGTGTTTTCATGGTTGTAAAGTTTTGTGATTGTAAAATTGGCACTCCGCTTACCCGCTAAAACGTAATGCGGTATTGCATCAGAGGAAAGATACCCAGTTGGTTGATGATGCGCTCAGTTCCCGTCCGCCAGTCATAAGTTACCGCCAGGGGGTTATCGTTATTAGTGACGTTCTGTATATCAATAGCCCATTCCTGCGTCAGTTTTTTGAAGTGTACTTTGTAGCCGATGCGTATGTCGGCCCGGAAATAGGTTTTGAATTGGTTGCTGTAGGGGTTGGAATCGTCAAGCACAGTGTTCTGGGCTTCCCGCGATTCGGCGATATCAATATCGGAATAGCGTTGCCCCCCAGCGGTGGTGAGCTTGATGTCCGCGTTTAGCGTCTTTTTATTCTTGGAATCGCCGCCGCTGAGCTGCCACTCCTTTCCGGCTACGGCATTCAGCAAAAAGTTGCCGTTAAAAGCGGTATTCCGCTCTACTCCGTCGGAGCCCGTATACCTGGAATCGTAGAGTGATGCGTTTACGATAAAGTAATTGCCACGGGAGATCGGTTTTTGGAAAGTGATGTCTACACCATAATTGACCCCGGAGCCATCGTTTTGGAGGGAGTCGCGGATTTCTGTCCCAAAAGAACCCGAATTGATCAGGCTGTAGGAGGAAGGCGATGCTTCCACGGGTACGCGGTCTATCGACTGCAGGTAGGTTTCAGCCTTGATTTCCAGTCCGCTCTGAAAACGATACTCGTAGCCCAAAACCACGTGTTGACTGCGCTGAAAATTCAGGTTCGTATTGGTTTGTATGTATTCGCCGTTTACGAAGGTTTTCCGGAAGTATACGCCTAGCGGTGCCAGCTGATTGTGCATGCCATAAGCTGCAGACAGGGTGTGACGGGGCTTCAACTCCCAACTAATGCCAGCCCGTGGCTCAAAGGATGTGGAGCCGTTGAGTACAAAGTGCTGGCTGTAAACGCCGGTATTCAAAACGAGCTCGTCGGTAAAGCTGTGTTTCCACTGTGCGTAGGCACGAAGCAGCGAAGCCGTGCCGTTTTCGTCGGTCAGGGTACGGAAAGCATCTTCAGAAGCGCGGTAAATCGAATCCTGTAGGTCTACGCGATTAATATCAGCCATCAGGCCAGCCCGGAATATATTGGCTGCATCACGCTTATGGTTGACGTAGAAGTGGCCACTCACTTTCTCCTGCCGGTTGGCACTTCGGTACTGCGGCGTAGGCATGCGGGCCTCCCCTGCCAAGCTATCTATGTCCACATTATTCTGAGCAATCTGGGCGCTGAGAATTAACTTTGAGTAGGTTTGGTCATTCCACATCAGGGTTTGCGAAACGCCAGCCACGCCCATATAGTTAGAGTTGTAAAGGTCTTCGTCCCCATCGGTATAAAAATCATCTTCTAGTTCGTCTACTGGTGTGCCGGAGTTTTTAAAGTCAATACTGTTTTGACCGCCAATGGCAAATACAGATAAGTGCCCAATTTTAGTATTGGGAAAATCCAGATACAGGGATAAATCCTGATACCTCGGGACGCCTACCCCTGTTCCCGGGTTCAGGCCAATTTCGTCCATCAGCCCCAGCACCGAGTAGCGGTAGTTGACCAGGTAAGAGCTGCCTTTTTCGCGATTGATTGGGCCTTCAGCACCGAATTCAAATCCATTGAAGCCAATTTGCCCCATAAACTCGTGCTGCTCGTTGTTGCCGCTTCGCATCTGCAAGTCAAATACCCCGGAAGTCGCATTGCCGTACATAGCTGGAAAGGCGCCCGTGAGGAAGTCAGAATTGGCGAGGGTATTGTTGTTCAGCATGCTCACCGGACCACCGGTCACGCCGGCCGCGCCGAAGTGATTAGGGTTGAAAATATCGATTCCCTCCAGGCGCCAGAGCACACCGAGCGGTGAATTCCCCCGGACTACAATATCATTTACGGCATCATTAGCTGTGTTCACCCCGGCGAAGTTGCTGGCCATACGAGATACGTCGTTCCTTGCGCCAGCAAACCGCTGGCTTTCTTCCACGGAGAACGACCGGGCGCTTACTGTGGCCATCTCGTTGAGTACCCGGTTGCCGTCCTTGCCGGCAGTGACAACCACCTCGTCTAATTGATTTACGGATTCCGACATCTCTACCTCCAGGATCAGCTCTTTTCCAGTGGTCAGATCCAGGTTTTGAAGTACCACCGGTTTGTAGCCGATAAAGCTAAACCGAAGCGAAACACGGCCAACGGGGATGGCCTCCAAACGGAAATCTCCTTCTACGTCCGTAGTCGTCCCGGTAAAATTTTCTGCATCGACCACTACTACGTTGGCGCCGATCAACGGCTGTTTGGTGTCCTGGTCGGTTACAGTGCCCCGTACGGTTTGGGTGTAATCTTGTGCAAATAATATTGCAACTGAGCAGATAAAGAATAAAGTTGAAAAGAGTTTTTTCATTACACTGGTGTTTTTTGATTCAGTGCAAATCTGGGGTGCGCAGCTGGCTTGGCGAAAAAAAGTATACGAATGGACGGTTTCGGTATGCGTTTGGAAGACGTCGGCATTGTTTAGACTGTCTTAAAGTCTTCAGTGCATTTTTCTTCAAGGCACGTTTGCGGGTCATATCACTGCTATATTGTAAGCAGTGCCAACTGTGCTTCTATCTGCTGATTTTACCAGTGTACGGTGTAAATAGGCTGTCAGCATCAAAAAGCTTTGGAGCGCCTGTCTGTCAGTGGGGGTCAGGAAGAGTTTGCCAGATCCCATAGAGGTAAATCGAGAAACTGCTCATTTTAGAAACCCCGCTTTTCATACCTTACAGAGCACTCAACCGCAGCACTTAATTTCTGACGGGCTAAAGTCAGGCTCTTTACAGAGATCAATTGAAAAAGTAAGCCATCCCGGGCAAATGCCCTGGGATGGCTTCTTGAATGATTGGGGTATATAGGTCAGGTGTTTTTTTAGAAGGTATGCGTAGCGAGGAGCACCAGGCTTCGGTGAAACGCTTCACTGGCGAAAAAGGTAAAGTCGAGCTGTGCGCCAAATTGCAATTTTTCGGTTGCCGGGATAAGCACCCGTGCACTCAGTGGAACGCCAACTATCCACTTATCAATGGTTTCAATACGGCTTTCCAGTACTTCCAGGTCATGGGTAGAGGTGATATTGTATCGCGCAAGGGTCTCATAGCGGTGCCGGCGGAAAGCCCCGCTCAAACCGGTACCAATTTGCCACTGACTCTTAGCTCCGATACGGCTGAGGTTGTAATAGCCAATGAGGTTGAACTGTGCAAGGCGGAGCGCGCGCGGGCTTCTCGGGCTGTGCGTGACTTCGTCCTCCTGGCCTACATTGAAGGTCATAGAGCGGTCAACACCATACTCGCCTTTCCAGCCGGTATAGTTGGCCTGCAAACTACCGGTCCACCTTGGGTGGATAGAATAGTTGATGCCCACTCCAAGTTGCAGGCTGCGTATCGGGTAAGTGACGTTGCCAGTACTTCTCCCGTAGTTGCCGCCTTCATAGCTCATGAGCTCAGTGCGGTAGTCATTGTAGATTTCAAATTGCTGGTAGCCCAGTGAGGTTTGTACGCTCCATGGGGAGTCCTGCGCAGTTGTGATCGTTGCAAACAGGATAATCAGAAAACTAGCGATGGTTAGCCTTTTCATAGCTTCAAAGTTTAGTGGTTAATAATAGTGCCGGCGGCGGTTAGCTTTTGGTCTACCCAAACCTGCAGCGCGTACTGCCCATTGGGTATTGCTCCCGGCCGGAGGGTCACGACCGGAGCAAATGGCTGCTCTAGTTGCCGGACGAGTTTGCCTTCCGTGTTGTAAATCAGGATTTGTACGGTATTTCCGGACAAGCCATCAAAAGAAATGTTCAGGAAATCGGTAAAGGGGTTGGGATAGGCATTCAGGGACAAGCCCGGTACGTAGATCTCTTCCATGTTGACCAGGATAAAGTTTTCATCAATAGTGGTTAGTGTGATGTTGGTGAAAATGGGCTCATTGAAGTCGAAGTAAATAGCGGCATCGTTTTCGACGGTGGTGCCGAGCGGGAGCCCTTCCCGGTGTTCCGCCCGGTAGCGTACGTAGCCTTGTGAGGCTTCCAGATTGGTGGTACTATCGGGCAGCAGAATGTGATCAAACCGGAAGCTGAGGAGGTTGTCCTCCTGTACTGTCAGGTTATAATCGTGGCTGCTTCCCAGGGGCTGAAAAGTGCTCAGGTTGAGTTCAGGTGGGAAGGGGTTCAGGATTTCTACGGTGAATGCAGTATCCGTGCCCGTATTCTGGAACCGGATGAGGTATTCCAGCGTAGTGCCCGGCTCTACCTGCCCTTCAGCTCCATACCCTTTCGGGAAGACCTGAATATCATTGGGGTCGAAGCTGCCAATGTTCTCCCGGCAGTCGATATCGAGCCAGGGGTCGCTGTCGCTCTGTGGGAAAATGTTGACAAAGCCGGTGCTGAAGCTGCCATCGGCGTTGGTGCCACAGCCTTCGAGCACAGCACTGAGGAAATCTTCGCCCGGTGCCCCCGGTTCCTGAGGGGTATTGAAGTAATACGTGCTGCCGTTGGCGGGGAAGGTGAGCAGGGTCTCCTGCCCCTGCGCCAGATCATAGGTTTCCTGCTGCAGGAGCACGGCGTCTTCAATGACGATATATTCGAGTGGAGCTGCCATATCCCCATCACCGGTATTCTGAATCCGGAAAAAGGCAGTGGTGTCCAGGCAGAGGGCTTCCAGCTCCAGAAAGGCTCCGGAGTAACCGGGCACAGGTGGCAGGCACAGCTCATCTGGAAAGATATGGGCTTCGGTACAGTGGCTTTGCCCCAGCTCGGCTTCACAACTGACCAGCACGGTCATATTGAAACGGCCGCATTGCCCGATATCCAGATTCTCCACGTCAAATTTATACCGTCCCGGGCTTAGCTCTTCAAATGGGATGGAAGCTTCCTGCAGCTCCAGGAAAGGGTCAAGGGTGATTTCCACGTGCACATTACCTGCGGATGCAGTGCCTATATTGCAGTAATCCACCGTGTAAGTATTGGAAAAGCAGCGGCGCAGGAAAGGCGTGCTCAGGTTGACCTGTAGCAGCGGGCAGTAGACGACCGGTGTGGCGGGGACATCAAGGGACAGGGTGTCAAAAAAGCCTGAGAAAACGGGCTCAAGCGTCGGGCACTCCGAAGCATAGTAGGGCGAGTTGAAGTAGGGGGTTAGGCTAAAGGTGCCGGTGTCCACCTGCATACTGAACTGCCCGGCCGTGTCTGTAATGGCGATGCTTTCAAAGCCCGGTTTGGTCAGGGTGAGCCCGGTGTTGGGCAGGGTAGGCTCGTTGGGGTCTCTTTGGCAGTTGTTGTTGAGGTCGAGGAAGACTTGCCCGCCGACTTGGTTGGTGAAGAGATTGCCAAAGGCATCGGTTTTTACCAAAAACATACTGCCTGAGAAGAAATCCAGAGCAGTGCCATTACCGCCCATCAAATAGCCGGCATCTTCAGTGGTTAACAGGGCGTCACCGCCTTCAAAGCCCAGGCGGGAGTAGATGCGCTCCCAGTTGTGGTTGCCCGCTTCGTCTATATTCAGTAAAAAGAGGTCATTGGCATAAAAATTATTAGATAGCAGCGCTCCAGTGATGGCGAAGTTGCCCTCCTGGGTTTCCGTTACCCTTGCCGGGAAATGGTCATTGGAGAGGGCGTTGCTCCATAAAATATCCCCTTCCGTGTTTAGTCTGGAAATTTGAGGCAATCCGGTACCCACAATAATGATGCCTTCCGTACCATTTATGACAGCAATACCTTCCGGGATGTCGCTGGCATTTCCGTCATTGGGTAGTTCGGTGCGCCAGAGGGTATTTCCGTCCGGGTCGATTTTCAAAACGATCCGGGTGGAGAATTGCTCGCCCGGTGGCGTACTTTGGAGCCCGAGGTAGATGTTGCCTGCTTCATCTTCTGCTAAGGCATGTACTTCCTCTTCGTTGGGATGGGGGAAGGTACGTGTCCAGATTTCCTGCCCGGCTGGAGTCAGCCTGCAAAGCATGGCGTGCCCGGTATTGCTATGCCCGCCCAGCAGCAAATCCCCATTGTCTGCGGAAGCCACTGCTTGGTTTGCCGTGAATTGAAAATCAAAATTGTCTGTTTCCGGAATAGCCGCTGTGCTAATCACCTCGCCCTCAGTATCGATGACATGCACATATGCATCGGTAACAAAGGAGAAGGTCCCATCGGCATGCTCAGCAAGGAAAATACCATATCCGCCAGGATAGCTTTTAAGCCAAACGGAATCGCCTTCTGCCGTGGTTTTCAGAATGGCTGCATTAAAGGAACCGCTCAAAGAGGCAGAAGTAGCGGCCAGGTAGCCTCCATCGGGGTGTTGGGCAAGGCTGTATACCCGGTAGGAATTGCTAGGGAAGTTATAGGTTTGCCGCCAGCCTTGCCCCGCGAGTTGTAGGGTGAAGAAGCTGAAGAGCAAAAGGTAGATATATTGGGTCTTCATGAGCTTTGTGTTGTTTTTCTTGCGGTAATGCATATCCTTATGCCACAGTGTAAATTGATTGATTTTGAAGGGGGAAATAAAACTGGATACCAGCCTTGGTAGGAGTTGAGGGTATAAACAGGGACTTCCTTTGTTTTTGTTTTCTAAGGGCAATCCACTGGAAGACAGGATCGAAAAAGTCATAAAATTAAACATGAAACTGGGGTTTAGTGATTAATAATAGTGCCGGCGGCGGTTAGCTTTTGGTCTACCCAGACCTGCAGGGCGTACTGCCCGCTGGGGAGGGGCCCCGGCCGTAGGGTCACAACCGGAGCAAAGGGTTCCTCCAGTTGCCTGACCAGCCTGCCGTCCATGCTGTAAATCATGAACTGTACCGTTTTTCCGGATATGCCGGCGAAAGAAATATTTAGGAATTCGGTAAAGGGGTTGGGGTAGGCCTCAAGGGATAAACCAGGCACGTACACCTCTTTCAAGTCTACTGTGATGAAGTTTTCATCAATGGTGGTCAGGGCGGTATTGGTGTAGATAGGGTCGTTGAAGTCAAAGTAAATAGCGGCCCGGTTTCCAAAATTAGTGCCGAGCGGGATCCCCTCCCGGTGGTCAATACGGTAGCGGACGAAGCCCTGTGAAGCTTGCAGGTTAGTCGTACTGTCGGGTAAGAGGATATTGTCAAAGCGGAAACTCAGGACACCATCTTCCAGCAGCGTTAGTTCGTAGTCGTGGCTGCTGCCCAGTGGTCGAAGGGTGCCCAGCTGTAGTGCATCGGAAATGGGGTTGAGGATTTCCACCGTAAATGCAGTGTCCGTTCCGGTGTTTTGAAACCGGATCAGGTAGTCCAGCGTGGTACCGGGCTCCACAATCCCCTCGGGCCCGTACCCTTCCGGGAAAACCTGTATGTCATTGGGGTCAAAGCTGCCAATGTTTTCCCGGCAGTCGATATCCAGCCAGGGGTCACTGTCGCTCTGTGGGAAAACATTGACAAAACCGGTGCTGAAGGTGCCATCATTATTATTGCCGCAACCTTCGAGTACAGCACTGATAAAGTCAGCACCCGGTGCATCCGGCTCCTGAGCGGTGCTGAGGTAATAAGTGCTCCCGTTAGCCGGGAAGGTAATAAGTGTTTCCTGTCCCTGAGCCAGATTGTAGGGCTCTTGCTGAAGCAGAACAGCATCTTCAATAACGATATACTCCAGTGGGGCCATCATGTCTCCGTCTCCGGTATTCTGAATCCGGAAATAAGCAGTCGTGTCGAGGCAGAGCGCTTCCAGTTCCAGAAAGGCACCGGAATAGCCAGGTACATCCGGGAGGCACAGTTCATCGGGGAAAATATGTGCCTCTGTACAGTGGCTCTGCCCCAGCTCAGCTTCACAGCTCACCAGGACATTGAAGTTGAAGCGACCACACTGACCGATAGCTAAATCTTCTACTTCAAACCTGTAGTGACCTGGGTCTAGTTCCTCGAAAGGAATACTAGCCTCCTCCAACTCCAGGAAAGGGTCAAGTGTAACTTCTACGTACACATTGCCTGCTGAGGTTGTTCCTATATTGCAGTAATCGACGTAATAGACGCTGGAGAAGCAGCGCCGCAGGAATGGGGTGTTCAGGTTGACTTGCAGGAGCGGGCAGTACACGACCGGAGTGGCCGGAATATCCAGTTTAAGGGTGTCAAAAAAGCTGGAAAATACGGGGTCAAATGTCGGGCATTCTGCGGTGTAGTAAGGAGAATTGAAGTAGGGGGTCAGTGTAAAATTGCCGGTATCGGCTACCATTTCGTAGAATCCTTCAGCATTGGTAATCGCTGCATTTTCAAAACCCGGTTTGGTGAGGGAAAGCCCCGTATTAGGGAGTGTAGGCTCTTCGTCATCTTTCTGGCAGTTGTTGTTGAGGTCCAGGAAAGCCTGTCCGCTGAGTTGATTGGTGTACAGGTAGCCCAGCGCATCGGTTTTTAACAAAAAGACGCTCCCCGCCTGGAAATCCGGCAAGCTTGCTGCTCCGCTGATGAGGTAGCCGGTATCCTCTGCTGGAATGATGGCACTACCTGTTTGAACCCGTGTGCGGTGGTAGATGCGCTCCCAATTGTGCTGCCCATCCTCATTGATGTTGAGCAGGAATACATCACCGAAGTAGATATCATTGGAATAGACGGCACCGGTGACCGCAAAGTTGCCCTCAGGGTCTTCCGTTACAGCTATCGGAAAATAGTTATTGGCAAGGGTGTCACTCCAGACTGTACTGCCCTCTGCATCAACCCTGAGCAGTTGAGGCTGCCCTGTACCGGCAATGATAATGCCTTCGTTGCCATTAACAACGGTAATACTGCTTACGGTGTAAAAGGTGTTTTCATCATACGGAAAATCAGTGCGCCAAAGCGTCACCCCGTTGGCATCTATTTTTTGAATGACCCTATTGGAGTACGAGGATCCCAGTGGCTTACTTTGCAACCCCAGGTAAATATTACCATCTTCATCTTCGGCAATGGCTTGCACCTCTTCTTCATTAGGGGATGCGAGGGTAGTGGCCCAAATTTCCTGCCCGGACTTTGTAAGCTTCATCACCATCGCGTCACCCAGGTCATTTTTACCACCCAAAAGTAAATGCTCATCTGCAGTTTGCACCGCGTTTTGCTCGGCGGTGTATACTACGTTGAAGTTGTCCGTATCGGGTAGGGGTACAGAACTGAGTATTTCACCCTCCGTATCGATAAGGTTGATATATCCGGTGGTGACAAAGGAAAAGGTGTTGTCGCTATTCGAGGCGATGAGCAAGCCCTCTTGTCCGGGGTAAGACTTTAACCAGATAGAGTCTCCTTCGGGATTGGTTCTTAGCAGCACGGCATCAAATTCACTGCTCAGGGAGGCCGTCGAGGCAATCAGAAAGCCACCATCCGGATGTTGTGCCAGGTCGTATACGCGGTGAATTTGGCTGGGGAAACGATAAGTTTGCCGCCAGCCCTGAGCGGATAGCTGTAGCGTAAAGAGGCAGAACAGGAAAAAATATAAATGGCGACTTTTCATGAGTTTGGTATTGATTGCACTACAAAAGTGCGGGCTTTCCTTCCGGGCTGCAAAGGGAGAATTTTATTATTGTAGAAATATGAGCTACATTTAGGTATGAATAACTATCAGCTCTACGATCTGCTGGATACTTTATTGACCGGAGAAGTTCGTAAATTCAGGTCATTCATTACCTCAGGGTATGCAACGCAGCGGGCGGAACTACAGCAAATGTTGATATATATTGTAGAAAGGAAAGCTGCAAAAAGGCCCTGGCCGGATCTGAAATTACTGTACAGGCATGCTTTTCCGGATCAGCCTTACGACAATCAGCGCCTCCGGAATGCGATGAGCGATCTGCATGCTTTGCTGGAAGACTTCCTGCTGATGGAGCAGGCACGTGCCAGCGGTACGGCACGTTACCGGCAATTATCCAGGCTTTACCGGGAGCGCCGCCTTGATCGGCATTTTCAGCGGACAATGCGCCGGCAGAATCGTCAGTTGGAAAAACAACCCCTGCGCAATACCGATTATTATCAGGCGCTCCTGGCCTACCGGGTAAGCGAGCTGGAGCATCAGGCGGATAACCGTCGTACTGAGCCCTTGCAGCTGCAGGAAATCGCAGATACATTGGATGTGGATTATCTGGCCCGTAAGTTGCGGCACGCCTGCACCCAACGGTCGCATGAGGCGGTATTTAAAAAGTCCTATGATTATGGGTTGCTGGAGTCCCTCATTGAGCGGATTGAATCAGGGGGCTACCTGGAATACCCGGCTATATCGCTTTATTATCACTGTTTTATGTTTCTGGGCGATGCCGAACAGGAAAAGCACTTTTTGGCGTTTCGGGCGCTGCAGCAACAGCATCAGGAGCAATTTACAACGGAAGAGCAAAAAGACCTGTATATGCTGGCGCTCAATTTTTGTATCCGGCAGATCAATACTGGCAATATCTTTTACGCAGAAGAAAGCTGGCGGCTATACCAGGATGGCCTTTCCCAGCAAGTGCTCCTGGATGGGGGGCGGTTGTCGCGCTTTACGTTTAATAACATCGTAGCAGTGGGCATTCGCCTGGAGTACCTGGATGAGGTGTCCGGCTTTATAGCGCGTTACACGGCTTATTTACCAGCCGCCTATCGGGAATCGGCAAGTCAGTTTAATCAGGCGCGGCTGTATTTTGCCCGGCAGGACTATGATCGTGCCCGCCGAATTTTACTGACAACGGAAATCAGTGATCTGGTCAATGATTTGATTGCCCGTACGCTATTGTTAAAGATCTACTTTGAGCAGGGAGAGTATGACGTATTGGAGACGCACCTTGAACGGCTGAGAGGTTTTGTAAGCCGGCAGGAGTTCAGCCATTATCACCGGGAAAATTACGGGAATATTATCCGGGTTGTACGGCAGCTTATTGCGCTGGCTCCCTATGATGAGACTGGTCGGGTGAAGCTGAGGGAAAGGGTGGAAAAAATGGAGCCACTCACCGAGCGGGAGTGGCTGTTATCCAAAATAGCCGGAGGCTTTAGGCCGTAGCCCCCGGATTTAGAGCGTGTTGGGACTTTTGTAATCGGCCTGTCCCGGTGCACCGGTACACTTTTTTGCTTATACTTCGTCCCGAGAATCCTTCCCGCAAACTGCGGGACAGGCTATCTGGCTAAGGCTAAACTCCGGTTTTCGTGCCTCGTATAACCAAAAAGTTGTCAGTTTTTGACTAGAAGAGAAGGCAAAAGTCCCAACACGTCTTAGTTCTTAACCGATAAGCTCAGCTTTCATGGCAATCTCGGTATCAAGCAATTGGGAAATCGGGCAGTTTTCTTTTGCGCCCTTCGCTAGTTCCTGGAATTTGTCTGCTGAGATGCCAGGCACTTGGCCTTTCAGGGTCAGGTGAATGCTCGTGACGGCAAACCCTTCTCCTTTTTTCTCCAGTTTTACGGCAGCCTGTGTGTGGAGTTCTTTGGGCTCAAACCCAGCCTGCTCCAGCTGAACACCCAGAGCCATATTGAAGCAACCGGCATGAGCGGCGGCAATCAGTTCTTCAGGGTTGGTGCCTTTTTTGCCATCTTCATTTTCGAAGCGGGTTTTGAAAGAATAGGGCTGCTGGTCAAATACGCCGCTTTGCGTGGAAAGGTGGCCGCTGCCTTTGGTACCTGTGCCATTCCAAACTGAAGTTGCTGTCCTTTTCATAAGTGTTTTTTGTTTTTGGAACGGGGGGTAGGCAGCGATGTTCGTTATTTCACCAACAACTTCAGGCTCTTTTGGCCTCCTTCATACTGTAGCTGTAATACGCACAATCCGGAGGGCAGCACCGCTACGGTTAGGGTATGATTACTGACGGGCGGCAGGTGGTGGAAAAGCACCCGCCCGTCCGGCGCGATAGTGATTGTGGTGGGGTCAAGCCCGGCAGCCATTTGCTGCTTCAAAAATCCAGAGGGGAGTTGAGCGCTCTGCAAGACGAAAGGCAACAGGAGCAGGGAGAGGAAAAATATGGAGTGTTTCATAGTAGAGTTGATCCTGCTTGACTCAAGAAACGCATCACTCCTCCAAGACCCAAATCTGGCTATTCTCTTTGAGGGCAATCACGCCCTTTCCCGGCTGCAGGAAAAAGCCAAGGTTGTCCTGCTCAAAACTCCATACATCGGTAAAGACAGTGCCATTGATCTCTACAGACGCCCGTTTCTGTATCAGGTTAGTGATGCTGGTTTCTTCCGGGATCAGCGTACCGTCAAAGCGCTGCTCGATGACCTGTCCGGCCTGAATAGAAGGCGTGCCGGAAGAGTAGGAAGCCTGCAGGGCGTCAAAGAAGTGCTCTGTTTCCCATTCATACAGCCCGGTAAAGACGGCAAGGTCAAGGAGGCGCTCATTGTCTTCAGACACGAAAATGTAACGTAGGTTGTCTGTTAGGTAGTACTCGCAGCTGGAAGGGCTGTTGAAGCGTGCTTCAGTGCAGATAATGTTAACGCAGAGCTGATCTTGTCCGGCTTCCTCACCCCGGGGAGCTGAAAACGACAGGGCCTGACCGTTAGCGTTGACGAAGCGCAGTGTTTCTGTGCCATCATAAGGCAGGAAATTTTGCCCGGCCTGGCTAAGGCCGAGCTGCCCGATCTCTTCGTCAGGGGGGCAGTTGCAGGCCACGGAGGACAACAAAGTCAACAAACTAAATAAAAAAAGGAGCTGAGAAGCATTCATGGTTGAGCATTTACCTATCATAACGCTCCAAACCTGATTTGTGTGTACAGAAAAAGAAAAAAGAGCCATCGGTACAAGATGGCTCTTCTGGATAAGCTAAGAGAGCGTATCAGCCTGCAAAGCAGACAAAATCAAACTGAGAATTATTCTTTTTATTCCATTGAATACGATTCAAAGGAGGGGTGTGTTGTTCGGAAAGGCTTCAGGTTAGGGTTATTAGTGGGGCTCATCTATAGAACAAAACATGCTTTGAAGTACCAAATATAGGGCGCTTTACTGGAAGCTGTAGCTCGCATTGGACAAACGGGCAGAATCATGGAACGAGAGGGCAGAATTGCCTACAAGCGGGTAAGTCGTTGCAGGAAATCTCCTTTTCTGCGTTTGGAAACAGGGACCTGAGATTGGTCTTCCATCGTGACCTGCCCATCGCGGTTATAGCGAAGGATACGGTTGTGGTTGATGAGGTGAGAGCGGTGCACCTGAAAAAAGCCATAGGGTTCCAGCAAACGGACAAACTCACCGATATTGTAAGAACTCACGAGGGTTTGGCCTCCGGAAAGAAAGAGTATGGTCAGTCTGTTTTGCCCTTCGCACCGGATGATATCAGAAGTAGGGACAAACTCAAGCCCCTCTTCGGTAGGTATCCCAATGCGGTTAGAGGAACTGCCGGGCTGCTCGAGGTTGCGGATGAGGGCTTTGTTGCGGTCATTGTCCCGGCGTTCGCGAATGCGCTCAGTGGCATTATGTACGGCCTTGATCAGTAGGCTGTTTTGGATAGGCTTCAGGATATAGCCAATGGCACAAAAGTTGATCGCATCAATAGCAAAGTTATCAAAGCCAGTCACGAAAATGATTTCAAAGTTGAGGTTGTCGAGCCGGCGGAGCAGGTCAAATCCGCTTTCACCAGGCATAGCGATATCCAAAAATACCAGCTCCGGCTTGAGCTCCTGTATAAGCTTTTGGCCTTCCCCGGGGGTGTCCGCCATGCCCAGGAGTTGAATTTCCGGGCAAAACGCTTCGAGCTTGCTTTTAAGGGTCAGCCTTGCGTGGGCTTCATCTTCAACGATAACTGCTTTGATCATGGGTGAATTATTCAATTTCAGGAACGGTGACAACTATGCGGGTCCCTGCAGCAGAACCGTCTGAGTGCTTTAGGTCTGTCACTTCAACTTTGACGTCGTACCCCTCAATAACGCGAAGGACGTTAAGGCGCTCATTCGTGATCTGCATTGCGCGGGAGCGGTAGGCTTTACCTGTTCGCTGCTGAATACCTTTCGCGGCGGCTCTGCCTACTCCATTATCTTCCAACGTACAAATCAAAGTCTGGTTTTGATCCTGGGTAATTGTCAGGTTTAATTTTCCACTTTTCATCTTGTGGAATAAGCCATGGTTGATGGCATTTTCCACGAAAGGCTGTAGCAGCATCGTTGGGATTAGAGTGGTGTAAGGGTTGATATCGGGGGCTACTTCCACCGTTGCCTCAAACCGGTCGGGGAAGCGCATCTGCTCCAGCTCGATATACAGTTTGATGAGGTGGAGCTCTTGGTGTAGGTTGATGTAGCGGTTTTTGGAAGATTCCAGGAATTGCCGCATGAGCATGGCAAATTTAGACAGGTAGTTGTCTGCCTGTTGCTTTTCGTTGGCCGCTATGAAGTACTGAATGGCACTAAGGGAATTGAAAACAAAGTGAGGGTTCATTTGCGCCTGTAGCGCCTGTAGCTCCAGCTCTGCAAACTGCCGGTTGATGGCGTTTTCGCGTTCGGCCTGCTGCCGAAGGCGGTGGAGCCGCCACCGGGTGATGCCCCAGGCTATAATGCCAAGTCCAGCAAACAGTAGTAACCAGGGGAACGACTGCTGCCAAAAGTTGGAGCGTATGGTAACTTCCACGGTATGGGTTTTGCTGCGTTGCTGATTATTGTCTTCAGCCAATACGGTAAAGGTATATTTGCCAGGGGAGAGGTTGGTATACCGGACCTGCCGCCCTGCAGTCAGCATGACCTGCTTGTCAACCCCTTTGAGCTGATAGAAGTAACGGATGTTGCCCAGGCTCTTGAAAGAGATACCCGTAAAGGAGAAAGAAAGCTGGTAAGGCGGCCCCTGAATCACATAGGTGGTATCGGCAGGGTGCTGCGTTCCATCCACCTCAATACCGGAAAAATAGAGTTGTGGGTGACGGAAATTGTAATACTGCTCCTGCTTTTTGATTTTAGCCAGCCCCATAGAACTGCCCACGTAGATCGCGCTGCTGTCGGCCAAGGCAGCCTGGGTTTCCACAGAGGGCAGCCCTTCCCGGGTCCCATACACTTCTGCGAGGTAGGAATCTTCCACGCTGGAAGCCATTCTGATGAGTTTGGCCCCCTTGCTGGTTGCCGCGATGAGGGTGTTGCCATTCAGGTGCAGGCTATTGATGCTCAACCCTTCTGTTCCTTTTACTGTAAACGTTGCGCCATCACGGAGTGCGATCACGCCCCTGCCATCTGTGCCGATCCAAAGGGTGCGGGTGTCCTCATCGTAAACAAGCTCTTGAATATACAGCTCCTGTAGCAGCTCAGGGGTTTCAATGGGCTGGTAGCCGTTTTTTTCGGTATACTGAGCAAGCCCGTCAATGTGGCCGAGCCAGAGGGTCCCTTCGGGCGTGAAAGTACAGGCATAAGTGCGTTTTTCGGTGAGTAGCTCCAGCCGCTTTGGGGTGTCTTCTCCTTCAAAGTGGAGCACGTAAGGGTGGGTCCCACGGGCTACACAGAGCCGTTGAGTAGGGGCGTGCCATGCCAAATCTTTAATGCTCTGCCCCAATGCAAGTTTGGTGCCCGGCGAAGTAAAAAAGTGTTCAATACCGTGGTCTTCTATGGGGAGGTCCCCAAATTGAATGGACTGAACCTGCAACCGCTGCCCATTCAGCTTGATGTACTCCAAAGGCAAAAGAGGGCGGGCTGCCCAAAGGTATTCATCATCCCGAAAGCACAGTGCATTTACATTACGGCTGTCATTGAGTTGTCCATCGAGTTCGGGTAGGAGTAGTTCGAGTTGTTCATTTTGGTGGAGTTGTAGCACGGCCCCTTTTCGGGTGCCGGCCACGATCGTGCCATTTCCTGACCTGGCAAGGTGGGTGATTCCTATATTGTATTGGTCTTCAAAGGTGAATAACTTGGTATTGCGCTGCCGGGCAGTAAGAAAAAACACCCCCTGATCCTTTGAGCATATCCAGTAGTTGCCCTCGCGGTCCCGAAAGGAACGGTGGATATCTCCCTGAGTAGGTAAGTTGAACTTAGGAACGTCAAATAAATAAGTGTCCGATTTGTTATCTTTCGGAAACTTAAACTAATACCATGCCCAAGCTAGTCCAACCCTATGATAAAGATACGGAAGAATATATGATTCTATTCAGTGAAAATCTTTCGGAAAAGGATCGTCGTCACTATGCGGCAGTGGAGGCTAAGAAGCTGGGCCACGGAGGCATTGAATATATTGCTCGTTTATTTGACTTATCCGTTAAAACGGTAGCTCGTGGTTTGGAAGAGTTGTCAAAAAAAAGCTCTTGAAGAACCGTACTCGCCGTATTGGCGGTGGGCGCAAAAAACGTATTGATACAGAGCCGGGCTTGATTAATAAAGTAGAAGGCGTGGTGAAGGACTACATTGGTGGTAGCCCATCAGCGGAAGTAAAATGGACCTATCTGACGATTAGCGAAGTACAGACCGTACTCAAACAAGAACACGATACGCTCGTATCCTGGCCTGTACTTAAGGATATTTTTAAGCAGCTCAAATATGGGCGTCGTAGCTTGTTTAAGCAGGAGGCAATGAAGGATAATCCTAACCGAGATGCTCAATTCAGAAACATTGCTAAGTTTCGTGACTACTATTTGGCTCGTAACTATCCTGTATTAAGCGTAGACACTAAGAAAAAAGAGCTGTTAGGACGTTTTTATCGCCCGGGAGCTTGTTTAGTTCAAGGAGTCAGAACCTGCTATGATCATGATTTCGCCAGTTTTAGCCAGGGAAAAATAGTTCCTCATGGCATCTATGACTTAGGGCGTAATACAGGGCACATCACACTTGGATCATCTAAAGACACTGCCGAGTTTAACGTAGACTGTCTACGCCAATATTGGCGGCAAATTGGCAGTAAACACTATCCAAATAATGCGCCTTTACTTTTGCTCTTAGATGGCGGCGGTTCCAATGGTTGCCGTAATCGATTATTTAAGCAAGAGTTACAAGACTGGGCAGATGAAGAAGGGATAAATATCCGTGTAGCTCACTATCCAGCCTATTGCTCAAAGTACAACCCCATTGAACATCGACTTTTTCCTGGCATCACTAAAGCATGGGCAGGAGTAATGCTTGATACGGTTGAAACAATGAAAGAATTAATTGAAAAAAGAGCGGCCTTGCTCAAATCAAATTTGAAAATAACTGTCGACATCTTGGACCAGACCTACGAAAGTGGTATACAGGTTTTTGACAACTTCCTGGATTTCTGTAATATTAAATTTGACGAGTTTTTACCTGCTCGTAATTATCGCATTATGGCTATGCCCAAATCGGACAGTTATTAAATCGACGTTCCTTAAGGGTATCAACGCCATTCATGTTCTCATCAATGATGAATAAGCCCAGGTTGGTTTGAATTTGGAGCTGACCATGCAGGCGCTGGTATCTAAGGAATTCCGGTTGGCTGCCGAAAATTTGGCTGAGGTTAAAGCTGCCTATGCTATCCGACTGAAGAGAAAGGTAGCCCAGCAGGCTGTCCTGAAAAGGCCAGACTAAAAGGCGGCCGTTCCAGTAGGTACAGCTCTGTCGATACTTGTGGTTTAGCCAGGTCCTGATTTTAGTATCCTCTTTTCCAATCAGGTAATTCTCTTGGAACCCCTCATTTGCGACTCTCGACACCTTAGTATCTTCTTCATGAAAACGGATGAAGGTGTCCCGGGAGCAAGGGTAGTATAAGTAGTCCGGGATGCTTTTTATCTCCTCAGGGACCGGGAGTTGTTGGACACTGCAGCAGCTGTCCGGGATCAGCAAATGTGCTGTCCCTTTTTCGTAAATGGCGATATCTTCCCCATTGGTGATGAACTCGAAGCGCTGAAAGTCGGGTGAGGTACTTTCGTAGTAGGTCTTGACGCTGTCCCCCTCAATAGCCACCAGCTTATTACTAAAAGTGTTGACCCAGATGCGCCCCTGCTGGTCTTCAGCAAGGAACCAGACATCGTTGACGGGCAGCCCGTCTTCCACCGTGAAATTACGAAACTGATACCCGTCAAACCGGCTGACACCATGCTCGGTGTAAAACCAAACAAACCCCCTTTGGTCCTGAAGGCCTCCATATACTGCGTTGGTGGGCAAGCCGTCATTAGCCGTGTATTGCCTGAAGTGATAGGTTTGGCCCTTGCACACCACGGAGAGTAAGAACAAGCTACATAGCAAGCTCAGGGAAACCAATGGCCTGATGCTTTTAGACGTGCTTGTTTTCATGATGATCTGTCATAGCGTTTATGGAGTAACCTCTACGTTACAAGCCACCTCTAATACTTTTACGCACTATGTGGGAGTCGCACAAGTACAGGCAATAGGTCGTCAGGCAGGGCGGTTAAATTAGATAGGCAGGTTCAGTTTATTGGCGAGGTATTTGTGGTAAATGAAAAGGATGAGCACGGCTCCACCCGTAGCGATTAGTAGGTTTTTTAGGAAATTCCCCCCGTCAATGCCGATGAGCCCGCCAATGAAATGCCCGACAAAGGAGCCTACAATGCCAATAATGATGGAAGATATCCAACCGCCCTTCTCATCCTGTGGCGTGATCATTTTGGCCAATGCGCCTGCAATCAGGCCAATAATTAAAGTGTAGATCATAATTGGTAGTTTTTCGTTCTCGTTTATGGTTGCAGACAACGGGTCTGTGATATAAAAATAGGCAAATTACCGCAGCTCTTCTAAAAAATCAGCTTTTGTGTGAATAAGAACGGTGCCGAGCGCTGCTGCTTTCCTGAGCGACGAGCGATTGACTAAGAGGTGCTATGTTTAGATCTCTTAGAGCGTGTTGGGACTTTTGTCTTCTAGTCGAAAACTAACATTTTTTGCTTAGAGCAAACCGATTACTAAGAGCATGTTTGGAGCTCGTTGCTATTGCAAATCAACGAGCTCCAAACATGCTCTAAAGTCCCAACACGCTCTTAAAGAGGGCGGTACTCTAACAAGGCAATGACGGGAAAATGATCGGACAGGAAGTTAGTATTGTATAGGAGGTTATTGGTTTCATGCAACTCCACCGAAAACCCTTGGATAAAGATGTAATCAATGCGGCGGTTGTGGCTGCCACTTGGATTGAACCCATTGAATGTGCCTGACGGCCCAAGCCGGACTTTACCCTGTTCATAGCTATCCTGCAGATCCGTTTGCACGATTCTTTCGTAAGCTATAGAGGAGGGCTCAACATTAAAGTCGCCGCTTAGGATGACCCAATGGCCAGCACTTTTAGCAGCTATAGAGTCCATAATCAGGGCAGCGCTGTTTACACGCGCCTCTTTCCCGACATGGTCGAAGTGGGTATTATAGAAATGTACCTCCCGGCCGTTACGCTTGTCTTTCAAAACAGCGTAGGTACATATCCTTTCCATGGCGGCATCCCAGCCCACAGAAGGCTGATCCGGCGTTTCGGATAACCAGAAGGTGCCACTGTCTAAAACGGTAAACATGTCATCGCGGTAGAAAATAGGAGCGTACTCTCCTTTACTAATGCCATCCTCCCTGCCTACGCCGATGGCTTTGTACTGGCCTAATTGATTTTTCAGGTACTGGAACTGATTATCAAGCACCTCTTGCATACCGACGATGTGCAGGTTTTCCGACTCAATATAGGTCGCCACTGCTGCTTTGCGTTTGTGCCAGTTGTTGGCTCCATCGCCAGCGTGGTCCAATCGGATATTGAAGGAGCAAGCCTTAATCTGATCGTCTGTTATCGCATTATGGGGCGTTGCTGCTTTCTTCAGTTCAAAACCGGACAGCAGCAGAACAAGCAGGAATACAGCTGATGTCTGTAGGAAAAGTCCAGCATTGAGCCTCCTGAATTGAGATCCATTTCTTTTTGGCATGATTAAAAGGTTAATCCATTAAGTATGGCGGGACACCATATTGTTTTGGCATGATCGGTTAGTCTCGGAATAAAAACGGCTGCGTACCCTGGCAAGACCAAAGCGCGCAGCCGTAATTTGGACAAGAAATATGCTTAGTTATCTGTAACAGAAACGTTGCCGATTCTCAGAATAGTCGCATCAAAAGTACCAGGGCCTCCTGCTCTGTATACAAAAGCAATGGCGATTACTTCACCATTAAAAGGAGAAAGGTCAAGGTCCCCTGAATTAGTGAGATCGTCTGCGCCAGGGTCATTGTCATCGATAGCAGTGAATCCAGGCTCAAATCGCTGCCAGGTAGCATTTTCCACACTTACGGAATAGTCCGTAGAGATCAGTACATCATAAGGGCCATCCGGGTATGGGAAGTTATCCGTAGGCGCAAAGCGACGGTCAAGATCAAAATTCAGGATTGGGTTAGTTGCTCCGGTCAGGTTCAGGCGGGGCGTTACCAGCCATACTTCTGAACTCATGTTGTCGCTTGACCCGGCAACAAAGGAATTTACGCTTACTGCATTGAACCCGAAGAAATTCTCATCTACACAGGTCCATACAGAGGAACCCTCACCATTCTGCTGAATCACGGCTTCCGTCCATCCGTCGGGTACAGGTTGCTGTGGGTCTTCCTGGCAGCCGGTAAAGGTTTCCATAAGCGGCAGGTCCGCACCTACATCTACAATTGTAATGATAGATTCAATGGTGATGCCGGTCGTAAGGCCAGGACCAGTGCTGGTCAGCATAAGGTTTGCAGTAAGCTGCCCTTCAATACCCGCCTCAATGGGCGTAAAGGTGAAAGAGGCAGTGCTGGCACCGGACTGTACAGGGATCACCACTGTAGTGCCTGAAATAGCAGGATCAGTGCTGAAAGCTACGCCTGCGTCTGCGCCAGTGATCTCAATCTCAATCTCTGAGTCTTGAGTAGCTGCTGGAGAAATAACCAGCTCCACCTCAATCGGACTGAGGTCACTGGTAGTCAGATTATAAATGTCCTCCGTAAAGTTTACCGTTGAGATGGTGTCATCACCATCGTCATCGCAGCCCATGAAAGTGAGGGCGGAAATAGCAAAAAGACCAAGAATTAAATAATGCCAATTTTTCATAGATGTCTTGATTTTTAAAGATTTTGGTTTTACAAGATCAATATTCGTTTGGAAGCCACTGGCCAGATGCCTTAGCTTCTTTATTATAACGATACTGACTGGCATTTCGTCTACCAGGAGACGAAAATGACTATTTTGAGATTAGTAAAATTTCATGGAATAGCGCCAGCGGTCAGGAGAAATTGAGTTACATTGGCACTTTGCGAAAAGTATTGATATAAAATGAGTCAACTGGTTTTCGTCCGCCTGCTAAGATAGAAAAAAAGCTAAACATAAGTTTATCTTCCTTTCTGGTCTGGATGTGTTTGTGCGAGAAAAAATGTATATTTATTGTTATGCTTCTTTCAATAGAAGTGGAAAATGGAAGATCCCATGAATTTGACCTTGCACGGAGGGCTGGTGCCGGGCATCATTACAAATCAGATACCAATGACAATTTTTAAGATATTTTACCAAAACATAAAAGAAAACACCCTTATGAGGTTGACATCGCTTTTACTCATACTTTTCTCCTGGGGGTATTCTGCGGCGCAATCCATCGCCTGGCAAGCAGATTTAAATGGTCTGACTGGTGGCGAGTTGTTAGCCAATCAGACAGGCGCCGCTACAACTAACCGGGGTGCTTTCGGCTTGGATAATGTCAACCGCAATGCCCGTGAGGTGGAAACAGGCGATGATATGCTGGTTTTTCCAGGTATGATGACCGAGCTGTCGGTGAGCCCGGCCAGCCACTCCTTTCCAGATCAGCAGATTTTGCAGAGCTCAGCCCCACAGGTTTTCGAAATCCAAAATACAGGTGCAGCTCCACTGGCGCTTAGCCCCGACCAGATCTATCTGGAGGCTCAAGGGGCACAGTCGGTCCCCTTTTCTATCATGACGTACAACATCTGGTTTGACTCGCAGAACTGGCCGGCACGCTTCAACTATATGCTGGGTGAAATCCGGGAGGTCGATCCGGATGTGATTTGCCTGCAGGAAGTTATCCAACGGCCCAACCTGCCCAATCAGGCGGCCTCAATGGCGGACTCGCTGGGCTATTTCTACGTATTTACCTCGCGCGACCCGGAAGGCGCGCCGACCCGCTTCGGCAATGCCATCCTCTCACGCTACCCCATTGAGGAAAGTAACGCGGTGGAGCTTTCGCCGCTCAGTGATTTTCGCACCGCCATCCACGCGCAGATCGAGATCGGGGGCAATGTGATCGACATTTACAATACCCACCTGCACAACTCGGCAGTAGGACAGCAGATCCGGGTCGAGCAAATTGAGGCCCTGAAGAGCTTTATCGACCAAACACAGACAGGTGATCTAACCTTTCTTTGCGGTGACTTCAACGCCGATCCCGACTGGGAAGAGATGGAGCTGGTGTATGAGGACTTCATCGACGTTTATCCGCTCTTTCACGAGAACGATCTGGCACCCGAGCATGGTACGCTTAATTTCAATCTGGATCATCAACAGCGGCGTATCGACTACATCTTCTTCAGCAGGGAGAGCGCTGAGCAGCTCCGGCCTTCACAAGCCGGTATTTTGCTGGATCAGCCATCGCCTACCGGCATCTACGGCTCAGACCACTTCGCTGTTGGGGCATCTTTTGATGTGCTTTCTCATGCTGACGAGTTCCTGTTGGAAAACCTGGATGCGGAGGTGGTGCTTCAGCCTGACGAGAGCGTGACAGTGCAAGTGCACTTCGCGCCTGAGACGGTAGGACTAAAAGAGATTTACCTGGTCGTTGATACCCTGAAAACACCGGTCAGTGGCACGGCTTTCGATGCGCGTGTGCTTTCATTCCCCTGGTTCGAGGGTTTTGACGACCTGACTGATGGCAATCTGCCTCAGGGCTGGGCGCGGACCCATCCGAACTGGAGGACTGTCAATACGAGCTCGGCTGGCGGCAGCGCGCCGGAAATGAACTTTTCGAATGAACCCATCACTACGGGCGAGCTGAGGCTGACCACGCCCGGTATTTTTACCAGTGGTCTGGACAGTATGGCTTTCTCCTTCAAACACCGGGTGCTGGACCCTGGTGAGCCTGGTCCCTTTTCTTTGAAGGTAATTGCTATCGCTGACGAAGAGGAGTACCTGATCCAGGAATGGACGGACCCCGCTGATATTGCCGCCAATGAATACGAGACTATCTTATACAAGGCACAGCACGGTATCGGGACAGCGCCCCTGCAATTGGCGTGGGTCTTCGAGGGCAACACCGCAGGCATTACACAGTGGGATATCGACGATATAGGTTTGCGGGCGCTACCGGCGCTGAGCGTGAGCCCTGATTCTGCTGATTTCGGTGCGGTGGTACTGGAAGAGGTTTCCGAGTCCATTTCCTTCACCATTCGCAATATCGGAGGCGATACCCTGCGGGTAAGCCCTCAGGATATTGCCATATCCGGGGCGGCAGCACAGGCGTATGTATTGGAAAACCTGACGGAAGAAGTAGCGCTGGGCGCGGGTGAGCAGGTCTCCATCGCTGTATCTTTATTACCAGTGGGGGAAGGACTGCAAGAGGCCGTATTACAGGTGCAGCACCTGAGCATTACTCTCAGCGGAACGGGTGTGGACCCTACCATAGCTGAGCTGCCATGGATCGAGCCTTTCGACGGGCTGGCTGGCGGTGGGCTGCCCATTGGCTGGAATGCTGATGTAGAGAACTGGGGCGCGTTTAACGCAAGTAATGCCGGTGGTGAATCCCCGGAGATGACTTTCTGGTGGCAGCCGGAAACTCAGGGTACTTTTCCGCTGCATTCGCCCAAAGTACTGACGGGGGAGGCAGACAGCCTTTTGTTCTCCTTTAAGTACCGCATTCGGGATTTTGGCTCCCCGGGTATCTATACCCTGAAGGTAGTAGCCGTTACCGGGGGCGAGCAGCACCTCATCGCAGAATGGGTGGATCCGCCCCTCATTGATGCCGCTGAGTTTTCCGCCATCCTCACTCAGGAGGAGCATGGGTTGGGCGCGGATGACCTGCGCTTCGCCTGGATCTTTGAGGGACAGACCGATAATATTACCCAATGGGATATTGATGACATCACGCTGGGTTTCATACCCGAAAATCCGGAACTGATGGTGAGCACAGCTGCTATTGATTTTGGTGAGCAGGAGACCGGCGATGTTTCTGCGCCAACTGCACTGACCTTCAGCAACGCAGGCGGCGGGCAACTGACCTTTCAACCGGAAGATATCTTCATCGACGGAGCGGATGCCGACGATTTCATCTTGGAAAATATCTCCCAGCAGGTTACCCTGACAACGCTCGAAGAGGCCATTATTTCCATTGCCTTCGCACCGGAGACAGTCGGTGCAAAGCAGGCCACCTTGCACATTCAGGGTGTGGAGATCAACCTGTCTGGGCAAGCAGTGGAGCCTGCCGACTACTTTGTTTATTCCGATTTCAGCATTATTGAGGAAGGGAGGGAGTATACCAATGTGGGCGGCTTCCGCGAGGTTGCTGGCTTCTCAGCAGGTAATATGACGGCTGTAGATCAGTCAGGTGTAGGCGAGTATGGCAACGTAGCGGTCGAGCTGGATTTCGATACTGAGCTGAGCACATCGCGCACCGTCTATTTCATGTGGGCTTTCCCACCGGTGGACTTGAGCGACTTCAACCGCATCGTCATCGTAGCCCGGGCAGAAAACCCGGCTACAGATGTGAAAATCAACTTGCAGGATACACAGGGCGTCAATGCTCAGGATGGTGGGAGTGAGACCTTCATCGATATCGGAACGGATTGGACGCTGATTGACCTTCCCGTTGAGGAATTCGACCTTGCAAGCTGGGCAACTAACCCACCCAATATGTCGGAGATCCAAAAAATCGATATGGAATTCGTGCAAGATGTTACCCAACCCAGCGCTAATAAGGTTTGGGTCGACCTGGTCGGTTTGTACTTAGATCCGGCTTTATCGAGCGCGGAGGCAACCGATGAAGCGGCTTTCACACTGTTTCCCAATCCAGCGCAGACAAACTGCTGGGTACAGACAGAGGCTGCGGGTCGGATACAGCTCTGGAGCACCACTGGTCAACTGCTCAAAGAGGTGCCGCTGCAAACGGCGGGCAGGCAGCAGTTTTCTATCGGAGCACTGCCGGCGGGGGTATATTGGGTGCGCTTCCTGCAAAAGGACGGTGGCACAGCGGTGCGCATGTTACTGAAGCATTAGAGATAGGGGTGACTCCCGTTTGAAGAGTATACCTTCACGGAATGCGCCTTTGCCTGAGAGCGTGTTTGGAGGAGCACTTCTGCTGATAACCAAAGCGTTGCGAATCCCGCAAGGATACGGGACGTCATGGAAAAATACTTATTTGACCCCGCAATTCTGCGGGGCAGGCTCCGCCAAACGCGCATTTTTCCATTTAGCCATAACCACAACGCTTTGATTATCAACTGTCTTTTGCTCCAAACATGCTCTAAGACAACAAAATCCGCAAAGCAGTCAGGATCAGCATCCCCAAAACGAAATAAGGAATGTAAGCCTTGAGCTTTTCATTCAGACTGAATAACCGGGCTGCCCCGTAGGCACCAATGATTTGACCCAGGGCCAAAAAGATACCGGCCTGCCATTCGATCATACCAACCACAGCAAAGTAAATGGTTGTTGGGACCGTGTATATCAGTACAATCAGCAGTTTAAAATAATTGGATGCATTCCAGGAAAGCTGGAAGAAGACTCTGATGCCGAGCAGCAATAAAATCCCGACGCCGATTTGCAGGAACCCCCCATAGAGCCCAATCAGGAAAAATACTGCAATTTCGGTCACGGTAGATTTACGGGTGAAACGAAGCGAAAAGGTCAGTGCAGTACCTCGCATATCGAGTACAGACTGCACGATTAGCGCCAGGATAACCACCAAGGCCAGCAGTTCGAAGGTGCCGCTGGACACATTTGCCGCGAAATAGGCGCCTACCAAGGCTCCCGCAAAGGTGGCTGCTGCCGCCACATAGGGCAGGCGTAGATGTGATAGCGATTCGTATCTACGGTAAGAAAGGGCCCCGGCAATGTTCTGAAATAACACGCCCAACCGATTGGTGGTATTGGCAATTTCGATTGGTATGCCCAGAAATACCATGGCACCCAACGAAAATATAGTCCCGCTGCCGGCAATAGTGTTGACCATTCCGGTAATGATGCCGGCCTCCAAACATGCTCTTGCTAACATTAGACATATCGGAATATGTGAAAGGTGTAACTCTTCCCAGGAATCGTATAATGCTTATTTGATTGGAAGTGAAGACCTTTACTTCTATCAAAGGGGAATAAAAAAGCAAAAACCACAAAAATGAAAAAGGTAACACTGTACGTAATGGCCGCACTCGTGTTGTTGTCATTTATGCCAACGCCATTGAGAGCAGTGACGGAAAACACTTCCACTTCCACGCCTCTGAACAGGCCCGTTGAATCTCCGGAAGCAGAAGCATTATTGAATAGGTTAGCGGAGATCGATGCGATTGATAAGTCGGAGCTGAGCCCAACTGAAAAGAAAGAATTGCGAAAAGAAGTACGTTCAATCAAAAAGGAATTGAGAGAAATTGGCAATGGCGTTTATCTCTCTGTGGGAGCTATAATCATCATTGTACTGTTGTTGATCCTTTTGCTTTAAGATCATGAGGCCATACCCAACAACGGGTGCAATATTTACACAGATTTCTGGCTTCGAAGTGCCTGTAATAAAACACACATCAAAATACCAAATGAGTAATTTTAAGGGGGCAACGATAACCATACACTGAGATTAAGTCAGTCACAAAGCCTGTCCTAAAGTGGATTTTGGCCCTCGCGACTTCTCGAATAAGTGTTGCCCTTCTTTTTGCAGCACCTGCTTCCAATTCACGATCTGGTTGGGGTGGAGTTCATGTTTTTGCGCCAGCTCAGAGAGCGTATGCCGCTCTGTGAGGGCTTCTACCGCTACTTTGTGCTTGAACGCTGCGCTGAATGTTCTACGTTTTCTTCCCATTTCTGGTCTTGACTTAAACTCTTGTCCAGTTTTTGGGGGTAGGCTTAGTGTATGTTTGGAGGTGCACTTCGGCTGATAACCAAAGCCTTGTGAATCCCGGTCAAACCGGGAACGTCATGAAAAAATACTTATTTGACCCCGCAATTCTGCGGGGCAGGCTCCGCCAAACGCGCATTTTTTCATTTAGGCATAACCACAACTCTTTGATTATCAACTCTCGTTTGCTCCAAACATACACTTAATCAGAATAATATTCACATAACGTTTGTATAGCCGGGGGCTTTTTTTTGAGGCGAAGACGGTGCTTCCATTCCCGGGTGATGCGCCGGTTCGGCTACCCGTCCAGGAATGGCAAGAGCAGCCCGAAGTGTAAAATCCCAACACGCTCTTAAACTCTTGTCCAGTTTTTGGGGGTAGACTCAGGGTTTAAATGGCCTTGTCCGATTTTATCTGGTGGGCAGATGGTTTATAAGCACCATTTTTATCCTTATTTGGGTGGTGCTTGGGCAGTGCAGATAAAATGTGTTCAAATTTTGCGTTCTTGTAGTTATTAAGGCCATGAAAAACCATTTATGAAATCAGGCAAAGATAAATTGGCGGCGACCTCAAAAGGAAAAACGGCTGATCCGGATACCGGGCAGTTCCCGATAGTTGGTATCGGCGCATCGGCCGGCGGACTGGAAGCCCTGGAGCAATTTCTGGCCAATGTGCCTGAAAATAGCGGAATGGCGTATGTTGTTATCCAGCATTTGGATCCTACTCAAAAGGGTATATTGCCGGAATTGCTTCAGCGAATTTCCACCATGGAAGTTTTTCAGGCACACGATGGCATGGCGGTAAAGCCCAACTGCGTATATGTCATTCCTCCCAACAAAAGCATGTCGATACTAAAAGGCGCGCTTTACCTTTTTGAGCCAACTGAAACAAGAGGGTTGCGCCTTCCGGTGGATTTTTTCCTGCGCTCACTTGCCGACGACCAAAAGGAGTGGGCAGCCGGGATTATCCTTTCAGGAATGGGGGCCGACGGCAGTTTGGGAATCCGGGCGATCAAGGACAAAAACGGGATCGTGATGGTACAGAAACCAGCAACGGCAAAATTTGACAGTATGCCCCGGAATGCCATCGATTCTGTGCAGGCCGATATGGTAGCCCCCGCCAATGAGTTGCCCGAAAAGCTTATTTCGATCATTAAACAAATCCCTGTCGTCAAATCACCACTTGCGCCAGAGGTCATTGACAAAAGCGCGCTTGAAAAGATCATTCTCCTGCTGAGGACCTATACCGGGAACGACTTTTCCCTCTATAAGAAAAATACAATGCGCCGCCGCATCGAGAGGCGAATGGACGTTCATCAAATTGATAAAATAGCTTCTTACGTCCACTTTTTACAAGAAAATCAAAAGGAAGGAGAGATCCTTTTTAAAGAGTTGTTGATTGGCGTCACTAATTTTTTTCGCGATGCTTTAGTATGGGATAGGTTGAAAGAGGAGGTTATTCCGGATTTGCTCGCCAACCGGCCGGCCGATACCATTTTTCGGGCATGGGCGCCAGGCTGCTCTACGGGGGAAGAAGCCTATTCATTGGCCATCGTGTTCAAAGAAGCACTCGAAAAGGCCAACCTGGAGAAAGGCTTCTCCTTGCAGATATTTGCAACCGACCTGGACCTTGATGCTATTGAGAAAGCCCGAAAAGGCCTGTTTCCTGAAAGTATTGCCTCTGATGTGTCGCCGGAGCGCCTCAAGCGCTTTTTTATGCCGGTTGAGGATGGCTACCGTATCAGTCCTGAAATAAGAGAAATGATCGTGTTTGCACAACACAACATCCTCATGCATCCGCCTTTCACCAAGATCGATATCCTTTCATGCCGCAACCTGCTTATTTATTTGGATGGCGAATTGCAAAAAAAATTGCTGGAGCTGTTTTACTTTTGCCTTAATCCGGAAGGGGTTGTGGTGCTGGGAAGTTCTGAAACTCCGGGAACCCAGAGTGCTCTTTTTACACCGCTGGATGCCAAATTGAAAATTTACAAACGCTCCGAAAGCATCACGGCACCCGAGTCAAGTGATTTCCCTGCATTATTTTCCCGGGGCAGTCCTGATAATATTGAAAAGCAAATTTCTGCCAAATCAAACCTGAACATCCAGACACTTGCCGACCAGATGCTGCTACAACATTTTTCTCCCATCGGTGTGTTGGTGAATAAAAATGGCGATATCATTTACACCAGCGGGCGTACGGGGAAATACCTGGAACCAGCGGTTGGCAAAGCCAATCTGAATATCTTTGCCATGCTGCGCGAAGGTTTGCGAAACGAATTTCCTATTGCTTTCCGGAAAGCCATCAAAACAAAGAAAAGGGTTCTTTTACACCATCTCCAAGTTGTTAATAATGTTAATAAAGGCTCTATAGATGTCAGCATACAATGGATTGACAAACCGTCGCTCTTAAGCGGTAAGGTAATGATCGTTTTTACGGATGTGCCGGATAATGACAACGTCAAACCATCCCAAAATGCAGGGAAGAAAGCCTTAAACAATAAAGAGGAGCTAGAGCTGCAACGCCTGAGGGAAGAAATGCAGAATACCCTCGAAGAAATGCAGACTTCGGAGGAAGAACTGAAAACGACCAACGAGGAATTACAATCAGCAAACGAGGAATTACAATCAACCAACGAAGAACTTACGACCTCAAAAGAAGAGATGCAAAGCATGAATGAGGAACTTCAAACGTTGAACGCTGAATTGCAGTCGAAAATAGATGGTTTTTCGCGGGTAGAAAATGATATGAAAAACCTGCTCAACAGCACCGATATTGCTACTTTATTTCTCGATAAAGAACTGAATATCCGTCGATATACCGATCGGGCAACCAAAATTTTCAAACTCATTAAAAGTGATATCGGAAGGCCTTTTACCGATCAGGTTTCTGACCTTATATACCCCGAATTGGCTGCCGATGCCCTTGAAGTTTTAAGGACACTGGTGTTTATCCAAAAACAGATCCCTACTAAAGACGGGCGCTGGTTTGCTATTCGCATTATGCCTTACCGGACCTTCGATGACAGAATAGACGGCCTCGTTATCACTTTTATCAACCTCTCCGGGCTCAAGCAGGTGGAATCGAAATTACATGAAACAGAACAGATGAACCGGTTACTCTTAAATTCATCATCTGATGTAATTCTGAAAGTATCAAACGACTGGAAAATACTGGAATCTAACTTTGAAGCTGAAAAGTTTTTTGGCAATAGACAAAACGATATGATAGGCCAGGATTTTATTCAGACTTATATTCCTGAACCGGCCAGGAAAAAAACTGAAAAAAGCCTGAAAAAGCTACTGGATGAAACAAAGGATGGAAAATTAGCATTGCAGGTAATGGTCGCCGGAGATAATTTGCTGCTTGTTGAATGGTCAGTAAATGTTTTACTGAACAACCTGAAAATACCGGTAGCGATGATTTTGTCACTAAAAAAACAATAAAACCATGATTGACGAAGACCTGGATTATACCGATAGCCGATTATTGCGCGCAAAAGCCGAAGAAAAGCTAAAAGAGAAAGAGGAAGAAATGGGTAAGCAGGTGAAGGAAACTGACCTGCAAAAACTCCTGCACGAACTACAGGTGCACCAGATAGAATTGGAAATGCAGAACGAAGCGCTGCAGCAGGCCAATGAAACAGTAGAAGCAGCGCTTAAAAAATACACCATCTTGTACGACCTGGCCCCGATGGGTTATTTTACACTTGATGCTGAGGGCAGTATCCTTGAGCTTAACTTCACGGCCGCCGGAATGCTGGGTGAAAAACGCTTTAGCCTGATAAACAGCAATTTAAAGCTATTTATCACCAAAGATTCATTGCCCGTATTTAACGATTTCTTCCGTAAGGTATATACCAGCAATTCGAAAGAATCGTGCGAGGTAGTGCTCGGTTATAATGAAAAAGTATTATGCCCTGTTTATATGGAAGGCGTAGTCACCGACGAAGAGCAGGAATGCCTATTGTCAGTAGTTGATGTTTCAGGTTTCAAAAAGTGATTTCTTAGAAGCTATTAGCCTGAGTGCATGTTTGGAGCTCGTTACTATTGCAAATCAACGCTTTATGAACCCCGCAGAAATGCGGGGCAAGCTCTGACTTCCTCACTAAGAGCTTGTTGGGATTTTACACTTCGGGCTGCTCTTGCCAAATTTTGTCCTGCTCTTCGTTGTTCTCCCGCCTGCCATAGTCTTGTACGGTCTCCGGTGCCCAAAGCCCACAGGCGACGGGACACGGACAGGTCGGTCACGTAGCTAAGGCTATGTGATTCAAGAATGGGGCCCCTTTAATCCCATTTTTGAATGTATCACGCCTTAATCAGAACAAAATTTGGCTGCGTTCGCTCCAAAAGCAAAACCCCAACAAACTCTAAATTTTCATTTAGCCCGCTAAACTCAAATTTAGTGACTTCGCTAGAACCATAAATCCTTGATTTTCATGACGGAACCGCTCCAAACAAGCTCTCAAGCAATTTGAGCGCACTCCTTTAATAAACAAATCGCTCTGTGATCAAATAAGCCTGAAAAACTGCGGTGAAGAAAATGAACTGGCGCACGGCGAGGTGGCAAGAAAGGTCCGGGAAGAGTTCATGGTATTGCGAAACCGGGAAAAGAAGGATGCGCCTATCGTTTCCGGTCACTCAGACACAAAAGCCTCGTAAAGGGTGACAATGGGTATTACACATCATATGTCTTCCAGATTTTTATTTCGTTTCAGTTTCAGCTTTCTGTAGAAGGAAGGAGTCATGCCAGTGACTTTCTTGAACTGATTTGATAAGTGTGCAGGGCTACTGTAATTTAGCTTGTAGGAAATTTCGGTAAGATTGAGCTCGTCATACAGGATTAATTCCTTGATTCTTTCAATCTTGTGAAGTATAATAAATTGCTGTATAGTGACCCCTCTGACTTCGGAAAAGGTACTCGCCAGATAGGTATAATCATATCCCAGTTTTTCACTTATGTAATCTGAATAGTTCACTTTAGGAAGTTCATCTGAATAATGGATCATTTCCATAATTCCATTCTTGATCTTTTCGATCAAGATGCTCTTGTTGTCGTCCAAAAGCTCAAGACCTGACTTCAATAAGTTCTTCTTGAGCTGATCGCGTTGCTCTTGATTGATATCTTCCAGAATTTCTACCACCCCCAGTTCAATTGTACCATAATGCATACCCAGCTTTTTCAATTCCTCCACAACCATCATTTTGCATCTCAGGCTGACCATGTATTTGATATATAGCTTCATACTGTTATGTCTTGGATGGACTTTCTATAAAAGTAAGCTTATAATTGAACGGACAGTGAAGATGGAGAGTCTTTATTTGTTTAGACATACTCTTGGCTCAACTTTAGCATTACAAGCAGATCTGATGGTTAAAGAAATCAAGGGGGCTAAGATATTTGCGGATATAAAAGCAGATGGTATCCAGGGGCTTTAGCTCTAAATTGCTTCGTAGGGTAAAATAGATCGTCCCAAGATATTTGGCCGGTAATTCATGAGATTCCGGTAATTGTGTATCTTCATAATTTGCTAGCCTACAGTTGTAACTGCTTTTATAGCTGCAACACAGCAGTATTAGCTCGCTCCAAAGGGTTACGCTTCGTTGTGTAAGCCCTGATTTGTACTACAATCCATCAATCATCGAAATATTCACTTCGTAATATGCCACTAACCAACCGCTTGTTTCCTCTTTTTGCCTTGCTATTGTCTGCTTCCATTTTCTTCAGCGCCTGCGAGGAAGAGGACCCTTCAGGCATGGGGCTTCAGTACCTTACAATCAATTTTATCCGCCTGGGGAGCCAGAATATTTCCGATATGAGTACCGTGGATGGCGATGGAGATCTTGCCATGCGGTTCTCCAGCCCGGTGGAGGTGGCCTCAGACGACCTGTTCCAGGTATACGCAGGTGGGGTACTGTTGGAGGATACAGAGTCCTGGAATTCACTAAATGAAAGACTAACGATTCAACTAAAGGAAGATTGGGTGGAAGGCCAAACCTATACCTTACAGACAAGTACACCACTCACGAGCCCGGGACTGGAGCCTCTTGACCCTTTCTCCATTAGTTTTACCATCGGCCTTGGAGCCCTCTCTGTCGAAGCGCTGACGTCTGATACAGTCGCCTTTGCACTCGATGGTGAGTCCCTTAATGACGAAATCCCGGTGGCGGGGCCATTTACCATTACTTTTTCGCACGCATTGTCCATTTCGCCGGAGGCACTGGGCGATCAGATTGCTATAGAAGGCCCTGAGGCGGTAGACTTTACCGTTGTGCCCCAGAACGATTCTGTTTTCCAGTTGCAATTTGCGCAGCCACTGGCGGATTTTACGACCTACCAACTGTCGGTGGCACCAAGCCTTGGAGCAGTCGCCGGGCGTGATTTCAATGGCTTGAACCTGACCTTTTACACCGGGGCATCGGCAGAGCTGGATTTCCCGTTGTTGTCAGATGAAGACCTAATGACCAAAGTGCAGGAGCAAACCTTCCGCTACTTTTGGGACTTTGGCCATCCGGTTTCGGGTATGGCCCGCGAGCGCAACACCAGCCTGAATACGGTGACGAGCGGCGGCAGCGGCTTTGGCCTCATGGCGATGATCGCAGGGGTAGAGCGAGACTTTATCACTCTGAGCGAAGCCATCAGCCGCTGGGAGCAGGTCGTCGGATTCCTGGAAAATGCAGACCGTTTCCATGGGGCATGGGCACACTGGATGAACGGGGAAACCGGAGCAGCCCTCCCGTTCAGTACGCTGGACAATGGTGGTGACCTGGTAGAAACGGCTTTTCTGGTACAGGGCCTGCTGACCGTAAGGGAGTATCTGAAACAGGAAGTGCCCGGACAAACTGATTTGATCGACCGCATCACAGTGCTCTGGGAAGGTGTGGAGTGGGACTGGTACACCAAAGGGCAGGATCAGGCACTGTACTGGCACTGGTCGCCGGATCACGAATTCGAAATCAATTTGCCAATACGCGGGCATAACGAAACCCAGATGACCTATATCCTGGCAGCTGCTTCGCCAACCTATCCGATAGAACCATCCGTATACCATTCGGGCTACGCAAGGGGAGGGGCAATGGTCAATGGCGACTCCTTCTACGGCGTCACGCTGCCGTTGGGCAATAGTGACTTTGGCGGGCCTCTGTTTTTTACCCACTATTCCTACCTCGGGCTCGACCCCCGAAATCTGGAAGACGACTACGCCAATTACTGGACACAAAATATCAACCATTCCCTTATCAACCATCTGTACTGTGCTAATAACCCACGGAGATTCTTTGGCTACTCCGAACAGTGTTGGGGCTTGACCGCAAGCGATAGCTTTAACGGCTACACGGCACACAGCCCCACCAACGATCGCGGTGTCATTACCCCAACAGCCGCCTTGTCATCTATTGTATTCACCCCGGAAGAAAGCCTGGCTGCTCTGCACCATTTTTATTACGATTTGGGTGATCGGCTTTGGGGCGAGTACGGTTTCTACGACGCCTTCCACCCAGGCGAAAACTGGGTAGCTGACTCCTACCTGGCCATCGATCAGGGGCCTATCATCTGTATGATGGAAAACTACCGGACCGGGCTGCTGTGGGAGTTGTTCATGTCCGCTCCGGAAGTACAGCAGGGGCTGGATGCTTTAGATTTCACCTACTAAAACAGAAAATATGATTCGATATATTGCACTGGTCTTTCTGTGCGCCTTATTGGGCAGCCCGGCTGTTGCGCAGTCCGACGAAGCGCTGCTCGACCGGGTACAGCAGCAAACCTTCAACTACTTTTGGGAGGGCGGAGAGCCCATTTCAGGCGCTGCACCGGAGCGTATACACGAAGACGTTTATCCGCAGGACGATGCTGATGTAGTCACAAGCGGCGGCACGGGCTTTGGCATCATGGCTACGATCGCCGCAATCGAACGGGGCTACATTAGCCGTAAGACCGGCAGGAAGCGCCTGCAAAAGCTGGCGGAATGGCTACGCGATGCCGACCGCTTTCACGGTGCCTGGGCGCATTGGATGTACCCTTCCGGCAAGGTCAAGCCTTTTAGCCGGTACGATGATGGAGGCGATTTGGTAGAAACCGCTTTTCTGGTGCAGGGGCTGATTGTGGCGCGGCAGTATTTCCGAAACGGTAATAAAAAAGAGCGCGAGCTAGCTGAGCTGATGGATAAACTGTGGCGGGAGGTAGAATGGTCGTGGTATACTCAGGATGAAAATGTGCTGTACTGGCATTGGTCCCCCACCCATGGATGGCGCATGAACTTCGCAGTAACGGGTTACAATGAGTGCACCATCATGTACATCCTGGCTGCCGCCTCGCCTACCTACCCGATTGACCCCGCCGTTTGGCACGAAGGTTACATGCGTAATGGCGAGATTGTCTCCAATGAAAGCGCTTACGGCTATGACGTCGTACTCGATCACAACGGCGAGCAGGCCATTCCGGTAGGGCCGCTGTTTTGGGCCCACTATTCCTTCCTGGGGCTGAATCCAAAGGGATTGCACGATTCTTACGCCGACTATTGGGAGCTGAACCGCAGCCATGCCCTGATTCACCACGCTTATGCTGTCGAGAACCCAAGGGAGTACGAAGGCTATTCGGAAGCCTGCTGGGGAATGACAGCCAGTTATTCTCCAGGCGGGTACACCGCCCATCATCCTTCGAATGACTTGGGGGTGATTACGCCTACTGCGGCGCTTTCCTCCTTTCCCTACACACCGGAAGAGAGCATGGCATTTTTGCGGTATTTGTACGAAAAGCACCCCGGCTATATTGGGAAATACGGCCCTTACGATGCCTTTAGCGAGCAATCCGGATGGTGCCCGCCCCGCTACCTGGCCATCGACCAATTACCCATCCCCGTGATGATAGAGAACCACCGCTCGGGCCTGATTTGGGAACTCTTTATGTCGGCCCCCGAAATACAGGAGGGGTTGAAAAAACTGGATATACAAAAGCATACAACCACAAAATAATGAACCGTACCACTATTCTTTCCATTGTCTCACTTTTATTCGCTAACCTGGCGTGGAGCCAGACAGAGACCGGAACTTATCTGTACCGGCAGCATCAACATGGCGATTATACGCTCAACTACCGGGTGCTTTATCCGGAAGGGTTTGATGAGCATCGACGCTACCCAATCGTCTTATTCCTGCACGGGCGGGGCGAAAGCGGTGATGATAACGAAAAGCAGCTCGTACACGGCAGTTCGTTGTTTTTAGAAACACAAGCGAAGTATCCGGCTATCGTGATTTTTCCGCAATGCCCAACCTCTGATTACTGGTCGAATATAGATCGTATCGAAAAGGATGGTGGCGGATTGCAATTCAAATTTCCCTACGACCGGCCGGCCAACCCCGCGCTGTCGGCAGTGATGGACTTGGTAGATCAGGAACTGGAAAAGCCGTATGTGGATGAAAACCGCCTATACGTCACGGGCCTTTCCATGGGCGGTATGGGCACTTGGGAGCTCCTGTGGCGGATGCCTGAGAAGATCGCCGCCGCTGCCCCAATTTGCGGGGGTGGCCCACCGGAAATGGCGCACAAGATGACTGAGGTGCCCATCTGGGCCTTTCACGGCCTAAAAGATGATGTCGTGCAGCCCCGCTTTTCAACCAATATGGTGCGGGCTATTCAGCGGGAAGGTGGCCTGGCCAAGATCACCTTGTATCCGGACGCCAATCACAATTCCTGGGACCCTACTTTTGCCGAGCCGGACTATTTACCCTGGCTCTTTTCGAAGTACAAAGGGGAACCTTACTCTTTGCTGGTCGATTCCCTGCTTTCCATTATGACATTGGAAGAAAAAATCGGTCAGCTCAACTTGGTTACACAAGGCGGAGCAGTCACAGGCGCAGTCATCAGCAGCGATGTAGAGCAAAAGATCAAAGACGGAAACGTGGGTGGCATCTTCGGCTCGCGCAGCGCCAAAAAGATGCGGGATATTCAGCAGATTGCCGTAGAGCAAAGCCGCCTGGGCATCCCCCTGCTGACGGCAATGGATGTCATTCATGGACATCAGACCATCTTCCCGATCCCGATTGGCATGTCCTGCACCTGGGATCCTGATCTGCTGCAGCAAGTAGCCCGTACAGCAGCCCGGGAAGCCACGGCAGACGGCGTAATGTGGAACTTCTCGCCTATGGTGGACATTGCCCGCGACCCACGTTGGGGGCGGGTGGCGGAGAGTGCCGGAGAAGACCCCTTCCTGGGAGCGCGGATCGCTGAAGCCATGGTGCGTGGCTACCAAATGAATGACCTCACTGACCCGACCACTGTCATGGCTTGCGTAAAGCACTTTGCGGCCTACGGCGCCTCAGAGGGTGGCCGGGACTATAATACTGTAGACATGAGCCGGGTGCGCCTGCACAATGAGTACCTGCCACCTTACAAAGCGGCCGTGGATGCTGGCGTGGGCTCCATTATGACCTCTTTTAACGTCATTGATTATGTGCCCGCTACGGCTAATGAATACCTGTTCCAGACTGTTCTGCGGGACCAATGGGGCTTCGATGGGTTCGTAGTGACCGACTACACGACCATCAACGAGTTGATCGAACATGGTATGGGGGACTTGCAGAAGGTCTCCGCTTTGTCGCTCAAGGCGGGCGTCGATATGGATATGGTAGGGGAAGGCTACGTAAGCACGCTGAAAAAATCCCTGGAAGAAGGACTGATTACGGAAGCACAGATTGATCTGGCTTGCCAGCGCATTTTGATTGCCAAAGAGCGGCTGGGCCTGTTTGATGACCCTTACCGTTACTTCGATGAATCCCGGGCACCTAAGGAAATCCTTTCGGAAAAGAACCGCCGTTTTTCACGCGAAGTGGCAGGTCAGTCAGCAGTACTGTTGAAAAATGAAGGCGGCGTGCTGCCGCTGGATAAATCGGCGAATATCGCGCTGATTGGGCCACTGGCGGACAACCAAGCCAACATGCTGGGTACCTGGAGTGTATCCGGAGATTATAAAAAGTCGATCACGGTGCGTCAGGGGCTGGAAGCACAGCTTGGTGAAAACGGCAGCATCCGCTATGCCAAGGGCGCAAACATCTCTAACGATGAGACTTTCGCCAAACGGGTGAACGCCTTCAACCCGCAGATTGTCATCGACGAGCGTTCACCAGAAACCATGATTAAGGAAGCGGTTGATATCGCCAACCAATCAGATGTGATCGTGGCGGTGATGGGAGAGGCTGCCGATATGAGCGGAGAGTCTTCAAGCATGGCTTTCATCGGTTTGCAACCAGCTCAGGAACGACTGCTGAAGGCACTCAAAGAGACTGGCAAGCCCATCGTGCTGGTACTCTTCAACGGCAGGCCAATGACCCTTAACTGGGAAGAGGAAAACATGGACGCCATACTCGACGTCTGGCACCCGGGTACCGAAGCGGGTAATGCGGTGGCGGACCTGCTGTTCGGCGAGGTGAACCCTTCCGGAAAATTAACCACTTCCTTCCCTGTTGCGGTAGGGCAAATCCCGGTTTACCACAGCATGCTGAACACCGGCCGGCCCTACGAGCAAGGCAAAGGCCCCAAGTTTCTTACCAACTACCTGGATATTCCGAACGAGCCGCTTTACCCTTTCGGCTACGGGCTGAGCTACACCCAATTTGAATACGGTAAGCCTACTATTTCCAGAACAGAAATGGAAAAAGGCGGGAAGGTAACGGTTAGCGTAAGCGTCAAAAACACAGGCGAGCGTACAGGACAGGAGGTCGTACAATTGTACATCCGCGATCTGGTAGGCAGCATCAGCCGACCGGTCAAAGAACTGAAGGGCTTTGAAAAGATAAGGCTGAAGCCCGGGGAGGAAAAAACGGTCCGCTTTGCCATCGATGAGTCTTTGCTGGAATTTTGGACCCCTGAGAGCGGATGGGCGGCAGAACCTGGCGAGTTTCAGGTGTTTGTGGGGCCCAATTCCCGTGATGTACAGATGTTATCTTTTGAATTCACCGGGGCAAAACGATGAGGGATAAGCCTGTTTTTCACTGGCTGGCTTGCATAGGGCTGTTGCTTGTCCTTTTCGGTAGCTGTGCAGATCCCTCTGGTGAAGCTACTGAAAGAGTTGTAAACCGTACAGAAGAACGCAATTACAAAACCTACTGCAACCCGATCGACATCGACTACTCCTACATGTCGCACTACCGGGCCCGGAACAATGTCTCCTATCGTTCCGGGGCGGACCCGGCCATAGTCAACTTTAAGGGCAAGTACTACCTCTTCGTCACCCGCTCCCATGGCTATTGGGTTTCTGACGATATGAGCAACTGGAAATTTATCCGCCCGCAGAGCTGGTACTTCAATGGCTGCAATGCCCCCGCTGCGGCGGTGAAGGACGACAAAATCATCCTGCTGGGAGACCCTTCCGGCCGGGGTGCGGTGATCGAGACGGACAATCCCGAGCTGGGTGACTGGACCACCAACTTCGCCGTCATCAACGTACCGAGGGGCGTGCAGGACCCCAACTTGTTCGTAGATGACGATGGACGGGTGTACCTATACGAAGAGTCCTCCAACAAGTGGCCTATCCACGGCATCGAGCTGGACCCCAACAACTGGTACGTACCCATTGGCGAGCAGGTGGACCTGTTCAATCTGGACCCGGAAAAGCACGGCTGGGAGCGCTTCGGGCAAGACCACAAATCGGATCTCAAACCCTTTATTGAAGGCCCCTGGATGATGAAGCACGGCGATACGTACTACCTTGAGTACGGTGCCCCCGGAACGCAGTGGAACGTCTACGCCGATGGGGTGTACACCAGCAAATCGCCCCTCGGCCCCTTCGAATATGCGCCTTACAACCCCATCTCGTACAAGCCGGGAGGTTTTTTGAAAGGCTCCGGCCACGGCAGTACGGTGCAGGACAACAACGGCAACTACTGGCACTTTGCCACTATGGCGATCTCGGTCAACTTCAAGTTTGAGCGCCGCATCGGCATGTACCCGGCAGGCTTTGAGGAGGACGGGCAGATGTACGTCAACACGGCTTACGGTGACTACCCGCACTATTTGCCGGATACGGAGGTGAATAATCACAAAGACCGCTTTACCGGCTGGATGCTGTTGTCTTTTGATAAACCGGTAACTACGAATTCCCCACTGGTGGAATCGGATGTAAATGTGGTGGACGAAAGCGAAGACGGCTACATGCTCGGGCAGATTACGGACTTCAGCATCGCGCAAGTCAATGACGAAGAAATCCGCTCCTACTGGGTGTCGGTGGCGAACCACGATTCTATCTATCTGCAATTGGACCTGGAGAAACCTATGGATGTCAAAGCCATTCAAATCAACTTCCAGGATTTCAAAAGCGAGATTTTCGGCCGGCCGGATACTTTGAAGCAGCAATTCATCATCAGTGCTTCCCTGGACGGCGAGCAATGGGAAGTGGTTGCCGATTACTCGGAGAACCAACGCGACATGCCGCATGGTTACATCGAATTGCCGGAGGCGGTGGAAGCCCGTTATATCAAATACGATCACGTGCATTGCAGCACCAGGAACCTGGCGATTTCAGAGTTCAGGGTATTTGGCAACGGAAAGGAAGCCGTACCTGCTGCGCCGGCTGACTTCACAGTAGAACGGCAGGAAGACCGCCGCAACGCCCTGCTTTCCTGGACGCCGGATCCAGAAGCGACAGGGTACGTCATCTACTGGGGCATCGCCGAGGATAAACTCAACTTGTCGGCACAGATGTACGATCAGGCGTCTTACGAACTGCGGGCGCTGAATACGGATCAAGGCTACTATTATCAGGTGGAAGCCTTTAATGAGAATGGCATTTCGGAGCGGAGTGAAATCATTTATACAGAATGAGCAAATCTGGCCACCTTTTCATCGTACTCCTATCGCTTTTTTGGGGGTGCACTACCTCAGAGCCGGAAAGCGCCTCGCATCAGCCGGACTATGCGCGGCTGGAGTTGCCGGAGCGCCCCAATGTGGTGTGGATCGTGGCGGAAGACCTGAGCGCGATACTGCCGCCCTGGGGCGACTCTACGGTGGCCACGCCCAATATCAGCCGGTTAGTGGAGGAAGTGGTGCTGTACACCCATATGTTTTCCCCTTCCGGGGTCTGCGCACCGAGCCGGGCGGCAATTGCCACAGGCATGTACCCCACGAGGATTGGCGCGCACCACATGCGTACCGGGCCCTGGTTTCGCTTTACCATCAAAGACCGGGCGATTGAAAATTTTCCGCGCAAAGCGTACGAAGCCATGCCGCCGCCTGAGGTGCACATGATGAGTTCCTACCTGCGCCGTGCGGGCTACTTTTGCACCAACAACCCCAAAGAGGACTACCAGTTCCGCTGCGAGCTGGGGGCATGGGACGAAAGCGGTTTTGAAGCCCACTGGCAGCACCGGCCCGACACCACACAGCCCTTTTTTGCAATTTTTAACCTCGATGATACGCACGAATCCATGATTTGGCGGCGTGCGAACGACTCCCTGCTGGTCGATTCTACTTTGGAAGTGCCCATTCCTCCCTACCTGCCCACAACGGAGGTAGCGAAGCGCGATGTGCGGCGCCTTTACTCCCATGTCGTAGCCATGGATCAGCGCGTTGGGGAAATACTCGATGAGCTGGAAGCCGCCGGGGAATTGGAAAACACCATTATTTTTTGGTACACCGACCACGGAGGGCCTTTGCCCCGCCAAAAGCGTACGATTTACGACTCGGGCATTCATGTACCAATGGCCGTTCGATTTCCCCATCAGCAGTTGGCCGGCAAGGTGGATAGTCAGCTCCTGAGCTTTATCGACCTGAAGCCAACCGTAATGTCTCTGTTAGGCATGGGCCCCCCGACCTATGTCGATGGCAAAGCCTGGATGGGGGAGTATATGAATACCAAAGAGCGGGACTACATTTTTGCCGCTGCAGACCGGTTTGACAACGAAACGGACAAAGTGCGAGCCGTACGCGGCCGTCGCTTCAAGCTCATTCGGTATTACAATTTGGATCAATCTTATTATTTGCCGGTAGGGTACCGTGAGACCATGCCCATCATGAAAGAACTGTTGCGCTTGCACGAAAAGGGTAGCTTGAATGAATACCAGGCGCAGTGGTTCCGACCCACCAAAGACAGCCTGGAGCTTTTCGATCTTTGGAATGATCCGTACGAGCTGCACAATCTAGCGGGTGACTCGCAGTACGCAGACAAAATAGAGGAACTGCGGCAAGCCCTGGACCACTGGATTGCGGATACGCAGGATAAGGGCCGTATGAGCGAGGAGGACTACGTAAAAAGCATCTGGCCGGACGGCAAGCAGCCCGTGACCGAGCCGCCTACGATAGAGCAGGGGGCAAAGATCAAGCTGAGTTGCCCTACGGAGGGCGCGCAACTGGCTTATCAGTGGGTAGAAGAAACGGGCGAAGCAACCCAAAATTGGACGATCTACCAAGCCCCAGTGAAGCCGCAAAAGGGGGATACGCTGTTGGTGCAGGCGCATCGTATTGGGTATCGGCCTAGTGGGGTGGTTAGGGTGGGGTTTTAGGGTTTGGTGGGTAATTTGTAAATTTGAACTAAGAGGATAAGAAATGTGGGTAAGTGTTCGTAGCCGTTTTTCATTTGAATTCAAATGGGAATAAGAAGTGTATAACCAAGTTGGGAGGCATAAACAGTTAAATGAAGAAAATACCTAATAAGAAATATGAGAAGTTGCTGGCTGAAGCTGTCAAACATTTTTGGTTGACAAGATCTAGCCAGGCTATCTCAAAGAAAAAACCTGATCAGGGAACCAGAAGTTCTGTAACTGGGGGAAAACAACTTGATGGATTCATTGACCTATTAGTCGAAGTTTCGAAAGATCTGGGGATTCCGGAAAACTGTATCTATACAAAGAGAAACCAATTACCAGGGTTCTTCAGGCCAACAAAAGATTGGGATTTTTTAATTATTAGTCCTAAAAATAAGCTATTGACCGTGATAGAACTAAAATCACAGGTTGGATCATTTGGAAATAACTTCAACAACCGAACTGAAGAAGCTCTTGGAAGTGCATTTGATCTGTGGACGGCTTTCAGAGAAAAAGGATTTTCACAATCTCAACCGCCTTGGTTAGGATATTTAATTCTTGTGGAAAAATCTACCAGGTCAACTTCGCCTGTTAGAATTCGAGAACCGTATTTTAGTGTAAGGGAAGAGTTTAGAGGAACCAGTTATCTAGACAGATACATTTTGTTCTGTAAAAAACTCATGGAAGAAAGACAGTATAGTGCGACTTCGTTCATTTCCTCCACACCTGACTATAGGTTTGAATGCCCCGATGAAGAAATCTCCTTTGAGACCTTTATCAATTCATTCATTGGCTTTTTACAAGGAAAATTAAAAGAGTTCAGATAATGCTATACGGAGCTAGATCAAATGGGAATGAACATGGGTTAGTGTTAACCAAACCTGAAGTTGTCAACTTCATGCTTGATAGGGTCAATTATAAAGAAGAAAATAATTTAAAAGATTTGGTTGTCATTGAACCCTCAGCTGGTGACGGAGCCTTTGTAATCCCAATAATTGAACGATTGCTCCAATCTTCAAAAAGATATGACTTTGATTTTCAAAATGCTCTCAAAAACATAATCGCTTTTGAAATAGATTCTGAGCTGGCAAATTCTTTGGAGACTCGAATTAACAATTTTCTGGTCGAACGAGGTTTCAATAAGGTCTTACATATTGTTAAAAATGAAGATTTTCTCTTGAGTGAGTGTTCAACTGCTGATTTGTATATAGGAAACCCTCCCTATGTACGGCACGAGAAAATTCCTTTGAATCAAAAGAGGGAATATAAAAAGCGCTTTAGAACATTTAACAAGAGGGCCGATCTTTTTATTCCCTTTTATGAGAAGTGCCTAAGAAATCTTTCGAGTAATGGTCTGGTATCTTTTATATGCTCAAACCGTTGGTTAAAAAGTCAGTATGGATACTCTCTAAGAGAATTGATTAAGCTCAATTTCAATCTTCATGAAATAATTGATTTAGAAAAGGCTTCACCATTTCAAGAGGAAGTAATCGCTTATCCAGCAATTACCACAATTGGCAAAAAAAGTCACAAATCACCAAATAACTACTACTCAATTTCAGATATTGATAACCTATCTTTAATAGATTCCACAGTTGTACCTGAAAGAAAACTTGAAGTTTCAAATACCGCAAACTGGTTTCAATCCGAAGTGATTGAGACGAAATATTTAAAGCATTTTGATACTATACAAAATCAAGGGTTTAAAATTGGTATTGGGGTTGCTAGCGGAGCAGATAAAATATTCATCAGTAAATCTTTCAAAGGCGAAATCGAGGAGGAACTTCTCTTGCCTATTCTAACATCAAAAGATATACGAAACAATACTTTTTCATGGTCAGGCTCTTACATATTAAATCCGTACAATGACCAAGGAGGTCTTATAGATTTGAAAAAATTTCCCAAGGCAAAACAATATCTCGAACAAAACAAGACTCAATTAAGTCAACGCCATGTTGCGAAAAAACAACCTCAAAACTGGTATAAAACGATTGACAGAATTCATCCAACATTAAGGCACAAAGAGAAAATAATATTACCCGACATTTCAGGGAATACTCATATTTTCATTGATACTGGAAATTATTACCCTCACCACAACCTGTATTACATCTCTGGAGGCAAAAGAAAGAATGATTTAAAGGTACTTGCTTCAATATTGATGTCAGACATGGTTAAAAATCAACTATATGAGTTAGGAAATAAAATGAACGGTGGCTATCCAAGATGGCAAAGTCAAAACCTAAAAAAATTATTAATCCCGATAATTGACTCCATTCCAATCAGAGATAGGGCTGCACTGATTAGTGCTTATGACAATAAGGATTTGATTGATATAAATCACATCATCACTCAGTTCGACTATGATGCGTTTAAGATTACCGCTGGTCAACTTAAACTCTTAGAACCAGAGACAAAATATAAAACGGCCTCCCAATAAGGTGTATAATACATAGTCTTAGGGGCAGACACCACTAACCAAGAACAGCGTGAAGAAGAAATTACCAAAAGACAAGCTCTAGGACTATTTCATCCTGACCGCAAGGTTCCTTTTAGCGTGGACGTTCCTTCGTTACGGATATGGTAAATTGACTGCCGGACAATTTGGAATCAGCGAAGCTGAATTGGGCACTCCACTAAAAGATCTATCGCTCTTCAGAGTGTCCTGGTATTTGTTCGACCATGAACCCTTCAAAACATTCATAGGGGTTTCCCAAATAGGTGTTGTGGCTTCTTGATCTTTGATTATGAACAGGCTAAGGATTCCCTGCAGACAAGTAGGTTAGGCGCAGAATGTGTGCTAAAATGTTAGGTTTTAGGGAAAAGATTAGAATTTATTCAGGCACTTTGGCAGGCAAAAAACTATTTAGTAACGGGCAGAGGAAGAAACCTGCGTGTTTACTCCTCCTTCTTGTTTAAAAACAATGTTTATGTTAAATATGTAGTGTGCTTTGCCAAATAAAATTTAGGCACAACTCTTCTTCGCCGACTTACAATTTATTGGTAGCTTAGTACTTTGGATTTCTATGGAGAACGATCAAGAACCAAATTATTTAAACTTACTCTTAGTTTATGAACAAGATTTTCAAAAACTCAGCTGTTGCGAGGGCGATGTTGCTAGGGATTGCCCTCAGCTTTACAGCCTTCACTTCCTTTGGGCAGCGGACGATTACCGGCACCGTTTTCTCGGCGGACGGTAACGAACCTCTAATAGGAGCAACTATTCAGATTAAAGGAAGTGCCACAGGCACCATATCGGACATTGACGGGGCCTTTAGCATTCGGGCAACCAATAGTGACACCCTGGTTTTTTCCTACATTGGCTTTCTTCCCCGGGAAGTATTGGTTGGGGCGCAAAGCACAATAGACGTGGCGTTGGAAACCGACGCAGTTAACATGGAGGAAGTAGTCGTTATTGGCTACGGAACCCAACGGGAGCGCGATTTGATTTCCGCAATCTCCACTGTGGAGTCTGAAGATATCATAAAGACGCCCACACCACAAGCGATGCAGTCGTTGCAAGGCAGGGTTGCCGGCGTACAAATCGTAAGTAACGGAGCCCCCGGTGGCGCACCAACAGTGAGGATCCGTGGAGTAGGCTCCTTTGAAGGAGCCGGAGCACCTCTGTACGTAGTTGATGGAATGTTTGTAGATAACATTGACTTCCTTAACCCGTCAGACATTGAGACGATGTCAGTCTTAAAGGATGCATCTTCCGCGGCGATCTATGGTGTAAGAGCAGGTAATGGGGTCGTGTTGATTACGACAAAGTCCGGCTCCTTCAACCAGGCACCCCAAATTACATATGATGGATATTACGGTATCCAAAACCCGCAGAACGTCATTCAGATGTCTAATGCTCAGCAGTTTGCGCAGTACATTCAGGAGACGGGTTCAGCAGCAGACCAAGGGTTTATTGACAACGCTATGCAGCGGTACGGAAGAAGTACGGTGGACCCCAACATCCCTGCGGTGAATACAGACTGGTATGACCTCATCATGAGCCCTGCCCCGATGCAGAGCCATAACGTGTCCTTTAGCGGGGGCACCAATCAGACCAAATACTCCATAGGGCTTGGGTTCATTGACCAGGAAGGCTTGTTGAATGAGACGCGCAATGAGTTCCAGCGGTTCAACATCAGAACGCGGGTTGATGCTATATTGACCGATTGGCTTACCGTAGGAGGTAACATCAACGGAAGTCATGCCACCCGTTACGATGGCAGTAATGCAGCCTGGTTCAATGCCTATCACTCTGTGCCGATTCTTCCGAAGACTGATACCCTCAACACGGCCGCCTCTGAACCTCAGCTGGCGAACGCACAGTCATTAGGGTACAGAGGCTTACAGAATCCATTCTATTCCCTGATCTACAATGACAACCAGAACAAAATTATCAATCTGGTTGGTAATTTTTATGCTCAGGCGCAAATTATTCCCGACAAGTTATCTTTCAAAACCCAATACAATTACAACTTTGGAAGTATCAACAACCGGTCGGTTAGCTTTGCCTTTAATGATGGGGTAACGGATCGTGTTTCCAGCCTCCGAAGAAGCCAACAGACACGCTTCGACCAGGTTTGGGATAATTTCCTGACCTACAACGATAATTTTGGAAAGCACAATTTGAAGGTTACAGCGGGGCAATCTTACCGAAGCGAATCTGTGGAAGGCCTGTTTGCTCGGGGTACAGAGCTCGACCCTAACCCTACCCGGGACAATGAGGAGCTTTGGTATCTGGACCGGGCCCTTAATTTTGAGCAGGATGGAATTGGTGATTTTGGCTCGAATTTGTTCTTCATGTCCTACTTTGGCCGGCTTTCCTACAATTTTGACGACAGGTACCTGCTTTACGGTACGTACAGAGCCGACGGCAATAACAAATTCCAAACCAAATGGAATAATTTCGCCACTATAGGGGGTGGATGGATTGTAACCGGAGAGCCCTTTTTCAACATCTCTGGGATCGACTTCCTGAAGCTACGTGCCAGCTGGGGACAACTGGGCAACGATGCCATCAGCCCTGCTGTCGGAACGCCAACCTTAAACCCGGGTAGATTGACCGTCTTCAACGGAGCTCCGGTAGAAGGCCGGGTTTTTGATCCGACGTTCGACCTCATTGACCGCCCGGAAACCACTGTTGAGACCAACTTTGGATTAGACGCACGCTTTTTCAAAGACAGATTGTCGATCTCAGCGGATTACTTCATACGTGATACCAGAAACCTGGCCATCTTTATTGAGCAGCCTTTGATTAGAGGTGCTGTGAGAAGGAGCCTCGGCGAGATTAGAAATGAGGGGCTTGAGGTTACAGCCAACTGGACAGGAGGCACCGGAGATTTCCGCTACAATATTGGAGGTAATTTTGCAACGCTCAACAACCAGGTGCTAAGCCTTGGCGGAGCAGATTTCCAACAGACAGGGGGTGAATTCCTCCAACGCTCGACCGTTGGTGGCTCCTACCTGGCCTTTTTTGGATACGAGATTAATGGCGTATTTCAAAGCCAGGCAGACATTGATAATAGCGGATACACTGAAGAATTCCTCACGAATACCAATCTGGCTCCCGGAGATTTCTTCTTCAGAGACCAAAATGGAGACGGTGAGATCAATGACGAGGACCGGGTGGCACTGGGCAGCTTCCTGCCTGATTTGACATTCGGAGCCAACTTAGGGTTTTCCTGGAAAAACATTGATTTCAGTATGCTGTTACAAGGGCAAATGGGGCATCAAATCCTCAACCGTAAGCGAGGGGAAATCATTTTCACCAACGATACGAATATCGACGCGGAGCTGTTTAACAATCTGTGGAGAGGCAATGGAACATCCGACCGGTATCCTTCTGCAGCGGGCCTGAGAAAAGGCTGGAACCAAAACAGTAGCGAATATTTTATCGAGGATGGAGATTTCTGGCGCATACAGAATGTACAAGTCGGCTATACCTTTGGAAATGAGGGCTCACCAAATGCCAATATGCCGACAGTTCGATTGTATGCAACGGCCGAACGGCCACTTACTGTGTTTGATTACAATGGATTTAATCCTGAAGTACCTAACGGAATCGATCGTCAGGTCTATCCTGTAGCAGCAGTCTACACACTGGGATTGAATGTGAAATTTTAAATTTTTGAAATGATGAAGACTATAAAAATAGTATTTAAAGTTACGATGGCATTGTTGCTTTCTGCAACGATCCTTCCTTCGTGCCAGGATATTGTTGACGAACCATTGCAAAATGTGCAACCTGCCGAGGGGGTAGACTATACAAGGTCTGAGGATATGGTTCTCCTCATTCAGGGCGCCTACGGCGAATTCAATTTTCTGCAGTGGGAAACTTTCCCCGTGATAAGCGTCAGAGGAGATGATGTGAACGCCGCTGGCGACCAATTCCCGCTTACGGAAACGGATGCGTTCCGCTACGATAGGAGCTTTTGGATGTACAATTCCGCCTGGCTCAATCTTTACGGAGATATTATCAACTCCAATGGTTTGATTGAGGGGGTCAACAGATTTAAGGAGAATGGAGCTGACGCTCAGCTGGCTGATCAGTACATCGCAGAAATTCGGGTCATGAGAGCCTTTGCCTACTTACAGGCCGCCCGTTTATGGGGCGATTTGTTCATCTTCGAGTCGAGCGATCCTACTACACTGGTTGATCTGGAAATATCTGAGTTTGAAGAGGTCATGCAACATATTTCAGATCAGATGGATTTGGCGATTCCTGACTTGCCAGATGCCCGTCCAAACCAACGTACGGATATTCAAAATGGCATAACCAGATATGCAGCATTGGCCCTGAAAGCCTATGCCAACCTGGAATTGAAGAACTGGCAGGAAGCGGTCAATGCGACCGATGAGATCATCAGTTCAGGGCTTTTTGAATTGTACCCGGATTTTTATGACGCCTTTAATATTCCGGGCAAAAACAGCAACGAAAGCATTCTGGAACTGCAGTACTCAGATTTTGGGCAAAGCTCAGGTACCAATACCCGCTATCTGTGGAACTTCTTCGGGCCTGCAAGCTACTCACCTGCCGTAGAAGGCATCGGTGGCGGCTGGGGCTTCTGGGAGCCTAATGAGAAGTTTATCAAGTTTATGCTTGACCGGGGTGAGGAAACGCGCCTTATTGGTAGTGTGAACTTTACGCCTGACGGGATTGCGAGCATAGAAAGTGACCCAAGCTACAGCCCTTTGCCTGATTTTGTCACGAATGTTTCACCCGATGGTGACATCTTCAACAACCACCCGAGGTATAATTTCCAAAGCGCGAAGCACTATATGCCTTCCAATCAGTACACGCCCGGAAGAACAACCTTTGGAGAGAACAATAACTTCCGGGTAATTCGGTATGCAGAGGTATTACTTATGCATGCAGAAGCGCTGGTTTCCGGAGCATCAAGTAGTGTGATGAGTGCTGATGAGGCGGTCAATATGGTCAGAGAAAGAGCAGAAATGCCTGCCTTAACTACCGTAGACCTGGATGCTGTTTTGGATGAAAAGTATGCGGAATTGGCAATGGAATGGGGGCACCGGTTCTATGACCTGGTGCGGCATGACCGCGTTGAGGAGCTTGGTCATGACATAAATGGGGAGCAGGTGAGCTACCAGCGAAATGAGCGGTACTTACCGTACCCACTGTTGCAGCTAGACCTGCTGCCACAATTGAAGGACCACAACAACAATGAATAATTACAACAATTTGATATGAAATTCTCAAAATATATTTGGCTTTTTGTCATCGCATTGGCTTTTGGTTGTGACGAAGGCTACATCGATGATATCACTCCCGTAGAGGCTGGTTCCGATACGGAAAACCCGGACGTGACCATCAACTTCCCTGCAAACGGGACCTTGATTCGGGTCGTAGAAGACCTGACCAACATTACAGTTAGTTTCGAAGTGACAGATGACATCTTCCTGGAACAGGTTACGCTGCAGTTGGATGGTACCACTTTTGCTACCTTGTCAAACTTTAAGGACTTTCGAAGGGTAGTCGAAGAGGTGGTCTATGAAGATTTAACCAATGGCCCGCACACCCTGACCATTACGGCAGTGGATGGAGATGGCAAAACGGGCTCCGCTTCAGTAGACTTCGAGAAAACCGAGCCTTACACCGCAAAGTATGACGGTGAGGTGTTCTACATGCCTTTTGACAATGAGTATCTGGAGTTACTCACTTTAACTTCTGCCGAAAGGGTAGGTAGTCCAGGGTTTACTTCAGATGCAAAAGTTGGAACCGGCGCCTATGCTGGTGCAGTAGGTGCGTATTTGACTTTTCCGGCAGCAGGGCTGGCCAATGAGGAGTTTTCGGCTGTGATGTGGTATAAGCTGAACGCAGAGCCTAACCGCGCCGGAGTCCTTGTTATGGGACCTGAGGGTGAGGATGCCCCACCTGCTACCTTGAACAATGGATTTAAATTCTTCAGAGAAGCTGGAGGAGATAATCAGGTGTTCAAGCTTAATGCCGGTACTGGCGAAGGGAACAGTTGGTTTGATGGTGGTCAGGATGCCAGCCTGAATCCGGCAGTGGACACCGACTGGCAACACCTTGCTTTCACCATCTCCCCGGAAGGCAACACCGTCTACATCAACGGAAACGTTGTGAGAACGGGCGACTTTGCTGGACCAAGCTGGGAAGGTGTTGAGATCATGTCAATTATGTCAGGTGCGCCAAACTTCACGCATTGGGACCATAACTCTGACGCAAGTCAGCTGGATGAGTTGCGGATTTTCAACAGGGCGCTGACCCAGGAAGAAATCCAGCAAATCATTGATGACGAATCGTAAGGCCTAAAGCTGTTTACGATACTTTAAATGTTGGATGCTCCAAAGCGGAGTATCCAACATTTTTTTTGCGTACTAGCAACTGACCGAAAGCATTAAATCCTGCATATACCCTCGCAGCCCTTCGATAAAGCAAAGCTTTTGAACGTTCACTACCAAAGTTAAGCTGGGAAATCAACTCAGCTGTGCCAGAAATTCCTCCTCCGTTAAGACCTGAACAGTGCCCAGCGCCTGTGCTTTTTTAAGCTTGGAGCCGGCTTTCTCGCCCACCACCAGCACATCCAGATTGCCGCTCACGGCGCTGATGTTTTTCGCCCCGGCGGCTTCTGCTTTGGCTTGTGCCTCCTTCCGGCTCATCGTTTGCAGAGAGCCGGTGAACAAAATGGTTTTGCCGACAAAGGGCCCGTCACCGGAAGCCGCTTTGGGGATATCGTCCTCTGTTTGCTGTAAGTTGACGCCAAGGGCTTCCATCTCTTCCAGCATTTTGATATGGTGCTCGTCCTGGAAGTAGGCGGCGATATTTTCGGCAACTACCGGCCCGACATCTTTGATATTGGTGAAGTCTTCTGTGGTCCATTCCCGCAGGTCCAGCACATGCTTGATCTCCGCTGCGATAATCTTGGAGACCTTCCGCCCCAGGTGGTGAATGGCCAGGCTGTGCAGCAGCCGGTGAATGGGGTTTTGCTTCGCTTTTTCAATGGAGGCCTTGAGATTATCGGCTGATTTTTGCCCGAAGCCTTCCAGTTGGGCAATTTGGTCGTAGTCCAGGCGGTAGACATCGGCAATGGTGCGCAGCCAGCCGAGCTCGTAGAACCGCTCGATGATGGACTTGCCCATGCCGTCAATATCCATCGCGTTTTTGGAGACATGGAAGATGACCTGCTGCAAATTTTGCGCTCCGCACACACAAGTAGGGCAGCGCCAGGCGGCTTCTCCCTCTGCCCGGACCAGCTCCACCGGCTCATCCGTATCATTCACCGGGCAGTGATGTGGGAATTTGATAGGCTGTTCGGACCCGTCCCGGAGTTCGTCCATCGCTTTGACGATGTAGGGGATGACGTCACCGGCACGCTCAACCAGCACCGTATCTCCAAGGTGCAGGTCCTTACCGGTGATGAAGTCCTCATTGTGGAGGGATACGGAGGCTACCGTTACGCCCGCCAGTTGCACGGGCTCTACCTTAGCCACCGGAGTGATGGATCCTATTTTGCCCACCTGATACTCCACATTCAATAATTTGGTAGTCGCCTGTTTGGCTTTGAATTTGAAGGCGATGGACCAGCGGGGGTGGTGGCTCGTATAGCCGGTGCGTTCCTGCAGCACCCGGTCGTTGACTTTTACGACCATGCCGTCGATTTCGTAGGGATAGTCCTCCCGTTTTTCCTGCCACTTCAGGCAAAAGTCAACGACCTCTTTGATGTTTTGGCAAACCTTACGCTCGTCGCCCTCAGCAGGTACCTTGAAGCCCAGCTGATGCAGCATATCCAGGCTCTCCTTATGGGAGTTGAAGTTGCTCAGTACGCTTTCACCATTCTCGCCGATAGCAAACCCCAGGGTGTAAATGAAAGCCTCCAAACCACGCCGGGCGACTTCCTTGGGATCCTTCATACGCAGGGCACCGGTGGCGGTATTCCGGGCATTGGCAAACAAAGTCAGCCCCTCCTTTTGGCGGGTGGCATTGATCTCCTCGAATACATCTTTCCGGATGAGCACTTCGCCCCGCAGCTCAGCTTTCTGAATGCCGTATTTAGAAAAGGCAGCTTTTAGCGGTACCGACCGGATTACGCGGGCGTTAGCGGTCATTTCCTCGCCCATTTGCCCATTGCCCCGGGTGGCGCCCCGCACCAATTGATCGTTCTCATAGACCACTGCTATGCTGCCCCCGTCGTACTTGGGCTCCACAGCGTACTCGATGTCTTGTTCTTCCGGGATATTAGCGTACCGCTTGATCTGCTTGTCAAATTCCACCAGGTCTTCCTCATTGTAGGAATTGGCCAGGGAGAGCATAGGCGTGAGGTGCTCCACCGAGGGGAAGTCTTCGATCAAGTCGCTGGAAACCCGCTGTGTAGGAGAATCGGGCGTAACCTGATCGGGATATTCGACCTCCAGCTTTTCGAGTAATTTGTAAAGCTGATCGTATTCGAAATCGCTTACGACCGGGTCGTTGAGGATGTAGTAGCGGTACTCGTGGTACACGATGATTTGGCGGAGTTCATTGATCTGTTCATCCCCGGATTGTTGATGTATAGCGCTGCCGGCATTCAGGAATTCCTTCGACAGGCTGTAAAGCGATTGCTGTTCTTCTTTGCTGTACATATCAAATAAAGTGCTTAAGCATAATGATTTCCCGTTCAGTCAGGTGGCGGGAGAAACCCTTAGGCAGGTCTTTTTTGGTCAGCCCGGCGTAGTAAGAGCGGTCGAGCCGTTTGACCTCATAGCCCAGGTGCTCAAAGATACGGCGTACGATTCGGTTGCGGCCAATATGAATCTCGATGCCGACCTCATTTTTCTTACCACCGCGCAGGTAGTCCACGCCGTCTACAGGAGTGGGGCCGTCTGCCAACTCCAGGCCCTGCCGGATGGCCTCGATGTGCTCGGTGGAGACGTTTTTATCCAGGGTCACCTGATAGAATTTTGTGATTTCGTGACTGGGGTGGGCGAGTTTCTTGGCCAGGTCGCCATCGTTGGTCAGCAGGAGCAGGCCGGTAGTTTCCCGGTCGAGGCGGCCTACAGGGAAGATGCGCTCCGGCACCTTGTCGCCTACGAGGTCGAGTACCGTTTTGCGGCCCCGGTCATCGCTTGTGGTGGTGATGTAGCCCCGGGGCTTGTTGAGCAGCAGGTACACCTTGCGTTCCTCCGGCTTGATGAGTTCGTCTTTAAAGCGGATTTCATCCCCTTCCTGTACCTGATAGCCTGGTGAGCGCTCCACCTGACCGTTGACGGTGATCAGCCCGTTCTTAACATGCTCAGCGGCCTGCCGGCGGGAGCAGATGCCCGAGTGGGCCACGTATTTATTGAGGCGCATGCCTTCCACCTCCGGCTGCTCGTGCACAGGGCCTGGTTTAGCAGGCTTGGCAGGGCGTGGCTTTTGGGAGAAAGAACGGTTGGGCTTTTTGCGGCTGTTATTCTTGCGGTTGCGGTCGTGCTTTTTGGGTGGCGGCATATACGGATGGCTTGACTTTGTTTGAGGGGCAAAGGTACGGAAATTGGGGGGATACTGCTTTATGTTGATGTTCTCAGGTTCCAGAACAGATAAAAAACTGAAGGTCTAATTTCCTATCTTTGGAGGTATGAAGTATCCAATTGGCATACAGGATTTTCGGGAGCTGAGGGAAGGCGACTATGTTTATGTAGATAAGACTAAATATCTTCATAGGATTATTGCAGGAGGAAAATACTTTTTCCTCTCTCGCCCCCGACGTTTTGGTAAAAGCCTGCTGCTTTCCACAATAAATGAGCTGTATAGAGGGAGCAAGGAGTTATTTCAGGGGCTTTGGATTGAAAACCACTGGGATTGGGAAGGTGAGCACCGGCCAGTCATTTGGTTGCGTTTTGCTTCCTTCAACTACAAGCATAACGAGCTCAAAGCAGCCATTCGGGAAGGCGTGGAGGAAGCAGCCGAAAGCATGGGGGTTGAATTGGATGATCGTGAACTTAAACATCCGCTTCAACAGCTTATTCAAAAAGCGCATCATCACTTTGACCAGAAAGTGGTATTGCTTATTGATGAGTACGACAAGCCGATTATCGACTACCTTGACGAACCTGAAAAAGCAGAAGCTAACCGGGATACGCTAAAGTGGTTCTATTCGGTTTTAAAGGATAGCGACCCCTATCTGGAGCTTGTGTTTATAACGGGCGTTTCGGCTTTCAGCAAAGTCAGCATCTTTTCTGACCTCAACAACCTGTATAACCTTTCCCTCGTAGCCCCGGCCCGTACCTTGCTTGGCATCACGCAGGAAGAGCTGGAGCACTATTTTGCGCAGCCTTTGGAAACCGTGGATAAAGAGGAGGTCCGGCGGTGGTACAATGGCTATTCCTGGGGCGGCACAGAGAAAGTGTACAACCCCTTTTCAATCTTAAGTTTCTTCCGGGGTGGGGGAGAGTACCGAAATTTCTGGTTCGAGACCGGTACGCCAACCTTTCTAGTAAAAGAAATGAAGAAGCGCAGCTATTTCAACCTGAGGGATACGCTTGCCACCCAGCATGACCTCAATAGTTTCGACCTGCGTAATTTACAGCCCATCCCCATCCTTTTTCAAACGGGTTATCTCACCATTAAGCACTATGAGCCGGCAGACTTGGTTTATACCCTTGACTACCCCAACCAGGAAGTCCGGCATTCCCTTCAGGAAGTGCTTTTGAAAGAGTATCTCGATTATCCGTCTGAGAATCCGGTACCAAAAGTATTGCGGCTGCGGGAGGCAATGCGCTCCGGTCATTTAGAGGAAGCTTTTCAGATTATCAATTCGGCTTTTTCAGAAATTCCTTACGATCATTGGAAGGGGCAAACGGAGCATTTTTACCACGCTGTAGTAGCTTTGATTTTTTCATTGTTAGGGACCTACATTCGCTCAGAAGTACATTCTTCCCGCGGCCGCTGCGATGCGCTGGTGGAAACGGCTGATCGTGTTTATGCGCTTGAGTTCAAATTGGATAAAAGTGCGGGAGAAGCGCTTCAGCAAATTCAGGATAAAGGATACCTTGAGCCCTACGCGGACTCGCCCCGGCAAAAAATCGCTGTAGGCATCAACTTCTCTTCAGCAGAACGGCGCATTGTGGAATGGGAAGCGGCGGAGCTATAATTTTAAAGTCCGCTTCTGAGCATTTACTGTTAGAGCTTGTTTGGAGCGGTTTCGTCATGAAAATCAAGGATTTATGGTTCTGGCGAAGTCACTAAATTTGAGTTTAGCGGGCTAAATGAAAATTTAGTGAGGAAGTCAGGTTCATAAAGCGTTGATTTGCAATAGGAACGAGCTCCAAACATGCTCTTAGTGAGATAGCACATACTCAAGAAACAAATACTGATACGTCATCTCCCGGATCCGCGTCCGGTAGGGGATACTGCCCGGATGATAATTTCTGCTCAAATGCAATAGCACTGGAGCATCGTTGGTCTGCAGGGCGCGGTACCGGGCGGCTGCTTTCATGATTTGCCAGTAGGGCGTTTGCAAATCGTAGAGACCACCGAGCATCAGAATGGGCGGATAAGCCTGCGCTTTGACGTTTTGGTAGGGCGAGTAAGCCTGCAGCGCCTGAAGCTCTGCCGGCCGGTCGGGGTAGCCCCATTCAGGGTATTCCAGGCTGGTGAGCGGGAGAAGGCTGTCCAGGGAAACGCCAAGGGCATCGAGAAAGGGATAGTCCAGAATCACTGCGTCAAACAGCTGAGGGTGCTCATTAAGGGCGGCGGCGATGATCAGCCCCCCGGCACTCTGCCCGTAGGCAAAGGTCTTGGGAAGTTGAAGTTCCTCTCGGACGTAAGCGGCGCAGGCCAGGTAGTCTGAAATACCCACAGCTTTATTAGCTCCCCGGCCCGCCCGGTACCACGGCCAGCCTTTAGCCCGGCTGCCCCTAACGCTGGCCTGAGCCACCACATAGCCCTCGTCCATCAGCAGGCGCTCGTACTCGTCAAAGTTGGCCTCGCTAAAGGCACCGTATACCGATAGCAGCACGCCTTTGGTGGCCTTCACGTTTTTGAAGTCGCTCCGGTAGCTGAGCCGATGATTCTCCCGTCCTCCATGGTGATGGTTCTTTGCGTATTGGCCGCAAAATCCAGATCGTGGGTCACGATCAATAAAGACTGCTGGTATTCTTCTGCGAGCTCCTTGAAAATATGGAACACTACATCACTATTTTTTTTGTCCAGATTGCCGGTAGGCTCATCTCCCATGATAATCAGGGGGTCATTAATGAGTGCTCTGGCGATGGCCACGCGCTGTTTTTGGCCACCACTCAATTGGTTAGGATACTTTAGGGCTTCTTTTTCTATGCCCAGGATTTTTAGTTTCTCATAGGCATGATGTTCTACTGCTTTGGGCGTGAGCTTTCCGTACTTGAGCCCTGGCAGCATGACGTTTTGGAGGTTGTTGAATTCGTTGAGCAGGTAGTGAAATTGAAATACGAAACCGATTTTTTCATTTCGCACCTTGGCTAGTTCCGCGTCCTTTTTGTTTTTCATGCTGACACCGTCCAGCAGCAACTCCCCTTCGTAGCTCGTATCCATGGTCGATAAGATGTAGAGTAAGGTGGATTTGCCGCAGCCCGACTTGCCGACAACAGAAACAAACTCGCCTGCGTGGATTGCAAAACTCACATCGGTTAGCACCTTCACGGTAATCGGGTCATGAAATGATTTACAGATACCGATGGCTTCTATGACTTTTTTTTCCATAATCAGGACTACTTTAACAACAACGTCCACCTTTCTCTCCAATCCGAAATGTGGTGTTTGTAGATGCTACCAGCTATTATTTTCCCCGGATGATATCTACAGGATCTATCCTGCTGGCTTTTTTAGAAGGGAAGTACCCTGCCAGGTAGGTCGTAATGATCGAAAAAACAGCTCCAATTATATAGAATTTGGGGTTGTAGCTAATGGGGTACGTTTTTACGGTCGGCAATGAAGGCGTGTCGAAGGGGATTTCTCCAATCAAAGCGGAGAGCCCTAATCCAAAGATCAGTCCAAGTGCTCCGCCAACCAGGCCAATGGTCAGGGCAATGGTAATGAATATAGCATTGACATCCTTGCCGGAAAACCCTGTTGCTTTCAGAATTGCAATGGAATCCATTTTTTCGTAGATCATCATGTTCAGGATGTTATAGATTCCAAACCCGGCAACAATAAGTAAGGTGATCCCCACAGCGTAAGAAATCAGTGTCCGTACCGAGCTGCCGGTTTCAAATTGAGCATTAGCGGTTTGAATATCGATGGCTTCTGTGCTGAATCGGGTATGGTACCTTTGGGCAAGGGCTGGCGCCAGGGTGATGTCATACAATTTGATCTGAATATCCGTTACGTAACTCACCGGTTTTCCGAGTATCTTCTGGGTAGTGGCGAGGGTCGCATAGCTTTGCACTTTGTCGAGCTCTTCAATTCCGGATTGAAAAAAGCCAACGACCTTTAAAGGGAAGCGGGTGCCATCGCTGGTCGTGATTTGAATGTTGTCACCAATCTGGACAAGCATCTTTTTTGCAACCCCGATGCCCAGAATGATACTGTTGGGGGTGTTTTTTAAATCCAGGGTTTTGCCTTGTACCACATAATCCTGGAAGATAAAAAGCCTGTTTTCCGCATCTACATCAATACCGTTGATGACCCCGGTTAAATTAATGGCGCCCACGTTGTAAAAAACGGCAACGGTGTTTTTGGGAGCGACCCCCCGAACATTCGGGTCGTTTTCCAGGGCTCTGATGATGGCTTTACTATTCCGAATCTCCGGCAGCTCATTTTTTGGTTTTATATGCTTTACAAAATGGTAAGCTCCCGGGTAGGCCGTTGACCTGTCAATAGGTTGAACGGGGGAAGGTAAGATTTCGTTGTAGAGCCTTATGTGGGGCGTACGGTTTAAAATCAGGTTGTCGAGCAGATCATTCAACCCCGCCATGAAACTCAGCAAAGTGATGAACATCGTAATGCTGAAGGTGACCCCAAAGGCTGCAATTATCGTTTGCTTTAGCCTGGCAGTGAGCAACGCCACTGAAATCCGTGCAATGAGGTTGATTTTCATTGCCCGGGGAGTATGAGGGCTTCATTAGCATCGATTCCGGAGCGGATTTCCACCATTTGGTAGTCTTTCAAACCTGTCTTTACGATTAGCCGCTCCCCGGCCTCGTTCACTACGATAGAATCGTTCAATACGTAATTTCTCGGTACCAGTAGGGCGTCTTTTTTAGTGCTAATCACCACATTGGCTTCAAAGGAAATATTGGGGTACAGTACGCTCGGTGGGCGGACAAATTCCGCTTCTACGGTAAAGGTTTTGCTTTGTATATTCATGATGGGATTGATTTTGGATACCACGGCATCGAAGACAGAATCCCGATAACTGTTGAGCACTACCAATACAGGCATACCCAATTGGATGGCCACAATATCATATTCATCGATCTGCATTTCGAGCAGGTATTTCTCATCATCACCGATGATGCCAAGTGGAATTTGAGGGGTAACCATTTCTCCCTCGGTGAGATTCATCTGATAAACCCTGCCTTTGATTTTACTTTTCACCAGGTAGTCACCTGTGTTTTCATTGCTGATTAGCAGGTTGTTCCGGGCTTGCCTGGAGAGGTAACTCAATTGCCTTTCCAGTTCCTTTCGTTGCTCCTGTGCAGACGCATAGTTGTTTTTGGAGCGCTCGAAGGTAAGTGCTCGTTGCTCCAGTTCTACTTTGGACCCAATGTTTTGGGCCCACAGCCTTTTTTGTCTTTCCAGCAGGGAGGAATCATTTTCGAGTTGGCTTTTCATCAAATCGGCCAACGATTTGGCTTCGTCTAATTTCCCACGATTTAGGCTCAATGCATTGAATACCGCTGATAATTCGGCATTGTCTGCCATTAATTGCTGCGCATCATTCGCTATAGAAAGCAAGGGAGAGCCTATGTCTACGGCTGCCCCTTCGTCTGCAAAAACCTCGTCAACAATACCGCTGACCGTGGCAAAAACCTCGTATTGGTTCTCACTCACGATAACTCCGGAAGCGTACACCGATTCCGTGATCGATTGCCGGACAGGCTTAATGCTGTCCGGCTGAGATTGGCAGGCACCTAGCAAAATCAGTGAGCCCAGCAACGCATTTACGATCTTCTTCTGTAGCGGTTTACGGTCTTTCATGAAAGCTTCACTTTAACCTCCTGACAGTTTTCTATTATGGTTTGACAGATTTGATCAATTGGTACTGAAGTCGTATTCTCCTCCAGCGGGTCACCATATAAATTAGCCAATTTATTGATCGTTAGAAAAAGCGTACTGACAATAGAAAGCAGGGGGATGGCAAGTAATTCCAGATGACTATCTTCCCCTCCAATATCAATATCACCAATAATAAAGGGAATCATTAAAACATAAAACAGCACCGTTACCCGAGTAAAAGCGCTGTATATTTTTAAGAAGGGGGTATTGTTGATCCGTTCGGCTTTGCCTTGAATATTGTAAAACTGATTAATGTGTTCCATTAAGTCGCGTTTTTCAATATTTGCTTTGTCCGCAAATACCATTTCAATCTTGGTGGATAATGAAATCAAAACCTCATTACTCACTTTATGGGTCTGTTCAACCGCATATTTCTTAAAAAGCGACTGCGTTTTTTGATCGTAAGGAGGATGTGGAACTTCGTGTATTTCATTTTTTAACTGGCTGATGTAGCAGCACGTTAAATCAATGAGCTCTTTAGCTATAACGGTCCTGTTTATATCCTCATCCGGGACTATGTTAGAAGGGGATTGGAAGTAGGTGTAGATTTTAGCAGTAAAACTTCTCGAATTATTGACTAAGTTCCCAAATATTTTACGTGCTTCCCACCATCTGTCGTAAGCCGAGTTCATTCTAAAACCTAAGAAAAAGGCAACAGCAATACCAAAAACGGAACCGATTTGCGCTGAGACTTTGAAAATATGATCGCCAATGTTTTCTTCCAGAAGAAATACGAATGCGGCGTAGGCTGCGGTCAACGCAAAGTAAGGAAGTGTGATTTTGATAAGCGCTCCCAATCCCTGTTTCTCGGTTCTAATCATCTTCAAACATACTCTAAAAGACCCACAAGCATGATTTAGAGATGCTAACATAGCATCCCTATTAATAACCCCACCATCGGTATGATAATGGGTAAATACTAATATGCTCTGTTCATGATTTTTGTTTTACAAACTCGTCACCGGAATAAACAGCTTAGAATCCGTCATTGAAATTTCACAGCGGCTGGGGGCCGTGGTTGCGTAGGTGTTTCCGCAAGTGGGGCACAAATAGTAGATGGTTGGGAGCGTCCCGTCGGTATTGGCTTCGAGTTGAGCCAAAGCGTCTATGTAAAAATCACGGTGCTTTTGCTCTACTTTGTACGCATAGGTGAAGCTAATCTGGGCCATGTAATTTCCGGAAGCGTTGGCATTTTTGATGAATTCCGGATACATCGTACTGAACTCGTAACTTTCTCCCTCGATAGATTCTTTTAGGTTTTCAGTCGTCGATTTTACCGTGAATTCCGGGGTGATTTCCGGTATTTTTTCCCCCATTCTGGTTAAAACGACCTTATGGTTATTGGCGTGAATCAATTCCGCCCCGGAAGCGGCTTTGAAAAGCAATGCTATTTCGGGATGCCCCTCTTCTGCTGCTTTTTTACTGTAAGCCGCGTATTTAAAGTGAGCGGTCGTCTCTCCTTTATAGGCCTCATGCATGTTCTCAAGGGTCAGCGTTTGCGGATCTTTCTTTCCGTCTTCTTCTAACGTTTTGACCGCGCTTTGGTCGGTAGCTTGCTCTTCACAAGACGAAAGTAGCGCACCTAAAGAAGCCAGTCCTAAAATGAATATTAATGTTGACTTTTTCATTATTGTTGTTTTAAGAGATGCTATTCTGTGGATTGGTCACTGAAATCAGGGAGTACCAACTCTATTCCTGCACCGTGTTTAAAAACCAATTCTCCACCCAGGTAGCCCGTTCGCGCAACAGCGCCAATCAAGATGGCATAAAACAGGAAGCTCGCCCATTTAGCCCAGGCTTTCTGGTAGTTGAAAAAATACATGGCTCCTCTTGTGAGTGCGGTGATAATAGCCAGCCAAAGGGTCACAAGTGCCGCTTCCTCATGCATGCCCAGTGGTTTTTGAAGCAGGCCATCTGTCATGCCGTCACCGGCATAACTGCCACTCACATAAGCCGCTATAGCACCTAAGGTGCCTAGTATCAGCAGATAAAAGGAAGCATTCCTGAAAAATTGCTTTTTGCTAATCAGTGCAACGAGCTCTGATAAGAAGCCTGCCGTCAATAAGGCTATCGGGAAATGAATAACCATGGCATGCAAATGTGGTGCTGTAATCATGATTAAATGGTGTATTATAGTCCAATAAGTCAGAAACTATAAATTCTGACTTGGCTGACTATGATGATTTTGCATACGCCCAATTGTGGTCTCTAAAGCCGTCTTGAGCATGTCAATAGCTCCTGATACCGCTAGTTCAATAGTGTCTGCCTGACTTGAAACAGCCAGGGGCTGCCTGTCTTTAAGTCGGGCTTCCAGTAAACACCGGAGGTCATTCTCTCCTTCTTTTTTGCCGTTTTCGTCTGAGAGGTGGACTTCTATTCTCGTAATATACGATTGGTACAAATTGAGTTCTTCAACAATTCGAGAAATAAAGAAACTTTGACTTTTTTTATCTCCATTAACAGTCTTGGCTGTATTAGATTGAATCTTCATTGTTCTTTTGTGTTTAACTATTATCTTCTTCCAGGTCATTGTGGTTGTCTCCCCCCAAGCTGTAGTAGTTGTTTTCTTCATCTTCACTTCCCACACTTTCTTGCTGATCATCCAACTCTGATCCCGGAACATCCAAATCATCACCAGACATATCCTCTCTAAAGCTCTTTTCATTCCAGGAACCTACGGCTTCGTTTGGGGCTTTCTCTTTTGAAAGATCACGTGGGTTTATGCCCCTTGCTCTCGTTTCCTGATTGTAGATGTCTTCCGAAGGAGGGTATAATGGATAAGTTGAAGACCTGGGCTTATCTATTGCTGTATTTATACCCTCATGGGTTTTCGAATACCCTTCTAGCAGCGCTGCCAGAGAGTTGTAATACTCTTCCAGGTTGTTACCGTTTATGCCTCCATTATCTACGCTGCTTATGGGGCTTTCAGCAATGTATTTATGTAGCTCGGGAAATTCCTGATGAATCCTGGTGATGATGTTTGTGACACGCTTATTCCATTTGGTGGTTGTTTTCATGTTTGTTTTGATTTTTATCGATGATCACCTGACTACGAGCTTTTGGTCACGAATACCTTGATTTGCAGAATTTTAGGTAGGAATAGCTCCAATGTGCTTTACGTAAAGTGAAAACCATTGTGTTTTCACTTTGGAGTGAAAAACACTGGTAAAGGTCGGCATATTAATAGCCGGAAGCATTACATCATTATTCAGCAGATTTATATAACTCACACATTCATAAACTCTAATCATCCTGCGTTTGGCCCTGATTGTGGGAATAATACAAATCCCTTCAAGAGGTATGTAATGCTTTATCTCTTGAAATACCTGAATTTCATAGTCTGAGATAAACTGCGTTCGTGCAGGGCAATCTATACGGTCGTGTTTCCAGAAGTAATCGATCGGCGCAGGGCGATGTAATATTCACTAACGGAGTAAAACGAACAATCATGATGACTTTCAAAGTATTTGATTTGAGCATTAGCAGCCTGGTATTGAGGTTTTACTTCATGATGGCCGTTATTGTCACTTTAGGGTTTCTGAATCAATGGATACTTGCCACTGTATTGGGATTCCTTGTTGGTATCAGTTTTACAGTAGGTATTAGTGTGCATCTTGCAAAACCAGAGCAGTTAGTCCTCAGTGAACAAAGAGCGAAGCTACGGCTGGTAGACAAAGAAGCCAAAACGCTGCATGCGGCTTAGAGATGCTATGTTAGCCTCTCTTAACGAGTCGGATAAAATGTAGAACTGGTTTTCTCAACTGAATCACCTCCAAACACAATCAAAGAGTAGGAATCGTGTAACTCTTCCCAGGAATTGTGTAAACCTGTTTAGGATAAAAAGGGTAATTTTCAATTGTAATCTACTTAAACAGGTCATGAAGACTTACCATTGGTGCTGGATATTAGTCCTGCTGTCCCTTTTTCCAAATAGCTTATATAACCAAATCAGCGAGTTAATCCCCGATGTCAACGGGGGCACTCACCTCCTTTCGGGTAACCGGATCACCTATCATTGGATCTATATTGATGAAAATGGGCAAACCATTCCTTATTCCCTCTTCATCGATTTTGATACTCCAATGGACAGTATGCAAAAAGCCTACCTGACTAAATTCCATCGAGAGATCAATTTCGCCTACTTCATTAGCGATGATCCATTCAAAGAGATGATTCTGGTTTTGGCCGGAAAACTTCGAGACCTGGCATCGGTCTATTCCATCCCAGAGGCCGAACTGGCGCTTTCTTTTGTTCAGGCTTTACCCTATCAAACCAATATGGGCATCTATCAGCGGCATACTGTCTGCCTGGCGTTACGATTGCGTTTTCCTGAAGTATCCAGGGCACATTGCTGTAGGGGTTTGGGCAGCCCCTGATATCGAAAAGGGCACTTTTTATGCCCACCGTGACCGCCGTTTTTACTACGCAGAAACGACAGGGCCTGGTTCCAAAATTGGTGGGCAGCTACCCTACGGCTGTTATCAAGCTGATATCGAGGAGGTCTTTTTCGATTGAGGACGGGGCAAAAATAGCGACGCCCTTTTTCCGGGCAAACTACCTGTGATATGTGTAACCTTTTACCGGGAAAGTGTAATAGTTTGAACCTAAAAAGTACAAACTTTAAGCTACTTCCTGTTATCCAGTTACGCCGTTGAGGAATGGCTCATTGAGCAAGACCATAAACAAAAACCCTTCTGCAATGGATCGTGAATCGAATGCCGGCAAAGTAACGAGCGTACGCGGAAGTGTAGTAGACATCCGGTTTGAGGGTCATTTGCCGGTGATCAACACCCTGTTACTTACCGGTCAGGAGCAGCAAATAAACGTAGAGGTCTTCACTCAGTTAGATGCGCACCATGTACGCGGCATTGCACTGAACCCTACTCAGGGGTTGGCGCGCGGTATGACCGTAACGTCAACGGGGAAACAACTTTCCGTTCCGGTGGGGAAAAGTATTATGGGACGAATGTTTGATGTGTTCGGAAATACCATTGATCATCAGGAACCGCTATCCGATGTGAAATGGAACTCCATCCACCAATCTCCCCCACCCCTCTCGAGGCGGTCCACCAAGTCAGAAGTTTTTATCACGGGGATCAAAGCCATAGATGTCCTCATCCCCCTGGAACGTGGCGGCAAAGCCGGCTTATTTGGTGGCGCAGGAGTCGGTAAAACGGTTTTACTCACCGAGATGATCCACAATATGGTGGGCCACGACAAAGGAGTGAGCATGTTTTGCGGGATCGGAGAACGGTGCCGGGAAGGCCACGAACTCTACCACGATATGAAAGATGCAGGTGTACTGGAAAACATGGTTTTGTTGTTCGGACAGATGAATGAGCCTCCCGGTGCCCGCTTTCGGGTAGGGCATGCAGCGTTGACGATGGCGGAGTATTTTCGGGACGAAGAGCATCGGGATGTCCTTTTGCTCATCGATAATATTTTCCGTTTTATACAGGCGGGCATGGAAGTTTCGGGATTGATGGGGCAAATGCCCTCACGACTGGGCTATCAACCGACCTTGGAGACCGAATTATCCAAACTCGAAGAACGCATTGCCAATACTAATGCCGGGGCCATCACCTCCATTCAGGCGGTGTACGTACCGGCTGATGATTTGACAGACCCGGCTGCCGTTCACACATTTTCGCACTTATCGGCATCCATTGTACTCTCCAGAAAGAAAGCCAGCGAAGGCCTTTACCCCGCTATTGATTTGTTGGCGTCCAATTCAAAAATGGCCACCCCGGGCATTATCGGTGAAAGGCATTATGAATTGGCTCAGGAAATCCGCAAAACCTTGGCCCACTATGAAGAACTCAAGGACATCATTGCCATGCTGGGGCTGGAGCAATTGTCGGCCGATGACCATCATATTGTCAATCGGGCCAGACGCCTTGAGCGTTTTCTCACGCAGCCTTTTTATGCGACCGAGCAGTTTAGTGGCACCAAGGGAAAAGAGGTGCGTTTAGAAGATGCCCTTGAGGGTTGTGAACGCATCCTTTCTGATGAATTCAAAGAGGTGCCCGAAAGTGCCTTTTACATGATTGGGAACATCAAGGAAGCGCTGGAAAAAGCCCCTGCCAAAGCAGGAAAAGAGGCCGGAGACTTACCAAAGAATGCCGTTTCACCATCCAAAGAACCACTACTCAAATGATGACGATGCAGCTTACCATCTTACTCCCTTTTCGTGTGTTTGAAGACCTCCAAAATGTCAAGCGTATCGTCATGGAGACCCCTGAAGGTGCGTTTGGGCTTTTGCCACAAAGATTGGATTGCGTAGCGGCGCTGGTTCCGGGAATTTTGACTTACGAAACAGAACACGAACATTATATCGCTATTGATGAAGGCGTGATGATCAAAGCAGGGCAGGAAGTAGTGGTGTCGGTGCGTAATGCCATTCGCGGGGCAAGCCTTGAGGAATTGCACCAAGCGGTTGAGACCGCATTCAAGCAGCTGGATGAAAGCGAAAAAAACAGGCGCTCCGTGATGGCCAGGATGGAGAGTGGGTTCCTGTTAAGCCTGGATAAATTTCGTGACCAATGAACCCCATCGATAAAAAGCATCAAGAAGTGTTGCGGCAGGTCAGCGATAAGGCCCGGAGAAAACGGCATGCCCAACGCGAGGAGCATCAGAGTGTTTGGGGCGGATTGGGGATGTTTGGGCTAATTGGCTGGTCTGTTGTTGTCCCTACACTGGCCGGAGCCGGATTGGGTATCTGGTTAGATCAGCATCACCCCCAGTCCTTCTCCTGGACGCTGAGTTTATTAATTCTCGGTTTGTTTGCCGGTTGCCTGTTAGCCTGGCAATGGGTCAACAAAGAACATGACGAGATCAATAAGGAAGACGATGAATGAATTACTTTTTATGACCGTCGCCTTTATCACAGGAGGCATATTGGGCATCCTCTTTTTCGGAGGCCTTTGGTTGACCGTGAGGAAGGCAGTAGCGTCGAAAACACCTGCCTGGTGGTTTTTGGGCAGTTTGATCCTCCGCATCGGAGCCGTATTAGCAGGTTTTTACCTGATCATGCAGCGGGGCAGTTGGCTGATTGGCCTCCTTTGCCTGCTTGGCTTTATTATCGCGCGGGTTATTGTCCTTCGCCTGACCAGGGATTATGAATCTGCCCAACTGGACATAAAAGAAGCTCATTATGAATCTTAGCCCGGACGAAACCGTTTTTTGGGAGCATGGCTTTTTCTCCATCAACCTCACGCTGGTTACTACGTGGGCGATTATGCTGCTCCTGGTTATTGCGGCGATGCTGATCACGCGGCGGCTAAAAACAGAGGTGCGGATTTCCCGCTGGCAAAGTTTCCTTGAGATCCTGGTGACAGGCATCAATCAACAAATTAAGGAAGTTGGATTAAAGCACCCGGAACATTATATCGGGTTTATAGGGACCTTGTTTTTATTCATTGCTACGTCCAATCTCTTGATCATTTTACCTTGGTATGAGCCTCCAACCGGCTCCCTCTCGACCACTGCGGCACTGGCCATTTCTGTTCTTTTTGCTGTGCCCTTTTTTGGGATTCAGCAAAGCGGCTTCGCAGGCTATCTAAGGTCTTATATCAAGCCTTCCATCATTATGCTCCCTTTCAACCTCATCGGGGAGGTTTCCCGCACCCTCGCCCTAATGATCCGCCTCTTTGGCAACATCATGAGCGGCGGCTTGATTGTCGCCGTCTTACTAAGTATAGCCCCGTTTTTATTTCCCGTTGTCATGACGGCTTTGGGCTTGTTAACGGGCATGGTACAAGCCTATATTTTCAGCATTTTGGCAACAGTATACATTGCCGCAGCCATACAGGAAAGCAAGAGAACAAAAACGAAACTAAAGCAAATTCACCATGGATAGTACAACAGTTATAGCCATCGTCTCCGTTATTACCGCCGGTTTCACCACGGGGATAGGGTGCATGTTCCCGGCACTAAGCGAAGGCAAAGCGGTCGCCTCTGCCCTGCAATCTGTAGCGCAGCAACCCGATGCCGCACCGACCATCACGAGGACCCTGTTTGTCGGGTTGGCCATGATCGAATCCACTGCCATTTATTGTTTTGTAGTCTCGATGATTCTCATTTTTGCCAATCCATTCTGGAATTTCATCATCGCCAATTAGTGTCATGGAAATCAATTGGTTTACCGTCATTGCGCAGGTCATTAACTTCTTCATCCTGGTGTGGTTGCTAAAGCGCTTCCTGTATAAGCCTATCCTGAACGCGATAGACGAACGGGAGCGCAAAATTGCCGCGCAATTGAAAGCGGCTGAAACAACAAAAGCCGAGGCAGAAAAAGAACAGGAAGTGTTTGAGCAAAAGAACCTTTCCTTCGACCAGAAAAAGGAGAAGCTCATGGCAGAAGCCGTTGCCGCAGCCACCGAAGCGCGACAGGAATTGCTTGAACAGGCGCGCGCCGAATCGGAAAAACTGGCAGCAAAACTGGTCACGGCAGCAACAGCGCAACAACACAATGAGCAAAAGGCTTACCAGCAAAAGATTCAGCAAGCGGTTTTTGCCATAGTACGCAAAACCCTCGCCGATTTGGCTGCGGTAGGTTTGGAAGAACAATTGACCAAAGCTTTTATCAAGCGTCTCAAAACCCCAAAAGAGGAGGAATTGAAGCCATTGAAAGCGGCATTTACCGGGTCATCAGCCCCCTTATTGGTGCGCAGTGCTATAGCCCTTCCTGAAAAACAACAGCAAGTACTAAAGCAATCCATTGATGAAGTGCTGACTGCCGATACGGCCTTAACCTTTGAGGTTACCCCGGCGCTAATCGGGGGGATAGAACTGAGTACGCATGAGTATAAACTTGCCTGGAGTATTTCTGAATACCTCCGCGCATTTGAGGAAACCATTTTCCTGCCGGACAATGCAAAACCGATCCCTTCAGAATCTAAAAAACAACATGCCTGACTCCAATACCGATCATCGTAGCCCTGATGTTTTTCATCAATTGCAGGAGGCCCGGGAAAAGTACAACTTCCCCTTTGTACCTCGTGAGACTGGTTATGTAACGAGCGTCTCCTCAGGTATTGCAACCGTGTCCGGTTTGCCGGGAGTAGGCTTTGAGGAGTTGTTGAAATTCTCAGAAAACATCTTTGGCATTGCCTACAACATAGATGAAACAGAAATAGGCGTCATCCTACTGGGAGCAGATGCAGCGCTGAATGTGGGAGCAGAAGTGGAGCGCACCCACCGGGTAATGGATATTCCGGTAGGTGATTCATTAATGGGGCGTGTCATCAACCCTTTGGGTGAGCCGGAAGACGGGGGTGCCCCCATCGTCTCTCAGCAGCGGCTGCCCATCGAACGCACGGCCACGGCTATTATGGACCGGGCACCGGTTGCGGTACCGTTACAAACCGGCATAAAAGTCATTGATGCTTTAATCCCGATTGGCCGCGGCCAACGGGAGCTGATTTTAGGGGATCGCCAAACCGGCAAAACCGCCATTGCCGTTGATGCCATCATCAATCAGGGTGACAAAAACGTACTTTGTGTGTATTGTGCCATCGGGCAACGGTCATCAAGCGTGGCCAAGGTGATCGCAAACCTGAAAGAAAAGGGTGCTATGGCCTATACGGTCGTCGTCGTTACGGAAGGGAATGACCCACCGGGATTGAAATACATTGCCCCCTACGCGGCTACCAGTATTGCGGAATATTTTATGGAACAGGGCCATGACGTGCTCATTGTTTATGATGACCTCACGCACCATGCCCGTGCTTATCGGGAGTTGTCCCTGTTGCTCAGAAGACCGCCGGGACGGGAAGCCTTCCCGGGTGATATTTTTTATATCCACTCCCGGCTGCTGGAACGATCTACGCATCTGAGCGATAAACTGGGAGGCGGGTCACTGACGGCACTGCCGATCATTGAAACCGAGGCGCAGAATATATCAGCCTATATTCCTACCAACCTTATCTCGATTACCGATGGGCAGATTTACCTTTCCCCCAAGTTATTCGAACTGGGCATTTTGCCGGCAGTAGATGTGGGCAAATCCGTTTCCCGCGTAGGCGGAAAAGCGCAGTTGCCAGGCTATCGTTCTGTAACCGGAAACCTGAAGCTGGCTTATGCTCAATTTGAAGAGTTAGAAAATTATGCCCGCTTTGGTACACGGCTGGATGAGCACACCCGGAAGACTATCGGGCACGGGAAACGGATCCGCAACTGGCTGATTCAGCACCAACTCCATGCTTTTTCGGTCGCCGAACAGATTGTGGTGTTGTTAGCCCTGACCGAAGAATGCTTTGACACGATTCCGATTGCGGTGTTTCAGGAAGCCGAAGCCGCTTTACTGGACGCATGCACCGCGCTCCCTGCGGATGCTCTAAAACGGTTGTTTTCAGATCAACCCCTAAGTGAAGCTGATAAGGACGCCATTCTGACTCTGGCAAAACATGCGCTTTCGCCTTTTGAAAAGGCAGCGATGGAAGGTGAAACCATAGAAAAGGAAGGAAGTGGCGAAAGTGATAACAATACGCCCAAACCTGCTACAGTAAGCTAAAAGACACCTCGGCCATGCAATTAGACCAATTCGATATTCAAGGGTTAAGCAGCGAGCAGGTCCGCCTGGCGAGGGAGAAGTTTGGGGAAAACACCTTGAAGTACAAACAGGAAAACAGTGTATTGGATGCCTTGAAAAAATTGGCCAAAGAGCCCATGATTCTCTTGCTGTTGGTTGCCGCTCTGATTTATTTTGTGAGCGGAAAAACAGGGGATGGGATCTTTCTTGCATCGGCAATTATTGTTGTTTCGGCAATTTCCCTGTTCCAGGATTCCAGAAGCCGCAATGCCTTGCAAAAGCTAAAAAACCTGACGCAGCCCAACTGTAAGGTGGTTAGAAATGGCGAGGTCGTAGAAATAAAAAGTGAAGAACTGGTCGTTGGGGACAGTTTGATCGTGGAAGAAGGAACTTCCATTACCGCCGACGGAATCATTGTACATTCCAACGATTTCTCGGTCAACGAATCTATTCTTACCGGGGAATCCTTATCGGTCTTTAAAGACAAAGAAAAAGAAGACCCCTTTATTTACAAAGGCACCACAGTCAGCAGTGGGCTCGCTATTGCGACGATTACCAGTATCGGTAACGAAACGAAACTAGGCAAAATTGGTGAAAGCCTGGAAAGCATTAAAGAAGAAAAAACACCCTTAGAAATACAAATAAGCAGTTTCGTAAAAAACCTGGTCATTGCGGGCACAATAGTTTTCCTGGTGGTTTGGGCGATCAACTATTTCCACTCTTACGATCTGCTGGACAGTTTGCTGAAGGCGCTCACGTTGGCGATGAGTATTTTGCCGGAAGAAGTGCCCATGGCCTTCAGTGCCTTTATGGCAATAGGTGCATGGCGGTTAATGAAAATGGGGATTTTGGTAAAGCAAATGAAAACGGTCGAGACATTAGGAAGTGCCACCGTCATCTGTACCGATAAAACAGGGACCATTACCGAGAACAGGATGAGTTTGGCAAAGCTCTTTACCCACTCTACCCAAAATATTTCCAGCCCCGACGTAGCGTTGGCAGCCGATGAAAAACAACTCATCACAACAGCGATGTGGGCCAGTGAACCTATACCTTTTGATCCTATGGAAATCGCCGTGCACGATGCCTACGTCAACCTCGGGCTGAAGGATGAGCGGCCGGATTTCAAGATGGTCCATGAATACCCCCTGCAGGGCAAACCGCCAATGATGACCCATGTTTTTAAAAACAACTCGGGCAAAAGGATCATTGCGGCTAAAGGAGCGCCGGAAGCATTGATGGAGGTTTGCAAGTTGACGGCCGCAGAAAGGCAGCAGGTTGAGCAAGCCATCCAAACCATAACCATTGAAGGCTACCGGGTTTTAGGTGTTGGTGAAAGTGATTTCGAGGGGAGTGAGTTCCCCGGTACGCAACAAGAGCTCCCTTTTGTATTTAAAGGGTTAGTCGGCTTCTACGATCCTCCCAAGCAGAATATCAACAAGGTCCTGGAAGACTTTTACCAGGCTGGGATTGCCGTGAAGATTATCACCGGCGACAATGCGGAAACCACCACCGCTATTGCCCGGAAGATTGATTTCAAAGGGCTGGAGCAAAGCTTAACGGGGGATGAATTGATGCAGTTATCGGATACGGAATTAAACGAAAAAGTCAACGAGACGAACATCTTTACCCGGATGTTCCCCGAAGCCAAACTCAGAATCATTAATGCCTTAAAAGCCAATAACCAAATTGTGGCGATGACCGGCGATGGCGTAAACGACGGGCCGGCGCTGAAAGCCGCACACATTGGTGTTGCGATGGGGAAAAAAGGCACAGAAATAGCCAAACAAGCCGCCTCTTTGATCTTATTGGAAGATGATTTATCCAAAATGGTGGATGCCGTGGCCATGGGCAGAAGGATCTATACCAACCTCAAAAAAGCCATTCAATACATCATATCCATTCACATCCCCATTATCCTTACCGTTTTCATCCCTTTGACATTAGGGTGGGTTTACCCCAATATATTTTCTCCGGTGCATATCATTTTCCTGGAGCTCATCATGGGGCCCACCTGCTCTATCGTTTTTGAAAATGAACCCATGGAAAAAAATATAATGCTTCAAAAACCAAGGCCCCTAACGACTACTTTTTTCAATTGGAAGGAATTGACGACCAGTATTATCCAAGGGTTAGCCATCACTGCCGGAGCGCTGTTCGTTTATCAATATTCCGTTGCTCTGGCACTTGACGAAGCCCTGACCCGAACCCTCGTATTCCTGGTTTTGATAACGGCTAATATTTTCCTGACGCTGGTCAATCGCTCTTTTTACTATTCCGTTTTCACTACGATGCGGTATAAAAACAACTTGGTATTTCTTGTTATTGCTATTACCGCTACGATTACCGGGCTCCTGCTGTTTGTTCCACCCTTAACGGCATTTTTTGGATTTGAACGAGTCAATGCCGCACAGTTTTTCACGAGTGCAGCGATAGGCTTTATCTCCGTTATGTGGTATGAACTGGTAAAAATCAGAACCCGGCGAAAAAGCAAGATCAACGGGTCAGCCCATCGCTATTCTGATCACAAAAACAATCTATCCTGATGGAAACCCTGGCTCATATACAGCAGAAACTAGCGGGTGCAGAAGACTTGAAATCAGTCGTTCGCACCATGAAAGCCATGGCCGCTGCCAATATCGGGCAATATGAACTAGCGGTTCGTGCGCTGGGCAAGTACCACCGGACGATTGCGCTGGGTATACATGCCTGTTTCAGCGAAAAGCCAACAAGTGTTTTCCCACACAAAAGGGCCGGACGGACCAGGAAAGCCCCCTTGCACTGTGCCGTCGTTTTTGGTTCAGATCAGGGGCTTGTGGGCCAGTTTAATGACACGCTTGCCGATTTTGCAGCTGCCTACCTTGCTGATTTACCAGGGGATAAAGAATTTTGGGTGGTGGGTGAGCGCATGCGGTTGCGATTGCTGGATATGGGGTTCCATCCCACTAAAAACTTCCCACTGCAAGGTGTGGTCGAGGGGATCACACCCCTGGTAAGCCAAATCCTCATCAACAGTGAAGAAGAGGTTCAAAGCGGACGTTTTAATGGAGTTTACGTTTTTAATAATCAGCCTAAAACCGGAGTAGGTTATACCTCCGTAGTGGAGCGGTTATTGCCTCTCGATGAACAATGGAAGCAACGTTTTTTAGCGCTGGAATGGCCCACAACACTCCTTCCCCAGGTAGCTGGCAGTAGGACAGGTACACTGTTGGCGCTCCTCCATGAATACCTTTTTGCCTCCCTTTTCAAGGCCTGTGCAGCATCTTTGGCGAGCGAAAATGCCAGCCGGCTGACTGCGATGCAACGCGCAGAGAAAAATATTGAAGAATTATTAGACCATCTGAATCATCAATTTCATCAACTGCGGCAAGGCCTCATTGACGAAGAGTTATTCGATGTCATCTCGGGTTTTGAGGCGCTGAAAAAGCGTAGGTAACGAGCCGTATCAAAACGAGGCTTGTGCGAATCCATACCTTGCCTGCCCTAAAACGGAATGTCCTCATCATCATTCATCTTAGAAGGCCGGGTGATGATGTTGGGCGCCTGTGGGTCCCCAAAGGTATCCCCGGGCAGGTCGCCAAAGTCGGGGTCATCGAGGTCGGAAAAGCGCGCGAACTCGGCTTCAAAGCGCATGCGGACGGTCTCCAGGGCACCGTGACGGTGTTTGGCGACAATCAGCTCGGCTACGTTTTTGAGGGACATGCCTTCCTCGTCTTCTAGAATATCATAGTATTCTGGTCTATATATAAACGCCACAATATCAGCATCTTGCTCTATACTTCCGCTCTCACGCAAATCCGACAGCTGCGGCCGCTTCGTCCCCCCACGGGTCTCCACCGCCCGGCTCAGCTGAGAAAGTGCGATGACCGGCACGTTAAGCTCTTTTGCCAGCCCTTTGAGGGCACGGGAGATGGCACTTACCTCCTGTTCCCGGTTGCCGCGCTGATTGTCCCCGCCACCACTCATGAGCTGCAGGTAGTCGATCACAATGAGGTCAATATCGTATTGCATCTTCAGGCGGCGGCACTTCGCCCGCAGTTCAAAGATGTTGATGCCCGGCGTGTCGTCAATGTAGATAGGGACTTCACTAACGCGCTCCAGGGCGGCATTGAGCTGTTCCCATTCGTAGTCTTCCAGTTGGCCGTTACGCATCTTCATGCCCGATATTTCCGCCTCCATGGCAATAATCCGCTGAGCGAGCTGCAGAGACGACATTTCCAGCGAGAAGAAAGCAACGCCTTTTTTGAAGGTCATAGCAGCATTGCGGGCCAGAGACAGGGTGAAGGCGGTATTGTGCGTGACGGTCATATCTTCCAGCAGAAAGCGCCGGTTGCCGTCAATTTCGAAACCGTAATAATCATCTACTTTATCGTACTCCACCTGAATACCGGTGACTTGCCAGTTGACCAGGCTCTTCCACGGGGCGGCTTGTTTGCGTTCCACTTTGACCGGTACTTCATCCAGGTTGCCATAAATCCGGAGCCGGTAAACGGTTGATTCGTAGCCAATGCTGCTGATAACGACCTGCTTGGGCGTAAAGCTGACCCGGTAGCCAAGGCTATCGCAGAGGAATTTGATTTGGCGGGCCAGCGCTTCATTATTTTGGGTGATTTCATACCCATTGGACTGCACGAGGTAGTGCCCGTTGCTGTCAATCAGCCCGGCCAGCAACTCAAGCCGCTTTTGACGGCTATTGATAAGGTAGGCTTGAGGAATATGTTTGTTTTGCAGTACCTCCATTTCCCGGAGTACGCCCTGAATACTGTACCCATGCTGGCCTTCTGCCCGGTTGCTGATCCGGTGTTCCGGGCATTTTCCTTCCTGCTTGTAAGTGACCAGCTCCAGCCCTTTAGCCTGAGCCAGTTCCTCCAGATAGGTAACCACCTCCTCATCCTGATTGATGATGTTGCTTTTGTAGGAAGACCCATCACCCAGCCAAAGCCCCAGAAAGTAGGGGGGGAGTGGAACCGCCTGTTCCGGAAAGTCGACCGCAACTTTATAGCCCTTGTAAATGCTCTTGAATTTAGCGGACTTCGCCAGATATTCCCTGACAGAAATATCAAGAATGCTGCCACGCTCCCCCTTACCTTCCTGACGGCTCTTCTTGAGGGAAAGGATATGACTTTCGTTCACCCGGTAATCCTTGCCCTTGTTTTGCCGAATCCAGTACATCCGCTCCCGCCCTCTGGCAATTGTCAGGACGCGCCTTGGGGTAGAATCATCGCCCATGAGCAGGTCGCCGGGCACTACGTTTTCTACTTTTTTTAGGCTGCCATCGTGCATCAGTACCTTAGTGCCTTTGCCCAGGCATTTTCCCATGCCCGGCCGCGCCGCCAAAATAATCAAATCCGACCGCTGCAGGCCGGACGTCAGGCGGTCAAGGTCGGTAAAGCCAGAGGGCACTCCGGTCAGGCCGTCTTCTTTTTTGCGCAGCTCTTCCATTTGCTTCTGCGCTTTAGCAGCCAGGGAGGACATGCTCTCCACACCCCGGCTCATATTCTGCTGGGCAATGGCAAAGAGCCCCTGTTCGGCATCGTCGAGCAGTTCAAATACATCGGTGGAGTCCTGGTAGGCATCCGTGATGATCTTGGTGGATACGGTGATGAGCTCCCGCTGCACATATTTTTGGGCGATGAGCCGGGCGTGGTATTCGATATTGGCGGCTGAAGCGACTTTATTGGTCAGCTCTATCAGGTAGTAGGGGCCACCGGAGGGTTCCAGGTCATCGGTTTTTTTGAGCTCTTCGGTGACCGTGAGCAGGTCAACAGGCTGCGACTTTTCAAAGAGGCGCATCATGGCCTTGTAAATCAGCTGATGGGCGTCGAGGTAAAAACTGTCGGCCCGGAGGATATCGACCACCACGGTTAGGGCTTCCTTGTCGAGCATGATGGCGCCCAGTACGGCCTCTTCCAAAGGGATTGCCTGTGGCTGTACCTTCCCAAACACGAAGTTGGAGAGGTCTTCCTTTTTCTGCTGGCCACCCTTTCGGTAAGCTGGCTTATTGCTGTCCTGGTATTTGTCGCCCGCCATAATTGATGCTCTGTTTTTGCAGCCTGTAAAGCTAAGGTATTCCGTTCAGAAACGGGTCGAGGGGCTTTCAATTATTGCTAAGGCCGGGTGTGGATAACCGGGTGTCAGGTGTGGAATACGCAACTGGTTGTTTACCGGGAAGGAAGATCATTCCGGGCAGGGCCGGCAGATGGGAAAGCGGAGGAAATTAACCTGCCGTACAGCATCTAGGCTGCACGACAGGGGATTTTTTGAAAACAGGGGGCAATCCCCTGCTCTTAGGCACGCTGACGCACCTGATCGATATAGGCGCTCGCGCCGGGCTGATCGAGCAGGTTGCTCAGGACTTCCTTTGCCCGGAAAAGTTGCGCTTTGACGGTGCCGAGCGGGATGTCCAGCTCGGTGGAGATTTCATCGTAGCTCATTTCCTCGAAGTAGCGCAGCTCAATCATCAGCCGGTACTTTTGGCTGAGGTGGCCCAGCAGCTCGCGCATCAGGCCCAGGCGCTGATTGCGGATGATCTCCTGCTCCGGGTCCAGGGTGTAGGACGGGATGTTGCTGGAGAAGTCGCTGCTGTTGTCGCCGTCCATTGGTTCATCGATAGAGAGTACCTGCAGGCGCTTGCGGCGGATGTGGTCAATACCATTATTAATGGCAATGCGGAACAGCCAGGTGCTGAAGGCGTAACGGGGCACGTAGCTCGATAGTTTGGAGAAAGCCTTGCCGAAGGCTTCGATGGTCAGGTCGTCTGCGTCTTCGCGGTTGTTGACCATCTTCAGCATCATGTGGTAAATCGGCGTACGGTAGCGGTTCATCAGCGTTTCGTAGGCGCGCTGATTGCCGCGGATGGCAGCCTTGACGATGCTGTAGTCGTCATTGCTTTTGGAAGAGGTGCTGGTCTGCTTTTGAGTCGGTTTTTGTACTGCTATGTCCATGGTTCCTTTGATTTGAAAAGCGCTGGCGCGAATATCAGGTAGTACAGGATATACAACGCATCGAACAAGGGAACCCAAAAAACAAGTGAGGGGTCTCGAAGCTTTCTCGTAATGAGGCCGTACATCGCCGTAACCACCACTATCCGTACCAGATAGTTAATGAATACGATGGTTTCCAAATTGTGAAATAGGATCAAGGCAAGACCCAGGATATAGTGCCCAAAGTGGCTCGCTGACAGTGCGCCCAGCAATAGCTGATGCACCGGGCGGTACCGGGTACCAGTGGATAAATGCCTCGATTTCTGGCGATAGTAGCCTCTCCAACTACTTTTGGCTTCAGAAAAGACGAATGTACCGGGCAATAGAATGACCCGGGTATTGTTAGGCGTAGCCACAGCGTTGATGAACAAATCATCGTCACCGGAGGTCACGTCCATGTGATCATCGAATCCACCTGCCTCACGAAACAAGTGTTTACGATAAATCAAATTACGCCCTACACCCATGTAGGGCATTCCAACGAATGCAAATGAAGTAAATTGGATGGTAGAATAAACCGTCTCAAAGCTAATGAAGGCATTGAGTATGCCTTTTTCACGAATGTAAGGGCTGTATCCTAAACCAATTTCGACCCTATCTCGAATGAATACTTGCATGTGCTCCAACCATTTGGAGCTTGCGGGTCGACAATCAGCGTCGGAAAGTAGAAGAATACTATTGTTTGCAGCTTTAATGCCCTCGCTTAAGGCTGCTTTTTTCCCACGACTTACTTTGGTAGTAAAATTAGCTACGCGCAAGTTGGGATTTTTTCTTTTAAATTCCAAAAGAATTTCCAAAGAATTATCGGAAGATGCATCGTTAACCACGATTACCTCGAAATCCGGATAGTCCTGAGCCAGGAAAAAGGGCAGGTTCTTCTGCAGGTTTTCGGCTTCATTATGCGCGCAGATGATAACCGAGACAGGCTCCGGCGGCCGCCTGGGCGGTGGGGGCTGCCGGTACAGCGCGAGCCTCGAAAACAGCCCCAGCCAGTACAGCAACTGTACAAAGGTGGCGGCTAGGAACAAGCCGAGCAGAAGGGGTTCAAGGGCTTCCGGGTAACCCATTTGATCAGGGATTGAGGTAATGCAGCGTGGCTTTGAGTAGTTGTGATCTTTCTTCTTGCAGCCCGGCCCAGTCCCTGATTCGTTTGGCACGTTGCCGGTGACGGCCCCTTTGGGCAAGTGGTTTCCACTTTAAGTACAACCACCCACTGAGCGGCAGGCTGAGCAGGTATAACCACCCTGCGCCCGGGCCGAGCCATGTGCCTACTGCCAGGGACTGCAAGGTGTAAAAGACCGGAAAAGTGAGCAGCCCGCAGAGGATTTGTACGGTCGCGGTATAGCCTACGTATAAGTCGAGCTTTTCGGAGGCGATTTTGGGCAGATAGCCGGGCAGTAGGTTGTTGAGCCAGCCATAGAGGGCAAAGGGGGCACCAAGTATAAGCGGTATCCAAAAAGCAGCTGTGTGGGGTGCGGCTACAGCCCTGTCTGTTGTTTGGGCCGACTCCAGCTTCGACCAGTATTGCTCCTGTTGCTGTAGGTAAGCCTCGCAGGTCTCTGCCGCTTCTTCCACCTGTTTGCGCCATTCGGCAATCCAGTCCTTAGTACGCTTAAAATGAGCAGCGCCACTCACCGGGAAGCTGTTGCGTAGCAGTGCTTCCGCGCGGAGCACAAGCGTATCTTCGGTTTTGTCTTTGGTATCAATCGTATGGTCGCGTATAGCCTGCTCCAAATCCTGAGTGAGCTGCCGGGCAGCGTTAATGATATCTTTTTGGTAAAGGTCAGCGTAATCCCTTGCCAGAATAGGAGGGGCGGCATTGACCGTCATACGGGACCGGAAACGGTTGGCATGATCGTAGGTCAGGCCTACCGGCAAAATCTGCAGATCGGTCTCGAAGTTTTGCTGGGCAGCTGCACCAAGCAGTATGCGCGCGGTACCGGTTTTGAAAGGGCGCACCCGCCGCTCCATATCACTGCCACCTTCGGGGGCGATGTACAGGCAGCCGCCATTACGGATAAACTGCTGGCTTTTACGGAAGGCATTAGCATTATTGATGGGCTTGCCCTTAGTGTCCTGCGGGCGTTCTACCGGGATGCAGTAAAAGGTGTTGAAAAACCAGTGGGTAAAGGGCGTTTGGAATAAGCTGGCATTGGCCAGAAAGTGGACCACCTTGGGCACCCTGCAGGCGGCGTTGAGGGGATCAAGCAGGGTGTTGGGGTGATTGGAAACCAGAATGCTGCCGCCCCGGTACCGGAGCCGGTCCAGGTTCAAGCGCGTGGCATTGGGGTAGTAAACCCGGAAAGAAATCTTGGTGACCAGTTTCAGAAACTGATAAATAAAGTAAAGAATGGGGTTCATCTACACCTGAAAGTTTAATAAGTATTGTTGGATGGTCTCATCAAAATCAGCTCCCTGCCCAAAGTGGAAGCGGACTTGCACCGGCAGGGCAAAAATGGGCAACTGATGCTCCCTTATATATTGGTGGTGGAGCTGCAGGCGCATGGCGTCTTTCTCTGTGGTGAGAATAGCCTTCTGCTTCGTCTCCATCTGGTCGAAATTGGCCTTGAGCTGGCCTATGTCGTACTTGGTAAAGTAGTGATGGTCCTCGTATTCCATGGCCTTGATGTAGTCCACCTTTTGCTCCAGGTAGTCCTCCAGGTAGTCCGTCCGGGCAATGGCGGAGATCAGGAGCACTTCCAGTTCCGGCGTAAACGACAGGCGGTAGCGGGGGTTCAGGATGAAGTACGGCTGCCCGTAATCGTAATAGGAAAAGTAGAGCTTCTGGTGGGGGAGGGGGTTGATCTCTTCCGTGAATGCGTCCCGTTCTGCTTCTGACAACTGCGGCGGGCATTTGCTGACAATAATGATATCCGCCCGCTCATAGGCCGAGCGCCACTCCCGGAGCCGCCCGGCGGGCAGCAGGTAGTCGCGGGTGAAAGGGTGGCTGTATTCGGTAAGAAGGATGTTCATACCGGGCTTGACCGAGCGGTGCTGGAAGGCATCGTCCAGCAGAATCGCCTTGGTTTCCGGCCGGCCCATCATGATTTTGGGAATAGCAAAGGTCCTGCTTTCGCAAACGGTGACCATGATATCCGGGAACTTGCGCTTGAATTGCAGAGGCTCATCTCCGGCCTGCTCGGCACTCATATCCGCATGCACTTCCAGATAGCCTTTGGTCTTGCGCCCATAGCCCCGGCTCAGGGTAGCGATATCAATATAGTCTTTGAGCAGGCGGATGAGGTACTCGATGTGCGGGCTCTTGCCGGCGCCCCCTACCGACAGGTTGCCTACGGAGAGGACGGGCAGGTTGAACTCCACGCCTTTTAGCACGCCCTGTTTGTACAAAAAGTCCCGTACACTGACCCCTATCCCGTAGAGGAAAGAAAAGGGGGCGAGTAGTATCTGTACTAGTTGTTTTTGTATCATAGTGGCTAAATTAAAAGAAATATCATGAAAGCGATGGTTTTCGCAGCCGGTCTGGGCACTCGTCTCCGCCCTTTAACTCATGACCGCCCTAAAGCACTGGTAGAAGTGGGGGGCTACACTTTACTGGAACTGGCGATCCGCCGGCTCCGGGCTTTTGGGTACGACGAAATTGTGGTGAATGTGCACCACTTTGCGGATCAGATTGAAGATCTACTGCAAAAGAATAACAATTTTGGGGCTACGGTCCATATTTCCGATGAACGCTTACAATTGCTGGACACAGGAGGCGGGCTGAAACAGGCTGCTCAATGGCTTAAGGGCGGCGCGTCCTTCCTGGTGCATAATGTGGACGTACTAACCAACCTGGACCTGCATGCCCTCAGGCGGGCGCATGAAGCAAGCGGGGCGCTCGCTACCCTTGCTGTACGTGAGCGGCAGACCTCACGTTACCTTTTGTTTGATGAAGCAGGGCTGCTTAGTGGCTGGGAAAATACAAAGACAGGCGAAAAGAAGATCAGCCGGGCGGTGCCTTCCGCAACCCCACTGGCCTTTAGCGGCATACAGTATATCCACCCCCGCTTATTCGATTATATGCCCGAACAGGAGGTGTTCTCCATTATTGGGGTATACCTGGATGCTGCCCGAACGGCGAAAGTAGCGGGGTTCCGGCACGATGATACGGACTGGCTGGACGTAGGAAAGCCAGATGCGCTTGAGCCGGCTGCCAAATTGGCGAAAGCCTTTGCCGCATCTGGCTTTAAGGGTTGAGCTCTTAGATTAGTGCCTCAACGTTATTCAACCGGCGTGATCTTCATCATATTAGTCCGGTGGCGCCGGTGGAGGGGCATACTACCGGTGTTGATGATCACATCGCCCGGCTTGACACGCCCTTCCCGCTTGAGGATTTCGGTAACGTCCGCAATCGTTTCGTCGGTGGTCGTGAAGCGGTCGTAGTAGAAACAGCGTACACCCCAAACGAGGTTGAGGGTAGCCAGCATGTGCATACGGTCCGAGAAGATGTAGATATCTGTTCTGGGCCGGTAGCTCGATACTTTGAAGGCCGTGTAGCCGGAGCTTGTCATGCCAATGATTGCTTTGGCGTTGACCTGCATCGCTGTTTGTGCCGCATTGAAGCAGATGACATCAGAGTGGAAGGTCCGCGTTTTCGGGGTTGCCACCGGGCGGCGGTCCTTGAAGTTGTAGTGCGTCTCCGCTTCCTCGATGATCTTGTTCATGGCTTCGACAACCTTCACGGGGTGCTTGCCCACTGAGGTTTCCCCGCTCAGCATTACTGCATCCGCACCATCCAATACCGCATTGGCCACATCTGTGATCTCTGCCCGGGTAGGGCTGGGGTTAGTGATCATACTGTCCATCATCTGTGTCGCTACAATCACCGGGCGTGCCCGCTGAATGCACTTGGCGATAATGTCCTTCTGAATGAGCGGCAGGCGCTCCATGGCGACCTCGATACCCAAGTCACCCCGGGCGACCATGATACCATTAGAATGCTTGATGATTTTGTCGATCCGTTCTACGGCTTCCGGTTTTTCAACCTTAGCGATGATTTTGGCAGGGTGGTTTTTCGCTTCGATGCGTCTGCGTAGGTCTTTCAGGTCTTTGGGGTGCCGTACGAAGGACAGCGCAATCCAGTTGACCGGCTGTGTGAGGATGAACTCCAGGTCGACCAGGTCTTTCTCGGTAAGAGAAGGGAGGGATATTTTGGTATTGGGGAGGTTGACCCCTTTGTTGGAAGAAAGGGTGCCCCCGAACAGAGTCTTGAGTTTTACAGTATCCTCCCGGTTGGATTCAAGGACTTCAAAGACCAACTTGCCATCATCCACGAGTACGCGCTCACCGATCTTCACGTCCCTGGCGAAGCTCTCGTAGCTCATGTAGATTTTCTCCATGGTGCCCACGCACTTCTCATTGACGAGGGTGATGATATCCCCTTCTTTGAGCTCCAGGGCGTTGTCCTTGATCTTGCCTACACGGAGTTTTGGGCCCTGCAGGTCAGCCAGGATGCTAATGTGGAGATTGTACTTCTCGTTAATATAAGTAATATGGTCAATGACCTTCTGATGGTCTTGGTGGGTGCCGTGGGAAAAATTGAGACGGAATACGTCCACACCCGTTTTGACCAATTCCAGCAATTGATTGGAGCTGCTACAGGCCGGGCCTACGGTGGCTACAATTTTAGTATTTTGATGGTCAACGACTTTCATGCGCCTGGTAATTTTTTTAATTGGGTGTAATTGTGTTTGGTGCGGACTAAGTGTAAATCTTACAATAATCCTAAATGTAAAAGTACGCTAATCCTTATAATTAACAAACTGCCTTTACGTAAAACCCACTAGCAAATGGGAGTTGAGCCTTATATTATGCGGTTAGCATTGGATAGTGGCAGTCTCCGGGAAAAGGGAAAATCATAGCCCAAACATAGTAGGGAATCGGCTGGAATTCAGCAATAGCACGGCGTTTCGGGAGTTCAGAGGGGCAACTTTTTTTTGAAAAACTTTGGTTGTCAGGGTTCTTCTACGTTTCTTTGCATCGCAATTGTAAACCAATAAAGCGAATTCACTTATGTCTAGCATTGCAGAAAGAGTTAATAAGATCATCGTTGACAAATTAGGTGTTGACGAATCAGAGGTGAACCCGGATGCAAACTTCACGAACGATCTGGGGGCCGACTCTCTGGACACCGTGGAGCTCATTATGGAGTTCGAAAAGGAGTTCGATATTGCTATTCCAGACGAACAGGCAGAGGCGATCCAAACGGTTGGCCAGGCTGTTTCTTACCTGGAGTCACAAGTCAAAGCGTAATAGCATCCGCTATCACCGGAGTTAAAAGTATACAAGTTAGGGGCTTTCTTTAGAAAGTCCCTGATTTGTATTTTTGCACCTTATTTTAATAGTGTGTTTCAAACCTCCCGGATACCAATTCTCTATCCCAAAATAAGGCGCAAATTCCAACCAAGCAGTAACACTGGCATAATTTAGCAGCTGCACCAGGAGGCTGGAACCAAATCAAATGAAGCCATGAAAAGGGTTGTCGTAACAGGACTAGGAGCAGTAACCCCCATCGGAAACTCAATTAGCGAATACCTCGAGGGCTTGCAAAGCGGCTTGAGCGGAGCTAATCTTATTACCCATTTTGATGCTTCCCTATTCAAAACTCAATTTGCCTGCGAACTTAAGGACTTTAACCCTCAGGAAAAAGTAGACCGCCGCGAATTGCGCCGTATGGACGACTTTACGGTCTACGCCATGTACAGCGTCGCAGAGGCTATGGAAACATCGGGCATCGATGTAGAGAAAATTGATGCTGACCGGGCGGGCGTGATTTGGGGGTCTGGTATCGGTGGGCTGGCTACCCTGGAAAAAGAGATTGAAGAACACATCATGGGCAACGGTACCCCGCGGTACAACCCGTTCATGATCCCTAAAATGATCTCGGATATTGCAGCGGGGCTGATTTCTATCAGGTATGGGTTCCGGGGCGCAAATTTCGCCACCGTTTCAGCCTGTGCATCCTCTTCTCATGCTATCGGCACGGCATTCGACTACATCCGCCTCGGGCGGCAGGATATCGTGATCACCGGTGGCTCTGAAGCTACCGTAACCAAAACGGGTGTTGGCGGCTTTAATGCCATGAAAGCCCTCTCTACCCGTAACGACGATTACAAAACAGCCTCCCGCCCATTTGACGCAGACCGCGACGGCTTCGTTCTCGGGGAAGGCGCGGGCGCAATCGTGCTCGAAGAGCTGGAGCATGCCAAAAAACGGGGTGCCACGATCTACGCCGAATTGGTAGGTGCCGGTGCTACTGCGGATGCCCACCACATCACCGCACCACATCCCGAAGGCCTCGGTGCCGGTAATGTTATGCGGATCGCTCTCGCCGATGCCGGGCTTAACCCGGAAGATATTGATTACATCAACGTGCATGGCACGTCTACCCCACTTGGGGATATTGCAGAGGTGAAAGCCATTCAGCAAGTCTTTGGCGAACACGCCTATGGTTTGAATATCAGTTCTACAAAGTCCATGACCGGGCACCTGCTTGGTGCAGCGGGAGCGGTGGAATCTATTGCAGGAATCCTGGCGATACAACATGGTTTTATCCCGCCAACGATCAACCATTTTACGGATGACCCTGAGCTGGATGCCAAACTGAACCTGACCTTCAACGAGGCACAGGAACGGGAAGTTAAAGCCATTCTGAGCAATACCTTTGGCTTTGGAGGGCACAATTCCTCTGTGATATTTAAGAAGTACGAAGATTAGGCCCATCTGCGCCTGGGGGATTTGATTCCCCAAACGCAGGCGAGCCTCTTTAAGGGTTGTAGCTGGTCGTTCGCCGCATTTTCTGAGCGCACTTCCGGGTTGTAGCCCTCTTGTATTGGGTGAGTAGAGCGGATGCCGGTTTTTTGCCAGCAACCGCCCTGCTCTTTGGATAACAATATCTTTTCACAAAACACTAAAGTTTTGTTGCGGCTCGTATTCAGGTTTTATAACCTTTTTCTATCCAAGGATAAGGGATTTGCTCGCCGCTTGCGGCAGCTTATCGGCTTCACGCCCGCCAACATGGGTATTTTCCGGTTGGCGTTTTCTCACAAGTCTTCTTCATCCGAGAAGCCCTACGCAGTACAAAACAACGAACGCCTGGAGTACCTGGGCGACGCGGTCTTGGGTACTATCGTAGCAGAGTACCTCTTCAAAAAGTACCCCAATAGCGATGAAGGTTTTCTAACCAAAATGCGCTCAAAGATCGTAAAGCGCAAATCCCTCAACCTCATCGGCGATAAGATGGGGCTCGATATGTTGCTCTCGGAGTACAATCAGACCCGCCTTAGCCGCTCCATGTTGGGCAATGCCGTCGAAGCACTCGTCGGTGCCGTCTATCTGGAAAAAGGCTACGTCGGCACCAAACGCTTCGTGGTCGATAGAATCCTGCGTAATTATGTTGATGTGCACGAGCTGGAAACCATAGACGATAACTACAAAAGCCAGCTGCTGGAGTGGTGCCAGAAAAACGGGCAAACCGTAGCCTATAAATTACTGGCGCGGTACAAGTTCGAAAAACGCGACCGCTTCAAAGTGGCCGTTATGGTCAATGGGAAAAAGGTGGCTACTGCGGACGACTTTAACAAGAAAAGTGCCGAGCAAACCGCCTCCGAAAAGGCCATGCACACTATGGGGATTCTTGAAGCGGAAGATTAATCAGTTTAAATTTGAGCTGGACCTACGCTACCCTGCAAGCCTATGCACCGAATGCACTCGTGCTCAACCGGGCACGGGCGCTCTTCTATGGCCGTAGGTGGGAATGGACCGCTTCTGACGGCGATGCCCTATGGGGGCTCTGCAAATCTACCGGAGAGCTGTCCTACCCGGTCCTGGTGACCCTCGATGGTAAAGCCTTCCACTGTACTTGTAAGAACCGCTACCGGCCTTGTCAGCACGTCCTCTCTTTATTGCTTTTCTTCCTGCGCAAAAACGATCAGATTACGCCCACGGACGAGCGCCCGGAATGGGTACGCGCTGCTATCCGGCAGCCCGAAGCCCGAAAGGCGGACGTGATAGATGCCGCACAGCAGGAAGCCCGCCTGGCTAAACGTATCGAAGAGATGAAGGCCGGAGTAGAGGAACTGGATCAATGGCTGCGCGACCTGGTGCGGCAGGGGCTCTCCAGTATAGAGACTGCCGGGCCTGAGTTTTGGGAGCGCATCGCTGCCCGTATGGTGGATGCAAAGTTGGGCAGCGTCGCCCGTCGTATCCGTAGTTTTCCCAATCTTCTTGTTCAGGAGCAGTGGCACGATGAGCTACTCGGTGCGTTGTCAGAGCTGTACCTTTTTGTTCAGAGCTTTCGGCAGTTAGAGGGCCTGCCCGCAGCCCTGCAAGAAGAACTGCTGTCTTACGGGGGCGTCAATATCAAAAAGGAGGAAGTCCTGGAAGAGCCTTCCGTTTCAGACCGGTGGCTGGTGGTGGGACTGGTAGAGGGAGAAGAGGAAAAACTCCGGTACCGCCGCACCTGGCTGGTAGGCGAGCAGACCGGGCGCTTTGCGCTGATCCTGGATTTTGTCTGGGGCAACGGCCGGTTTGATGGGAACTGGGTACTGGGTAGCGCCTTGCAGGGCGAGCTGGTCTTTTATCCTGGTACCTATCCGCTACGGGCGTTGTTGAAACGGGCACAGCCCTACCGCCAACCCATGAATGATATCAGCCTCACGGCGGGCGGACAGGAAATGCTGCAGGGGTACGCTCAGGCGCTTGCCCAAAACCCCTGGTTATCCGGTTATCCGGTGCTGCTGGGGCAGGTTCAGGCCGTGTGGCGGTCCGGAGAGGTGGTGTTGCTTGACGCCCGCCAAATGGAAATCCCGGTACAAACGGAAGGTGAACATCAATGGGTGCTCTATGCGGTCAGCGCTCGCGAACCGGTTACGGTTTTTGGAGAATGGAACGGCAAAGCACTGAGGGCGCTGTCGGTCTTGGGTAGTGGTCGGGTAGTCCAATTACAGGGGCCACCACCTTCTGCTTTTGATGAAGCGGACGATTTAGAGTAAAACCGAGCATTACTTTTGGGTGTTTTATCGTCATAAGAGGTAAGAGGGCCATACAAACCGGCTGAATGCATTGAGCATACGGTCATATCAGGGCTCCATTGAATGGAATACCCGGCCTTGTCCTTTTCAAGCCGTGTCATACACCTGAATATTATGAAAAATCCCTTCCTTTCGCTTTTAACCTTAATTGTTACAGGCTGTTGTGCCGTGGCTTCAATAGCTCAGGGCACACTGCAGGAGGTCGTTAATACCCGTTATGACGAAAGCTACCCGGTTGTCAACATACAGGGAGATGCGCTTTACTTTGCCCGCTTTGGCCACCCCAGTAATCGGGGCGAACAAAATGCCAGTGATGTTTGGGCGACCTATAAATCCGACGACGGGGTATGGGCTAAACCAGTCAACGTTGGTGCACCGGTCAATACAAAAGCCGAAGAGTGGCCGCTGAGCCTGAATACTTCCGGTAAACAGCTGCTCGTTTACGCAGCGGGCAAAAGCCAGTTGCAGTCCTTCCGGCAAACCGGCCGTTTTTGGAACCTGTCGAATACCCAGCACTTACAAGGTGGGCATGCGAGTGTCCCGGACGCTTTCTTCCAGATTGCACAGGATAACCACCACCTGATTAGCGTATTGCCCCAAAAGGCAAACCCGGCTCATAAAGACCTCCACCTCAGCACACGTACCCAAGCCACCGAGTGGAGTGTTCCACAGGCGTTGCCTCAAACGGTCAACAGCCCTTCTGATGAGCAAAGTGCCTACCTGGCCCCTGATAACCGGACGCTCTATTTTGCTTCTAATCGGCCGGGTGGCTTTGGGGGCTACGATTTGTATATGACCAAACGGAAAGGGGCGGACTGGTACACCTGGAGTACGCCCGTCAACCTCGGGCCGGGCATCAACACCAAAGCCGATGAGCTATTCATTAGTGTGCCAGCTGCAGGGTCGCCTGCTTTTATTGCCCGTCGTCCGGTAGGGAGCGATATGGATATCCTGCAATTGGATATGCCTGAGCGCTTACGCCCTGTAGCTCTGCGCCTGGTGAACGGAGTAGTGCAGGTTGACCGCCAGAGTTTGGTTGGAGAAGCGGAAGTCCGCCTGGAAAATACCGGTGAAGGGCGGGTAGTGCAGATGGCTGAAGTAGAAGCAGACGGCACCTACAGCTTGCTCCTACCTGCAGAAGAAACAGGTGTGGTTTTTGCAGACCTGCCGGGATACTTCCCGGTGGTACAGCCAGTGCAGTCATTTGGAGTGGAGATGGTAGCCAATGCCATGGCTTCAAATGATCAGACCGCTGTAATCTCCCAGCAGGAAGCGGATATCCGGTCGCTTCATTTGCACCTCGAGCGGCTGGACAGTGAGCTGAACGGACTCCGGCAGCAGCGGCAGGAAGCCCTCAATGCCATGCGGGCTCATAATTACGAAGCAGACCTCCCGCTGTCTTCCGATCCGGAAATCGAAGCGCTGCGCCACCGGTACCGGTATTTTACGGAAGTTGCGGCTCATCAGGATACCCTGCCGGATAATGAGTACGATGAAGCCGCCGATACCGAACGGGAGCTGGCGGATATGCAGGCGCGCTTTAAAAGATACTACGTCCATGAGAAGTCACGTCAGGAGGCCCAATCGGAAATTAAGGAAGGCGACCGGCACCTCTGGGAAGAGCAGCCTACCTTTGAAGAGCTACAGGCACAGGCAAAATCAGAATTGGAAGAAGCGATCATCCCTGAAGTAGAAAAACGTTTGATTCAGGATATGGAGGTGCCCATTTCAGTGGAACCCAGCCCGGCCCTGACAGAATCGGAGCGTACCGCATTGGAGCAAAAAGCCCGGCAACTGCAGTCTCAGATTAAGGAGGGGCTGGCCGGTACGGACCCTTCAACACCTGACTGGGTCGCGAAAGGAGGCTTCCAACAGCCTGAAACGGAGCCCGAAGCCTGGGAGGACCAGGTTCTGGATGGGCTGAAAGAGGCGATGCACGATGAGGTAGAGCAGGCCCTTAAACCGCAGTTGGAGGCCAGGGTTTATGATCTGGTCGAGACTGACGGGCAGTATCAGGTCAAAAAGCTGGAGCGCTCTATGGTCCGGAAAAAGTTGGATCAAAAAATTGCCCAGCAACTGTCTGCTGAACCCGCCTCACAGGTAGCTGCCGAGCCGGACGCAGTGGCTCCACTAGTGCCTGCGCCACCGGCTACGCCTTCGCGTTACGAAGAAGTACAGCAGGACCTCTTGCTCATCCCTGCGGAAGTGGGCCGGAATATACCGCTCAACAGCGTAGCCTTTGACGCCGGGACAGACCGGTTGCAGCCTGCCGCTTACCCCGAACTCAATCGGCTGCTGGCTTTTCTCAATCAGCACCCGGGGCTTGTTGTGGAAGTGGGCGCGCACGTTGGCAGTCAGTATTCTTATGCCAAAGCCCTTGACCTGACCGATCATCGGGCTAAAGTGGTAGCGGCTTTTCTGATTGGTAATGGCATTGACCCTGACCGCCTGCTGAGTAAAGGATACGGAAAAGCATTCCCGAAACCGAATCCTGCCTTTTCAGAACGTCTCGAAATACGTATCATTGGTCAAAATTAAGAGGCGTCCATTGTGGAGCCTGAAAACCTATCTCATATGCAGTTGATTTCTGAAGATGTAATTGATCAGGTGGTGGAAGAGCTGGAGAGTCAGCCTGATGCTCACGAGCAGGGGCTCGAAGCGATGCAACAGGAGCAGCCTGTCTTACTGGCTTACCCCTTTACTGAAAATTTTGAAGCCTTCACGGTGGAGGAGCGCGAATACTTCCTCTTTCTGATGCTGGTGGTTTGGAAGGCTGTCCGCAAGTACAGAGAGGCGTCTGTTCCGGTTGATGAAAACGACCTGAGCGAAGCGGAAGAAGCCAACTGGGCCATTATACAAAGCAAGGGAGGCAGTGATTTCAGGTCACGGCTTGACCCTTTCTTTGAGGGTTACCCACAGGAAGACCTCCTGGCCTTTGCAGAAGACGCTCTCACGCAGGACGATGAAGACACAGAAGCCCTTGTCTCCCGCGAGGGGCAGGAGGCCCTCTTCGTTAGCTTGAAAACAGTCATCGACTGCCTCATTGGTTACAAGGGTGTTTTTCCGGTCAAAAGCAAATAATATATCCTGGTGGAAAATCAATTTAATTATTCGTATTTTTGCAGCCTGTTTTAGAGAAATAATTATTCTGGCAGGTCCTGGTTATTGGCAGAGCTCGGGCCTGGTCAGGCATTAATGTGCTTCATATTAAACTGCAACTTGTTATGAATCAAAATGCGGAAAAAACACGCTATTCAGATGGAGAACTGGAAGAGTTCCGCGTGCTTATCCAGGGAAAACTGGACAAGGCAAAAAAAGAGCTGGACTTTTACCTCGATCAACTTTCTGAAATGGCAGATAACCCTGATGCAAAAGTTAAAGGACTGGATGACGGCATCGGAACCGCTGAGAATGAACGCCTTACGAATATGGCATCCCGTCAGCGAAAGCTTATTCAGCACTTGGAGAATGCCCTTATCCGTATCCAAAACAAGGCATATGGCGTTTGCCGGGAAACAGGCAAACTGATCTCTAAGGAGCGCCTGCGCGCAGTGCCCCATGCTACATTAAGCATCAAGGCCAAGATGAGCCGATAGGGTTTTCCCTTTGGCAACTTAGAAAAAGTCCTCCTTTGCAGCCCGCAGAGGAGGACTTTTTTACGAAAGCCCGCAAACCTAAAAATCCATACAGACGTTATTATTCCGGTTATTAGAAATTATGAGCCGCGCTTCTGTCACACAGCTAATTGCAGAACACACTGAAATAACAGCATCTTGAAGAAATCAGCCGTCATTATTTTCGTCGTTCTCCTGGTCCTCGTTATTGATCAGACGCTCAAAATTTGGATCAAGACCCACATGGAATACGGGGAAGAGTTTGCTATACTCGGGCTCGACTGGGCGCGTATCCATTTTGTTGAGAACAACGGTATGGCTTTTGGCCTCTCCCTGGGCGGGGAGTACGGGAAGCTGGCGCTCAGTTTGTTCAGGATTTTGGCGGTGGGGTTCCTGGTGTATTACCTCCGCCTGCTGTTGAAGTCCAGTACCTCTTTAGGGCTGATGATTAGTTTTGCGCTGATCCTGGCTGGAGCTTTGGGCAATATCCTGGACAGTGCCTTCTACGGGCTTATCTTTTCCGCCAGCCATTTTCACGGTGGCGTGGCAACGCTTTTTCCGGAAGGCGGTGGGTACGCCGGCTTTCTGCATGGTAAAGTCGTGGATATGCTGTACTTTCCCCTTGTCGACAGCATCCTTCCGGAATGGGTGCCTTTCTGGGGTGGAGAGCGCGTGATGTTCTTTAAGCCGGTCTTTAATATTGCGGATACGGCCATCACCGTAGGCGTTACGATCATCCTTATTTTTCAGCGTAGCTTTTTTCAGGAATTATCGGAAGACCAAAGCGAGGTATCCGGGGACGATACCGCAATGGAAGCGCCGCTTGCTCCTGATTCCACTGCCCCTGAAACGAAGGACCTTGATCGGGGCTACCCCACGCATCCTTAGAGATGCCTATGTTGAACTCCAAGCATGCTCTTAGCAAAAGGGACAAAAAAATAAGGCCGTACAAAATGCACGGCCCTATTTTTTCTGTAACTGTTGCCTGGAAGTCAACTTTACTTTTGTAACACCTTTGAGTTTTCCAGAAAGCGCTTAACGGCTTCAACGGTACCGCCTACTTTATCGTAGTTGATACTGTAGTGGATGTACTTGCCATCCCGCTCAGTGTCCACAAGCCCGGCAATGCGGAGGATGCGGAGGTGCTGTGATGTAATAGACTGCTCGAGACCAAGTGTATTGTAAATCTTGTTTACGTTGATCTCTGTGTTGCGGTCAATGAATTCCAGAATTTTCATGCGCAACGGATGAGCTATTGCCCGCAGAGTCTCAGCCGAGACCTGCAAGCGCTCATGGTTGACGCTCACTTTTGCTTCTCTCATAGTACGTTTCTTGAAGTATGTTTTTGATAGCACTCTACATTGGGAGCATTTGCTTGTAATACACCGTTTTCACAAGAGTTTAACGCGTATCACTTATGCAAATATGCGTTTTTTTATTATCTTTAGCAAGAGAATACGTCAAAAATATACCGTTTCTTTAAAAAAATGTACCGCTCCTTTGAAAAAAACCACCGCTTCCTGATTTTCAATCTGCCGTTCTCATGTATTCCCACGCCGTTTGGTACATGCCTTTCTGCTCGCAGTAGCTCAGGAAATCCCCGTAAAACCGGTCTCCACCGATAGTGGCGCTGTCCCCCACAATGATCAACTGCTTTCTCGCGCGGGTCATCGCCACATTCATGCGGCGGTAATCTTTAAGAAATCCAATTTCCCCTTTTGCATTAGACCGCACCATTGAAATGTAAACCACGTCCCGTTCTTGCCCCTGGAATCCATCGATGGTATTAATGGTAAGAGGGAGGGGTTGCAGGGCCGGGTCTTCTTCCACCATTTGTTCCATATGTACCACTTGTTCCCGGTAGGGCGAGATGATGGCTATGGAGGGTAATGCATCGGGGTGGAAAGCGTCCTTAAGCTGGTAGAGGTGTTCCCTGAGGATGAGAAACTCCTCGGGATTGTACCGGCTCTTGTACTTGGGGTGTATCTTCTCTTCGAATCCGCAGCCTGCCGTATCAATAAAAACGAGGGGGTGGTCTGCTTCCGCATCTATGCGGTGGGCTTTCACGGCCGGTGCCGCTTGTAACTGCTGATTGTAAAAGACCTTATTGGAAAAAGCCATGATGTGCTCGTTCATGCGGTATTGCACATTGAGGAGGTTGACCTCGGGCAGGCGGTTGAGGAGCTTTTCAATTAGCGTAGTGCTGAACCCTTTTCGGGCAGCGTCCTGCGATTTTATGGTTGGGGGCAGCTGGAAAGGATCGCCCATGAAAATGACGCGGGATGCGCGGGCAATAGGAATCCAGGTGGCGGGCTCAAGCGCCTGTGCCGCTTCGTCAATAAAGACGGTCCGGAACTTCCGATTGTTGAGGATATCATTGGAGGTGCCCACGAGTGTTGCGGCAATAACCTGCGAGCCATCCAGGATTTGCTCAATCAGGCGGTCTTCCAGTTGGCGGGCCCAGGCGGCAAGTTCACGGGCCTCCTGGTAGTTTTGATTCCGGGCAGCACGTTCCTGATGCCCAAAGTTGCGCTTGTATTTTTGAGCGTTCCTGCGGGCTTCAGCGGCCTGTATCTTTACTTTTTTGATGTTCTTAGCCTCCGGGTGGTCCGCCAGTTTCATTTCCAGCGTATGCCGGATGACGGCTTCATCTACCCGTGAGATATTCCCGATCCGGGTAACGTTGAGCCCTTCTGCAGCGATGCGCTCCACGAGGAGGTCGACGGCGGTATTGCTGGGTGCCGTGACCAGGATGTTGTGCTCCTGCTCTGCAAGCCGTTTGACCGCCTGTACCAGGGTGGTGGTCTTGCCGGTACCGGGCGGGCCATGTACCACCGCAACATCCTGTGCCGAGAGCATCTGATTGATGGCCTGGTTTTGGGAGTCGTTGAGCTGTGGGTGGGCGTAGGGCACGTTGACTTGGGAGAAGCGGGCAGGTTGAATGCCCAGCAAGATGTTGCGCAGCTCCGGCAGACGGCCTTTTTTGGCCTCCTGTACGGTTTTGAGCGCCTTTTCCATCTCCTTGTAGGTGCGGTCGTCAAAAAGCAGGTCCACACCGATGAGCCCCATACCGATCCAATCGGGCAGGTCTTTGCTATTGAGAATGACCTGCATCCGGCTTTTGTTGACATAGTTGACCACGCCGGTACGCTCGGGCTTGTTGGCGCCGGCCTGCTGCGTAAAGAAGTTGACCACCATGCCCGCACGGAAGTGGTGCGGTACATGCTCCTGTGTTTCCCTGGAAAGGGTTACAAAAGCCCGGTCACCGTAGGTATAACCGGTCTTGAGCACCTGAACAGGGTACCAGGCGTAGCCATTATCACGCCGCTCTGTGAGGGGCAGCCGTTGTATCCTGGACTTAAATTGTTCCAGGTCTTCCTCTTTTTCCAGCTGTAGCAGTTCTGCCAGCTTATCAAATTCTTCCAGTGCTTTAGCCATGTTCCGTAGTTGGTCTTGGGTGTACAACTAATAAAGGTGTAGCGGGTTCATACATTTATGGCAGAAGACAAAAAACAAAGTTTTCGGGAGCAATTCGAAGCCCTGCGCAATTTACCTCGCTTTTTTCGGCTCATTTGGAAAGCCAGCCCGGGCATGACCCTGGCTAACGCTTTGTTGCGCCTGTTGAAATCGGCGGTGCCTTTGCTCGTCCTTTACATCGGGAAGGAAATCATCGATACCATCTTGCTGATGATTGATGGTGAAAGTACGGATACGGCTTACCTATGGACCCTGGTTGGGCTGGAGTTCGGGCTGGCCATCGTATCAGACCTGATGAACCGCGGCATTACTTTGCTCGATAGCCTGTTGGGCGACCTCTTTTCCAACCGCACTTCCGTAAAGTTGATCGAGCACGCTGCCCGCCTTGACCTCTACCAGTTTGAGCAGGCGGAGTTTTATGATAAACTGGAACGGGCCCGCCGGCAAACGACCGGGCGGACTGTACTGATGTCGCAGGTGCTTACCCAGCTGCAGGATATGGTCACGGTCCTCTTCCTTGCCGGTGGCCTGATCGCTTTCAATGCCTGGCTGATCCTCATACTCGTCGTGGCGGTCATCCCGTCCTTCCTGGGCGAAACCCACTTTAACCAACGGACCTACTCACTGACCCGAAGCTGGACACCGGAGCGGCGTGAGCTCGACTACCTGCGCTACATTGGGGCCAGTGACCAAATGGCGAAAGAAGTGAAAATCTTTAACCTCTCCGGCTTCATTACGCAGCGCTTTGCTGCATTATCTGACCGGTATTACCATGCCAACCGCAAGATCGCGATCCGAAGGGCAGCGTGGGGGAGTGCCCTTTCTGCTATCGGTACGCTTTCCTACTATGGGGCATACGTATTCATCATCACGCAGGCGGTGGGCGGCATCATCACCATAGGTACGCTTACGTTCCTGGCTGGCTCTTTTGAGCGCATGCGCAACGGGCTGCAGGGCATTATGAACCGCTTTTCACGCATTGCCGAAGGTGCGATGTACCTACAGGATTTGTTCGAGTTTTTTGAGATTCAGCCTACCATTAGCTCCAGGCCGGAAAGCCTGGCATTTCCTGCGCCCGTTGAAAAAGGCTTTGTGTTTGAGGAGGTCAGCTTTAAGTACCCTAATAGTGCGCAGTGGGCCATCCGAAACCTGTCTTTTCAGCTAAAGCCGGGCGAAAAACTGGCACTTGTTGGTGAAAATGGGGCAGGAAAGACGACCCTGGTCAAGTTGCTGGCCCGGTTATACGAGCCTACCGAGGGGCGTATCCTTATTGATGGGGTGGATATCCGGGAGTACAACTTGCAGGAGTTGCGCAACAACATCGGCATCATCTTTCAGGACTACATCCGCTTTCAGCTCAAAGCGGGGGAAAATATTGCGATTGGCAATATCGGAGCCCTGGAGGATAGTCTGGCTATTGAGGCCGCTGCTGAGAAAAGCCTTGCCGATACGGTGGTGGATACACTGCCCGAGCGCTATGAACAAATCCTTGGCAAACGGTTTGCAAAAGGCATAGACCTCAGTGGGGGGCAATGGCAGAAAATCGCGCTGGCACGTGCCTATATGCGGGATGCTCAGCTGCTTATCCTCGACGAGCCCACCGCAGCGCTTGATGCACGGGCGGAGCACGAAGTCTTTCAGCGTTTTTCTGAGCTGATTGAGGGCAAAACCGCTGTGATCATTTCTCACCGCTTTTCTACGGTGCGTATGGCCGACCGTATCCTCTTCCTCGAGCATGGGCAACTGCTGGAGCTGGGCAGCCACGAAGAACTGATTAAGCAAGATGGTAAATATGCCGAACTCTTCCACCTGCAGGCGAAAGGGTATGACTAAGTGTATGTTTGGAGGTACACTTCGGCTGATAACCAAAGCCTTGTGAATCCCGCATGAATACGGGACGTCATGAAAAAATGCTTACTTGACCCCGCAATTCTGCGGGGCAGGCTCCGCCAAACGCGCATTTTTCCATTTAGCCATCACCACAACTCTTTTGATTATCAACGCTCGTTTGCTCCCAACACGCTCCAATGCTTTATCAAGGATGAAACCACGCGAAGAACAGACCGTAATGCTGTAAGACTTTGGAGAAGTCACCCCCACGTAACCCTGGCAACACCACGGGGGATCGACTTCGGAGAAGTTGCATGTTATACCCAGCAGAAGAAGTAATGCTCTTCCTACTCAGCCTTGCTACTTGACAGAGCACGAGTCCGAAATAATGCACCGTATTGTACGGTTCTAAGCCTTGGGTTTGCTAAATTTTCAGCTCAGGTACTTCCGGGGATTAATAGGTCTGCTGTTTCAGGAAAGCAGGATCGAAAGTCTGCAGCGTCAGCAGCATAAGGCTGTGAAATTCATCTGCTGTGCCGTCAATGGACCGGCGGAACCAGAAGCGGGAGGCCATCATTTCTTCCAGGCTGTCTCCCCGGCCCGGCAGGTTGTTGAAAGCTTCCCTATAAAACTGGAAGATCTTTCCCCCCTTGTCCTCTTTGGTTACTTCCCGCAGTAAATCAATAAAACGCCCCTTGAGTTTGCGCTGACTGGTCCCCGTTTCAAACGTCTGGTAAAACGTTCGCATGATGGTTTTAAACTCCCGGTCGTAAAACGGCTGCAGCTGTTTTTGGAGGGCTGCACTCTGCGCAGCTTTTTTCAGGTAGTCTTCCAGTTTCTTCAGGAAAGCGGGATTGTAGTACCCGAAAGCATCATCTGATTTAAAATTGATATTGGCCCCACTGTGTGGGCTACGGAGGTAAACGGGCTCTCCGATCAAGGTTTCAAGAGTCGCAGGGTTGATAAGCGGTTTAAGGATACCGTACCGGCCCCGTACACCAATTTCCGGAAGTATAGTGCCGGTGGTGGCGAAGTTTTGTGGCGTGTTTTTGTTCGCTTCCCAGGCATCAGGCGCTTTGTTCAGGGCCTCCTCCAGGGCTTCCTGCTCGCTAAAGTCCACCGGGCAGCCATCACTTGTTCCTTCACCGGGCTCGAAGGGGCAGCGGTCCAGGCGGTTTTCTATGCCATCTTCATCAGCGTCCCGGTTCTCTATATATGGAGCCGATGTTCCGGACAAGCCCTGGTTTTCAATAGCGTAAATCGCACTGAGGTAGGCATTGGCCAGTTCCTGCCGGAAAGCAGGCTGCACCAATAGAGTGGCATTGTCGCGGTTGGTCAAAAAGCCGTTTTGAAAAATTGCAATGGGGATATTCAAGTCATTGAGTAATGGAGACGTCGATTGGGGAGCCATAGTCAGGTTGGCGTTGCGCAACGGAGTTTGCCGCATAACCGCCTCCATAAATATGGCGGCCAGCCGTGCACTGCTTTGGTCACCGCTGCTTACCCGGGCACTAATGCCTCCCTTTTCACCGGAGTCCCATGTTGGGCGGGTGGTTGATCCGGTGAAGCCAAAGCTAAAGTTGAGGACCAGTTTGTTGCCCGGGGCTGCATTAATACGCCGTACTTGCTCTACCTCACTAAGCAGCTCATTCCCGGGGTTGATCTCCTGGTACTTTATGTTGTTTTGGCGTAGCCCTGCTTTGATCCGGTTCAGCAGGTCCGTGATGATTTCCTGCCCATCCAAACGGGTCCGGCCGTCATCAAATAACGGAGAGCTCAGGCTTTGGTCAGTCCGGTTGAGGCACCAAAGATAGTTGGAGGTTACACGCTGCGCTATTTGATCTGTAGTCTCCTGCTTGACAGGCAGATCTCCTTCTGGCTTCAGTACAATCGTTTTTCTGACCGGGCCGGCTTCCAGCTCCTGGAAGTAAAAAAAGGTGCGGTCGCCTTGGAAGCCTGCTTTCTGAAAAGAGAATTGAATGCTTTGACCCTTGGGCAGGAATCGTTTCGGCAGGCGTAAATCCAGTTGGCCTTTTGAATTGGTGAGCCCCAGCAGCGTATCCGGCTGAACCAGACGAATATTGACGTTGCTGATTGCGCTGCCGTCTGCGAGATTCTGAATGTTGAAGTAAAAACTGTAAACTTCTGTTGCGTTCGAATACTCGGGGTCAGTTTGCAGCACGATTGCAGGCAGTTGTGTTTGGGTAAGATCCAGGTTGACCGTTTTGTCTTGGTACCCGGGTTTCCGGAAACGGACCGGCTGATCCTTGGCGGCCAGCTCTTTCGGAACCTCCAGTCTGAATTTCCCGTCTCCATCTGTAGTAGCGGTATACTGACCGGCCTGTACCGCAACCCCACTGAGCGGAGCCCGGTCGTCCTGATTATTATCAATGACTGTTCCGCTGATATATTGGTAGCGGGTTTCGCAGGGGATCAACAGGCTGTCTGCCTCCGGATATTTGGGCAGGTAGCCCGGAATCCCGTTAATCACAGCCCAGTAGCCGATGGCACGTTCTTCCAGCAGTAAGGCCCGCTGCCCCTCAAAAGCCTGAAATAGTGCCCAGTCGGTATCGAGCTCGGTATCTGATTGGTCATTCTGGAACCGCTGCCGGATTTCTTTCAGCTTTGCTTCGCTGACCGGGCGGGACCGGAAGGCGGCATCGCGGCCAAGTATACGGCACTGAGCTACAACGCCGGGCTGCCCCTCACACCATTGCCGGATTTTCACCTTTGGCAAATGTACACTATCAATAGCCAGTGCTGCTGCAAAATAGGTACAGGCTTGCTCCTGGCCGTTGAGGCTGTCTGTAGACTGCTGAATCAGTTTAACCCCTTCATTGTACAATAAGAAAGCCAGGTTGGCGCGGATCTCCTGGTCTAGCGTGTCAATACCTGGTGCAGGGTCAAGCACAATCATCAGGGAGTCTTTAAAGGTGGAAACCCGCCCCCAGTTTTCAGAGAGGGATGCGCCTGCTTCGGGGAAGTACCAACGCCAGTTGTGGTTTGGACTGGAGCGGTCGTTCCGGCCAACGGGCAATACCGACAGCCCCCGGCTACTGCTCAAAGCCCGGCTGACTGCGGAAAAGGCAGAGATGGGGTCTTGCGCGGCCTGAATACGCTGCCGTGCTCTAACTTCCAGGTAGAGCTGCCAGGCGGCGCGTTCCTGGAGGCATAGAAAGTCAGAGGAGCCATCCATCTCGAGTTCGACCAGGGCACCCTCGCACGGGCTGAGGCTTAGGTTCCAGGGGATTTGGGAGAACCCGGCCACAAAAAGTAGAGCGGGGGCAAACCACCGCATCTCCCGCCAGAGGTGTTTGAGTCCGAGTGCGGGCAGCCCTTGCCAGTAGAGCCGGTCTTTCCACTTTTCAGACAAGCGTTCAGACCACTTTGGCTGCCGGGCTTTTAGTTGTGCGGCGGCCACCTCATCCAGAACGTTGCCTGCTTCCATGAGGGTGGCAATTTCCTGCCCAAGCTGATCACGCCGGGCCGACCGCCCCAGCGACAGATATTCATTGAGGGCGGTATGAAGTTGGTGTTCCTCAAAGGCGGCACTGCCTGTGGGCGGCGCGTAGCGGCGGAGCACATCATTCAGTTCTTGCCTGAGTGTACGCAGGAGCCCGGGGTTTTCGGCCTCCAGCCACCGTGTGAGCAGGAGGCGCGCATTATCCGGTATTTGCCCTTCTACAAACCAGGGCAGGCGGCAAAGTTCCTGAATATTCACGTAGGTGAGCAGTGGGGCTTCAGCAGTGGATAGGTAGCGCCCCAGGTATAGGGTAAGGTGCCAGTGTAGCGTAGGAAAAAGGGCACAGGCTGCAATCCATTCCAGCATCGGCCTGGAATAGTGGCTGTTAAGCGTTGTGAGCAGCGGGCCATTGAGCTGTACAGGTGGCTGCAGTTTGCCCGACAGCCGGCTTTGCCAGACCTCTGCTGTTGGTGACTCGTCGTTTTCCAGTGCTTCCAGAAGGATTTCCAGGCTTTCCAGCTCGAGGGGTAGTACCGTGAAGAGCTGGCCGAGGCGGCGTTCCTTTCGCCCCCAGCTTTCGTGGGGTTTGGGGGTGAATAAAGCCCGGCTTTTCCAGCCTTCCAGCACTGGGCTCCATCTGGCGAGTTTTCCGGACATACTGTTGAGCATCGACTGCCCCTGTCCGATGATAAACAGGCGGGCAGAGCCAAACTGTTGCTGCAGGTCGGTCAGGGAGATGCCATCAGGGTATTGTTTATTGTAGCAAACCCGGGGGTCGCCATCGTAGAAAAACCGCTCCGCCAGAACTTCGTTGGCCCGGAAGGTGCGGAAGATGTAGTCAAAGAGCCGGGCTCTGTGATTGCGGACAGACTGTTGGTTGATCAGTAGCAGGTATTCCGGAGGACGAGTTTGTTGCCGGTACTGGAAATCTGCCATGCCCGCCTTTTGGATGGTCGCCTGAATCGTGCCGGGTACATCAAGTTGAAAAGTTCCGCCCCTTGTCCGCTTGCGCAGGCGGTTGAGCAGCCGCTGAAATTCAGGGCCGAATTGCAGGTGCTCTACCTCAGGAATACGGATATGCCAGACGTAGGGCGGCTTGTCGCTGTCCAACACAATCTGCTCGCTCTGCCTTCTCCTAAACCGGTACAGCAACAGGGCGATCAGAAAGGCATAGGCCAGAATATACCCACCAACGCGGATGAGCTTCTCGTACCGTACGAGCTGTTGTTGCAGCCAGCTGGGCGCCTCTACGCTGTAGGCAAAGAGGTCATGGTCGTAAAGGGGCGTGAGGGGAGCCCACTCTGCATCTGTTACTACCGGCTGTGGCTCGGGTTTTGGTTTTTTCTTGGGGCTATTGGAAGGGGGCGTGGCAGCAGGGGCGAAACCTTCTACAATCGGCCGGAAATTGACCATCAGGGAGCGGTCTCCGTTTTGATATTCAATTAGGATAGAGTCTTGCCCGCTTACGGAGTCCCGGGCGGTATATTCCAGGCAATTCCCGTTGAGCATAAAGCTGCCCAGTGCACTTTGGCCGGCGAAAACGACCGAGAAGGTATCAAGACCGCCAATGCGCTCCTGTAGTATAGAGTCGGGTACACAACTGCTGGCCGAGCCACCGGCGTTCACCTGAAAGGTACGTTCCAGGGACCGGTTGCTTTCTTCCAGGTACCTCAGCCCAATAATGATTAGGGGAGGAATGACCAGCAGAAAAGCCAGCGCCGCAATCAGCCACTGTAATTTTCTTGGGCGGCGGTGTAGCAAGGGGCGTTCTGAACGCACATCGACCGTTTCTCCCAGTGACTGGAAATAGGCTTGGGTCCGGTCCCGGGATTGCCGGAAAAGACGGTAAAACTGGTCTTGTTGTTGTGGGGTTTGCACAAAAAGAGGGCTGAGGGCATACATCAGCTCTTCCGCAGGCAGGTCATCGGGCAGTTGGCTTAGCAATTCCTGTACCCTCAGGTACTGCCCCGTACCGATTTGTTGCCCCTCTGCTTCGAGAGTCTGTATAAGGTCAGCGACCAGGCGATATGTGAATCCACGTTCCATCCTTAAGCCTGATCAACCATGCGGTGCAATTGGTCGAGGTCATCTTTGTTTTTAGCCAGTACGCAATAGGAGAGCTTTAGGTCGGTTTTTGCTTTTTCCGACAGGCTGTGGAGGTCGGCCAGCTTGAGCATATCGAAGCTGAGCTTGTGCAGCAGGGCCGTCCATTGGATCAACTCTGCGGTGGCGGGGTCTTTACGCAGTTTGACGGAAGTGCGGGACCGTATGAGCTCAAAGTGGTCGATAATGGCTTGTAGCCTGGCCTGCCCTTCATCGCCCTCGTACCCTTCCACTTTCCGCTCCAGGATATACAGGAGTTCTTCAGCGGTGGGGAAATCAATATGGTAATAAGCAACCCGGCGCAGAAAAGGCTCCGGCAGGTTTTTCTCCGAGTTGGAAGTCATGATGATGATCGGCCGGTTGTCCTTAGTGGTGGCGTAGCTTTTGTCGATTTCCGGCACATCAAACTCCAGGCGCTCCAAGGCAGCAAGGATGTCGTTGGGGAGGTCCCGCGGTGCTTTATCTACCTCGTCAATCAGCACGAGGCGCCGTTGGTCACTGCGGATAGCCGCCCCCAGTGCCTGAAAGCGGATATACCGGCGCTCGATCTCTTCAGGGCTCAGGGCTTCTGATTGGGTCTGACTGTGCTGGAAATGCCCCAGTGCGTCATAGCGGTAGAATAAATCCTTAGCTGACGAGGAGGTCTGTGCATTAAAAACCAGCACTTTGCCCAGAGAGAAGTAATGGGCGATGTGGTAGGCCAGTTGTGTTTTGCCCGTTCCAGGCTCTCCGGTTAGCAGTAAGGGCAGCCCCAGGTTGAGGGCTACATTGACTGCACTGGCCAGGCCAGGGGCAGGCAGGTACAAGGCAGGGTCGTTGATGCGTTCGTTGAGGGAGATCGGGGGCAACGCCTTTTGCCCTTTCGCACCGTAAAGATGGAAACTCATAGCCTATTCGTTTGCAATTTTATAAATCAGAGCCTGTAGCTCTTCGATGTCTTTCATATTGAACTGTTGCTTGTCGCGAAACAGATTTTGGTCTTCTTCCCGCAGTCCGGCTACCATCGCATCCACGACGGCTTGTACCTGATTGGGGTTGCGTTCGCCAAGTTCCATCAGCCAGGCCCGGAGGTCTCCGTCCTCAACCGGCAGCAGGGGCGTGAGCAGTGTGGTCTCGTGGCGCACCGTGAGCTCACTCAGCGCTGTGATGATTTCCTTTTGCCGGCTTTGCAGCCCGCCCAGATGCTGCCCTTCTACATAAAACACAAAAAAGAACAGGAACTTTGGGACCTGCTTGTTCGGGTTTTTGAAAGTCTCGATCATCCATTCCAGATACTCGGGCACAAAGGGGCTCCACTTGCGTTCATGCAGCTCAAAAACAACAGCTACGTAATCATAGGGCAGGTTAGGCACCCCGGTCTCAATGAAAGCGTCAAAGGATTGCGTATCGGCAAAGCGGAAGCGTTCCTGAACGTAGGCTTTGAAGCGCTGCTGGCTCTTGCGGGTGTTGCGGCCAAGTGGCAGGTCCTGAATTCTTATGCGGCCATTCTCTTCCTGGGTAAGGATGTGCAGCGCATCGCTTTCTCCGTCAAGCTCTTCGACCAGGAGTTCATAAACCATCCGCTCTGCAAAACTGGGCGGCATTTGCGTAGGGCAGCCGGTAATGAAATAAAACTGAAAATGCTCTTCTGCTTTCTCATCAAAAGCGGCCCAGAATTTATCGACCATCTGGTGGCGGTCGCAATTGACGAGATGGAGCAGCCCGATTTCCTCTTCTTCGTCCATGTTGAGTTGGCGGATGGCAGCTGCAAGGCGTTCTTTCTGGTCGGCAACGGGCAGCCCGTGAGCCGCGCTGAGTTTACCCTTGAGGTCCGAAATTTGCCCTTCGAGCTGATCGATCTCTTCCGTGATGGCAAACTTGGCATTAGGGTCAATAGTACGCCCCAGCTCACTATTCATGAAGTTGAGCTTTCGGACCAGTAGATTCAACTGGCCTTCGAAACCTTCGATTTCTTCCGGGCTATACCGCATGCAGGGTCTTAGTGTTTGTACGGAGCCTTTTCAGGCTCGAAATGCCCCAGACATCAAGTGGGAGTTGGGGCAGTACTGCATTCAAATGTAAGGAAAAATAAATTGAAAAAAGGGATCTGTATCTTATCTAGCGAATGAGCGTCACATTGCCTTGAACAGTGATAGGCAGACCTGTACCGTTATCCGGGAGGAGCAGCAACTGATAGTAGTAAACTTCTGAGGGTTGGGGGGCGCCTTTGTGGTTGCCGTCCCAGGCAGATACGTCTGTTGAAGCACTGAATACAAGTTGCCCCCAGCGATTGTAAATTTTAAACTGCTCAATTTCAAATTGATCAGTATTGGTAAGTGGTGCAAAGGTGTCGTTCTGTCCATCTCCGTTTGGCGTGAAGGTATTAGGTACGGCATATTTGAAAGCGCCTGCTTCAACTTCAACGGGCCATTCGGAAATACAACCCAGGGTGTCTTCCAGCACCAAAATATAAGTGCCGCTATCCAGGCTCGTGCGGACTAAAGTATTGGTGCCATCTATCCAGCTGAAGGCAAGGGAACTGTCTCCGGGAACAGCGGTGATGCTGCCGGTGCCGCCCCCGAAATCCGGAGTCGTTTCAAAACTCGGGGATGGCGTTACGGTATAGCTGAGCTCAATTTGCAAAAGGCTGTCGCACCCTGCATCCGTTTGCAGTAGCACTTCATATTGGCCGGCCTGATTGAAGGTGTCTTCCGCAAGGGTTAACGTTTGCCCCGGGCAGAGGACGGTATCCAGAAGTGAACCCGATGGGAATGCCTCAGTGACTGCCAAAATGATCGTAGAGTCACAGCCCTGCACAGAGCTCAGTTCACAAAAATAAGTCCCCGGTGAAGTAATGGATGTTTCGCAAAACGCCAGCGTATCGCCTGCGCATAGCGTGGCCTGTTCAGTAGCTTCGTACGTTTCGAAGAAGAGCAATTCCAGCAGGATGATACTATCGCAGCCGTTGGCGGCAGTTGCCAGAAAAGAGTAAGTCCCCGCTTCATCCAATACGGTGTCTTGAAAGCTGTAGCTGGCTCCCGGGCAAATGCGGGCTTCCAGATTCGTCAGGGCCTGCTCCAGGAGTTCGACTTCCAGTGCCACCAAACTATCGCAACCATTCGCTGCGGTAAGCGTATCGAGGAAAACCCCGGCAGTGGTGATGAGCTCGTTGCCAAAGGTCAGCGTGTCGCCCGGGCAAAGGTCATTGAAAAGTGCTGTGGTTGGCGCCTCAAGGAAAGTCAGCGCAACCTCTACAAGGGAGTCACACCCATTGCTGCCTGCTCCTTCCAGGCGTGCGCTGCCCACGGGCTGGGCTGCGTCAAAAATTGTATTGCCGATAACGACGGTTTCATTGGAGCAGTAGTTCCCGGTAAAACTTCCGGTTGGCAGCGGGAGGAATTCAACGGTCACGGAGACAATAGAATCGCATCCGATGGCGCTGCTATCGACTAAGATCACTTGTCCGCTGGGGTGGTCAACAGTGAATACCTGGCCGTGCAACACCAGGCTGTCGTTTGCGCAAAGCGAAGTGGAAAAGGTCGCATAGCTTTCCGGGCAAATAACGGTAGCACAGTTGGCAAAGGGGGAGCTGACAGGGTAGGTGCTGGTGGCAATAGCGGTAACTTGTTCTCCTCCATACAGAGGAAATGGGAAGGTACTTAGCGACCAGTTGCCACCTGGCCCTGTCAGGGCTTCGCCCAAAAATGTGCTGCCCTGACAAGCTGCCCCATTCGTGCAGCCTGTCGTATCATTTAGCATAATTTCGATGGTATCTCCAGGCGTGCTGATGCCCGCGATTTGGAAAATATCAGCCTCTTGGATAACGGGAGGTGGCTTTTGGAAATTGGGCGCCTCAAAGAATGTGATACCATTGCCGTTGCAAAAGAAGGTGTTACGCCTCATGCTCGCCCGGACCCCATCATCTTCCAGAAAGATAGCGGAGCCTGTACTATGTGCCAGGATATTGCCGTGGTCTGCTTCCTGCCCACCAATGATGATACGGTCGGAGACTACTGTAGCATTAGGGGTCCCCGGGAAGGTGGTATGAAAAAGGCTAATGCCTGTTTGATTAGGCATAGGGGCCTCGAGTACAGGGTGCCAACCGATGCTATTGCCCGCGATAACTGCACCGAAGAGTAAGGTATCCGCTGTGTTGCTGTTTTCATTTGCACCTGCGGAAATCGCCGTGCCGGTACAGTTGCCAATGATATTGCCTTCTCCCAAAGCCCTGGAACCTCCGATTTGCAGGTCTGCAGTGACGGGGAGGTCGTTGCTGAAAGAGCCAATTGCAATTCCATTAACTCCGGTGGTCTGCATTTCACCATCCGGTGTACAGCCAAGATAATTGCTCTGAATGTTATGGTGGCTGCCAACTACCCTGATGTGTTGGCCATTGTTCATAAATACATTGGACTTGCCCGGGCGGCCTATTTGTGCATATGCTGAACCTTGGAAAAGGCGGACCCCAAAAAAAGCAAAATTCCGTATGTCTAAACCATAAACTTCCTGGTGGTTATTGAACAGGCGCAAACCATTGCCAGGCTCTACATTTTCTGCTTCTATGCCAGCGCTGCCATCAATTTGGATTTCTCCAGGGCTATAAAGATCGGTGGCATCAATGATGGTGGAATCATCCATAACCGGGGGGAGGTTATACTTGGGTGGAATGATGTGGGGGGTGTTGCTGCCCAATCGGAAGCGGATTGTATCCGGCCCCGGGTTTTCGTTCGCACAAATAATCGCACCGGCCAGACTTCGTGAATACCGGTCTCCTCTGCTGTTGATGACATGAGTGCCCGGCGTGCCCGGGTCAGGGTCCAGAAATTCGTACGGCCCAATATCTGGGGTGCCGTCGAGTATTCGTGGCAGGCCGCCCAGGTCGTTCTCCAGCCCCGGGGGCAGAGCGGCAGTACTGCCCCGGTCTACAGAAGGCGCACAGAGCGGCACCCGGAAATCTTCTTCCAAAGGGTCGATGAAGTATGGGTTCTTATTGTAAAGGCAGTCGTTGCAAGCTGCCCCGGGCGGGCAATCGCTTACATCAAGCATGCAGTTGTTGAATGTCACTGTGGCATTAGCTGACGGCTCGTTAGAAAAAGAAAACCAAAAAATGGAGTTGTTGACGGTGTATTGCCCGTCAAACAAAACACCCTGCCCGGAAGGGTGCCCCCAGAAAGCACACTGGTAGAAAGTCGCTTTCGCCCCTGATACCGCCGGGCCAAACTCGGAACGGTTCTGACTGAAGTAGCACTGAGTGAACGTAGCTTGCTGCACCCCGGCAACCGCTCCGCCACCACTGACACTAGTGTTGCTGGCCCAATTGCCTGCAAAACCACAGTTGAGCCAATCCATGCTCACATTAGGATCAACGGTATAGGCTGCCCCGCCGCAACGGTCGGAAAAAGCATAAGCTCTGTTTTGACTAAACGTGCAATCTGCTGCCAGCCAGGAAGCTCCCGACCATGCCGCCATGCCACCTCCGTATCTGGCCGTATTATTTGAGACTTGCAAATTATAAGCATGGACCGCTGCATCAACAAGGAGTATTCCGCCGGCACTTTGCTCCTGCAAATTGTTAGTGGGCGCATTATTGAGCGCATGGGCAATGCTCAATCCGTCAAGGGTAACGGGGGCGTTCACATTTTCTATGGTTAAAACCCGGTAGCTGTTGTCCAGAGAGTCTCCGGGAAGGCCGATGTCACCGCTCAGCAAGGTGACGAAGCTGGCGGGGTCCCGTTCCTGCAGGCTGACCTCATCGCCCTGGAAGCCTCCATACAGGGCGAGGGGCTTCTGGATTTGGAAGCTGACTGACCGGTCCGTGCCCAATGTAGGGGTATAGGTCCCTTCGGCAATCCAAAGGGTATCGCCGGGGCTCGCTTCGGCAATAGCGTCTTCCAGGCGCTGATGGGCATCGGCCCAGGAGGAGCCATCATTGCTGCCGGTGGCTTCCACATTTACATAACGTACCACTCCATTTGAGGGAAACGACAACAGGAAAAAGCTGGAAAATAGAACCGAAAGGAATCCGAGGTTGGAAAAGGGCATTGATGTTCAGTTAAGCGCTGGCCATTGGGCAGGCGCAATGAAATAATTATCCCTTTCGATGAGGCTCTAAAAGTACAAAAGTAATTGAAAAGAATGGGTAGAGCGCCCTCTTTAGTGATAAAGTAAGAGCTTCAAACATGCTCTAAGGCGCTTCCCATTGATGCGTTTATTGCTTTTGCACATTCAGCGTAGCAGCCGGTACACCATCGGCCAAAATGTGCACAAAGTAGTGCCCGTTGGTCAGTTGTGTGGCTGGAATACGGGCTGTATGTTCACCGGTTGCCCATTGCCCGGCATCGTGCTGAAGAACGATCTGCCCAAGTGTATTGAGGACTTCAATCCGAATGCGGGCGGGCGTTTCAATCGTCCCGGTAACACTCAGCGTTTCCGTGAAGGGGTTGGGCTGAGCAGCCGCTGTGAAACCGGTAAGCAGTTCCACATCTGAGGCGCTGACCGGGGCGCACTCCTGCTGTGCCGGTCCGTAGGATTCTACCAAAGCAGTAGCTCCGTCAGCTTCAAATGGCCAGATATCCTGCTGAACGATGGTGCGGTCAGGCGCTACAAGTATGGTTGTAGGAAATGCGATCGGAGCGAATTGGTCAACGACAGCACTGGCGCCTCCGTCCAGCCCACTGACCACCGGGAAACCGCCGGCAGCGCCGCAGTCATTCTCAAACGCCTCAGTCTGCGCCAGAGTACCATCTGCTTCAAGGCCAATTACAATTAGGTCACCGGAATTACAGCCAAAGTTCTCATACACTTGCTTTACTGCCGGGGCGGTGGCGCAGCAGGGGCCGCACCAATAAGCATAGAGCTTGATCATCACGTATTTGCCATCATCGAGCATATCGTAAAGGTGGTGCTCCTCTCCGTGTATATCGGTGAGGGTGAAATCGGGGGCTTCTGTGATGCTTACCTGGGCAACAGCTAGTTGGAGGCTAAGGCTGAGCGCACACAAAGTTAAAAGTCGCTTCATAAGACTGAGGTTTATAGATTGAATAATAGGTCTAAATGTAGTCGCTATGTGGTCATTCTCACAACCTGTATCTGCAAAAATAGCAGACAGCAGACCAATTTGCTTTACCGGGCCAAGGTCACATCGCCTTTCAATAACTCCGTGCTGCCGTCAAACAGCTCCACTTCCACTACATAGGCAAAGACTCCGGGATTAAGGGTCTGATTGCGGAAAAAGCCATCCCAGCCTTCCATTGGAGCATTGGGCTGGAAATTCTGATTTTCAAATACTTGTTCGCCCCAGCGGTTGTAAATCTGCATAGAACGCACATTAGTAATGATGCCCTGCCGCGCATATACCGTAAACCAATCGTTGTTGCCGTCCCCGTTGGGCGAAAACGCGGTAGGGACATAAACCGGGAGATCTTTATTGACCGTTATGCGGATGCGGGCCTGGTCCCGGCAGCCATTCGCATTGGTTGCTGATACCTGGTAGACGGTAGAAATGCGCGGACTGGCCGTTGGGCTCAGGCAGTCGTAGCAATCCAGTCCGGGGTTGGGCGACCAGGTGATGTTCAGCAGCTCTTCCAATGGATAATTCGACTGTAGCTGAATGGTGTGGCTGCCACCATAATCAATCTCTGCCTGTGCCGGTGCCATTAGCAGCACCAGTGAATCTGGTTGTACGATGGAGGTGCTCAGTACGGCTTCGCACCCATTGACGTCTTGTACAATCAGGCTGTAGTTGCCAGGGGTCTGTACCTGGAAATCGGGGCTGCCGGTATAGGTTGCACCTCCGTCTATGGAGTAGACATAAGGGGGCAGGCCTCCGCTTGTGTTTTCGAAGCTGATCCTTCCGGAGTCCCCAAAACAGAGCGGCTGCAGCGTTGTGGCGGAAGCTTCCGGTAAATCCTGGCTGACCTGTACGTTGTCGGTTGCGGTGCACCCGTTGCCCAGATTGGTGACGAGCAGGGTATAGGTCCCGGGGGCATCAATAGCGGGAGTGAGGGTCGTTGCACCGTTGAGGAGCATACCATCGGCACTGCTCCAGCTATAGCTGAATTCAGGCCCACTGGAGGAATTGCTGCCATCGAGCGTCCGTAATTCCGGAAAGCAGGGGATGACGAAGTTGGTGCCGGCAGCCGCTACCGGCGGGGCGATGTCTTGGAGTATTTCCGTACTTGCCGACCTGGAGCAGCCATTATTGTTATTGGTAATGATCAGGCTGTAGGCTCCTGGCTGCCCAACGACTGGGTTTAGCCCGTCCGCCCCGGATAAAATCCCGCCTGCCGGTCCGTTCCACAGCAGGTCATACCCGCTACCGGCGTTGCTTACGGTACCGGTTAGGAGGACGCTGTTTTGATTGCAGTTGAGTACTGCCGGGGGCGCGAGAGTAACTGTTGGCGCGAGGGTATCAATGGGGACCTCCACGGTAGCGGTAGCAGTACAGAAGTTCTGCAGGTTGGTGACTTGCAGGCTGTATTGCCCGGCCGCTCCTGCTTCCGGTTGAAGCCCGTCGGCACCGCTGAGGAGGAGCCCGTTATTTGTGGTCCAGGAGTAAGCAAAGGTATTGCCGGTGCTACTGCCGGTAGCGTTCAGCAAAAGGCTGCTGATATTGCAATTGAGCGTATCTGCTGCTGCGATTTGGGCGAATGGGGGTAGGGTGTCCTGAGCCACGGTGACGCTTTGGCTGGCCGAACAACCATTATTGGTGTTCAGGATAGCCAGGCTGTAGGTGCCCGGGGCAGTAGCTATTGTATTAGGCTGATCGGGCGCCCCCTGCAGTTGGCCATCCGTGGTGGCCCAGCTCAGGCTAAAGTTGGCACCGGTATCGGAGCCATTTCCATTCAGCGTTACGTTACTGACGGTGCAGTTGAGCGTGTCGGGCAGTGCTATGGCGACAGCAGGTGCCAGCGTATCTACAGACACATTGTAGTTGCGGGTAGCTGTACAGGCATTTTCCGGATTGGTCACCACCACGCTGTAGTTCCCTGCCGCAATCGCCTGAACGGCACTACTATCTGGTGGGCTGTTCAGTTGGGCACCGTTAGTAACGGACCAGTCGTAAGCCCAGTTGGCATTGTTCCCGTTGGCTGCGTTGAGCCATGCCGCCGGCTGTGCACAGGTCAGGGTAGCGGGCATCAGGGCAGCGAGAGTTGGTGAAAGGGTATCCTGTGCCACGATCAGGCTGTCTGTCGTGTGGCAGCCATTGCTTTGGTTGGTCACTGTAAAATAGTACAACCCAGGCACTTCGGTGGCCGCATTCAGGCTATCGTTTCCGGAAAGCACTTGTCCGGTATTCGTAAACCACTGGTAAACAGGGTCTGCCGTTGTGTTTACCATGCTGCTTAGCGTAACGGCAGGCGTTGCGCAGTCGAGCGTATCTGCGGGCATCAGGCTGACCGTAGGACGGACAGTATCCTGACTGACCAATACGCTCGCGCTGTTGCGGCAAAAGTTTTCGGTATTGATGATCTCAAGGGTGTACTGCCCGGGTACGTCGATACTCGTCATCAGGTCATTGCTAATGCTGTTGCCATCAGGTGCCTGCCAGTTGATGCTCCAGCCCGGAGCCTGGTCAGAGGCGGAGCCATTGAGCACTACCGAGGTTTGGGCGCAGGTTAGCACAGAGGCTGGTGCGATACTCACCTGGGGGATCTCTATATCCTGCAGCACGGTGAGTGCATCGGTACTGCTACATCCATTAGCCGGATTGAGCAGTACTGCCTGATAGGTGCCAGGCTGATTGATGTCAGGTGCGGATGTATTGGCCTGACTTACGAGATTACCTTCCGTGGTGGTCCAGGACCATGCGGCATCTGCTAAAGTGGTTTGCCCGTCAAGGGCCACGAGGGTGTCCCGGCAGTTGAGCACAGGTGCAGAGCCGAAGCTGATGTCGGGGGAGAGGGTGTCAATCGCCACTGCAATATTGGCATTCACGCTACAGTCATTATTGATATCGGTCACCACCAAATCATAGACCCCGGCGGCATTAACCACCGGCTGCAGGCTGCCCTGTCCGGAAAGTATACTCCCATCGGCAGTAGACCACTGCAGGCTGAGGTTGTTGTTGGAGCTTGATACCAGCGCACTGAGCGTGATGAGGGGCTGTGTGCAGGTTAAGGTGTCGGCGGGTTCAATGGTTGCAAAAGGCAGGTCAGTATCCTGAAAGACCTCTACGGTATCAGCTGCTATACAGCCGTTGTCGAGGTTTTCAACTTCGAGGGTATACGGGCCGGCTGCGGCGACTTCAGCTACCGGCGTTGTGGAAATGAAAGTTACGGCACTATTGAGCGCCGTCCAACGGTACAGGAAGTTACCATTTGTACTGGAGCCGTTGCCATTTAAGGTGATCAGGCTGTCCACGCAGTTGAGGGTGTCTGGCAGGGCCAGAACAGCCACCGGAGTGGAAAAGTCTTCGGTGAGGGTGACCGTATCCGTACGCTGGCAACCGTTGAGGGTATCCGTAACCGTCAGTTGGTAGATGCCGGCGGTATCTGCTACCGGCATAAAGGCCGAAGCATCACCGGCGAGCGTACTTGTACCCGACCAGGCGTAGGTAAACCGGCTTCCGGCAGAAGTGGCGCTGCTGCCCAACTGCAGGGTAGGCTGATTGCAGTTCAGGATGGCGTCCGGGCCTGCATTGGCCACTGGCGCGACAGTGTCTACGGCTACAAAGGCGCTGGCTGTGCTGGTACACCCATTTTGGTTGTTAGCAACCTGCAGGGTATAGGTACCACGGGCATTCACCTGAGGGCCAAGCGAGGTGGTGCCGTTCAGGATGGTGCCATCCGGACTGGCCCAATTGTAACTAAATGGGGCACCTGTGGATGTCCCCTGCCCGGATAAGGTGACTGTTGGGGCGCTACAGGTCAGAGTAGGGGGCTGGAGAATATTGACCAATGGTGCAGCAGTATCCTGAGCTACGGTAATCGCTGTTGAGGCTGTACATTGGTTTTGCGTGTTCAGAATTTCGAGGGTATAAGTGCCCGGCTGATTGACAACCGGCATCAGGGTTTCAGAACCGGTGGTGATCTGGCCATCACTGGTGCTCCACTGTAGCTCGAATTGGCTGCCGGAGCTGCTGCCTGAACCATCGAGGACGAGGGTGGTACGGGCACAGGTCAGGGTATCTGCTGCTGTGATTGAGGTTACGGGCCGCAGAGTGTCTTGGAATACCGTCACCGAAGCAATGGCCGAACAATCATTGAGGGTGTCTAAAACTTCCAGGGTATAGGTACCAGGCGCAGCTATGGTCGCTGTCAGCTCATTGGGGTTGGTGATGGGGTGGCCCTCGGCGCTGCTCCATTCAACGGTAAAGCCATTCCCTCCGGCGGTGGCTCCGCTCCCGGTCAACGCCAGGCTCGGTGTTGCACAGTCCAGCGTATCCGGTACCGCGATGCTTACGGTAGGGACGTTGGCATCATTTATAATCAGCACTGTATCCCTACCCGTGCACTGTGTCGCTGTATCGAGCAGGGTGAGCACATAAATGCCTGCCCCGTTCGCTGTTGGCGTCAGCGTTTGAGCATCGCTCAGTGTGCCTCCGGCGAGAGCAGACCAACCAGCGGTATATCCAGGGAGGAGGTTGCTGCCGGTCCCGTCCAGAGAGACGGAAGTGACCCCGCAGTCGAGGCTTTGATCGGGGCCGGCATCAGCATCCGGGCTACTGATTTGCTGAATGACCACCACAGAGTCGGTTGTGGTACAGTTGGTCACCGTATCCGTAATCGCCAGGGCGTAAGTGCCCGGTGCACCAGTGGTTGCGACAAGGGAGTCCTGCCCGCTAAGTAAGGTGCCATCTGCTGTAGTCCAAGAGTAGGTGTAGTCAGGAGATTGTTCAGAGGCGCTGCCATCGAGTAAGACAGAATTGATGGCGCAATTGAGCGTATCGGAGACGGCGAGCGCTACCGAAGGGCCCGGTGGGCTTTCCGGCACTGTCACATCAGCGATGCTAAAGCAGCCGGTTGTTTCATTAGAAACAAAGAGGAAATACTCCCCTGCAGCATCCACCGTGGGGGTCAGGGTATTGGCACCGGATACGATATTCCCGTTATTGGTTTGCCAGCTGTACTCGATATTGGGGCCGGTGGCTGAACCCGCTCCCGTGAGCATAATCTGGCTTGTGTTGCAGTCCAGTGCTCCGAGTGCCGATGCTGCGGACAATGGCGGATCGGTCTCGTCCCCTACTTCTACCGTGACCATTGACATACAGTTGGTGTTGGTATTGACAACGGTTAGGGTATACAAGCCGGCCGCGCCAACCACCGGCGTAAGGGTTTGGGCTCCGCTTATGATGATGCCATCTGAAGTGACCCATTCATAAGAAAACTGCGGGCCGGTATAGGGGCCGAGGCCATTTAGTGCGACCACAGGGTTATTGCAGGTAATGTCCCCACCGGTAGCCGTAGCGATGGGGATGTTGATGTTGGGCTGCAGGGTAACGCTGGCTTCTTCGGTACAAATAATCTGGCCGTCATTGTAGGTTACAGTTAGCGTATAAGTGCCCGGTGCGCCGGCCTGAACTGTGGGAAGATTTGGAGAGGACAACAGCTGCCCGTTTTGTGTAGACCATTGGTAAGTGATAAATCCGCCGGAAGTGGAGGCGTTCGCATTGAGGGTGACCTCCCCACCGGCACAGGGTGCGAAGGGAGGGGCATTGATGTTAACCTGCAAAGGGTCAAGGTTGACGACAACCTCGTCGGTTTCCTGGCAGCCCCCATTGGGATCAGTCAGGGTGAGGATGTAGGTCCCGGCTCCCATCACAGTTGGGGTGAGGGTGTTGCCACCGGAAATGATGGTGCCGCCATTGGGAGAGGACCAGGCGTAGGTGTAGTTGCCCACTGCGGTACCGGTGCCGTCAAGCGTCAATTGAGCGGAAGCACAAGGTATATTAATGTCGATGCCTGCATCAGTAGTAACTGGCGGCGGCAATATAGGGCAAACCGATTGGTTGTTGAATGCGGAGCCCGTGGAAGCGGTATACCCCCAATAGGCGAGGTTGCTGCCTCCAAAGCATTGATTCACGATATCAAAGGACCCGCTCAGGATTACCCCTCCGTCAAAGCTTACAGTGTACTGATTGCCATTGGGGTTCCAGGTGAATGTAATGGTGTGGTTCTGCCCATCTTCAATATTGGGTAGTGCCACCGGGCCATTTACCTGATTGTTAAGGTCGCCGTTGATCGCAATAGCCGAGTGGTCAGCTGCGATATCAGACTGCAGTGCCCCATTGTCCCAGGTATCAAATTCGACAATAAAGGAGTTGGCAATGCCCTGTGCACCCATGCCACCACCGGAAATGCCACAGATTGTCGGCCCGCCGGTTTGGTAAATCAGGCAAATACCATCGGCCCCGCTACCATCCACGGTGCCGAAATTGGCTGACATATTATGGGTGAACGGCTGACTGAAGTCTACGGGCGTATTGAGCCAGGCACACCCCTGCTGACTTATGCTGCTGGAAGTGAGCTGTATGCAATCGCCTTGCTGTACGGCGGTACCGGATAGTAAAAACTCCCCATTGCAGGGGATCTGGCTATACAGTGCCAGGGACAGCATTAAAAAAGTAAGCAGTAAGGGTGTTCTCATCAGTATTTGCTATTTCTTGAAAAGGCATTACGGTATCACCGTAGTACAGTCTCAGCTGTAAGCAGGAAGGCAGTCAGGTATCCTTGATTAGGGAGAATGAATGGATTAAAACCGGGTCATGCAAAAGTAAGAAAAAGCTGTGATAAAGTAAAAGGCCCCTTAAAGGGGGGAGCCCGGTAATTGCAAGAGCGGCTAACCCTGCCCGGGCGCCGCTCCTGATTAATTTTGCAGAGAAAGGATTGTACTATTCGAGCTTCACCCGCTGCACATTATCATCCGGCATACGGTCGATGAGGTAATAGTTGGGGTCGAAGCCGGCTTCGTAAGGTAGTTCGTCCACTACAATTTTAACCGGTGTTTCCTTGTCCTGTATTAGCAGGCGCTCCTGATGCAGCACCCTGCCACGCTCTTCGTCCTCTTCGGGTTCCGCAAACACGGCCACGTCTATGTAGTCGCGGATCGGGATTTCCGTTTCTGTGCCCAGGGAATCTGCCCGGAATTTGGTGGCGTAGGCTGTGAAGTTGACCTCGTACTTTCCGTTATCCAGCTTCCGGTAGGCAGGTTCCTGCACCCGGTTGTCAAACAAGGTGATGGTCTCAAACATATCGGTGATCAGGTATTGCAGGGAGTCTGGTGTTTGCGCCCTGAAGGCATCCACCAAGTGGTGCGCATTCGGATAAGGGGGCTGTTGATAGGCAAAGGAGTCGATAACGCTGCGCAGCGCTGCATTCACCCGGTCTTCCCCAATCATCTCCTTGAGGTAGTACATCACCGCACTGCCTTTCCGGTAGTGGATGTAGCCCTGATTGGCGTAGACTTCGAGGAGGGGCTTTTCCCGTTCCGTTTCCCGGCCACGCCCCCGCAGGTAACTGTCCACTTCGTACTTTAGGAATTTGTGGATGCGCTCCTGCCCGTAGGTTTCCTCCATCACCATCAGGGCGGAGTACTGCGCGAGGGTTTCAGAAAGCAAGGTGGCGCCCTGCATGCCCGAACCGATGACCTGATGCGCCCACCATTGATGGGCCATCTCGTGCGCCACGACGTAATAGACCATATCCACATCTTTTTGGTCTTCTTCGATTTCTGCGATGAAGCCAATGCCCTCAGAGTAAGGCATGGTGCCAGGGAAGGCTTGTGCAAAACTGGCATAGCGTGGGAACTCAATGATTCGTGCCTGCTTGTGGCGATAGGGCGAGAAGTTTTCGGAATAGTACGCCAGAGAGTTGCGGATACTGCCGGCCATATTTTCCACATTGTACTCGTGCCCTTCCTGATAGTAGACTTCCACATCCACGTCCTGCCACTTTTCCCGTTCCACTTCATAGTCCGCAGAGATGAAGGAATAGAAGTTCATAGACGGGTGGTCAAGCTTATATTGGAAGTAAGCCCGGTCGCCTTCTTCCCACTTGCGGATCAGCGAGCCCGGTGCAACTGCCGTCTGCCCTTTGGTTGTGCTAATGGTCGTTTCCGCGGTTACCCAGTCGGCGTGAAGCCCCAGGTAGTGATGGCGGCAGACGTAAGCATCGGTGCACTCGCGCTGCAGAGGCGGCATAGCTTCCTGCTCCGGCAGATCGTACTTTTTGCGGTACCGCTTTTCCGAAATTTCCCGGCTCTTTTGATAGCCAAAGCTGGGGGTGATGTCGGTATTGTTAAAAAACGAACCATTGGGCACGATAGAGGTGTTCCTGACCTCGTTCTCAAAGCCCTGATGGTCCATTCGGCCGGTGTAGCGCATCTCAATGGTGTCGCCGGGCTGCAGGGCAGGCTCAAAGGCATAGAACTGCATTTGGAAGTCGGCTTCCTCCCGCACGAGTTGGGCGCCCTCGATGGTGATGTCCGTTTCGAATTCTTTAATCAGGTTGACTATTAGGGTATCGATGAGCTGTCCGGAGTTGTTGGTCAGCAGCAGCTGTGTGCGCACTTCCAGGTCTCTTTCTTCCGGGTAGAGGTCAATCTCGTACTTCGCATCCACGATATGCGGCTGCGGCTGTTTTTCCAGGTAGGAAAAGGTCTTTTCGTAGTCGGCGCTGAGTTTCCGTGATGCCTTTGGCGTGTCATAATCGTTCAGCATTTGGGTATTGTAGAAAACAAAGCCCGCAGTGAGGGCCCAAAGCCCGAGTAAGCCAATCATCGGCCACCGGCTTTGACGGAAGCCCGCAGCAGCAGCCTGCCAGCGATTTTTCCAAACGGTATCCTTACCGCGCACCCAGAAGAAGACCGTCCCGCCAATCAGCAGTACGCTGAACAGGAACCAGTATGTATTGAACCAGGTCAGCCCGGCAACGAAGGGCCCAAAACCATTCATATCGGAGTACGTGTAGCTGGGGGTAGCGCCAAAACTGAGCATATTGCTGAATACGTCCAGCGGCAGCCAGATGAAGGCATTCACAATCAGGAAAGCCACTACGGCAAAGTACGCCAGGTACTTATTGTTGATCAGCGTATGGAAAAGCATGGACAGCACGGCTACAGAAAAGAAGCCCAGCAGGTCCAGCACCATCAGCTCTTTGAAGTATACCCCCAATTCGTAGTTGGTATAGCCCTTGATGGTCTGTGCGACTACTCCGGTCAGGATAGAAATCAGCTGCAGGGCCGCAATAATGCCCGTAATGGCCAGTATTTTGGAAATCACCGGCACCCAGTTCGGATAAGGCAGGCTGCCGTAGATCTCGTCCGCCTTGGCATCCCGCTCCTTCCAGATCAGTGCGCCGGAATAGAAAATCAGGATGGCAATAACCGACAAATACATAGAGCCCCGGATATTGTCGATGATTCGGTAGGTAACCGGGTAGAGGTCCAGCCCGTACCCGCCATTGACGGAGGCGATGCCCGGTGCCATATTCAGAATGCCAAACAACAGGATCACCAGAAAAGGCGCTCCTTTGATCACACCTGTAAAGTCGAGGCGCGTCTGGCTCAGCATCTGACGGAAGTACACCCCAAAGCCCTGCTGTAAGGCCACTTTTGGAAGCGCTACCGATGTGGTGGAGACTGCTTCCTCCGCAGTATCCGCCTGCTTTTTCTTTTTCTTATTGCGCAGCGTAAAGGAGAAACGGGTGTAAGTCAGGAACCAGATTAGTGCGCCCGCGCCCAGCCATATAGCCCGGTTGAGCAGCATCATAGGGTGAGCGCCCAGCGCCATGGCGTTCTTTTCGGCGACCGTCCAGTATTTCGTTATGATTTGGAAGGTGCTTAAGCCGAAGGGGTCGACCAACATGGCAATGTATTCATTGTCTAAGTCTGAGGTTTGAGAAACAGCGATACCATACCCCACCAGCACACCCAGCGCTCCGATAAAGGAACCGATAGTGCTCCGGGTCAGCGTGGCAATACCAAAGATAATCGCCCCGATGAGCAGGGTGTTTGGGATACCGAAAAGCAGCATGCCCCAGAGGTCGCCGCTCAGATTTAGCGGGCCGAGCTGTTCGGGGGCTACCCAGGGGGCAAAGCTGCCCAGGATACCAGCCAGGGTCACGCCTAACAAGGGGATTAGCGCAATGATACAAGCGCCAAGGTAGCGCCCCATGAGATAAGGAAACTTCCGCAAAGGCGTGGAAAAGATGATCTGATGCGTATTGTTGTTGAAGTCCCGCAGTGCCGCGCCCTGCATAAAGGCGGTAGACATGAGCAGCATGATGATCGACATGTTGCCATACATACTCTGCAGCACAAAAGGTGCATTCTTATACACACTGCCGTAGGACTGACCGATGGTGACGTTGTCGCTCGTGACCGCGAAGAAGACGAGCAGGGTATTCAGCAGCAAAAACACCCAAACCATTGGCCGCTTCAGCCAGTAGCGAAGCTCAAATTGTAGCATATTGGTAAGCATAGGGTTGGGGTTTTAGTTGACACCAAAGATTTTTCCGAAAAAGACGTCTTCCAGGCTGGGGTCAGCCGCCTCGAAGCCATCGCCCGGTGCCGCCTCGCTGTACACGTGGATGAGGGGCTGCCCGGCCACGAGCTTGGAGGAGATGACCTGATGCTCTGCTTTGTAGCGGTCCAGTTCGGCTTTGGCGACCGACTTTTCCCAAACCTTGCCACTCATTTCCGAAAGGGCAGCATCGGGCGCACCGGTGAATAGGAGGTGGCCCTCGTTGATGATCGCCATATTGGTGCACAGTTCCTTGACGTCCTGCACGATGTGGGTGGAGAGGATGACGATGACGTTCTCACCGATCTCCGAGAGCAGGTTGTAGAACCGGTTGCGCTCTCCGGGGTCCAGTCCGGCGGTAGGCTCATCCACGATGATCAGCTGGGGGCTGCCAATGAGGCATTGCGCAATGCCAAAGCGCTGCCGCATACCGCCGGAGTAGCTGCTTACGGCCTTTTTGCGGTGTTCGTACAAATTGACCCGGTGGAGGAGGGCTTCGACCAGTTCCTTGCGCTCGCTTTTGTTTTGCACGCCTTTTAGCATGGCGATGTGGTCGAGCATGGCTGTAGCCGATACTTTGGGGTAGACCCCGAATTCCTGCGGTAGGTAGCCCAGGATTTGGCGGGTCGCCTGTTTGTCTTTGAGAATATCTAAATCGCCCAGGCGCACACTACCCTCATCTGCATCCTGCAGGGTGGCGATGATGCGCATTAGAGTCGATTTGCCGGCACCATTGGGGCCCAAGAGCCCAAACATGCCTTTAGGGATAGAAAAACTTACGCCTTTCAGGGCTTGAGTGCCGTTGGGGTAGGTTTTGCTCAGGTGTTCTATGGTTAGTTCCATTGCACGGGTTTTGTTCTGAGTGCAATGATAGCAACCATATATCATTTGGGCGCAGTTGGTTGGACTAAGCGGGGTGAGGATTCGACGAAAAATAACTTCAACTTAAGTATCAGAGATCTATGAATTGAGGCACTAGGCTTGATTTTTACGTGTAGACGACTTATTTTTACACGTAAAACAATTAAATCAATGGACAAAAAACTGACGCTTAGTCTCGATGAAAGGGTGATTGAAAAAGCTAAGGTTTACGCCAAACAACATCAAGTTAGCCTGTCAAGGCTTATAGAGGCCTATTTAAGCGCATTAATTGACAATAAACCAAAGGATATCGAAATCACGCCATTGGTAAAGTCTTTAAGTGGAGTGGTTGAGATACCGGATGGGTTTGACCATCGCAGTGAATACGCAGATTACTTAATGGAGAAGTATAAATGAAGAAGCTATTCATTGACACGAATATTGTACTTGATCTGTTAGGGCAAAGAGCACCGTTTTATCAAGATGCCGCTAAGCTCTTTTCTTTAGCCGATCGAAAAGAAGTAAAATTGTATGTATCTTCTTTAAGTTTTGCCAATGCAAATTACATTTTATCAAAGCTGAAGTCAAAAGAAGAAGCTAGAGCAATTTTAACAAGGTTCAAGGTATTGGTTGAAGTACTTGCACTCGATGATAAGATTTTAGAATTGTCCTTAAATGATGATGCCTTCAGCGATTTTGAGGATGGATTACAATACTATACAGCGTTGGAAAACGAATCAGATATCATTATTACAAGAAATTTGAGGGATTTTAAAACTTCCGCTATTCCGGTTATGACCGCAGGGCAGTATTTGCAGAAGTAATACTTTGCTATAGTCCAAGAACTTAGTAGTTTGGACTATAAACCCCAAACAATAAGGGCTGCTACAGGCGTATGAAGAGGGGGGGGATGACTTTCAGGTAGCATTCCAATTGGCTAACCTGAAGGCTCAGAATAAACTTATTTATACGCAATACGAAGTGGTCACCTACTGGCGCTGTCGGCCAGCACGGGGAACGATAAATGTCGGGTCTTTGATCCAGACATTCATCGTCTGGAATCTTGGATTTGCGACATCGAAGCAAGCCACTTCTCAGTGTAAATGCTGGCCCTCCTGCCTTTAAGGTGGTCAAAGCCCAAAGGCGGCGAGACACGGGCAAGCATTGAGTAGGTTTGCTGTGGCAAACCACTTAATCGTCAGTATAACTCGAATTTTTAATCTGATTTCGAGCCTGCCTCCTTCGTGTTGTGATAAACTGCTGGTTCTCTTGTCAGCTCCCAATGCCCAAGCGCGATAGGTATGTTGCCCATAGCGTTTAGCCGGTCGAAGAATTCCATTGGAGAAAACTGGTGGGCTTTGGACTCCTTCAGGAGGGCAAAGTCTGCCATTGCTGCTTCGACCAGGTATTTCCCCGTAATGTAACTGGTCCCATAACCTGGTTGGCGCAGGTACAGGTGCTGCTCAAAGATCAACAACTCTTTTTCCGTCTTCATCCAGCCTCTTGGGGTGTACTCAGAATGAATCTTCCCTGCTTCCTCCATCGTCATTTCATTGGCGTGTGCATAGAGGGAACCCAGGCCCCGGGCGGCACGCTGGGCAATCAGGATGTACACGATCTCCCTTACTCTGGGGTCATCATCGTACAGTCCGGCCTGCAGGAACATTTCCTCCACAGCCGTAGCGACACCTTCACTGCGGGAATCAAAGATGTTATACAGAAGGGCATCACGTCGAATCTCATTGGGATGAGGCTCATTATCCATACGGGCGAGTTCAAACCAGTGGTAAAAGTGGGAATAAAGGGGACGTGGATCATAGTGCGCCGTAATCCAGAAGAAGTGCCGGTCTTTCTCCGGGATGTACACCCCCAAGTGTTCGCGGAGTGCAGGTTCAAAATATGCTTTGACCGTTACCATCTGATCCTGTTCTAAAAAGTGGAGTAAACTTTTCGCAGACCGCTCTGCCAGCTCGGCGTAAGCTTCGGGGCTGTTGGCAGCTGTCAGTTCCGGAAGGTCACGATTGCGATGCTCTTCCAGCTTTAGTGCGGACCAGGCCCGGGCAAGTTCCCGCTTCATGAGCATTACCTCGTCCTCCCAGGTCATGGGTACAAGATGAACATTTTGCAGATACCAGGTATAGTTGTCTTTTCCAATTCCTGAAGGGCCAGTCTTATTGCCGGCTTCAGCCTCCAGCCAACGGACGAGCTCATCTGTGGAGGCGATGGCAGCTTCTATGGATTCCATCAACTTATCGTCACCTTCCACGCCCGGTTGTTGGATTATTGCTTTCAGGTCGCTACTTTGGGTGCGGATATCCCGTATTCCGGCTATCCAGAGATCACGGGCATTACCCGTCAGGTTGAGCTGAGCTTGTTTATTGATGGGAGGGATGACTTTGAGGTCCCTAATAAGCCTGGCTCTTTCTGAAGTGCTCAGCGGAAACGCGTATGTCCATATCTCAGTCGTGTGATGATGCGTTGGCCCTTCGTGGGCAGGCACATCAGACCTGTAGGTCCAGAGTGATTTATAAAATGCAGGGTCCCTTGCCCAGGGGCGGAGGATGCGTTCATTGAAATCATAGCCATTCATTTCTGCCCAAACCAGCGCCCAGTCCACCCGCTGTGGAACCGTCCACCCACTTGTATCCATAGCTAAAAGCGCTTCCTGCAACTGCTCAAAAGCAGGCCGGCGGGCTTTGAATGTCTGAGCGGTATAATCAGGTGCTCCCTGGCGTAAGGGAGGCGTTTCAAAAGTCCGCCATTTTTTAAAAAGACCAACAAGAGCAGCATAATCATTACTTCCCTCCTGGGCCTGGGCTTGAAATTGCAGGCTGCTCAACAAAAAAAATGTACAGGTAAGGGTTGAAAGTAAACGGGCAGGCTTCATGTATTTTTAGGGAAAGATACGATTTAATGGCCCACTGGGAGAAAGTCGTGTAATACATCCAGGTTTTTTTCTTTAGAAAACCATGTGGCCTAATAGAAAGCCATGAGTTTTTAGGAAGTGTTAAGGTTTTTGAATAAAATTAAGGGTTATGGAAATTATTGTTCTTTCGTCCAGGCACTGCCTCCTATGCTTTATGGTAGAGATCCTGCTGTTATTGTTAATTCATTCTTGTCAGAACGTTGATTCCTACGATGCTAAACTCACCCCACCCAATTATTGCCAAATGTTAAGTAACGATCAGACCTAGGCTGTTCAGTTTGATGCAAAATCAGCCCTACGTATTTTGCCAAGCAAAAGTATGCCCACACTTCCGTAGCTTTAGAGTTCGACCAAAAAAAGACATTAATGTGGGCCCGACTCAAAGCTACGATAAAACTTTCAAGGTCTCAAGCAAAAGAGCAGACCATCGGGCGCCGTCGCCTGAAAGGCCAAATCAAAGACCGGGATGCAAAAATAGCCCGTCAGGACGCTGAGATTGCCCGCCTGCGCAAGATTGCAGAGCCGGAAAAAGTCTTTAA
>NZ_JAVJSK010000050.1:0-21278 GCF_040219495.1 Phaeodactylibacter sp. | reverse complement strand
CTCCGGGTTGTTGAAATCGCTGAACAGCGGGTCCGTGGACGTCCAGGTGTAGGTGGTATTCTCGTCGGTCGCAAAGTTGAGCTGCACGGATTGCCCGAGGCAAATCGTGGTGTCATTCGCCAGTTCAACGGCTGGGGCGGGCGAGACCTGCAGGTCAAAAGTTTCTGTGAGCGTACCACAGCCTGCAATGCTGGTGTAAACCAGGGTGTAGGTGCCGGAAACGGTTGGCTCTAAAGTTCCGCTTTGACCGGTCGCTACTTCATCCCCATTTGGGTCAAGCCAGCTGTACAGATCATCTTCGACGGCATTTTCAATATCTGCACTGTAGGTCACCAACTCGTTGGAGCAGAGATCGGTCGGAGAAGCATTGACAGCGTTGATGACGGCCGCTTCTACCACCTGCACTTGCACCTGATCTTCCACATCCGGGCAAATGCCATTGCCCGCCACCAGGAAGTAGGTGGTCGTTGTGTTGGGTGTGACCGTCAGGGCTGGGTCCTGAATCGTCCCAAAGTCGGGGTCGGTGGAGGTCCAGATGTAGTCGTATAACGGATCAGTATTGAAAATAAGCTGAATACTTTCACCTGCGCAAATGATGGGCGATGCCTCCAGCACAAAGGTTGGGGGCTGCAGGACATTCACGGTGGCGCTGACTTCCGTTGGGCAGTTGCCCACAGAGGCTTCAAGGCTGAACGTGGCACTTTGGTCCAGGCTGCCCGTGGAAGGGTTCAGGCAATCGGTACAACTGAGCAGTTCGGCACCTGCCGTCCATTCAAACGAAGTAGCGTTATCGCCTACTGTGGCTTGGAAATTAACGCTGTTGCCATTGCAAATCGTAGTGTCTGATGGGGTAATGGTGATGAGTGGAACCGGATTGACATTCACCTGGACAAAGGCGGTATCTACGCACACTCCATTGGAGGTCTCCCGGAAATAAGTCAGTGTATCGATACCCGTGATGATCAAATTGTAAAGGGAGTCCGGCGTCTCCTGACCGGTGTCTGGGCCCCACTGGAAATTAATGCCCGGGAAATCGGACGGCTCGTAAATCGGCGACTGGAAGACTACGATTTCACCTTCGCATATGGTCGTGTCAATCGGCATAATGCCCAGGCCCGCTGCGGGTAGGCTGTCCACCACCACAAAAACGGAGTCTTTCCGGAAGCAGGTACTGCCCACCGCAACTTCTGCATAATAGGTTGTTGCCGTTTCCGGGCTTACAGTAATGGTGGGGGCAATCAGGGTGTCAAAGGCTATCGCTGAGGATGTCCATGTAGGGGTCACATCAGCCGGTACGATGTCTGCTGCAAATTCCAGTTCGGTTTCCCCCCGGCATATCCGGATGGTATCCTGGGCAATGATATCTATGTTGATGGGGGTAATGCCAACGTCTACAGATCTTACTTCCTCACAGGCACCGCGCACGGCTGTGAGGGTATAAGTGCCTTCGTTTTGCGGGAATATAACCGTATTGGCATCTGTCGGGTCCGCAATGCTCGCTGGCCCGGTCCAGGTGTAGCTGACATTGGGCTGTGGTTGGACACTGCCCAGGATTAGCGGGTCGCCCTGACAAACGGAAGTGTCATTCCCAACCAGCAGTACAGGCGGAATGGAAACATTTACCTTAACGCTGTCCAGCGTGGGCACAGGGCATTCCTGATTTTGTGCACTCACGAAATAGGTCGTGGTGGTATCAGGAGTTACCGCAGGGTCAGCACCGTTTGAAGTGAAACCACCGGGTGAAGCGTTCCAGGTGTAATCTACCCCGGGTGTGGCAGCTCCACCAACGGATACCGTTTCCCCCAGGCAAATCTCTAGGTCGTTACTGACTTCAATGGTGGCAGCTTCGGCATCAAGGACTGTGATCTGAACGGCATCGTCCAGCGTGCAATTGTCCGCAAGGAGCGTGACCGGAAGGGTATAAGTCCCGGCCGCTTCCGCGATAATGAAAGGGTCAGGGCATTCGGTACAACTCAGGCTCAGCCCGGCGGGCGGTACCCATTCGTAAGCGGCATTGAGGAAGTTGCTGCCGGCAACAATTTGAATTTCTTCATTTCGGCAAACCGTAATATCGGGGCCTGCATCGAGGTCGTAAACCTGTACGAGGACATCCACGGTATCCTGATAGCACACCGCATCCACTAAGGCCACATACTCTGTGGTTTCGGTGGGGGTGGCCAATGGGTCCGGGCAGTCGTCGCAGGAAAGCGAAGTGGTGTCTTTCAGCCAGGTGATGTTGTTGACGGAAGTTTCCAGCAGCAGCTGAACACTTTCCCCCTGGCAAATAGCCGTATCGCTATTGACCAATTCGATAGACGTTGGGGCAAGTACGTCCGGGTCAGAAGCGTCCCAACCAACAGAAATGGCTCCGCTCTCTATATTGTCGCCCCAGTCGTTGATCAACACGGCGTACACTTCACCTGGCTGGCAATCAATAACGGTAGCAAAGTCGTCTACGTTCCCATTGGGGTCCGGCGCACAATCGTATTCATCGAGCACCTCAATACCGGTTACCGGGTGGATACTGGCCAGGCCGGTAGGGTCTGCACCACCGGCGTAGGAGGAGCGGATCGGTTGATTGTTTTCTATGAACTCAACGATCGAATCAGGGTCGTCACAAACTTCTTCTTTATTGAAAGGCCCCCACACCTGAAAGTCGATATCTGAATCTTCATCCGGAAGGTTGGCTGCTTCCACGGTGAAACCAAATGGCCCCTCGGCTTGCGCTTCTATCGTGAACCAGTAATAATTCGGGTTTGCAGAACCGGTGTTAAACCAGCATCCGTCATTCAGCCCGGGGTTGAAAGCAACGTCTTCGAAACCCTGATTGAAGGTGAAGACCGAAGGCAGATCATCGGGAGTGATGCAGCCATTGAGTGGATTGCACAGGGCATTGACTAATGAAGGCTCAAGGTTACATGGAGACTCCGTGATGGACAAGCCAAACTCGGTACAACCTGTACCATTGGCGACCACAATGAAGTAAGTACCCGGGTCTTCAAAGTTGGCTCCAAAGGCTGTACCACTGGTCCCTAAGCTGACACAGTTGGTGTTGGGGTCGAGTGGTGGGCCATCTAGTACGAGTACGCCTGTACCTGCCTCCGCACCGGTGACCGCTATGTCTGCACAAAAACCGCCCTCGGTAGTGTAGGCGAATACATAGTCCGGGCCATTGAGGAATGGAGTCGGTCCGCAGGGCGATTCGGCAAAAGTGGCTATAGCCCCGCAGGTCGTGTACCCCTCTTCTTCGAAAGGAAGCCCACTGATCACCGTAGGGTTATCCGCAGAAGAACCGCTGCAACCCAGCGGGCTACAGTTCCAGGTCAGTTCAAACCCTGATGAGGTAGCCGATCCGTCGGATGTGAATTGAATGGTGACGGAAGGCTGAGAGGTTTGAATGGTGATCGGATCGGTACTGCCGCCCGTGTAGCTGCCCAGGAGTGGGCCACCGGTATTGGGGCCGGCGTAAATATTTAAAAAGTCGAAGTTGTTTTCAATCTGAAAATCCTGGATTTGGATCTCCAGGCACTCGAACAGGGTAGCAGGCGTGATGGTAAAAGTGGCGTTTTCCCCGTTGCCGTAATCGCTGTCAGGGCCTCCGGAATCGTAGAGCGTACCAAAACAGGCGGAAGTAAAGGTCTCGTCCCCGATGTTGATGGCTGGGACATACTCTTCCACACAAAGACGGAAATCCCCTGAGTTGGGGGTACCGGTAGAGGAGTAGTCATTGACCCGGATGAAATAAGTCGTATTGGGGGTTAGCCCGATGATGTCGACCTGTGCCGTGGCTTCTCCATCGGCAGCAGAAGAACAGAAGCTAAGGTCAGCGAGCCCGTCAAACATACACTCGCCCCGGTAGACGTTGATCTGTGGGTTGAGTATACTGCCGTTGGGGCCGTCGGTGGCTCCCTGCAGGGTGATCGTGACGTCTATGATGTCACTGGTTGTGGTAAAGGAAAACCACACGTCGCGGTCAACGCTCCCCCCGTTAAAGCAACCAGGGATATTGCCCTCGCCAATATCAGAGGGTGTGGCGTTGAGGTTATCGTAAATCTCATCGCCGCAGGCGGGTAAGTTGCCCAGGGCGATTAGCCCGTCGCAGTCATCGTTAGCGGGTTGGGCAGAGAGTGCGATTTGAAAAAGCAGTAGTAAAGTTAGTATGGACAGTATTCTCATGCTTGCCAAGTTAATGTTTGTTTTCGGCCTGAACGGGCCAAACTTGGCTAAAAATAATCAAATTTTAAAATTACTGATCCTTCTCCTCTATAGTAGGTCGGGCGGTGACCAAAAAACAGCAGTCGGGTCAGCCTGCATCAATGAAGTCAGCCACCTCCCGGATGAGGTCAGGGTTCTTCATCAGCCGATAGTGACCATAGCCTTTTGTGATCAGCATACTGGCGTTTTCCCAGGCTTCAAAAATGGAGCGTGCTTCCTGAATGGCTACTATGGCATCGGTTTCATCGTGTACAATCAGCGCTTTGCCCACACTGCCTGAAATATGGGCCCTTGAAGTATCCGCATGTTGGACGGGGAACTTCACCTTTTGCTCAATAAACCGGAAGAACTCCCGGGCAGCAGGCGGTGGCACCTTGAGCGTCTGCATGGCGTTGTTCAGGACTGTTTTCATTTTGTCGGGCACGCCGATCAGCACTAGTTTTTCTACTTTAATGGAGGGGTCAAGATTGGAAAGGGCAAATGCCGTTGAGGCGCCTCCGAAAGAATGCGTAATAATACCGTGGACCCCACCAATTTGATTGATAATGGCGCGTACGGCACCGCCAAAGTGGGGCAGGTTCGTTCTTTTACCATCGGAGTTGCCGTGGGCGGGCCCGTCAAAAGCCACTACCCGATAGCCTTTTTCCAACAGCGGGGGGACGAAAGTGCGTAGCGCAGTGCCCCGCGATTCCCAACCGTGTACCAGTAGTATGGTGCGCCCGCCGTAGCCCCATTCATACCCTTTGAGCAGCTGCTTGCCGTACATGAATTCGAACAACCGCGCACTTTCCAGTAGTTCATCGCTGGTTTTGTGGTGCGCCCGGATGCGGGGGGTAGAGAAAAAACGGTAGGCGAGTTTAGCCATCGGCTTGGGGAACAGGTAACCTAAGGTCCCGAAAAAGAACCGGATCAACTTTAGAACAGGGGGATAACGGACAGGCTGCTCCGGAGAGGGGTCCTGGTAGTCAGAGGAGAGGTAGCGAATATCTTTCGTAACCGGCATGTAGGGTGTGTTTAGGAGATTTAGAGCGTGTTGGGATTTTGGTCTTCCAGTCGAAAACTAGCATTTTTTTGATTGGCCATTACAGTTTCCAGACCGATTACTAAAGTCCCAACACGCTTTTAAGGTTGAAGCTGTTCAATCATTTGCAGCAAAAGCTGGGCAACCGGGTTGAAATAGTGGCTGTCTTTGTGCAGTTGAGCCAGCATGATGCCACCTTCTAGGGTTGCAATAAACTGGGTCGCAAAGTCTTCCGCCGAGGCATCCGCATGAATTTGCCCCTGATGCTGCCCGTTTTTTATCGTCTCTGCAATGCGGCTATGCCATATTCCGACGGCCTTAATGGCGTGCTCGCGGAGCAACAGGTTGCCATCATCAGCTTCAATAGCCGTATTCTGTATAGGGCACCCGCCTTCGATTGGAGGCTGGGCGGCGTGCTCTTTGTAAAAGTAGACCACCGCCTTGAGCTTGTCTATAGGGTGCTCAATGACCCGTGTGCGGGCCCGCACCTGCTGATGTACCTGCTCTACGGCATGCTGGAAAGCGGCCACTGCAATATCTTCTTTGCTGGAGAAGTTGCCATATACGCCACCTTTAGACAATCCGGTCGCTTTTATAATGTCTCCCATCGAGGTGCCTGCAAAGCCTCTCTGGTTAAATAAAGCTGCTGCTTTTTCAATGATTTGCTGCCGGGTGCGGTCTGATTTTGACATAATTGATGGATGTTATGGGTGCAAAAATAAACCGATCGGTCTGAAATTGCAATGCCTGGGCAGATATTCTTGAAGTATCTGTGAATAATCCGCTCATTTGATTCCGAATTTGTCTAAGCTGGATAAAGTTTTACCTTCGCGCTATTATGCAAAGGGTATTTCTACACACAGGCAGCAATCAGGGGGACCGCCTCGCAAATCTGGAGCGGGCGGTTGCCGTATTGATGAAAAGCGTTGGGACCGTTACCAAAGCTTCTCAGATTTTTGAGACCGCCGCCTGGGGCATCAGGGATCAGCCCGATTTCCTGAATCAGGCCCTCGAAATGAAGACCGGCCTCGATCCCATCGCGCTACTTTCCACCATCTTGAATATTGAAGAGCAAATGGGCCGGGTACGTGTTCAAAAATGGGGGCAGCGGCTGATTGATATTGATATGCTGTACTACGGTGACCTGATTTGGGAGAGTGATCAGCTGACCCTCCCGCACCCGCATTTGCAAGAGCGCAACTTTGTCCTTGCTCCATTGCTGGATATCGCGCCCGACTTTGTGCACCCCCGCCTCAAAAAGACCACACAAGAGCTCTTCGCAATCTGCAAAGATGCGCTGCCCGCCCGCCACTACAACGTACTGGGTTAGGGCGTGTTGGGACTTTAGTAATCGGTCTGTCCTGGTGCGCCGGGACACTTTTTTGCTTACACTTCGGCCCGAAAATCCTTCCCGCAAACTGCGGGACAGGCTATCTAGCTAAGGCTAAACTCCGGTTTTCGTGCCCCTGCCTCCTGGCAACCCCGTTTGGCAGGCAGGTCGTCTAACCAAAAAATGGTTAGTTTTCGACTAGAAGACAAAAGCCCCAGCACGCTCTTAGCGAACCTTATGGCAGCTTCCCCGTTTGGTGACTATGAAGCCTACCGTCGCAATCGCTGGAGCTACTGGTTTTATTGGTCGCTGGTTTATGCATCACTACCGGCATAAGTACCGGTTCATTGCGCTGAGCCGCAAAACGATGTCCCAGGAAAAGACAGATACTAATGTAGAGTGGCGGCAGGTCGATCTTTACTCCCTTTCCGGCAGCAGGGAAGCTCTTCAGGGCGCCAACTTTGCGCTTTACCTGGTACACTCCATGCGCCCTTCCACCCGTCTCAATCAGGGTTCCTTTGATAATACAGACTTGCTGCTGGCCGACAACTTTGTCAGAGCTGCGGAGGCCAATGGGCTGCAACAGATCGTCTTTCTGAGTGGTATCCTGCCGGATGGGGCATTGCCCGACTCCCGGCCGCTGCGCAGCCGGGCAGAGGTAGAGCAAACCCTGAAAAGTACTGCCGTGCCACTCACCACCCTGCGTGCAGGGATCATTGTCGGGCCGGGCGGCACCTCCTTCCGTATCATGGAAAAGCTCGTTGATCGCTTACCGCTTATGCTGTGCCCCAAATGGACCTGTTCGCCTACCCAGCCGATCGGGCTTGAGGATACCCTGGCGCTCATTGACCACGTCATTGGCAATTCTGATTACTACGGCTCCGACTACGATATCGGCGGTAAAACGGTTACGACTTATTTTGATATGCTCAAGACCGTGGCGCGGCTCAAGGGCAAAAAACGCTGGATCTTCTCTCTGCCTTTCAATTTGCCTGGGTTTTCCCGTCTTTGGGTCGCCTTGTTTTCCGGATTGAGCCCTACTTTGGTTTCACCGCTCGTTGCCACATTGCGCTGGGACTTGCGGGCACGCCCGAATCCGTTGATGGAGGAGGTGTTACCGGAGCAAAGTTTTGAAGCCGCTGCACAACAGGCATTGGCGCAAGCCAGACAGGTGCCACCGCTGCCAATAGCGAAGGAGCAGCAGCAACGGGAAGAAAAAAATACGGTCCGTAGTGTACAGCGGCTGCCGAATCCGGGCGATCATTCCGCCATATGGGTAGCCAGGCGTTATCAGACCTGGTTGCCCAGCCATTTCCGGTATATTTTGAAAGTGGATCAGCGTGGGCAGACGTCTGTATTCCGCATTGGGCCTGTGGAGCTGTTGCACCTGAAGTTCATTCCCGACCGCAGTGATGCGAACCGGCAATTATTTTATATCGTTGGTGGGCAGTTGGTGAAGCGCCGGGACCACGGATGGCTGGAGTTTCGGAGTGTACTAGATGGCCGCTACGTCATCGCTGCCATCCACGAGTTTGTGCCGAAGCTGCCCTGGGTGCTTTACAACTTGTCACAGGCGCTGGCTCATCTATGGGTAATGTGGCACTTTGGCCGCTACCTTAATTCCCAGTCTCTTGGAGGTCCTGACGGTCGTAGCGTTCCACTTTCCGACGGCTCTTAAGCGGCATATAGCGGTAGGGGCGGTCCTGGAAATCGGTAATCAGCGAATCCGCTTCGCGGGTCAGGTTGGAAAGGTTGCGGTAGAGGGCTTCGTCCTTGACGAGCTGCCCGAGGGTGCCTTCACCGGCATTAATGCCATCCACCACGCCGGAAATGCCAGCAATCGCTTTGTTGGCATTTTCGAGTGTGCCTCTAAGTTCCTGTATGGAAGTGTTCACTTCGTTTACCGTCTTTTGCAGATCAGCTGCAACGAGCTGACTGCTTAGGCTGTCGGCATTGGCGATGATAGCCGAAATTCTGGCGTTGTTCCTTTCCAAATTACCTGTGATGGATTCTACGCTTGCAAGCGAGGCCTGTATATTCCCTGAGGACCGCCTCAACATTTGGTCGAGCTGAGCGGTGGAGGAGTTAAGGTTCGCCATAGTGGCGTCGAGGTTGCGTATGGTTTTGGCAATGGGCGACTGACTATTCTCACTCAGGAGGGCATAGTTGAGGGTGTCTACAATACGCTGTAAGCTTTTTTGCAGGACCGTAGCGTAATCGCCCACGGCTTCCTCTCCGACCATAGAGTCCAGCAAGCCTTTAAATTCGCCTTCGAGGGTGTCTCCGGGCTCGGCGCAGTCGTCACCGGAACAGGGCTTGTCGTACATCAATTTAATGGCTTTGCCGCCCATGAAACCGGTGGATTCGATCACCGCGCGGGTATCCTTCGGGATGGTCATCTCGGGGATGAGGTCCAGGACAACCTCAACCGTACGGTCGACGTCATTGAGCAAGGCTACCTTTGCCACACTGCCCACCGGTACCCCGTTGATAAACACCTGCGTGCCCACCTGCATGCGGTCTACCTTGGGGTAGTAGACCTTATAGGTATTGGACTTGAGCAAGACATTTTTGCCCATAATGAATTTATAACCCCAGTAAGAAACAGCGATCGCCGCAATAGCGAGCAGACCTACCTTTACTTCGTTTGACATGGTCGTTTGAGTTTAAGCGTGGCAAAGGTATAGCCCTTTGGGGGAAAACGATAATTTTCGAGCGTTTACTTCGCCTTAAGGGGTGCCAAATACTTGCTGCACTTCATCGATCGAGATACGTTCTCCATTGCGGTAGGCTACAATGAAAGCACCTGGGAAACCTCTGCGCTCCAGGAATTGCTGCGCCTGGTACGCATGGCGGAGAGAAGTAAAGTTCTTGGCCTGGTATTTGTAATAATCGCCTTCCCGAAGGACTTCGATCAGATAGCCCGTATTGTCCCATTTTGGTTGGGAAGTATCGAGGGGCTTTACGGCGGCTGCCAATTGTACGTGCAAGCTGATCCCGAGGTCGTCCAAACTAGCCTCCCGGAGCAGCGGGCTTTGCGCATTTGCTGTTTGAGGCTGTGGCGTTAAAGACTGTATGGAAGGTTCGGGCTTTACTTCTACCTGCTCAGGCCGGGTGCGCGGCTGTGCGGAGTTTTCTGCCAGGGTGTGCTGTTCGGAGTAGTACTGTTCCGTGGGGGGCGCATCCGGGGAACGGGCCACGAGGTAGCGCCCCGTGGATAGCGGTGGCGGGTCGGCAACAGCAGATTGTCTTGTTTCCGGTTGTTCCTCTTCCGGAAGGATTTTTACTGGTACCGATACGGGTGCTGCCGCTAACGGGCGGGCTTCCGGGCTGTTCTCGACGTGCCTGCGGTAGTCTTCAAAAGCCGCCAGCATAGAGCTCGCAACAATAGATTGCCCTTCCTCTGTCATCAGGTAGGCCTCTTCTGCCCGGTTGCTCAGAAAACCAGTCTCTACCAGTACACTGGGCATGGTGGTTTCTTTAAGCACCACAAATCCGGCTTGTTTGACCCCCCGGCTTTTGCGGTTGGCCCTGGCAAAGTGCCCCTCTACTTTTTCAGCAAATAAGATACTTTGCTCCAGATAAGCGCTTTGGAACATATTGAGCATGATGTGCCCTTCCGGCGAGTTAGGGTCGTAATCGTAATTGGCCTCGTAGTTTTCCTCCAGCAAAATCGCGGCGTTCTCCCGTTTAGCCACTTTAAGGTTGTGCTCGGCGGTATGCAGCCCCATGACGTAGGTTTCGCTGCCCTGAGTAGCCGAAGAGCCTGGCATATAGTTGCAGTGAATGGAGATAAACAGGTCCGCGTCATTCCGATTGGCAATAGCTGCCCGCTCGTGCAGTGGGATGAATACATCCGAGTCGCGGGTCAGCATAACGTTTAGGCCAGGATAGTGCGTACGCAACTCCTGCGCCAGGCGCAGGCTGATGGCCAGAGCGAGGTGCTTTTCGCGGGAGTTGCCCCCGAGGCAGCCCGGATCATGCCCGCCGTGGCCAGGGTCAATCACCACGGTTTTGATGCGGTAATCAGCGAGTAAATGGGCTGGAGGCATAAAAGCATGCACAGGGAGTGGTATCCCTTGCGAGAAATCCTCTGATAATCTGGCAGGTTTTATAACTTTGCCGCGCCTGATTCCGGCGCAGCCCATTTCCGGCTGTACCAGACAGGATGCTGCATCCGCCATGACTGGCACCGGAAAGGATAATGAAAAGTTAAACCCGGTGCCGGTAAACGGCAAAGCGAGTAGAAGTAGCGTTGGTAGGAAAGTTACCGCTTTCGTCATAAGCACAACTTAGAATTGTATCCTTGAAGACAAAGTTACCAATAATTATTGTATTCCTCCTGTGCAGCCTGCCTAATTTACAGGCACAGGTACCTGTAAATGAGCGCGATAATCGACCGCCCTCAGCCAAGATGCAGGTGGATAGTGCCGTAGTAGCGGCTCCCCGGGAAACGTTGCTGATGGATACCGCTGGAATAGCCGCCCCTTTAGATACGCTGCCAGCGGATACCTTGTTGCCCAGGCCCGCAAAATCCAGGGAAATTTCTTTCTCCAAAGACTCACTCGATGCTCCCGTTCAGTACTCCGCAGTTGATTCCATGATTTATGATATTGCCAATCAGCGGGTCCACTTATACGGTGAGGCGGAGGTAGGCTATACCAGCATCAACCTGAAAGCCGCACATATTATTTTCGATTGGCAAACCAATATCGTTACGGCTTCCGGTATGCCGGACAGCCTCGGTCAACCCGCTGGCCTGCCTGAGTTTTCAGATGCCAGCCAAACCTTTACGGCTGACAGCATGCGGTACAACTTTTCTACGAAAAAAGGGGTGGTCTACGATGTGGTTACAACTCAGAATGATGTGGTGGTGCGGGGCAAAAAGTCGAAATTTATTACTCAGGAAGCCCGTGACAGCACGGAAGAGGATCAGAATGTGGTGTACAGCTCCAATGCTATTTTTACAACCTGTACCCACGATGAGCCACACTTTGGCATCCGCAGCCAAAAGCAAAAGGTCATCCCGAATAAAATGGTGATAGTCGGACCTTCCAATTTGGAAATCATGAACGTGCCCACCCCGGTTTGGCTGCCGTTTGGTTTCTTCCCCATCCCGCAGGGGCGAACGACCGGGCTGCTATTCCCGAGAGACTATCAGTACTCTCCTCAATGGGGCTTTGGTTTGGAAGGCATCGGCTGGTACTTCCCCCTGGGCGACCATTTTAACTTATCGCTGACCGGCAATATCTACCTGAAGGGGACCTGGGGCATCAATGCGCTCTCCAACTACAACAAGCGCTACAAGTACAACGGCAACTTCAATATCGGATACGATGTGCGTCGGAGCGAAGACCTGGAGGGCAATATCTCCCGGCCTAAGTCTTTTCTTTTTCAGTGGAGCCACCAACAGGCGCAATCCGCTCACCCGACCATCAACTTCGGCGGCTCGATTAATATTCAGAGCAATAATTACCAGCAGCGGGTTTTCAATGATCAGCGGGTTCTGGAAAATCAGTTGCGGTCTAACCTCAACTTTCGTAAAAACTGGCGGGACAAACCCATCAACCTGACGGCTTCCTTCAGCCACAACCAAAACTCCAATACCGGGGATGTGACGGTGAGCTTCCCGAATGTGCGTTTCCAGACGCAGGCCATAAACCCCTTTAAGCGCAAAAACCGAACGGGCCCTGAGAAGTGGTATGAGGCGATTACTTTCCGCTATGACGCTGAGGCGCGCAACCGCTTTCAGGCCAAAGATTCCACGCTCTTCACTCAAGAGACCATTGAGAACGCGCAGTTTGGTATGCAGCAGCGGGCCAACCTCGGTACTTCCTTCAAGGTGCTCAAGTATTTCAACCTGAACCCCTCAGTCAATTACGATGAGGTGTGGTACCTGCGCACCCTGCGCCGGGACTTTGACCCGACTATCCTGGAATTGGACACCCTCTCTACCGGCGGTAAAGTTTTAGTAGATACCGTTTCCTACGGTGAAATAGCGGAGCGGCAGGTATCTGGCTTTGAAGCCTACCGGCAATTCAATGCCAGCGTGAGCCTGAATACACAGATCTTCGGTACCATGCGCTTCGGGCAGGGTTGGCTGAGGGGCATACGCCACGTCATGAAGCCGAGCATTTCCTTTGGGTATACCCCGGATTATACCGACCCCGACCTCGGTTATTTCCGTGAGGTGAGAGACCCCAGGACCCGCGACGAGTTTGATTCGTACTCTATCTTCCAGGGCGGTATTTTTGGCAGCCCGTCTACCGCCGGGCAACAGATGAGCATGGGCTACAGCCTGAATAACATCTTCGAGGCCAAGTACTTCTCCAAAAAGGACTCTACCGAACAAAAACTCAAGCTCTTTGACAACATCATCGTTTCGGGCAATTACAACTTCGCGGCCGACTCTTTGAAATGGAGCCCGGTCAATATTTCGGGTACCACCCGTATGTTCAAGGGGATGACCACGGTGGGCTTGCGGGCAACCTTCGACCCCTATCGCGTCAACGAAAACGGGCGCCGGGTGAATGACTTGCTATGGGAAACCGAAAATAAACTCCTGCGCTTTGATCAGGCGACGGCCCGGTTCAATACCAACCTGACCGTAGGTAAAATACGGGCGTTATTTAAAGGCGAAAAGGAGGAGGAAGTGTATGACGCTCAGGCCGAGCTGGAACGACAGCAGAACGGCTTACAGCGTGTGGAAGAAAAGGATTTCCTGAGCCTGTTTGAGAATTTCCGCATCAGTCACAACCTGTCGCTCAACTGGGAAGGCATGCCGGATGGCCGCGACACCTTTTTTATTGCTACGAACACGATTAACTGTAGCGGTAGCATTCAGCTGACGCCCAATTGGTTCATTAATGTCGGCAACTTTGGTTATGACTTTGTGCGCAAGGGGATCACTTACCCTTCGGTTGGTTTTAGCCGCGACCTGCACTGCTGGGAAGCAGGCGCTAACTGGCAGCCGCTACGGGGCACTTACAGCTTTTTTATCCGGGTAAAGCCGGGCTCTTTAGATTTCCTCAATATCCCCTACAATCGAACGAACGGGGATGGGCGAGGGCAGTTCTAGGAATGCGGAAACTGGAATATCTCCAGTTTCCGCACTTCACAATTTCCGACTTTTACCTATGCTATCTGCCGCCGCTGCCGCAGGCGGAAGAGCATGCTGATGAACAAGCCAACCATCATCATCAGGGAGCCGATCCAGAACAGGTTGATGCCGGGGAACTTGATTGCTTCCAGAACAATATAGTCTGCCCGTAGGGAATCGGTAGCGACCTCAAAGGGGATAGGGTGTTCCGCACCGGTTTCTGCCTGCCCGATCATCACTTCTACAGTTTCATTTTCCGGATCAATGCCGGTGAAGCGGAAGTGCAGCCCCAGTTCCGGCACCTCATCCTTCAGGTTTAACGGGCGGCTGCCCCGGATGAGGTAAAGCGGCTGTGCCATATAGGATTGGCCGTCTTTCCCCTGTATGCTAATCATGGCACTTACAGCAATGTCTTCTTCCTGAGCCTCATAGGATTCGTGCTCCGGATTCCGGTTGAAGCCTGCAAACTGTATGGTGTGGCCATTGTAAGTGATCTGATTTCCTTCCTTGAATGTGAAAGGCTGGTATTCCATGTTGACTTCTCTACCAAACACAGCGTCAAAGATGCCTTCGCTCAGGCGTACTTTTGTGCTGATGTCATTGATCTGTACCGGGTAGCTGTAGAGCATCTGCCCGCGCAGGACCAATACCGGCTGAACTGTGTGGGTTTCCTTTTCATCCATGCGCTGAATACGGAGGGTGGCACCTATTGGCAGATCGCCTTCCTCCCGGGTGTAGTCCGGATGGGACGGATCCCGGTCTATGCTGACCAGCTCTGCCCGGAACCGCTTTACATAGAAGGTGTCCTGATCCCGGATCGGCACTGTGTCCTGAAAAGTGACAGTCTCCCCAATCAGGGCTTCGTGCACTTTGTAGTTGAGGCTGTCTTCCCGGTTCTTGCGGTATTCCATGTCAATTTCCACCCGGGGCAAAGAGGCAATATGCGTGAAAATATCCCGGTCGAGGTAGCGCTTGGTAGAAGGATTGGAAGCTGCGACTTTGGTAAAAGACTTATCGTAAAGGATATTGGGGTAGAGGTTAAACTCTTCGACTACCTCTCCGGAGGCGTCCCGTCGCTTGTAATTCACGGTAAAGGTGCGGGAAAACTGGCTTACCGTATCTGAGACATAAGTCACTTCGTAGTCGCCCATAATCAAAGGCGAGTCCTTGAAGAGGATGACGTTCTTGCGGAGCTGATCTTCTGTCGCTCCTTCAATGAGGCCTTCCATGACGAAGGTATTGTTGGAAATCACTTCCTGATTGAGCCCGGAGGCCAGAATACCGATGATCATGAGCCCGAAGCCGACATGCGATACAGCTGAACCCGCCATTTTGAGTTGGGCTTTGCCGGAGGTGAAGAGGTGATCGACATTAGTGACTACCGTAAACCAGCCAAAGAATAACATCGTGGTGTATTGCCAGGCGCTCATTTCGATCCAAAGCGTGGTCAGGTAAGTGAGCAGGCCGGAGATGGCGATAGCCGCCCCGGTATGTGCGCCAAATTTGCGCAGCTGCGTGCCGAAATTGTGCTCCCGAAACCGTAAGTACTGACTAATGCCGGACAGTAAGCTGATAAAGACGGCAATCCAGATCTGATATTTGTTGTAATGCGGTATGGGGTCGGTGATGACGCGCCCGATGTAGTTCGGGTCGAAGTACGTCATGATTTTATTGTAAACCGGCAGAGAAGTGGAAGCGGAAATGATCAGCCCCGAAAACAGGAGGACCAGGGAGCCGATAAACATCCAGAACTCCCGGGAAGCGGTCGCTTCTTCTTTTTTAGGCGAAGGAATACTGCCATACCGTTTGCCAATCAGCACTGCTGCCAGCAAGACGTAGAAACCGATCAGTAAGATTAACTGGGTTTCCAGCCCCATCTCGGTGAAGGCGTGGACGGAAGTGTCCCCCAGTACACCACTTCGGGTGAGGAAGGTGGAATAGAGGATGAAGATGAAAGTCAGGGAGTAGAAGACGTGCGTGCTGCGGATGGAGTGCCCGGTCGCATTGGCAATCAAGTTGGTATGAATACCGGCGATCAGGAAGAGCCAGGGCACGAGCGACATATTCTCAACCGGGTCCCAGGCCCAGTAGCCGCCAAAGCTGAGCGCTTCGTAGGCCCAGGCGCCTCCCATCAGAATGCCAATGCCCAGAATAGCGCCGCTGAATAAACTCCAGCGCAGGGCAGGCTTCAGCCATGATTTGTGCTCGTTTGTCCAAAGGGCTGCTATAGCGTAGGCGAAGGGGATAGTGGTGGAAGCAAACCCCAGGAAAAGGGTTGGCGGGTGGATGGTCATCCAGTAGTTCTGTAAGAGCGGGTTCAGCCCGGTACCCGTAATTTGGGAGACATAGTCAGCGCTTTGAAAGATAGGCGCATCTACCACATCCCGCAGGAGCATCATGGGATTGCTGCCAAAGCGCATGGGGTCGTCTCCAAAACCAACATACACCCCCAGGATCATTGACCCCAGAAACACCTGAACGGAAGACAATAGCGAAAGGGTAGGGGCTTCCCAACGTTTGCCAGTGGCCATCAGTACAGCACCGAGCACGATGTGCCAGAACATCCACAGCAGGAAGCTGCCTTCCTGCCCTTCCCAGAAAGCTGAGAAAATGTACTTCATGGGGAGGTCTTCGGAGACGTGGGCCTGCACGTACTGATACTCGTAGTACTGATTGATCATCAGGTAAAACATCGTGCCGATCAGGGTGAATATGGCGATGCCGTGCAACAGGAAAGAAAACCGGCCGATGCGCAGCCAGTTGGCGGCCTCCGCTACCCGATCTCGGCGTTGAGTGGCAAAGAAATAGGCGATAGTAGAGAGCAATGCCGCAGAGAAACCGAGCATGATGGCCATCTGGCCGATGTGCCCGGGAATTAAGTGTTCGCCTACGTACTGAATGTCTTGCATGGAATATAATCGTTGATCGAAAATTAAAGGGCCCACTGCCGGCAGTGGCGCTTCTTTGCTATCGGCAGAGTGCAGCAAACCCCGAAGACTACCGGAGACTTCGGGGTTCATTTGAATCAGCCAGTAAGCAGGGTTTATCCTGCTTCACTTTTGATGTAAACTTCTTCGTCTTTGTATTTGGAGGGGCACTTCATCAGCATATCGGTTGCCACAAATTCGTCTCCTTTCATCGAACCGGTCAGTACGATCTGTTCGGAAAGCTCAAAATCCTGTGGCTTTTCGGAAAGCAGTACCACTTTGCGCTCATCTCCCTCAGCATCTTTGATGTAAAAGCTGAAGTAATTGGGGTCTTCCTCCGGGTTGTAATACATTTCTTTATCCTTAGAGAGCTGCCCTGTAATCTTCACACGCTCACCGCTGTGTTGGGCATCAGCAAAAGTGGCATAAGTGCTCATGTCATCTGCTGCGCTTGTCAGCATGACAATAGCGACGCCCACCATGATGATCGCGATGATATATATTTTTTTCATGACGCTTGCAGTTTGTCTGTAGTTTAATGCCAAAGGTTACAATGAATACAAACATAGCATTTGTTTGTTCCGTTTCGCTAGCCTGGCATAGTCAAAAACTTGTCAATTGTGCAAAGGTAGGCAAGGGGTCTGTTTTTGGGGATGATTTTTGTCAGAAAATGACAGGCTGCAGTTGGTGGTCAAAGAATGGCCCCCTCGAATTCCTAAAATCTCAATTTTCAAAAGCGAATACGCCGCACTCCGATCGCAATACTTATCTTTGGGAGGAAAATAGAAGGGAAGCACTTTCAAAAGCGCCGGTCAACCCTCATCCACAACCCTGCATATGAACGAACGGATTATCGTCAACTTAAAAGACTTAGCGGTAGCGCAAATGGATCATCAGGTGCTCAGTGGAGTCTCCCTGAACATCACTAAGGGCGAATTCGTCTACCTCATCGGCCGTACCGGTAGCGGTAAGTCCAGTTTGCTGAAGACCCTGTATGGTGCATTGCCCCCGGGTCCTGGTAAAGGCGAAGTGGCCGGCTATGAACTATCAAAACTGAACCGGAAAACCATTCCGCTCCTGCGCCGTAAGCTCGGTATTGTTTTTCAGGACTTCAACTTACTATCCGACCGGACGGTGGAAGACAACCTCCGGTTTGTGCTTGAGGCCACCAACTGGAAAGCCGAAAGCAAAATGCGCAGCCGGATGAAAGAGGTGCTCGAACAGGTCGGCCTGCAGGGCAAAGAACAAAAGCGCCCTCATCAACTGTCGGGTGGAGAACAGCAGCGGGTAGTCATCGCCCGGGCTCTGCTCAATGCCCCTGAGCTTCTTATCGCTGACGAGCCCACGGGCAACCTCGACCCGGAAACCTCCGATGATATCTTGCTCTTATTGCGCCGGCTGGCGCAAGACAACGACACTGCGGTGCTTTTTGCCACGCACGACTACCGCATTATTGAAAGTTTTCCCGCACGGATTATCCGCTGCATCAATGGTAAAGTGGTTGATGAAGAGGGGTTTGAAGTATAGCCATCCGACCGGTTCACACTGTGCAGCCGGGTTTTCTTACCTGCTGTTGCCCTGCATTTGCCGAATGGCCGCCTCTGCTTCTTGTACAGGTAGCTGGCAGACCTTATTCTGGCAGACGTAAATAAAAGTTTCCCCTTCCTGTAGTTTCCCTTTGAGCAATTCAAGGCTGCCCTCTTCAGCGCCGCCCAGGAATAATGCATTGGGCAGGTATTCCTGCTGCAAGGCTTGCCGCTTTTCAGCATAATCAGCGCCCACTACCGCCACTTCGTAAAGAGGGAAGGCAAGTTCACTGTACAGGCTCATCCAATTGGAAAAGTAAGAGGGCGCTGTGGTCTGTGCCATCTCTCCGGCCATACGCTGTAGCATTTGCCGCGCCCGGTTCGTGTAGGTTGTATCGTACAGGTAGGTGCCCAGGTGCAGCAGGGACCGCCCCATAGTCGAATTCCCGGAAGGGATAACGTTGTCTTCCGTTTTCGCCGTGCGGGCAATGAGCTCCGGGTCCAGGTCGGAAGTGTAATAGAGCATGGGGCTGTCTTCGGCAGAGAAGTGCTCCAAAGCGTAAGTGGCCAGCTGTGTTGCCTGGTCCAGCCAGGCTTCTTCAAAGGTGATCGCGTACAGGTCCAGGAAAGCCTGAATGGTAAAAGCATAGTCATCCAGAAACCCATTGATCTTGGCCTGCCCGTCTTTGTACGTCCGCAGGATGCGCCCGTCTGACTGTATGAGCTTGTCGCGCAGCAATTGCCCGGCTTTGACTGCGGCATCGCGGTAAGTGGGGTCCTGCAAGGCTTGATAGGCATCCGCATAGCCGCTGATCATCATCGCGTTCCAGCTCGTCACTTGCTTGTCGTCCAGCCCGGGGCGCACGCGTTCTGCACGATTGGCAAAGAGTTTAGCCTTGGAGCCCTCAATGGAGCGGTCTAACTCAGACTGTGTTAGCTGGTACTCATCCAGGATTTTCTGCACATTTTTATCTTGAATTAAAATGTTCCTGCTCTCCCAGTTGCCGCCGGGGCGGAAGCTGTAGTAATCCATGAATACCCGGGCATCGCTACCAGTACCCAGCACAGATTCCACCTCCTCTGCCGTCCAGGTATAAAACAGCCCTTCTTCTCCTTCGCTATCGGCATCGAGGCTGGAATAGAAGCCACCTTCGGGGCTGGTCATTTCCCGGGCGACAAATAGGAGGGTCTCTTCCAGTACCGTTTTGTACGCCTCATTGCCCGTGAGTTGATAAGCCTCGCTGTAGAGGCTGACCAGTTGTGCATTATCGTAAAGCATTTTTTCGAAGTGGGGCACCCGCCACTGTGCGTCGGTAGCGTAGCGGGCGAATCCACCGCCGAGCGGATCATAAAGTCCACCGGTACTCATAGCATCGAGGGTGGTGGTGACCAAAGCCAGGAGGCTATCCTGACCGGTAAGGGCGTGCTGCCGCAGCAAAAAGCGGAATACAGAGGGCAATGGGAATTTGGGTGCGCCCTGCATACCGCCCAGTACGTGGTCGCCCTGTGCGAGTATGGCGGAGACACTGACCTGCAGGGTTTCTTTTGAGAGGTTGGCCTCCGCTTCCAGCGGTTTGGGGCGGCTGACCGATTGGATGCCTTCTGCCAGCAGTTGCCCATACTCCTCCAGCTTTCCCCGGTCATTTTGATAGAGGTCGGAAAAATACTTCAGTACCTCCAGCCATTCCTCTTTGGGGAAGTAGGTGCCTGCCCATACCGGCTGCCCGTTAGGCAGAGCGAAGGCATTGAGGGGCCAGCCGCAACCGCCCTCTGCTGCCAGCTGACAGGCGGTCATGTAGATGTTGTCCACATCGGGCCGCTCTTCCCGGTCCACCTTAATGGCTACAAAGTTTTCATTCATAATGCGGGCTACGGTGGAGTCTTCGAAGGACTCGTGCTCCATCACATGGCACCAATGACAGGCTGCATAGCCTACGCTGATCACCAGCAGTTTGTCTTCTTCTTTTGCTTTTTTCAGGGCTTCCTCTCCCCAGGGGTACCAATTGACGGGGTTGTGGGCGTGCTGCAGCAGATAGGGGCTGCTTTCGTTAACGAGGGCGTTGGTATGCTCGTGCGTTGCAGTGGGGCTACCGCAACTGTAGAGTAAGGCGATAAGCCCTATGAAGCTGTAACCAAGCAATGACTGGGCAATAATGGGGAAGGTGGTATTCCGGTTCATAATATTTTAGGTAGTAGTGATTTTAGCAGGGCCCGGCAAAATATGAAAAAAATCAGATGCGCCTGTCTGTTGAAGGCGAATAACTAATGGCAGAGACGGTAAGCGTTTGTTGTGGTTTCGCACTTTGGGCTGCCCTTGCCAAATTCCGTCCTGCTCTTCGTTGTTCTCCCGCCTGCCATAGTCTTGTACGGTCTCCGGTTGCCAAAGCCCACAGGCGACGGGACACGGACAGGTTAGTCACGTAGCTAACTTTCAGATTGACCGTATTTTATTGTTTTTACTAGCGCGGTCTCCGAAATAAAATAACGCACAATGACGGTAATTTGACATTCGGTAAGCCAGGGGGTGATAAAAATCACTATTTTCACACCCGACCTTTTTTTATCATTGCATTCATCTAAAATCTATTCGCACTATGAAGAAGTCCATCGCAATTGCCGCGGCTCTGTTGCCGCTTACTCTTCTGGCCCACGGCGGGCACGGTGTAGGGCAGGGGAATCAGTTTTTCCATTACCTGGCTTCACCGGACCATTTCATTCCTATGGCCCTGGCGTCCGTAGCAGTGATTGGTTTTTTTGTTTACCGTAAAGCGCAGCGTAAGCATTCATAAAATGCTGATCGTCCAGGCGTATTAAGTCAAAAAAGTTATAAGGCAGGAGGCACCGGTTGAATAGAGTTTGCACTAGGAAACTCTACACAACCGGTGCCTCTTTGGCTTTCAGGAATTTTTGGTCTTCTAGGTCGAAAACCAGAGTGCCTTTCCGCTTTTTGAATTCAAAAAGCGGAAAGGCTTTTGGTAACGAAGTATAAGCAGACCGATTACTAAGAGCGTGTTGGGATTTTGCTTTTGGAGCGAACGCAGCCAAATTTTGTTCTGATCAAGGCGTGATGAGGGAACATAGCCTTAGCTACGTGACCGAAGAACAACGAAGAGCAGGACAAAATTTGGCAAGAGCAGCCCGAAGTGTAAAATCCCAACAC
>NZ_JAVJSK010000049.1:0-121718 GCF_040219495.1 Phaeodactylibacter sp. | reverse complement strand
GCATGAGGTGGCTTAATGTGCATGCCGATGATATGCTTATCGTCCGTGCGCTCAAGCTGTCTGCGGGCAGATATGAGCAATATTGGAAAAAGAGAATGCGGTATGCAGCTTAATAATTACATCAAAAATCCGTCACACCCTCTCAAAACTGCAATTGAAAAAAGTGGGTTTCAAGAAGGCTTAAATGATCTAGTTGAATATTTTAGTGTCTCCACCTCAAAATCAATAGGAACTCCGGATGATTTAGAGGGTTCTCGTAAACGAATGCTCGATGTATTACCAGACTTAATCTATGCTGAAAAACACTTGCCTGATCATTTTTACAGAAGTAATGCTATTCGATCGCTAGCTGCTAAAAATAGGACTCGAATCCCAAATTTGGTAATTATTGGAGCGAAAGGATCGGGAAAAACTTTTTTGTTTCGACAATTGTTACGCAGTGAAAACTGGAGAAGCTTTTTGTCTCAATCTCTGCCAACGACTGAAGAAGTGCATTATCAAGAGGGTGAAATCATCGCAGTTACCTACCCTGAACAGGTGGAGGAAAAACCTGCAACCTGGGTAAAGCAGGTTAAGCCTTACCTAATACGAATGCTGAGTAAAGATTTAAACATAGATGAATGGCGAGCAGTTTGGTTAGACGTTATTGCTTGGAGTTGTAATTTTGAAATAGACAAGGAGGGGGCAGGTATTAAGTTCTTAAATGAGCAAACAAATACCTCCGCATCATATCTACTGATATTTGATGGCCTGGAAGATTTATTTCCGAATTACTTTGAAAATGAGCAACAACAAATTGCTCTCAAGTCGCTATTACAAGATGTGCCCAGTTATATCAGTGTAATACCAAATTCCAAGGTTGGGGTAATGCCATTTATTCGAAGAGACATCTTGGAACATGTTATTAAGCAAAACTTAGGTCAATTTCTTGATCGTTATAAAGACTACGAACTAAAATGGGACCGGACAGAAGCCCTCAGACTTGTCGCTTGGATAATGAATCATTACGAAATCTACCTTCTATTGGGTATAAACGATCAAGATATATTAAAATCTAGTGAAGAGCAGCTTACAGATGCACTTAATCAATTATGGGGTAGAAAGTTAGGGTCAGATCAGTCTCGGGAAGCCCGCTCTGCAAAAAAGATTCTGAACATTTTATCGAATTTTAACGACGAAGTACAGTCTAGAGACTTAGTTAGGTTTCTTGCAGAGGCTATCAAAAAGGAAATGGAAAGTTCAACTCATCCAGACGACCGAATACTAAGCCCTAGAGCAATTAGAGATGCTTTCCTTGATGTAGGAAAAGAAAAACTGGATGAGGTAAAACAGGAGAATCGAGGAAATCGTTACGAGCGAGTATTAAAAAAACTAGAGGACAGTTCTTCAAGTATTAAATTCCCTACTGAACAAATTGATTTCCTGACTAACGAGGAAGTTTCTCTTCTTGTAGACCAAGGTGTATTGAAAAAATTCAACAGCCGCTATTATATAGCTGAATTATTCCGTTTAGGGATGGGAATAGACCGAGGCAAAGGAAAAGTCAAAACTGATTTTTGAACGAAATTTTCAGGCTTAAGGCAAGGCATAACACATTTACAAATCATGTCTGTAACTGAAGGTGTTGTCACCTTCCAATTATTGCCATCGAGATAGGATAGCATCATTATCTCAAACCCATCAAAAAATTTTCACCGTACACCCAGAAGTCAGCAAGCTGTCCTCCTGCCACTCTGCTCAATCAATCAAAAAGTACACTACCTCAGGGAAAAGAATGACCGTACTGAGAAACACCAGCTGAATAATCACAAACGGCAAAATACCCCGGTACAGGTGCTGAGTGGTCACGCCCGGAGGTGCTACCCCTTTGAGGTAGAACAAGGAAAACCCGAACGGCGGTGACAGGAAGGAGGTCTGCAGGTTCAGCCCCAGCAGTACGCCTATCCAGATCAAATCAATATCCATCTGCACGAAAATAGGAGCCACTACCGGTACGATGATGAAGATGATCTCAATAAAGTCGATAAAAAAGCCGGCAACGAAGACCACGATCATCACCAGGGCCAGAAAAGCCATGGGCGACAGATTGGCTTCTTCGATCAGGCTGACGAGGTAGGTGTCCCCGCCCATTTCCCGGAAGACGAAGGAAAAGACAGTAGCGCCCAGCAAAATCACAAATACCATACTTGTCAGGTGGGTCGTTTCCCGCATGACCGACTTTAATACTTCCAGATTGAATTTACCCTGACTGATGGTAAGCAGGGTGGCGCCCATCGCCCCAACCGCAGCGGCCTCCGTAGGCGAAGCAATGCCTGCAAAAATGGAGCCCAGCACGGCTACAATCAAAAGCATCGGCAGCACAAACGCCTGTAGCACTTTCCGGGTCGCCCCGGAAGCCCAGAAGGCCTCCAGTTCTTCTTTCGGCATACTTGGCGCATACTCCGGGCGCACCCATGCGGTGATGGCGATGTACACAATATAAACGAGTACAAGCAGCAGCCCCGGGATCAGCGCTGCGGCAAACAGCTGCCCCACGGAAACATTCAGCACGCTGCCCAGGAGTACCAATACGACTGAAGGCGGAATGATCTGCCCGAGGGTGCCGGAAGCGGCAATCGTGCCCGTAGCCAGTTCGGTGCGGTAACCACGCTTCAGCATGGTCGGCAGGCTGATCAGCCCCATGGTGATTACGGTTGCGCCCACAATTCCGGTGGAAGCGGCCAATAACGCACCCACGATCACTACGCTAATCGCCAGCCCGCCCCGGACTTTGCCAAACAGCATGGCCATGGTTTCCAGAAGGCTCTCCGCCAGACCGGATTTCTCCAGCATGATGCCCATGTAGATGAAAAGGGGCACCGCCATCAGCACATAATTGCTCACAACGCCCATCATACGGGGCGATAGCGCGATGAAGCTGCCTGGCTCCAGGAAGCAGATAGCGTAAAGGATGGAAATCCCCCCCAGCGTAAAGGCTACCGGATACCCGTACAAAATGAGCAGAAAGATGCTGATGAACAGTAATATCGCAAGGATGGCCATGGCTTATTCAGTTTCAGAAGTGCTGGAATGGGAAGGGGCTTTACCTTTGAAGATCAACCAGTTGTCGATGATACTCGCGAGCCCTTGCAGGAAAAGCAGTGCCATGCCTGCCGTTATCGCATATTTGATGATGTAGCGGGCCGGCAGTCCTCCTGGATCGGGCGACCCCTCTCCTATTTTGTAGGCAATAGTGGCGTATTCAAAGGAAACGTAAATCAGAATAGCCGTCCAGGGAATCAGGAATATTAGGCCTCCGATGAGATTCACCAGCGCTTTGTCCTTTGCCGAAAACTTAGCGTAGAACAAATCCACCCTGACATGCCGGTCGTGCCGGAAAGCATACCCGGCACCCAGCAAAAAGATAAGCCCGAACAGGTGCCATTCCAGCTCCATAATCCAGGCTTGGGTTTCATTAAATAAATATCGGACGACCACATCGAAACAGACCAGCAACATCAGCAGCGTAGTCAGCCATGCTGCCGATCTGCCTACATGCTCATTCAGGGTGTGGATAGCCTGGGCAACTTTCCGGAGCGTAGATACCATCAGCCAGGGTTTTGTTGATTTTTCTTGCTTTGATTTCTGACGAAAGATAATCAATGCCGAACGCTACCCGTAAGTTTTGCCCCAAAAAGTTGATAGCAGGTTGGTCTTTCAGTCGAAAGGTGCAGTTTGCAGACCGATCACTAAAGTCCCAACACGCTCTATGGTACACCTGACTGAGCAAGTATTATCTACGCTAGGTGGGTGTTTATTTCATCAGTCGCTTCGCTTCTGTACCACAACCGCCTAATTTCTTTGGGTTTAAGTTAGGGCACACTGGAGACGAGCGCAGCGACTTACGAGTAATAACATACACTGCCAACCTATCGGAGGTGGGTCGAAGCGGCAACGCGCAGGAAGGTGAGCAACGATGTGCAGAACAATATTTGGCAAGAGCAGCCCGAAGTGCGAAATCCCAACAAGCGCTTAGTTTTTAATCTTGACTTGACTACCTTTGCCGCCAACAAAAAACCGATTGGTTCATGACGCACACCCGCTACCACGATATTGTTTTATTGCTCCTCCGCCTTATGTTTGGGCTCAGCATGGCCTACGCACATGGCTGGCCTAAGCTGCAAAGGCTTACAGGGGGTGAAGAAGTGAAATTCCTCGATTTCCTGGGCTTGGGGCCGGAAATTTCACTTGGGCTGGCGGTCTTTGCCGAACTGTTCTGCGCACTGTTGCTTGCCGTGGGGCTGTTCACCCGGCTTGCTGCCATACCGCTGATCATTACCATGTTTGTGGCCGTCTTTGTTGCCCATTGGGGCGACGGGTATGCTGATATGGAAGGCGGGCTGTTGTTCTTGGTGCCCTATGTTTGCATTTTACTGGCAGGCCCCGGCTGGTACTCTATAGACGCTCAAATCAGAAAGTCGGCTTAACCATTTATTATGAAATATGATTTGCATGTTATCATCTGGGTGCTCCTGGGTTTCCTCTTCAGCAGTTGCGGAGACACACCGGGAAGGGTCATCTCCAAAGACTACCAAATCATCGAAGGGGAGACGATGGGCACCTACTACCGGGTCACTTTTGACAAAAAAGGGCTGGATGACGTAAAGCCAAAGGTGGACTCCATTCTGCGGCAGCTCAACCTGGAGGTGTCGACCTATATCCCACAATCCACTATTTCCCGTTTCAATCAGTCGGACAGCCTCTTTAACCTCAATACCAATCCGGTAAGCGGGACGGCAGACAGCTACCCAAATGGTCATTTCATCCGCAACTACAAAAAAGCCCTCGAAATCTACCATGAAACGGATGGCTACTTCGATGCCACGGTTATGCCGCTGGTCAATTACTGGGGGTTTGGTTATACCGAAAAACGTAAAGTAGAAAATGTCGACAGCCTGATGGTCGACTCGCTGTTACAGTATCTTGGCATGGACAAGGTCGAATTGCAGCGCTTTGACGATACCGACATTCTGATTAAGGCCCTTCCCGGGGTCAAGCTGGACTTCAGCGCACTGGCCAAGGGCTACGGGGTGGACCTGGTGGGGCAACTGCTGACAGACATGGGCGTGCAGCACTTTCTGGTTGACATAGGCGGTGAAACGCTCGCCAAAGGCCAAAGCCCGAGAGGAGATGCCTGGAAGCTTGGCATCAACGTGCCCGAGGAAAGCGCAGCGATGGATGAGATTCAAACAACGGTGCCTCTTCAGGACCGGGCGTTAGCCACTTCCGGCAATTACCGAAATTACTACGAAATAAATGGGCAAAAGTACAGCCATACCATCAATGCGAAAACCGGATACCCTGAGCGCAATACCCTGCTGAGTGCTTCCGTTTTTGCAAAGGACTGTATGACTGCCGATGCTTATGCCACCGCCTTCATGACGATGGGCGTGGAACAGGCTAAAAAGCTCGCCTCGGAACTGGCCGGTATTGAAGCCTACTTTATCTACGGCTTGCCAGACGGTGCGATGGCAGTGTCTTACACCGACGGGCTCGCAGAATTCTTCACTACAAACGATTAATTACAACTATGGACTTCAACCTCGACAAAGATCTGATATTTTTTGACTTGGAAGCAACGGGGCTTAGCGTGGTCCGGGACCGGATTCTGCAAATCGCCATGGTCAAATACCTGAAAAACGGCGGCGCGCCTGAAGAACTGAGCATGCTCATCAACCCGGGCATCCCCATCAGCGAGGAAGCCATGGAAGTCCACGGTATTACGCCGAAGGATGTCGCCAACAAGCCCACCTTTCAACAAGTGGCAGAGGAGATTCATGCCTTCATCGGCAACGCTGACCTGGCGGGCTATAACTCCAACCGCTTTGATATCCCCATGCTGATGGAGGAATTTGACCGGGTGGGTATCGAATTCAATATCGACAACCGCCGCACTATCGATGTGCAGCGCATATTCTACAAAATGGAGCCTCGGAATCTCAAAGCTGCCGTACGCTTTTATTGCAACAAGGAAATGGAGAACGCCCACGACGCTCTAGCTGATGTCTATGCGACGATTGACGTATTCAAGGGGCAGCTGGAAAAATATAAAGGGGTGGACCACGAAGATGATGATGGCAACATCACCCCTACCCCGGTGACCAATGACATGCAGGTGGTGCACGATTTCACCAACGATCTGCGTTATGTGGATGCGACGCAGAAAATGAAGTATGATATCGACGGCACCATTGTGTTCAGCTTCGGTAAATACAATGGCAAACCGGTCGGCGAGACGCTGTCCAAAGACAAACAGTACTTCAACTGGATCCTCAATAAGGAATTCAGCTCACAGGTCAAACAAATTGTAAAAAGACTGGTACGGGAATATGAGAACCAATAAATTCACGGCCTTCCTGGTATTGGTGATTGCGCTTTGGAGCGGCTGTTATGAACCACAGGATGGCTGCCTCGACCTCGAGGCGGTCAATTACAATTTTGAAGCCGACAACAATGCGCCAGAGGAATGTCAGTACCCTGAGCTGCGTATACAGTTTACTCATCAGTATTCCACAGCGGATACGCTTTACAACTTCCGGTTGCGCGACAGTGTGTACCTCGATGCCGCCGGCAACCCGTTTACTGTCAATGCGTTTACCTTCTTCATCTCTGACTTTGAGCTGCAACGTACCGATGGCACCTATCTCAATATAGAAGAAGAACTCGACTTATACCTTTTTAATACCAATGGCGACATCATTCTGCAATCAGTCCCGGATAATTTTGGGCTCGTGACCGCAGGCAACAGCAATGTAATCGGCCTGGGCACCCTGCGCGAAGCTGCGGATTTGCAAAGCCTGCGTTTTTTTGTGGGGGTCAATGGCCAGGCCAATGTATCTATCGCCGATTCCATCCCGGCCGCCCATCCTCTGGGCCTGACCGACAGCTTGCTGTATTTCAATCAGGACTCGGGTTATGTCTATCAGTTTATCGAATTGTTCCGCGATACCACCGCCGCAGATACGATACCTGAGCAGCTTCGGGTGGGCACTTTTGCGAACCTGCAACAGGTGGCCTTACCGGTGGTGGGGGAGAAAATCCCTGGCTTCAACCTGAAGGTGGTTATCCAGATCGACTACCGCAAATGGCTGGAGGGCATCAATGTAGTGACGGACTCCAAGGCCGAACTGCAACAAAAAATTGTCGGCAATACAGCAGAGGCCTTTTCTTTGAAGGAAATAGTGCTGGAATAGCGATAGATGGACAACAGGCAAGGTCACCAGCCTGTTATATAAAACGAACAGTTTATCCAACAGAATCAAAATCTAATGAAGCAAACTCTCTTTCTCCTTGCACTCGCTGTAGCGCTGATCACTGCCGGCTGCGGCAATTCTGATGACAACGGCGGCCCCGCCACCACGGAGCTGACTCTACTCGCCACCGGCACTTACGGGGACGATCCGCTCGTCATGTTCGAGCGTACTTACAACTACGAAGACGGCATGCAGCTGCAAATGCAATTGTTGCAGACCTACTTGTCTGATATTGCGCTGGTTTACGAAGAGGACGGCACCGAAAAAGAGGAATTGCTTACGAATATTGCGCTGGTTAGCTTTGCCGATGTCTACACCGATGCAGACGCAACCGCTGGCGTGGAGGTAGTTAAGATGGAAGTCCCTGTGCGCAACTACACCGGGCTGAAAATCGGGCTCGGCGTTTCCCCCGAGCTGAATGCCACGATTCCACCCGATTATGACCTGACCCACCCGCTTTCCCAAAACTACTGGGAAGATGCATCTAGCTATATCTTTTTCAAGATCGAAGGCAATGCAGACCTCGATGCAGATGGTGAATTTCAGGAAAAACTGACTTACCACATCGGTGGCAACAACAACTACAGCAGCGTGCAATTTACAGGTGCAATTGACCTGGAAAAAGGCACTCCGCAAACCCTAGCCCTCAATTTTGACCTTCAGGAAATCCTAATCCGGCAACAGGATGGGGCTTTCTGGGACTTCCGGGAGGCGCAGTTTGCCCACTCCACCACTTCTCCGGCAGCTGTATTCATGGCAGAAAATATCCCGGCTGCAGTAAGCCTGGAAACGCGATAAAGTGAACCGCTTTTTTGGTCATATTACAGGAGCAATTCTGCTGTTTGCGTTGTCGAACGGCTGTACACAGGGCACAACTGCGGACACAGCACCTGCGCCCCTGCATGGCCCGGAGCACTTCGTACAGTTAGTGGATTATCCGGAAAACCCCTATCATCCGGAGAAAGCAGCGTTAGGGCAAATGCTGTTCTTTGACCCTGTTTTATCCAAAGACTCCACCCTGTCATGCGGCAGCTGCCATTTGCCGGAACGGGCTTTTACTGACGGTAAAGCAATTGCAGTGGGCATAGAGAACCGTAAAGGAACGCGCAATGCCCCTTCACTGGTCAATCTTGCCTGGGTCACAACAGGGCTTTTCTGGGACGGTCGCTCCCCTACCCTTGAGGCACAAGCTGTACACCCGGTGATCAACCCCAACGAACTGGGCAGCGACTGGCCAACGGTGCTGCAGCGGCTCAGGGCACATCCCGACTATCCCCGGCTATTTGAACGCGCCTTTGGGGGACCGCTCGAACAGGAACAGGTCGTCAATGCCCTGGCGCATTTCCAGCGCAGCCTGATGAGCAGCGAAAGCAAGTACGACAGCATCATGCGGGAAGAAGCAGCCTATACCGTACTGGAGCTTCGTGGCAAGCACATTTTCTTCGATTCCTCCGAGGAACTGCCGGATGGGGAATGCGGGCACTGCCACACGCCCCCCTTGTTCACCGACCAAACGTATATGAATAATGGTGTTCAGGAGGAGCAGGCACCTTATACTTATACCGACCCCGGCCGTGGCGCTGTCACCGGTGCGAAGTATGATAACGGCCGGTTCAGAGTGCCCAGCCTTCGTAACATTACGCTTACAGCGCCCTACATGCACGATGGGCGCTTCAGCACGCTACAGGAAGTCATAGAGCACTACAACAGCGGCGGCCACCCCGGGCCCAACGTGGACCCTAAAATCAGAAAATTACATTTGAGTGACGAGGACAAGCTGGCATTAATCGCTTTCCTCGGAACCCTTACCGATACTTCTTTTGTTCGTAAATTGTCCGATCAAAAAGCTTTGCTACAATGAAAATACCTGCGCTACCCGTTTTTTTTGCTCTCCTTGCCCTGACGCTCTTCAGTGCCTGTCAGGAAGATGATACCGGTAATCCTACCGACTGCGACAACTGCCCGCAGGAGGAGCCAATAATGGCCGATTACGACCCAACGGCTTATGCCTTCGATTACCTGCCGGAACGTTTTCCCAACCCACTCATCCCGCCGGACAACCCGATGACGGAAGAAGCGATCGCGCTCGGGCGTATGCTATTTTATGATCCGATTCTTTCGCGGGACAGCACGATTTCCTGTGGCAGCTGCCACTTCCAGGAGTTGAGCTTCACTGACGGAGGTGCGGTCAGTACAGGTATTGATGGACAGTTAGGTGTCCGGTCTTCTATGCCACTGCTCAACCTGGCTTTCAACCCTAGAGGCTTTTTCTGGGATGGCCGTTCGGCTACGCTGGAGGAGCAGGCGTTGATCCCCATTGAAGACCACCGGGAGATGGATGAGTCCTGGGATGTGGTGGAAGATAAACTGCGCAACCACCCGGAATATCCTGCGAAATTCCGGGAGGCTTTCGGTATTGAATACGCCAGCGAAATTGACCGCAGCCTGGCGGTAAAAGCATTGGCTCAATTCGAGCGCACGATGATCAGCTACAACTCCCGCTTCGATAAGGTGGTCTGGGAACAACAGGGCTGGCCAACGGAAGCAGAGCAAATGGGGCGGGACTTGTTTTTTGTGGAGCAGGCCTTGCCAACACAGGATCACCCTGGGTGCTCTCACTGTCACGGTAGTGCGTTGTTTACTGAAAATAATTTCTTCAACAACGGTATCTCTGATGTGGAAGACCTCGAAAGCTTCCCGGACAAAGGCTTTGGGGAAGTGACCGGAAATATCTATGATAATGGTAAATTCAGGGCGCCTACCCTGCGTAATATCGCCCTCACCGCGCCTTATATGCACGATGGCCGTTTTGCCACACTGGAGGAAGTGCTGGATTCCTATGCCACGGGCGGGCATGGCATTGCTAATGAAGACCCCAACATCCAACCCTTCACCCTTAGTGATGAGCAGAAGGAGGCTATGATCGCCTTCCTGAATATGCTGACGGATACGACTTTCATCAATGATCCGGCATTTAGCAATCCGTTTGGGGAGTAAAGACCAATGAAACCCTGGAGCTTTATCGGGTAAAGTGCGGTAGCATTTTAAGGTTACCCACTTGGAGTCCCTAACGGGGCTTCACGTGTTTAATTATTACCTTACATAATATGATCGCTAATCTGGCAAGGAAAAGCTACGCTATAGTCTTCAATGAGCACAGGCAGTTTTTCCGAAGCATACCCCCTTCACAGGCACTGCCTTGCCCCGTCAGGGGCAAAATGTCGGTAACCACAAGGGCGCAGCACCGGTCCCGCGCTGTTAGGTGCGGAATGTGAATCCTCGACAACCATCATAAAAAAAGGAAAACACTTCACAAAGCCTACTTATAATCCTCCCGGACAGGGTGGAACACATCAATCAGATAGCAATCCGTGATCGCTTGGGCAGAGTGCGGTGTATTTCCCGGTATGACAACCGCATCACCCGCCCGGCAAGTTTGAGTGACCCCAGCTACCGTCATGGAAAGCTCTCCCGAAATCACATTAGTAACCTGCTGATGCGGGTGCTGATGCTCCGGCAGTACACTCCCCTTTTGAGCCTGCACATGTCCGATGGTCACTTCATCCGTATGAATCAGGCGGGCATTGAAACCGGGTACCAGCTCCCTTTCACGGATATCCTCCTCCAGGCGCAGGAAACTATTGCTGCTCATCTTCAGTAATTGGGTTGGCAGGTGGTTTCTCAAAAAAATACAATAGATCAGAAATAATCTCTTTCAGGTCTTTCCGGTCCACGATGAAGTCCAGAAAGCCATGCTCCAAAAGGAATTCCGAAGTTTGGAACCCTTCGGGCAATTCTTTTTTGATAGTCTCCTTGATGACCCGCGGGCCCGCAAACCCAATCAGAGCTTCCGGCTCCGCGAAGTTGATGTCGCCGAGCATAGCGAAGGAAGCCGTAACCCCACCAGTGGTCGGGTCAGTCATGAGTGAAAAATAAGGCACTTTCGCTCGGGCCAGCTGCGTGAGTTTGGCAGAGGTCTTCGCCATTTGCATGAGCGAAAACGCCGACTCCATCATACGCGCACCACCCGACTTGGAAATCATAAGAAATGGAATGCGGTGTTCGATGCAGTGGTCAATAGCCAGTGCGATTTTCTCACCTACCACAGACCCCATAGACCCGCCGATAAACTTGAAGTCCATTGCAGCAATGACCAGCGAACGCCGGTTGACTTTACCTTTAGCAACGGCTACAGCATCCGTCAGCCCTGTCTTTTCCTTAGCATCCTCCAGCCGTTCTGTGTAGGGCTTAAGGTCTGTGAAATTCAGGAAATCTTTTGACAGCAGATCTTCATAAAGCTCTTCGTACTGCCCGTCAAAAATGAGGTCGAAGTAGTCATAAGAGCGCAGGCGGACATGAAAGTTGCAGTGCGGGCATTTAAAGAAATTGTCTTTCAATTCCTTCACCGTGGAAGTTTCCTTACAACGCCGGCATTTGTACCACAAGCCTTCCGGGGTGTCCTTCTTATTTCGTGTGGCCGTTTGAATGCCATCTTTAAGTCGTTTAAACCAGCCCATTCAGTTGCTTTTTGGATGATGATAAGGTATCGCTCTAGTCGCAACACAAAAGGTTTTCGGGGGTGCTCCTGCTTTTAAGCAATGGCAAACCAAAGTGGATGCACTCAGTTAGCAGGTTGATTTTCAGTGGTATACGAAAGTAAAAAGCGAGCTTGCCCGACTTTAAACATCGTAAAAACGCATCCAAAAATAATGCGCACGGGGACAAATCTAAAAAAAACCTGGTACTTATTTGTACCGATAAGCCTTGACGGTGTCGACATAAGCCCTAACGCCTTCAAGTGGCGTATCCGGATAAACACCGTGGCCCAGGTTGGCAATATGCTTGCGGCCGAAGCGCTCCAGCATTTTTATTGCTGCTTTCTCAATGACCTCCGGGGCTGCATATAATTGACAGGGATCGAGATTGCCCTGCAGGACTTTGCCATCCCCTACCCATTGCCGGGCTACTTCCGGAGGCGTATTCCAGTCCAGCCCAATCACCTGACAGTCCAGCTGACCAAGGTCTTCATAAACAAACCACGCGCCTTTGGAAAATACGGTGACCGGCACTTCGGTAATGCCTTCGCAAATAGCCCTGATATAGGGTAGCGCAAATTCCCGGTATTGCTCCGGGCTGAGAATGCCCGCCCAGGAATCGAAAATTTGGACCAGCTGCACGCCGCTTTGTACTTTCAGCTTGAGGTAGGCAATAATCGTCTCCGAGATTTTCTCCAGCAGTTGGTGCGCCAGCCCGGGATTGGTGTAGAGGAGTTTCTTGGCCTTCGAGAAGGTCTTACTGCCACTCCCTTCCACCATGTAAGCCAGAAGCGTCCAGGGTGCACCGGAGAACCCGATGAGAGGGACCCGCCCGTCGAGCTGCTTGCGCGTAAGCGCGACGGCATCATAGACGTACTGTAAGTCGGCGGCAGCGAAAGCGCCACTCTTCAGCGCCTTGATATCTGCCTCGCTGCCAATGACTTGGGGGAATAACGGCCCACGTTTTTCCACCATTTCGTAGGGCAGCCCCATGGCTTCCGGGATAACCAGGATATCCGAAAAGATAATTGCGGCATCCACACCCAGTTCATCCACAGGTTGTATCGTTACTTCGGCGGCCAGCTCCGGTGTCTCCACCAATTCCTTGAAACCAGAGAGCCGGTTGCGAATAGCCCGGTACTGAGGCAGGATGCGCCCTGCCTGCCGCATTAGCCAGACCGGAGGGCGCTCTACAGCCTCTCCCCGGGCGGTTCTTAGAAAGAGATCATTCTTTGTGCTCATGCGGCAAACTTAGCCAAATTTTTATTTCACTTAATATAAAATGTCTAATTTGGGGCTTCAAATACCTGAGCTGACACGATTATGATAAAAAACTTACCCTTGCACTGGAAAATCATTATCGGCCTCATTGCCGGTATAATTTACTCGCTCGTTTCCAGTTCACTCGGATGGAATGCTTTTACTCAAAATTGGATTGACCCCTTCGGTACCATTTTTATCCGGCTGCTGAAATTCATAGCCGTTCCGCTGGTGTTGTTCTCTATTATTGGTGGCGTGGCGGGCCTGCCAGACCCCTCCAAGCTCGGGAGAATGGGCGCCAAAACCCTGATTGCCTACGTCGTAACCACTGTAGCAGCGGTAACGGTAGGACTGATCGTGGTCAACCTCTTACAGCCGGGCAACTATATTGATGAGGGGCAACGGGTCAAAAACCGGCTCAAGTACGAACTCTGGGCAGAAAGCACGCCCGGGGGCCGCATCCTCGATGGGGAGCGTTACCTTTCCAAACCCGAATACGCTGACCTGGTTGCCCAGGCAGAAGTGGCTATGAAAACCGAGATGAGCGATGAAGGCGTGGAAGCCCGTATGAAAGCGGCTGAACAATTCAAAGGGGCCGGGCCCCTGCAATTCCTCGTCGACTTTGTGCCTGACAATATCTTCGCTGCGCTAACCGATTCCGGCCGTATGCTCCAGGTCATCTTTTTTGGCATTTTCTTTGGGGTCATGCTGCTGCTCATCCCCGCCGAAAAAGCGCAGCCGGTCCGGCAACTCATTGATGGCGTCAATGAAGTATTCCTGAAAATGGTGGAGGTCGTGATGGAAGCCGCGCCTTTCTTTGTGTTCGCTCTGATGGCCGGTGTAATTTCCAAAATGGCCAGCACGCCGGCCGAGGTGATTGAAATTTTCAAGGGCCTGCTGAGTTACTCGGTCGTGGTCTTGATCGGCTTGTTTTTTATGATTTTTGTGTTCTATCCGACGATTGCTACCTTCTTTGTCAAAAAGCTGACCTATAGCGGCTTCTTCCGGCGCATCAGCCCGGCGCAGTTCCTTGCCTTTTCCACCAGCTCCAGTGCGGCGACTCTGCCGGTGACTATGGAGTGTGTGCGGGACAACATCGGCGTTTCTCATAATGTGACCAACTTTGTACTGCCCATTGGCGCCACTGTCAATATGGACGGCACCAGCCTCTATCAGGCCGTTGCCGTGGTGTTCCTGGCTCAGATGCACCTGGTAGACCTCACCCTGGGGCAACAACTGACCATCGTACTTACCGCCACCCTGGCCTCTATTGGCTCTGCAGCAGTGCCCAGTGCCGGCTTGGTGATGATGATCGTGGTCCTGCAATCGGTGGGGCTGAACCCGGCCTGGATCGCCATTATCTTTCCGGTAGACCGCATCCTGGATATGTGCCGGACGGTCGTGAACGTAACCGGAGATGCCACCGTTTCAACGTTGATTGCACAGAGCGAAGGGGAACTGGATGTGAAACGACTGGAAGAAATTGAAACTGCATAATTTAATACTTATGGCTGAACAACAATTACTTGGAATTGGCTCCCGGGTCAAGCACCCGGCCTACGGCGATGGTGCCATCATCCGTTTGCACCAAGTTGCCTACGATGTATGCTTCATGGTTTATGGCATCAAACAAGTCGGCAAAGAGTACGACAAATGGGAAATCATAGAAGCGGTCCCGGCCGAAGAAGGCGTGTCTTTTAACGCATTGGAAAAATCCCTGCTCAAAGTGCTCCGGAATTTTTCGGACCTGCAGGAAACAGTAGAGCTGGGTGACCGCTGGGAAGGCGGTAAGCTGATCCTGGAGCCCGGTGAAGCGGGGAAACCGAAAGAAATGCCCATCGAGGGCTTTTTCCATAAGATTGTAATGGTGCGCGACCGCCTGCGCGTCATGGAACAGCGTATCAACAGCAGCAAACTGAGCGACGAGGAAAAGGTCAGCCTGCAGCAGTATATTACGCGTATTTACGGCAGCCTGACGAGCTTCAATGTGCTGTTTAAGTACAAGGATGATCATTTTGTCGGCGCAAAATCCTAAATCGGAACCGTTTGTCAGGGAACAAAATGGGAGAATTAACATTTGAGCCTAAAAAATGTATCTTTTGACCGATTATGGAGTATAGTACTAATACCAGCAAACCTGAAACTTACATGAGCAACGCTTCCCGGCTTGTTTCCTTTTTTGTGGTCACCTTTATGCTCCTGCAGCAGACCGGTTGTATTGTTGTTGAAAACGAGTTTTCAGCCCTGCCGCCCGGCCCCTGGCGTGGCGTACTGGAGCTGGAGCCCAATCTCGTTACGCCTAATCCGGATGGAGAGCCCCTGCCTGAAAAGCTCAACCTCGAATTTGAGGAAGTCACCAACGGAGAGTTGCCTTTCAACTTTGAGGTCATCTACACGAATGAAAACGACTTCTACATTGAATTGATCAACGGAGAAGAGCGGCTTCGCGTAGATGATATCACGATTGGGCTGGACCGGGCAACCGCTAAAGACACGATTGTCATCAACTTCCCGGTTTACGATTCCCGTATTGAGGCCATCTACGAAGAGGATGTCATGGAGGGGGAATGGATCGTCAACAACCGCGGTGAGCGCTACCGGATCCCGTTCAAAGGGTATCATGGCAAAGGGCACCGGTTCACTACGCTGCGCAAGGAGCCCGATATGGACCTGACCGGCAAGTGGTCCGCTACTTTTGGCGTAGGGGAAGAAGAAGAAGACCGCTACCCGGCCGTAGCCGAATTTAAGCAAACTGGCAATGCCCTGACCGGGACCTTCCTCACAGAAACCGGTGATTACCGTTTTCTTCAGGGCAGTGTACAGGCCGACAAGGTCTATCTGAGCTGTTTTGATGGGGCTCATGCCTTTATGTTTGAAGCGCGTATCCGGGAAGATGGCAGTCTGCTAGGCTCCTTCCGTTCCGGTAAGCACTTCCAAACCCTGTGGACAGCCAAAAAAGACCCGGATGCCACATTGCCTGACCCGGACAGCCTGACGAGCCTAAAAGAGGGCTATTCCACCCTGGAGTTTGCGTTCCCAACTCCAGGGGGGGACATTCTGCGCTTTCCCGATGCAAAGTACGATGGAAAGGTGGTCATTATTCAGCTCTTAGGCACTTGGTGCCCCAATTGCCGAGATGAATCCGAATTCCTAAAAGCCTATCTGAATGACCATCCCGATGCAGACCTTGAGGTCATCGGCCTGGCCTTTGAGCGCTACCGGGAAACCGATAAAGCCATGGCAGCCATCAGCCGGTTTGAGCAAAACGTAAAACCGGGCTATGAGATCGCTTTGGCCGGGTATGCAGACAACGAAGAAGCGGTCAAAGCCCTCCCAATGCTCTCCGAAGTCATTGCCTACCCTACGATGATCATCCTGGGCAAAACTGGCGAAGTGGAACGCATACACACCGGTTTCAATGGGCCAGCGACTTCTGCTTATGCGGATTTCAAAAAAGATTTTAATACATTTATAGCTCGCCTGCTAGAGTAAACGTAATACCCAAAAATCAACTTCAATCATGAGTACGAATAGTATTGCACTGGCCTACTGCGCTGACAACGAAGCAATCGTTGCAGAGGTACAGGAACAATTATCCGCCTCTCCCTACACCTTTCATCATTATTCCTGCAACCGGTCAACGGACAATAATTTCCTGACGGATCAGCTGCTGGGGCAATCAGACCCGATCCTTTTGTTTATTAGCGACAATTACCTCAAATCGGCTCAGTGTATGAGCCGGGGGTTGAAGCTCTTGCAGGAAAAAAGGCACGATATCCTGCCAATTATTATTGACGGGGTCACTGAAGACCCGGCCACGGGGCAGCAAAATGCAGTGCCTACTGATTTTGAGCGGGTTAGCGATATTATTCAGTACATCAACTACTGGCAGGACCAATACCTTGATCTGCGGCGGCAGAAAAAGCAGATGAGCGAACTGGACGAAGACCATTTCAACAGCCATCTCAAAGTTATGCGGGAGGTGTCTAGCGAAGTGGGGGAATTCCTCCGGCTGCTGCGCAGCATGAATTACCTCCTGCTTCCACAGCTTCAGGCCAACGCCTACCAACAGTTTTTCATCTTCACGGAGGATGAAGCCAGCTGGGCCAATTTCAGATCTGTTTTTAGCGCACCTGCAAGAGAGGAAGAATCGAATGAAGCGGAACCTGAGGAGGAACAAGACCCCGCCCCGAGTCCGGAAATCATCGCCAATATCCCGGGGATGGACAAACTCTTCCCGGATCAGGGAGAGAGCCACCAAACCCCTGAGATGGATGAGCCGGTAGAAGATATGCCCGCAGAAGCCCCTTCCTCCAACGAGCAGGAGGACGATGATGTGGTGGCCGACACCCCTACACCAGAGCAGGAAACCGTGCATAGCATAGAGCCTGATGAGGATGAAGTGGAAGAAGCCGCTCCTCAGGATGGCGCAGAGTTGAACCAGCAGCAACAAGACCAGGAAGGGCATGAAGTTTTTCAGCCTTCCAGTCCGTTCCCGGAGGAGCCGGTAGCCCCCCCACAGTCAGAAGAGGCAGCAGTACCGGAAGAAGATGTGGATACAACACCAGGCGATGAGCAGGATTACATTGAACATGCCCTAAACCTGCTGAACAACGGGCAGGTAGATGAAGGGCTTGAACATATGGCTGCGGCTATCGAAGCACAACCCGACAATGCCATGCTCCGCTACCATTATGCCTTGATGCTGGCCCGTTCCCGAAAAGACTACCACTCCGCCCGTGAAGAGCTATTGCCGGTCATCGAACTGGACCCTGAAAATACCGATGCGTTGTTTTTGATCGGGGAATTGGAAGAGCTGGAAGGCGACTTTGAGTCTGCCCGCAAGCACTACCTCATGCTACTTGAGGTAGATGAAGACTACCCGAATGCTTACTACCGTTTAGGTATGATCACGGCTGCTCATTTTGAAGCGGAGCGGGTTGAAGCGGCTCGATACTTTAAAAGAGCGGCCAAAGGTGACAAGAGCAATTACGATGCGCTTTATCAGTATGCTTTACTGCTCAATGAAGTCCTGGACAAGCCGGAAAAAGCCGTTAAGTACTTTAAGAAAACGTTGAAGGTTAATGCTTTCCATCCGTTTGCCTACTATGACATGGCATTGGTTTACCACAAGCTGGGGGAATACCGCAAAGCAGCTGATGCTTACCAGAAGTCCATTCAAATCAATCCGGAGTTGCAAACAGCTGAAAATGACGAAGCCTTTGCCCTCGCAGCTTCACGGGAAGAAGCGCCCGGGGCGGAGCAGGATATCTTTTCGGCCCAGGCCGTTGACCTCGGTGCAATTGAAGCGATGAAGGATAGTATCATGCAACTTGAGCAATTGTTACGGGAAAAAGAAGAAACCGTAAGCGAGTTGCAGCACAAACTGGAAGAGCGCCCGGCTGTGCCTCCTCCCCTGCCCCGTCCCAAAGTTGACCAAACGGTACTAATCACCGGAGCGACTTCGGGTATTGGAAAGGCTACGGCAATGCTTTTTGCCGAAAAAGGCTACCGCGTCATCATCACCGGCCGGCGGCGGGAGCGGCTCGACCTGTTCCGTTCTCAACTGGTGGAGCATTATGAAGCAGAGGTGTTAACCCTCTCGTTCGACGTACGCAGCGGGCAGGAATGTGAAGCGGCCCTGAAGCAACTGGAGGGGCATTGGTCTGAAATTGATGTCCTCATCAATAATGCAGGTAAAGCCAAGGGGCTCGCACCAATACACGAAGGTGAATTGCGCCACTGGGAAGAAATGATTGATACCAACCTCAAGGGCTTACTGTACATCACCCGGTTAGTAGCTCCTGGCATGGTGGAACGTGGCAGCGGGCATATCATCAACATTTGCTCTACCGCCGGTAAAGAAGCCTACCCCAACGGGAATGTCTACAACGCCACCAAATTTGCCGTGGATGGCCTGACCAAGGCCATGCGCATGGACCTGCATAAATACGGCGTTCGTGTGGGCATGGTCAGCCCCGCTCATGTGGAGGAGACGGAGTTTGCGCTCGTCCGCTTCGATGGCGATGCGGAGCGTGCACAGATTTATGAGGATTTCAAACCTCTGGCAAGCCATGATGTGGCGGAGTCCATCTATTTTATGACTACCCAACCGGCGCACGTCAATGTACTGGACATGGTTTTGCAAGGCACACAGCAAGCCAGCAGTACCCTCATTGACCGGTCAGGCCGGGCACGTTACGAAGAAGAGGAAGAATAAAAATAAGCACATGGCTGGGTCTGCCTGTGTCTGCTGGGTTTGTTTACTGAAGGACCGTACAAGACATTGAGAAGGGGAAACGTTACGTAAGCTGTACAAAATTTAGCGAGATCCGGATTAAGGAAGCTTAGGCATGTCATCAAAGAAAGAGCGGATTTCAGTAGACTGCTCCGGCTTCATCCGCCCACTCAGGATGAGGCGGACTTCACGTCGGCGGGGGGCGCTATCGTAACGCTGCTGCTCAATTTCAGTGAGCGCAAGCACCGGCGGCACAGGTACCGGCTGATGCTCATCATCGAGGCCAACGAAAGTATAATAGGCATGATTGCAACGCCGGGCATTGCCCCCTTTGATATCATTGGCAAAAACCTCGACATATACCTCTACAGAAGTACGGAAAGCACGGGTAACGGAAGCTTCGAGCGTAACCACATCTCCCACCTTGATGGGTTTCTGAAAGGAGACATGGTCAACGGAAGCCGTCACAACATGAGCTTCGCAGTGCTTGCCTGCACAAATGCCCGAAACGATGTCCATCCAGCGTAGCAGGTTGCCGCCCATTAGGTTGCCCATAGGGTTGGTATCGTTGGGCATGACCATTTCGGTCATTACGGTACGGGATTCACTTACTCGTCTGGCTTTGCGTTCACTCATGTAGTTATCGGATCATTACCCCTTTAAGGTTGATAAAAGGGATGGTGGTAAAGTTGTCTTGCTGAATACTGCCTTTGACAAAGACATATTTTTTGTCATACATATGCCCCTCATGCGTAAAGCTGATCCAGTATTCGTTCGTCAGGTCGAAGAGTTTAGCCTGTATAGGCTCAATCTTCACGATTTGCAGCGGGCCCACTTCCTCAAAGAAATGGCGCAGCACAGTAGTCTTCATTTTCTCACCGTCCAGCTGACCATAGCCCCGGCTATTGATCAGCACATTAGAGATCGGCTCCTCCTTCAGGTTGATCAGGTAGCTATCCCAGAGCTCTTCTTCACCGGACTGACTTTCGCGTGGCGCAACAGCAATAGCTACGTCTTCGACTTTCAAGTTGGGGATATCTTTCATCATAGTTGGGTCGGTCATGCCGTTATTGAATTTCATAGGGTTCAGTGGTTGGGGCATCAAAGCTCATCTACCAGCTAATGAAGCACATCAGCAGTAGTGTACTCATATTGAAATAACGAGGCAAAAGCCTTTTTGAGTTTGTTCTTCACTTCGTTAATATCTACCGGGCGGCCCAGCTCCATTTCCATGGAAGTCACGGCTTTGTCATCATCGGCGATACCACAGGGCACAATATTAGCGAAGTGGCCCAGGTCGGTATTCACGTTGAAAGCGAAGCCATGCATCGTCACCCAGCGCTTAAGATGGACACCGATGGCGCAGATTTTCCGCTTCGGCTGCTCCTCTGTGGCTTCGAGCCAGACTCCCGTGTAGCCTTCTTCCCGCGTACTGGTAATACCGTACTCCGCCAGTGTCCGTATCACTGCTTCTTCCAGGTAACGGACATACTTGTGAATATCGGTAAAGAATTCATCCAGGTCAAAAATGGGATATCCGACGATCTGTCCGGGCCCGTGGTAGGTAATATCACCGCCGCGATTGATTTTGAAAAACTCGAAACCCCGGGCTTCCAGTTCGGCTTCTGACAACAGCAGGTGGTCTAGTGACCCGCTTTTACCCAAAGTGTAGACGGGAGGATGCTCGCAAAATAGCAGATAGTGGAACAGTGGCGTTAGGGGCTTTCCGGCTTTGCGCTGATCCCGGTTGTAGAGTTTACGACCAACAACCTCTTGCAAGCGTTCTTCCTGAAGGTTCCATGCTTCCTGATATCGGATGCGCCCCAAGTCCTGAAATACAACTTTCTGCATGCTTTTCAAAATGTGCCGCAAAGCTAACGGGATTGACTTAGAAATCAAGTTTTTTCGGGCATTATTCTGACATTTAATCCTTTAGGGGTTTCCCAAAGCTCTAAATTTCTATCTTTGACTGTGGTGATGTGCCGATTTTCAGTGCTCATCAGAAGCTAAAACCAAACCCTTTTGACTGCCAAGAGCAGCCCGAAGCGTAAAATCCCAATACCATGCGTATTTATCTACTCACCGTTTGTATGGCCCTCATCAGCTGGCACAGCTTATCCGCACAGCCTGCCCCTGATTTCAGCGTTACAGACAGCGAAGGGGGCAGCCACCAACTCTATGCTGATTATCTCGACGAGGGAAAGACGGTAGTGCTGAAGCTGTTCTTTACGTCCTGCCCACCCTGTAATGCCATTGCCAGTGCTACTGAACAGCTGAATCAGGAATGGGGAGGCGGCAGCAATGATGTCGTATTCCTTAGCCTAAGCATACTTGGCAATGATTCCGACAACCTGATTAACAATTATAAAGCCAATCACGGCATCACGTACGCGGGGGCCGGGCCGGCGGGTGGGAGCACAAGTGCCACTGCACCTTATCAAAATGGGACTTATGGCTTTTGGCTGGGTACACCTACTTTCGTCGTTATTGCGCCCGATGGCACGGTCGATTATGACCCCCGGGGATCTTCTCAGGCCGCTACCATTCTTGAACTTGATGCTGCCATCGAAGCCACCGGTGCACAACGCCCCCTCGTAAGCCTGGCGACCAACGGCAGCGTAACGGACCACGACGATGATGGTGTTGCCAACGTAAAACTGGAAATCGCCAGCCTCGATAGTACGGTTGCCACGACCAACTCTACCGGTGTTTTTAGTTTCAATATCCAAGTCATGCCGGGGCAGACCTATACCGTACACGCCACCAAAGACGTAAATCCAACCAATGGGGTCAGCACCCTGGACCTCATCCTGCTTGGGCAGCACATTCTTGGCATCAACCCGATAACTGAGCCCGAACGCCTGCTCGCCGCCGATGCTAACCGCAGCGGTAGTATCAGCTTGCTGGACCAAATCCGGATCAGAAAGCTCATCCTCAGCATCGATACGGATTTCGGAGAACAGCCTTCCTGGATTCTTATCCCGGCTGATTACGATTTTGCAGATCCCGAAAACCCATTTGATGAAGTCTACAACGGCAGCCTCAATGAAGCGGTACTGACGCCGGGTACTTTTCAACCCCTCCACTGGAGGGCCATTAAGGTAGGAGACCTTAACCTCGATGCGAACCCCAGGAATTAACCCCCCTCAAATCAATTGATGACGAAGCTGTGATCTTCCGGGGCTTTGAGAATTCAGCCGGGCGAGTATCTTTGCAGGAAAAATTAAGCATGAAAATCCAACACTTTGGACTGCTCGCCACACTGCTGTTTTTCACAGCCTGTGGCAGTGATAGCGGGACCACCGATCAACAAGCAAAAAACGATGCGGAAACAGTCGAAACGGAAGTGGCTGATACGCTCCGCTATGAGCAGGAAACGCACCTGAAGAACATTCGCCAACTGACCTTCGGCGGAGATAATGCCGAAGCTTATTTCAGCTTCGATAACACCAAGCTGGTCTTTCAGGCTGCCAACGAAAACTGGGATGCCCCCTGCGATCAGATTTTTTACATGCCGCTCACTGGTTATGAGGGCCAACGCCCGCCGATGCTGAGCACAGGCAAAGGCCGTACGACCTGCTCTTACTTCATGCCTGGCGATTCCACTATTTTGTATGCATCCACGCACCTGGGCGGAGAGGAATGTCCCGAGACACCACCGGTGGTCAGTGGTAAGTACGTCTGGCCGATTTACGAAAGCTACGACATCTTTGTTGCTGACCTCGAAGGCAACATCAAGCAGCAACTCACCGATCATCCGGGCTACGATGCAGAAGCGACCCTGAGCCCTGATGGTTCCAAAATTGTATTCACCTCAACCCGCTCCGGAGACCTGGAACTCTGGACCGTAAACGTTGACGGTACCGAATTGACGCAGGTAACTGACGAACTGGGCTACGATGGTGGCGCTTTCTTTTCTCCCGATGGGACCAAGCTGATCTTCCGGGCCTCCCGCCCCAAAACCGAAGAGGCCAAAGCAACGTACAAAGCACTCCTTGCCGAGGGCGTAGTGCAGCCCACTGCTATGGAGATTTTTATTTGCAATGTCGATGGCTCAGATTTACAGCAAATTACAGACCTTGGAGGTGCCAATTGGGCTCCTTACTTCCACCCTTCCGGAGAAAAAATCCTGTTCTCCACCAATCATCATGTAGAAGGAGGGCGGCAGTTCAATATCTTCGCTATGAACCTGGACGGCACCGGTTTGCAGCAGGTCACTTTTGATCAGACCTTTGATGCATTCCCGATGTTCTCCTACGATGGGAAGTACCTCGTTTTCTCCTCCAACCGTTATAATGGCGGTACGCGTGACACCAACGTTTTCCTGGCCGAGTGGCAGGATTAAGAGCGTGTTGGGATTTTGCTTTTGGAGCGAACGCAGCCAAATTTTGTTCTGATTAAGGCGTGATGAGGGAACATAGCCTTAGCTACGTGACCGAAGAACAACGAAGATCAGGACAAAATTCGGCAAGAGCAGCCCGAAGTGTAAAATCCCAACACGCTCTAAGCGCTTGCGTTCAGGCAATATGCTGTAAGAAAGCCGGTATATCCCCGAGGGGTTATACCGGCTTTCCCGTTTATAATCTTAATTTTACAGTCTGAAAAGCACTTTATGAAAAACCTACTTGCCCTGTTGGTAGCGCTCCTGGCCGCACCGCTGCTTTTTGGTCAAAACGGAACGCCGCCCCCCGGCGGAGCCCGCGCCATTGGTATGGGGTTCACGGGGCTGACCTTCCACGATGTCAACGCGGTCTTCAGCAACGCAGCTGGTATTGCCAATCTGGAGCGTACTGAGGTGACGGCATTTGGCGAACAGCGGTTTTTGCTAGAAGAGCTCGGCGCCTATTCTTTCGGGGTTGCCTTGCCTACCAATGCCGGCACCTTTGGGCTTGGTGTACAGCATTTTGGCTTTGAAGGCTATAACGAACAACGCATTGGGCTCGCTTACGCCCGCCCTTTATCAGAAGACTTATCCATTGGAGGGCAGTTCCTGGCGCTCAATACACAGATTGCGGAGTATGGCAGCCGCCTGGCGCTCACTTTTGCGGTAGGGCTGCAATACCAAATTCTGCCCCAGCTGGAAATGGCTGTGCATGTCAACAGCCCAGCCCGGGCGGGATCAGTAGACGGGGCTTTCCTGCCTTCCGTATTTGGGCTTGGAGCCCGGTACACTCCTTCCGAGCGGGTATCCATACTTATAGAAGCAGAGAAAGATATTGACTATCCTGTCCGGACCAAAGCTGGCATAGAGTATCAGGTGGCAGACCCATTCTACCTAAGATTCGGTGTAGCTACCCATCCGGCTACGGTCACCCTCGGTGTTGGTTATCAGATTGCCGACCGGCTTTGGTTTGATGTTGCATCGGGCTATCACGAAATCCTGGGCTTCTCCCCGGCCGCCGGTATTCATTATCAGTTTTAAAAACCCTTTACCTTGAATATTCTAATCGTTGCCGCCACCCCATTCGAAATTGCAGCCCTTCGTGCGCACCTCAAGTCGAAGTTTGTACAAACCGCTGAGCATCAATTCCAAAAGGGCGATATCACAGTTGCGCTCCTGATCACTGGTGTCGGGTTGCCTCTTACAGGCTATGCCCTGGGGCGGGTATTGGCCCTGGAGGAGTGGAACCTGGTCATTAATGCGGGTATTGCGGGTACGCTGACCTCCAGGTTCAGCCCCGGCAGTGTGGTGCAGGTCGTCACAGAACGGTTTGCCGATCTGGGCGTAGAAGAAGCCGATGGCAGTTTCACTTCTGTACATGCGATGGGGCTGATTGAGAAAGGGCAACCTCCGTTTGAGGAGGACGGCCGCATGCGCAACCAGCATGCACAGGGCTTCGACTTTTTACCCCAGGCTCAGGGTATCAGCGTGAACCGGGTGCATGGCTCAGCTGCTTCCATTGAGCAATTGCGGGCCCGGTATCCGGATGCGGAGGTAGAATCTATGGAAGGTGCTGCCTTCTTTTACGCCTGTCTGATGGAAAAAATCCCTTTTCTGGAAATCAGAGCAGTCTCTAACTTTGTGGAGCCCCGAAACCGGGACAATTGGGAGGTGGAAAAAGCACTCTCGGCCCTAAACGAAACGCTCATTGAACTACTCAGCTCACTTTTTGCGACCTACTGATCAGGCTGACGGGCACTAAGGATTCGGATTTTACCGCTCATGTCTTTCCTGAGCTCAACGTCCTTAAAGTCTTCACTTTCAACAAGTGAAAGCACTTCATACCCATTGAACTCATTGAGCTCGAAGTATAATTTTCCGCCCGGTGCGAGCCGCTGCCTGGCCAAACGGGCGATGGCCCTGTAAAATACCAGTGCATCCTCCGTATCCGTAAATAAGGCCAGATGGGGCTCGTGCTGTAGCACATGTTCCGGCATGAGCCGGGCTTCAGAAGGTGGAATATAGGGTGGATTGCTCACCACGATGTCGTAGGTCGACAAGGTAGCCCATGCTGCTTCCTCCAAGATATTTGCCAGTTGAAAGTCCGCGGACAGGCCAAGGTGTGCTGCATTACGGTGCGCCACCTTCAGGGCATCCGGGCTGACATCCACTCCGGTTACGGCCCACTGTGGGCGCTCCTGCTTGAGCACTAATGGGATACAGCCGGTGCCGGTCCCGATATCCAATACCGACCGGGCGGTACCTGCTACATGCTCCTGAAGTATTTCGTACACCAGTTCTTCCGTTTCTGCTCTGGGAATGAGCGTATCCGGCGTCACAAAAAACTTCAACCCGTAAAAGTCAGCTTGCCCCAGTATGTACTGCAGGGGCTCTCCCTTCAGCAGGCGCTGTGCAATGACCTGAAGCTGTTTGGTGAGGTCGGCAGGAAAGAGATCTTCCCCATTCAGGTTGTGAATACCGAAGGCATCTTCGAACACAATACGGGCGATATTACGGGCTTCCCGCTCTTCGTAAATACCAGTGATTTGCTGAAAAAGATGCCGGTAAGCCTTAGCAGTTTTCATTGTGCAAAGGTAAGGATAAATGTAGAGCCGAAGCCCTCTGCGCTTTCAACCTCGATTGTGCCCCCCAGGGCTTCCACCTGATGCTTAGTCATGAATAAGCCCAGACCTTCTCCCCGGCTATCCCGATGCAGGCGCCCGCCCAGCTTAAAGATTTTGTCTTCGTACCGGGCCAGGTTGATGCCAATGCCGTAATCACGGACTCTGACTACGATGTTGCGCCCTTCCTGAATGCCGATGATATCCACGGTCTTCTTGTTTTTCGTCGTCCCGTACTTGATGGCGTTGGTGATGAGGTTGTGGAAGATACTGTCGAGATAGGCTGGCACAGAATTCACACAAAGGTCATCCGGCACCCCAACCAAAAACTGTATACCTTTTTTGAAGATGATTTCATTGTTGAGCTCAATCGCTCTTGTGATGGTTTCCACCAAATTGCACGGCACCCAGGTCGTCATGTCAAGGCTTTGCTCAAAATTGAGCAGCTCATTGACATTGGAAATCGTATTATTGAGCCGGTTGACGGTCAAATCCATCATGTCGAGGTACTCCTGATTTGCAGGCTCCGCCCGGACCATCTCCACCAGCCCCATCAGATTCGCAACGGAGGACCGGATATTATGAGACACCATAAAGGAAAAGTCCTTGAGCCGTTTGTTTTGATTGGTAGTGGTCTCAAGCAGCTTGTCGTGCTCTGCTGCCGCTATCTTTTGTTCATTGATGTCTTCAAAAATGCCGTACCAGACAATCCCGCCACCTTTTTTTAACTCCGGGCGGGCGCGTACCTGATTCCATTTGTACTGATCAGGGACTAATGTTTTTACGCGGTACTCCAAGTCCAGCTCGCTCAGGTCTCCTTGCACCGCATTCCCAATCGCTTGTTTTAAGCGCCCTACATCGTCTTCATGCACCGCTTCAAAGCCAGGCTCGGCTGAAGACTTTAACAGTTCAGGCGTCAACTTGTGATACAGCTGACTGACTTCCCGGCTGATGTACGGGAAATACAATTTGCCCTCAGGGGTGAGTTCCATTTGAAATACAGCACCCGGAACGTTTTGCATCATTTTATCCAGTTGCTCTTTATGGCTTTTGATGCTTTCCTGATGTGCCTTTTCTTTGGAAATATCCTGAGTCGTGGCAATTACTCCTATTATTTCACCGTACTCGTTACGGATGGGGCTGTCAATAATTTTAGCCGGGAAGTTCCGACCGTTTTTGTCCCGGTGGATTTGCTCCTGAACCCATTGTTTTCCGGCCATCAGTGCCGACTGTGCTGCTTCAATATCTCCAGGGTTGTACTCCTGAACGGTAATACTGATATTTTGCCCAAGAATCTCTTCACTGGAATAGCCGTAAGTCTTTTCCGCCGCCCGGTTCCAGTAGGTAACTGTCCCCTCAAGATCAAAGGCTACAGCAGGTTGCCCAATCGTATCCAGCAGCCTGCTTTTGAAGTTGAGTTCAGCAGCTACTTTTTGATGCTCACTCAGGTCAAAACCTAAGCATAAGAGTTGCACAGGGATGCCTTCTTCGTCTGTTATGGCCTGAAACTCCCAAAAGGAAGTCGCTGCTTCTTCCTGCCTATTTGTCGGCTTCCGGAGCTTTCCCCTAACTACTTTACCTGGCTCTGAGAGGCATTCCTGCACCATTTTAATACAGACACTTCGATCTTCTGCTACGATCGATAGCATAGAGTCTCTGCCTATCGCTTCCTCGGGGTTGACAATAAACTTTGTGCAAAAATAGTGATTCAGGTAAGTATATTTCCCCTCCAAATCGGTAACAACCACATAAACAGTCTGGCTTTCCAGTACCTTAGCAGCAATAGCGTCCTTTAAAAATTGCTCTCTTATCATTTTCGTGCATATTTGCGGGGAATAGGAAGTGTAACCTAGCTGGTAGAGCTACCTTCCTCCGAATGCAATATAATTGAATTTTCCTAATTTCTGACAATTCAAATGATGCGGAAGCTGCTTGTGATTGGATTGGTTTCCTGGGTGGTCATAGCTATCGTTTTACTGGGGTCCGGGGGGCATTCAGTCCTGGTCAGGCCTGGGCCTTGGGGGATCCCTCTGGGTAATAGTGTAGCCTGGACGGGGCTGATCGCTTTTCCCGCCGCTCAGCTACTGGGGTTGTACCATAGGCAAAACCGCGCAGCAGACCCGAGGATTGATATTTTTTATACCGCTGCATGGGGCGCCCTTTCGTTGAGTGGCGCATGGGGCGTATTGGGTTACGGGTTGTCGGGCAACTGGGCTTTTGTTTTCACTCCTGAAGCTGCAACATTTATTGGCAGCGCCGAAGCAGCAGCGTTTTTCACCTATTTGACAATCGCTACTGTAACCTTACCTTTATTAATTCTGATTTTATACCTGGTCTACCGAGCGTTATAAGAGCGTGTTGGGACTTTTGTCTTCTAGTCAAAAACTAACAATTTTTTGGTTATACGAGGCACGAAAACCGGAGTTTAGCCTTAGCTAAATAGCCTGTACCGCAGTTTTCGGGAAGGATTTTCGGGACGAAGTGTAAGCAAAAAAGTGTCCCGGCGCACCGGGACAGACCCATTACTAAAGTCCCAACACGCTCTAATCTTCCAGGTGCAAAGGCATGCCCTCCCGGCGGAAACGGCGGGTCAGCACTCCGGTAGTCGGTGAGCACAATACGGCAACCAACAGGAACACGCCCGAGGTGACAGCCATTGCCCCCGCTACCGAGCCGTCAATCCAAACCGCGAGAAAGTAGCCGCCTACTGCCGTCATAATACCCAGCACCACGGTAAGCAAGAGCATAACATGCAGCTTTTCGGTCAGCAGATAAGCCGTAGCGGGCGGTACAATCAAAAATGCGACCACAAGAATAGCCCCTACCGATTCAAATGCCACTACAGTGGTGACGGATACCGCACTCATCAGCAGGTAGTGCCAAAAGACGGTTGATATGCCAATCGCTGCTGCGTATTCCGGATTGAAAGTCGTAATCTTTAAGCCCCGGTACCCCAGCAAAACGAGTAACAAGACCAGCAGCAGCACCCCGCTCAGTATCCATACCGGGCGAGGGCCCATGATCTGGCCGCTTTCCGTGATCCACAAATCCAGTGGGATATAGGCAATTTCACCGTACAGCACACAATCCTGATCCAAGTCTACCTGCCCGGCATAGAGTGAAATCAGGATGATGCCCATAGCAAATAGCCAGGTAAAGGTGATGCCAATGGCTGCATCAATCTGCAGGCGGGCTTTCTGGTATAAAAATTCGATAATAAAGGTAGTCAGCACCCCAATAGCCGCAGCTCCGATGAGCATTGGGAGGACTTCCCGCGACTCTGCGAAGAGATAGGCAATAACGATACCTGGCAGGACGGCATGAGAGATGGCGTCACCCACCATTGCCATTTTGCGCAGTACCAGGAACACGCCGAGCAATCCACAGCTCGTGGCGACAAGCGCCCCCGTCAGGATAATCCAAAACGCATTCATGTGGTGGGCTTTTGGGGGTTTGGGTAAGGGATTACCGAGTCGTGCGGATCAAGAATGGGGTGGCCGAGCTCTTTCAGCAAGGCGGCTTCTACTTCGGGCGTGATGACGTGTTCAATTGCTTCTGCGGTATTGTGCACGTGGTCCGCTGCAAAGTTCATCCGTTCGGTCAGATACAGTTCCCAGAGGCGGTGCAGACGGACCACCCGGCGGCTTTCTTTTAGCCCGGCTGGGGTCAACGTGTAGGTGTCTGTGCCTTTATTTTCCAATAAACCCCTGCGTTGAAGTCGCCGCAATCCTTTGCGGAGGGCCCTATCTTCAAAAGGGCGCTGTTCCTGGATTTCCGGCAGGCTCACCTCCGTGGTGAAGGTTTGCGCTGCTTCTCCTACGCTGTAGAAAGCCTTGAGTATATTTTCCAGCAGGATTTTCCGGGTATTGCCTCTTTGCAGACGGATGCGCGCCCAAATACCCCGCTCGGGCGCTGCTACTATGGAAAAGAGCGCGATAACCGATAAAAGCACGACAATCCAGGGGCCGGTGGGCATAGCCGGAGCCGTATAGGAAATCCAAGAGCCAAAGACGCCGGAAAGAAAGCCAAAGACTGCCGCTAACAGCAGCATCGTCTGTATCCGGTCTGTCCAAAAGCGGGCAGCGGCAGCGGGAGTAATCAGCAGGGCGGCCATGAGTACTACCCCCACCGCCTGAATGCCTGTCGCTACTGCCAATACGGTGATGGTCGATAACAAAAACTCGAGCTGCCGCACCGGAAGCCCTATACTGTGGGCGAAAGCCGGATCGAAAGAGACCAGCTTGAAGGCGCGGAAAAAAGCCAGGACGAGGCTCAGTAGCACCATTGCGACTCCGCTGAACACCCAGATATCCTGACGGGTCATGGAGGCCGCTTTTCCGAAAAGGAATTTGTCCAGTCCTGCCTGATTGGCACTGCCGGAATGCTGTATCGAGGTCAGCAGTAAGATGCCGGCTCCAAAGAATACACTAAGCACTGCACCGATAGCAGTATCGGTACTGAGCTTGGTACGCGAAGTCAGATAATCCATTGCCAGCAGGGACACCCAACCGGCAATTACGGCACCAACGAGCAAATAAGCCGGGTGCTTATCGCCGGTAACGATAAAAGCGAGGCAAACACCGGGCAGAACGGCGTGCGCGATCGCATCCCCCACTAACGCTCGCTTCCGTAAAAAGGTGAACGTGCCCACAATAGCGGCACTGACCCCCAAAAGCACCGTGCCTGCGGTAACCATCCGAACGTTGGGGTCTGAAAAAGTAAAAAAATCACTCATATTACTTGGGCTGATCTTTGAAGGAACTTTCCCGTATGGGAAATTCCCGGGCTTTGACCAGCTCACTGACCTGGGATAAAATGGTGAGCTGCCCGCCGTAGGCTTGTTGCAAATACTCAGTGGTAAAGACCGATGCCGTAGGCCCGCATTTGATCAGGCGGGTGTTGAGCAGCACAATCCAGTCAAAAAACTGATGGGCGGTTTGCAGGTCGTGGTGCACAATCAGTACCGTTTTGCCCGCCTGCTTCATCTCTTTGAGTAAGGTGAGAATGGCTTCCTCCGAGGCGGCATCCACTCCGGCAAAGGGCTCGTCCATCAGATAGAGATCGGCTTGTTGCGCCAGGGACCGTGCCACAAATACCCGCTGCTGCTGACCACCGGAAAGCTGGGCGATCTGCCGGTTGGCAAAAGGCAGCATCCCGACTTTGTCCAGTGCTTCATCGGCGAGTTTCCGGTCTGTTTTGCTCAGGCGGCCGAGGAGTTTGTTTTTGCGATAACGCCCCATCAGGGCCACTTCCCGGACACTGATCGGAAAGTCCCAGTCTACACTTTCACGCTGCGGCACGTAACTGATGCGGGAGCGCACTGCGTCCAGGCTCTGCCCAAAAAGGCGTACATAGCCGCTACTGGGCTGCACCAGGTTCATTATACTTTTGAGCAAAGTGGTTTTTCCGGAACCATTGGGCCCCAGGACGCCGATAAGTTGCCCTTCCGGGACCTCAAAGTCGATGTCCCAGAGTACCGGTCGCCGGTTGTAAGCGACGGTGAGGTTGTGTGTCTCAATTGCAGTATTCATTGCTTTGACCTAAAATTATCTGAGTGCTGAAACGATCGTCCGCACATTCGCCCGCACCATGCCCGGGTAAGTGCCTGCCTCTGTTTGCTCAGCGCCCATAGCATCCGAAAAAAGCATCCCGCCAATTTTAGTGCTGTGCCCCCGCTGTTCCACCCCTTCCACTACAGCCTCCAGGGATTTAGCAGGCACGGAACTCTCCACAAAGACCGCTTTTATTTTCCGGGAGGCGATGAAGTCCACCAGTTCAGTTACATCGCGGAGCCCGAATTCTGAAACCGTTGATATCCCCTGTAGCCCCCGCACCTCGATGCCGTAGGCTCGCCCAAAGTACTCAAAAGCATCATGAGCAGTAATGAGTACCCGTTGCTTTTCGGGTATATTTTGAATCTCAGAAGCTACCCAAAGGTGTAGTTCATTGAGTTTTTTCTGGTACTGACGGGCATTATCCTCATAGGCTGTTTGGTGAGCGGGGTCAATGCGCCCCATTTCCTCTCCGATGATACCCGCAACTTTTGACCACAGGCTGATATCAAACCATACATGCGGGTCATAGGCGCTTGCGTAATCCGTTGAATTGATCAGGTCGGGCTTGGGGAGCTGATCGGCAACGGCTACCACGGGTTTGAGCCGGGCCAGCTTTTCAAGTACCTCCCCCATTTTACCTTCCAAGTGTAAGCCATTATAGAAGATCGCATCCGCCTCCGTGAGCCTTTTTAAATCTCCCTGCGTAGCTTTGTACAGGTGAGGGTCAACTCCCGGCCCCATCAGTACATCTACCCTGGCATATTCACCGGCTATGTTTTCTAGCGCATCCGCAATCATACCGGTTGTGGCCACAACTCTTAGCTTTCCGCCCGCTGCATCGGATGCAGCGGGCGGTGCCCCGCAGCTGTACAGCAACACCAGGCTGAACAGCAATGGGAACAGTTTTTTTTGAATCATTATCCTAGGTTTGATGCTATGTGTACAGTTGGATGGGTTGATTTGTTTTAGGCAAATCTAAAAATATTTTTTGAGTCATCACATATCTTGCTGTTGCTGGTTACAGTTGGTATTTGTTTCGTATCTTTCAGTGCACTCTTAGAGCTTGTTAGGATTTTACCCTTTGGGCTGCTCTTGTCAAATTTCGTCCTGCTGTTGCTTTCCCGCCTGCCAAAGTCTTGTACGGCCTCCGGAGGCCAAAGCCCGCAGGCGACGGGACACGGGCAGGTCGGTCATGAAGCTCAGGCTATGTGATTCAAGATTGGGCCCTTTAATCCCATTTTTGAATGTCTCGCGCCTCGATCAGAACAAAATTTGGCTACGTTCGCTTAAAAAGCAAAATTCCAACATGTTCTTAGTCATTTCAACTCAAACCTTTTTGCACCAACTCGAATTTATAAACTTGTTAAATCCTAATCGCATTTATGAAGCAACGACTATTGATTTTAGGCATTCTCCTTGGGTTTTGTGAGGTAGCCAGTGCACAATCCCTACTCGAAAATGAACATGGCGACCCTGTGCCCCTGCGCAGCATTACCTCGGAAAGCGTCTGGCATGAATTCCGTAATGAAGAAACAACCCTACCCGCGGGTGATGAGGTAGAAGGGGACTACATCGGGCAGATGGCTTTTACGGCAGATGGAGCGTATGTGCTCGTGCCTCACCGGCAAACGAATAACATTTCCGTTATAGAATGGGAAACCGGTGCATTTGTAACCAATATCTCCGTAGGGGGAGCGCCAATGGAAATTACCGTAATGGACACTATGGCTATCGTGCCATGCTTTGCAAGCGATGAAGCCTATTTGATCAACCTCAATGATTTTACCGTGGCGGGGGTCATACCCACGAGCGCACAGCCCGTCAAGGCGCGCATTAGCCGGGATGGCCGTATTGCAGCCGTGGCCTGCGATGAAAACGATGTGCTGGAAGTGATTGACCTGGCCAGCAAGACTCTCCAAACGACGATCCCTCAATTCAACAGCTACCTCTACCGGTTTTCTTCGATTACTTCCAATCCACGCAATACCGTTTACTGGAGCGGCTTTGAGTTGAGCCCGGATGGTAGCCTGGCGGTGGTAGGGGGGCAGAATGCGCTGCAGTTCTTTGATACCAATACCGGCGAACTGGTACAGGAGCTTCCGGAAGTGCCTAACGCCGGGCAGGTCAGCCTGAGCGGTGATGGCACACACTTGGTAGCCGCAAGTACGGGTAACGAGGGCAAGCTCAGCAGGGTGGAAATGGCTTCCCTGAGCCTGGTCGGGCAGCTGACGCCTCCCGGCAGCATCGGTAGCAGCTACAGCTCAGTGGCCGTTAATATGGATGGTACGCGTGCAGCAGTCCCCAGCTTTTCGGGGGAGATCTACCTGGGGCGGTTTGATGAGCAGGATGTAATCAGTATCAATACCACCTCCTCCCCTAGCTGGATTTTCTCCTCAGCTGATTATCAATACGCTATTGGCGGGCAGTTTTACCTTAATATTGTTGATTTTGAAACCGGAGCAGTTGTAGGCTCCAGCCAGGGTATTCCTATTCAGAACGGGGCCGTGTCGCCAACCAATAACCGCATCGTCGCGACTGACCCCCTGCGCTTCGAAGGGCTCGACTATTACGAATTTGAAGACCCCACGAGCCTGAATTACCTGATGCGCACCCCTACCGGCTCCCCGATAGAAGCAGATGCTGCCTATTCGGCCCGGCTAACGCCTGACTTGTCAAGAGTGTTGGTCTCTAACCCGCTGTCGGGGACGCTGTCAGTGATCGACCTTGAGGCGGAAGCACTGCAGGCTATCATTCCTTTGAGCAGCGCGGAAAACTACTTTTCGGCGGTAAGTCCTGATGGTAACTACGCTTATGTTCCCAAACGCAATGAAGATCAGGTTGATGTGATCGACCTGCAGACTTTTGAGGTGGTCAAAACCGTCAACAGCGGCGGAGACCGGCCGGATCAGGTTTATATCCTGCCGGATGGCGAACATGCCTATGTCCTTAACGCAGGCGGAGTAGACCGGATCGGCGTGCTGACCCTAGCGGGCCCGGACACTGAACTTGAAGACGCTTTCAATTCCGGTAATACAGGGATCAGCTGGATCAATTACGGGCTGAGGAACAACTTGCAAATTACGGAGGATGGAGCTTACGGGGTATTGGCCACTCCATTTGACGATGCCGTACAGGTCATTGACCTCAGTACGAATGAAATCGTTGCTTCTGTACCAATGGAGGGCTTTGCACTGCGTGTAGCGCTTTCCGATGATATCCCCGGCATTGGGCAATTTGCAGCCGTTACTTTGCGCAATGGAGAAGCCATCGCCATCATTACCCCGATTGGGCCCAACGCTGGTTTGCTGGACACTTACGATATCGGCGGGGTTCCCACCCGCATCGCTTACGATGCTTCCCAACGAGCCTTCCTCATTTGTGATCAGTCCGGCAAAGTGGTCCGTGTTTTCAACATCGACAACCTGAGCTTTGATGCTCCCATTAGTTTTGCAGGTGGGCGCATACCGGTTGCCGTCGTGGTGGATACCCTCGGCGTTCAGTATACCCTGCTTAGAGCAGACAATACGGAACAAAGCAATCAGATTCAAATTGGTGATGAAGTCTTTGACTTGCCGGGGCTCCCTGTTCAAAATATTGACGTGGCACCGGATGGCAGCGTGGTGGTCGTTCCGCTGATTGCAGAAGACGCCATTTTTGTGATCAAGCGGACGGTTACCGGTACGAAAGCCTTTACGGTTCCGGTTACTGTACCTGAGGGCTATCGCGTTTTCCCCAACCCGGTAACAGCAACCGCAACATTTGAATGGCAGAAGGAAAGCATTGCCCCGGTACCAGAAGTCGCCTTACTGATTTTTGACGCCGGCGGTAAGCTTATCCTCGAGCAGGATGGACTGCCCGCTACACAGTTTCAGTTTCATAAGCAAGCCCTTCCTGCCGGCACCTATACTTTTCAGGTCAGGGGAGGACAACAGATTCTTGGTGCTGGCCGGCTGATCGTCCGGTAAAGGCATTCAGCAGCAAACAGGAACGGCAAAGCGCAGAAAAACCGCGCTTTGCCGTTTTTATTAGACTTGATGCGTCGGGTCAGTGCAGTGGGAAAATGAGTTATTTTCAACCACGGATCCCGATAATTACCAGGATTTCAGGATTTTAGCCTGAGCTAATGGACTAAAAAAAGGCATAGCCTGTGAAGAGGCAGCGCTATTTTAACCCTGTAATGATCCCCGACCCATCAAGTCTATTTTACCAGAATAAGGCGTAGAGTGCAGTCAGGATAATCATGATAGCAATGGCACTGATGTTGAATACTGCCCCGGTGGCAAAGTAACCTGGTGCGAGCTTCAGGCTCTTTTCGTCATCAGCACCCTTATTTTCCAGCTGGCTCACGACCATGATTATACCGATAGTCAGCAGGCAGGTGTACAGCATTTGTTGTAGAAAGGGCAGGGAAATAAATAACCCTTCCATAGCAGAACCTGCTGCCCATCCCTTGGGCCCGACTTTGAAATACATAGCAATAGGGATAGACGTCAATACCCCCCAAATCGCAGCGTTGTTTGTAGATTTTCTCCAGAAAAGCCCCATCAGGAATACAGCCAGGATACCCGGGGAAACGATACCCGTATACTCTTGAATATACTGAAAGACCTGCCCAAGATTCGCCAGCTGTGGCGCGACAAGCACTGCAATAACCAGGGCTACCGCTACAGTGATCCGCCCTACCCGTACCATCGCGCTCTGGCTAGCCCCTGGATTGATGTAAGGCTTGTAGATATCCATAGTAAAGATGGTGGAAGTGGAATTGAGCATAGAAGCCAAGGATGATACGATGGCGGCAGCGAGTGCAGCCAAAACCAGTCCCTTTAGCCCGGGCGGAATAAAGTTGCTAATCAGCCAGGGTGCAGCATTGTCATTGACAATGGTACCTTCTGCATTGATAAAACTGGGATCTAGAGAGGCTGCCGTGACGGCACCGTTGGGGTCCATATTCAAAACGTAGGCAATCACTCCGGGGATTACCACAATCAGGGGTATGATGAGCTTCAGGAAAGCTGCAAAGGCGATGCCACGCTGAGACTCACGCAGGCTTTTGGCAGCCAGCGTACGCTGAATGATGTACTGATTGAAGCCCCAGTAGTAAAGGTTGGCGACCCAGAGCCCGCCAATAAGCACCGCCAGCCCTGGCAAATCCAGCCAGGCATCACGCCCGTTAGGGGTTATGATTTCCCCTTTGGAAATGATCATGGAGAATTTTTCAGGCACCACTTCGTAGATATGGGCCAGCCCATTGAAGAAACCACCCTCCGGAGTGACCTGGTCCAACGCCAGATAGGTCATGACCAGCCCACCGATAATAAGGAGGGCTACCTGAATGACATCCGTCCAGGCAACTGCAGCAAGCCCGCCCCAGAGGGAGTAGGATGCCGCGAACAAAGATAGCCCGAGAATACTGTACATGACCAGGCTCCCGTCACCAGCACCAATGATGGTATCCAATGCTGTGGCACCGAGATAGAGCACCGAGGTCAGATTGACAAAAATGTACAGTCCGATCCAAAAGACCGCCAGGATGGTTTTGAGGTTGGTACTGTACCGCTGCTCCACAAACTCCGGGATGGTGTATAATCCTTTTTTGATGAATACCGGCAGGAAGTACTTGCCGACAATCAGCAGAGTGATAGCAGCCATCCATTCATAAGAAGCGATCGCCAGCCCGATGGCGAAGCCCGAGCCTGACATGCCGATAAACTGCTCCGCAGAAATGTTTGCAGCAATCAGGGAAGCACCAATTGCCCACCAGGGCAGGGACTTGCCAGCCAGAAAGTAATCTTCTGCCGTTTTGACTTCTCCCTTTTTGGTACGAGACACCCAAAGTCCAATGGATAGAATCAGGACGCCATAGGCGACGAAAATGACATAGTCAATGTACGCAAAGCCCATAAACTCAGTTTTTCGTTTGTTTTAAAGTTAATTTTTCTTGCCTTTAAATTAGGCATCTTCTTGCTGATCCCGGACAACTTCTCAAAACAATATTTGCTAGCTGTACCCTAAACTCCCGAAAAGGCGCTAAAACCGCCGTCTACAGGGACCACAATCCCCGTAACGAAGCGGGCGGCATCGCTACACAGCCATTGCACTGCACCGATGAGTTCCTCCGGCTCGCCGAAACGGTTCATCGGGGTCTGGGAAAGGATCGTTTGAGCACGTGCCGTGTAGGTACCGTCACTATTGAGAAGGAGGCTGCGGTTTTGTTCGCCAATAAAAAACCCGGGGGCGAGGGCATTCACCCGTATTCTCTCGCCGTATTTCTGTGCCATTTCTACGGACAGCCAGCGCGTGAAATTATCAATTGCTGCTTTTGCGGCGCTGTAGCCCATCACCCGCGTTAGTGGCAGTTGGGCGGCCATGGAGGAGATATTCAGGATCACCCCGCTTTTTTGTTGGTGCGCCATGACTTCGCTAAAGACTATAGTCGGCAGTAGTGTGCCTTGTAAGTTGAGCTGAACGACCTGGCTGAAGTCGGGTACCGACAGGTCAAAAATTTCCTGATCGGGTTGTACAACGGCCCCGGGCTTATTCCCACCGGCTGCGTTGATGAGGATATCAATACGGCCCCACGTTGCCAGCACTTCTTGTTTACAAGCCTCAAGAGCAGGCTTGTCCAGCACATTCGCAATCAGTGGAATCGCCTCAAAGCCTTTACTGCGGAGCGCGGCAACCCTATCCCCGACTTTAGCGTCCGTACGCCCCAGAACCGCCAGTTTGCAGCCTGATTCTCCGAGCCCCTCTGCCATCGCACCGCCTAGCACGCCACTGCCCCCGGTAATCACGGCCACACGCCCGGAGCAATCAAATCGATTCATATTGTATTCTTTTTGGAGTTCACTTTAGCGACGAGCAATCAATAATTGTCGGTTTTCCAGGAGCGCTTTTTCCTTTATTCGGCGTTGAAGAACCACCAGCCTCAGCGCCACTAAGGTCGGGAATCCCGCCATTTTGCGGGACAGGCTTTGGCTAAAGAAAAAAGCGCTAGGCTATCTAAACACAACACTTATTAATCGCTCGTCGCTTAGGAAGGAGGTAATGCCCAAAGGTTTGTAATCTTACGCAGGCTCTTCACACGAGATCAGATCAAAGAAAAATCCCTCCGGGAAAACCGGTAGAACTACAAACTACGGGCGCAACGAAACCCCGTATGGTTGAGCCCGGTATCCGGGCTGGAGCTCATACGGCGGGCGTTCCGGTAGCCTGAGCAGTAGCTGTCGTTGCAGAGAAATGAGCCGCCCCGCAGCACTTTCTCGGCCTGATACGGCTGCATGGGGTTCCAGGCTTTTCTGGATTCCGGGTTTGGTTTTTTTGCCGCCTCCTTCTTATAAAAATCGTAATCGTACCAGTCGCTGCACCATTCCCAAACGTTGCCGGCCATATCGTAAAGCCCGTACCCATTAGGTGGGAAAGCACCAACGGGAGCGGTGAGGAAAAAACCATCTTTTTCCGTATTTTCATAAGGGAAAAACCCCTGCCAGTAGTTCGCTTTGGGAGGCCCCTCGCCTACCGGCTCATCGCCCCAGGGATAAATGGCTCCTTCCTTGCCGCCCCGGGCAGCCCATTCCCACTCTGCTTCAGTCGGAAGGCGCTTTCCGGCCCACTTCGCGTAAGCTTCGGCATCTTCCCAGGCGATCTGAACCACCGGATGTCTCATGCGGCCTTCGATAGAACTACCCGGGCCTTCGGGGTGCTGCCAGTTAGCGCCAACCGTCCACTGCCACCACTGCCCTACGTTGTTGAGCGGTACCGGGCCGTCTGTAGCTGTGAAAACAAGGGCACCCGGTTGCAACAGGCTGTCCGGTGGCCTGGGCGTGCCGGGCGGCACACTGGATTTCAACGTCTCCCAGTCAATGGCCCGTTCGGCTACGGTGAGGTAACCTGTGGCTTCCGCGAAAGCCTTAAACTCCTGGTTGGTGACTTCCCGGGCATCCATATAAAAAGAATCGATACGGACAGGGTGCTTGGGGTATTCATTAGGGTCTGCTTGTTCGTTGTCGCCCCCCATTTGCAGGGTTCCTCCGGGAATGAGTACCATCCCATCCGTATTCATTGTGCTACTTTTTGCAGCGGGCGCTGAGGATGGATGCGTTGAGGCAACCTCAGTAGGCGGTGCGTTATCCGGTCCGCAAGATTGAAAAAGCAGTGCAAAAGCAAAGCACCAAAGCAAACGATAAGTCATGTATAGCGGTTATTTTTTATAGTCCCGTTGGCTTCCGCACAAAATATTCAGCGGAGGCGTTTCATTTATGGTAAATCAAAAGTACCAAACAAAACTAAAACCAACCATGCAGCGGCACCTTTACCTATTTGCGCTATTATGGGTGAGCGCAGGGCTTTGGGCCCAAATGCCTGATCTCCGTTTTTTTAAAGATGTGGAAATGCGGATTGATACGTCCGTTTTCCGATGGACAGCACACCAACTGCAGTGGCAATCCGACTCTTATCTAGGGTTTGAATACCGGGAAGAAACTCCCACTGTGGAGTTCCGCTTCTACCCTATCGGACGAAGTGTTATTGAAAATGTAACGCTGCTGCCTTCCGGCGATTTCGAGCTTATCGACAGCCTTCGTTTGGTCAATGAAGAATACTACCGGCTGAAAATCCGGTTTAAGCCGATCACAAACCTGGATTTCCTTCAGCTTTCAATGGAAATTGTCTCCATTTATTCCCGCCAACCCTATTTGCTGGAATTCCGGATGTTCCCTACCACGCGTACCCGGGTCAGCTTCGAGTCGGCTGTTGATGAGTTATTTATAGGAGAAGAACGTGTTTTTAAGCTCCAAACCGGCAACCTGGACAACATCCGGCCACAGCCTAACTGGATCAGGGGCGGGGAAATCCCCTACCGGATCACCAAAGATAAAGGCAAACTGATGCTTCACCTGCTACCTGATGCGGTAGGAATCAAAACGCTGCAGGCTACGCTCGAAACAAGGAAGCCCTATCTGGATTCCACGCGGACACCACGCTATACGCTACCGCCCCTGGAGCGTGACTTCACCGTAAAACCGGCGAAGCTGGGCTTTCTGAAAGTGGAGCCCGGCCGTATGGTACTCGGTGACGACAACCGCGGTAAAGGCATTGAGGTGGAGCTCGACTATGATGCCGGACTGGAACTGGAAAAAACCTACCGCCTGGAAGCACAAGAACGGCCGGGCGGTGCCTTGGTCGCGGAGTTGTTTACCCGCAATATATTAGGCAACGGTAAGCTCCTGTGCTGGCTGCGCCTTTATGGCCATCACCGGCGCAATCAGGGCTACCTTTATATCAAGGATGGTGACCAGGCCAAATTCATTACTAATATGGACATCATGCCGGAGATGCAAATTGACCGGCTGAGCCTGCAGCGGGAGGGGCAAAATTGGCAATCAGGCAACCAGATTTATCCCGGTGAGCGGATCGGTATACGCATTGAGGGGCAGGAGCTCGACCGGGGCGATTTTAGTTTCGAAGGGCTCAAACAAGTAGAAAAAGATACCCTGACCAGTACGGCTGAAACACAAGTGTTTTGGGCGAGGGTCCCTATTGATATCATACAGCAAAAAGTACAGGTTTTTAACCACGATAAGCCGACCGGGCAATCCCTCAACATCAGGGAGTACGACCGCCCGAGGGTGCTGGACTTCATTACGCTCCGGTACGGGGAGCAAAAGATTGGGCTTAACGAAGCAGACAAATTACTTTTCGTAGAAGAAAATATGGATGACATTCTGCTGGCCTTCCGTCCGGAGCGCATTGACAGCGGGCTTTTGCATGGCCCACAGTACCTGAAAGCAGAAGTGGAAATCCGGGATCAGCGCAATCAGTTGGTCGATCAGCGGGAACTGCCGGGTTTTGTGGTTTGCCCCGCCCCGGAGTCCCCGCGGGCCAGCTTCTACAAACAACAACAGTGCCAGACCTTCGACATGAGCCTGAACAAATACCTGCGCAAAAAAATCTACGACCTGGATCTGTGGTCGACCATACGAGTCAAAATCTCTCATGATGAAGACCACTATGGGAAAAGCAAGGGCTTTAGTCAGACTTCAGAGTTTGTGCTTTACCGCCGTAGCAGCTTTGATATTGATGTGTCCTTCCCGGCAGGCCTGGTTATTAAACGGTTGAGCGAGCCGGGTTTTGGTAATTTAGGCGGGATCAGCATGGCCATGATAGCCCAGTTTAGTTTTTACAAAGACAAGAAGATCAACAAGCCCAAGCCTTATAAATTTGGTGCGGGCTTCCTGGCGTTCAATGCTTTCAACTTCAGTGAAAATAACACCAACCGGGATGTGGGGCTCGTAGGCCTCGTCAGTCTGTACCCGATCAAAACCAAGTACTCCAGCCGCTTGTCTTTCCCGCTGTTTGCCGGAGGCGGTTATTTTCTATCGGAGCAAAAGTGGTTTTTGCTGTTTGGGCCGGGTATACGGGTCCGATTGTAAAGAACTTTCTTTCTTTGTAGTATGAAATGCCAAATACGCTACCGACTCCTGCCGCTGCTCTTGCTGTTGGCACTTTTTAGTTGTAATAAATTGCGCAACTGGAAATACAATCCGCCGAATGTATTGCTCATTTCTGTTGAGGGCCTGAGCCGGTCACTTCCCTGCTACGGGGATATGGTTTTCCAAACGCCAAATATCGACCGACTGGCGATGCGGGCGGTGGTTTTTGAGGATGCCCTGGCTCAGCATCCTTTAGCAGAGGAAGCCATGACAAGCATTTTTACCGGTTGGTACCCCAATCTTTTTGGGACCATTCCTGGAGAGGGACCTTATCTGAATTCCCTGTTTCCGGGATTGGAATCGGGTGACTACCGCATTGCTTTTCCGGGGCTGAAACCTCCGGGTAAATCTGCCTACGATCCGATTAGGGTAGCCCACTTTGCGGAAAAGGCCGCATTGGAAGCACCAAATGCTGACTGGAACGCTGGCATCACAAGTCAGGTGATCGCTCTGTGGACTGAATACGAGGGCGACCCGTTTTTCATCAACGCCCACTACCAAATGAAGGCGATTTTACAAGACAGCAATCAGGTGGCTTATCAGGACGCCCTAACGGAAGTGGACAGGGAAGTGGGCCGCCTGCTGGACCAGCTGATGGACATTCAGGAGGCCAGCAACACCATCGTCATCCTGTTGGGCATAAACCCTATGGGTGTCCCAGCTGGAGACCTCGAACGGGAATACTTCAAACCACAATACATCAAAGTACCTTTCCTTTACTATGATTTCAAGCAGGATAGTAGCCACCGCGTACCCCAACTGACGGAGTTGCGCAGCCTCTTCCCCACCCTGGTGGAACGCTGCTTTGTGGATGGACAGCAAACGCATGCCTGTAATGCGCCTACGGTACAACAGATTTTGGATGGTGACTTTGGAGGAATAAAATATGCTGATTACGGGCGTAGCAGTAGCCTCAAGTATCATTCTTTATACACCCCAAACCTGCTTTACCTTTCTGATTATGAAGGTAATAGAGAACTGTTCCGCCTGAATGGTTTACAGACAGAACAGCTCCCCTCAGATTCCGTTTTGATGGATAGCCTTCGGTACATTTCCCATAGGAAGTACACCCTGTCTACGGTTGATTAACGATTAACCAAAATCCGGGTGTAAGCCACGTTTTCCTTCCCTTCTGCCCGGAGCAGATAAATGCCCGGCTGCCAGTCCGCAACAGATAACCTTTGCACACCTGTCCGCAATGGGCCACTCCAAATCAACTGCCCGCTGGCATTAAAGACGGTAGCCATAGCCGGTTCATTGGTTTCCACAAAGATCTCCCCCTGAGCGGGTACCGGATAAGCCTTTAGTGCGAGCGCATTGGAAAGACCGGTCTGATGTGTGCCTGTAATGGCAGTTGGTGCCACGTCGCCTGGCAAAGCAAAGACATCCCCATCTGACTGCAGGAAAAACCAATCGGAAATCGTGAAATTGGAGTTATTGGTCAATAAATCACCAATATAGCCAGTGAGTTCGACGCCCTCCTGATTGGTCCGGACAATAGAGACAATCGCTTTATCGGTTTCCACTCTGACCAGGTTCAGCAAGGGGCTATGTGCTGAGTGGAAGGCGCCTTCCTGCGCTTCAAAATGTAAATGGGTGAGCGTGCCCGGCTCAAAGTGGAGGGTGAAGGACAAGCCATAGGCATCCTGTACAGGCTGGCTGATTTCACCCAGGTAGACCGGAATACGATACTGCCCGCCTGATTCGGCTACCGGGCCAAGTGATTTTGGCTGCTCTTTTTCCGGGAAGCTGAAGGGGACAATTGGCGCTAACGGATGCGTAAGCCCCCAATTTTGCTCAATCGCCTCCATATCATCTGCCGTGATAAAGCCATCCCCGTTACAATCGCCATATTTGGCGTTAAATTCATAGGCAAAGGTGATGGTGCTCGGCCAGTTGAGCGCATATTGCCCCACCCAGTCAATACTGGCGTTCGCCCGCACAATACCTTCCCGGCCATAAGCCAGCCCGATCGCCCATTGGTCCATTTGATTAACGATACCATCGTTGCCTACATCGCCCGGCCAAACAAGATCGCACTGCCCTTCGGTTTCGTCGAGGAAGAGGAAAACAGTGGCCGTATCACAGCCAATGTCATTGCAAATCGCATAGCTGAAGGACTCTTCCTGAAGACAGGTGCTGAGATCGGGCTCGTAGAGAATGCTTCCATCCGGGTTCAGCGTGGCTATGCCAGTCTCAGGGAGGCTGACGAGGTACTGATCGGTAAGCGTGGTGCTGCTGACCCAGTCGTTGCTGAGCACATCAATGATTTTGCCCTCATCATAAGCAGTGGTATCGTAGTCGTCTACTGCGTCCAGCAAATTCGTGAAGACCCTCAGCACTAAGTAAGTGGTGTCGCAAAGCCCGGTATTGCCACAGGCGAGGAAGCAAAGGGTATCCTGCCCGGTTTGCAGGCCAGTATAAGTTGCGCATGCTGTGGTGGGATCGGTCAAAAGCGTGGCGGTTTGGATATTGCCGCAGGCTTCCGTGAAACTCACAACGCTCTGGAATAAATCCGTATTCACACAGAGGGTGCCTTCCTGTCCTATGGCAATGGAATCGGTCAGAACTTCAGCTATCGGTTTCACCAGCAAGGTTAGCTGCACAAGGCTGTCGCATCCGTTAGCAGCGGTAAAGGCTTCTTCATAAGTGCCAGCGGCGGTCAGGTTTTGATTGCCGAAGAGATAGGACTGCCCTTCGTTGATGCTGACCGTAATTTCAGATTCCAGCGGCGTCACGAATACCGTATAGTCCTGCGTACAAGTGCCCGCAGCATTGCCGTAAGTAAGCGTGTAGGTGGTGGTGGTGGGAGGATTCACTTCGATGGAGGCCCCAGTCATGCCATTGCTCCAGGAGAAATCGAAATCGACCAACAGGGTGGAATCATGGGTTGCCGTAAGAGTCACAGGGTCCCCGGCACAAGCCGCTGCATCAGAGGGCCCTTCTATCAGGAGAGGGTCCAGAATCGTGAGCTCAAAGACTTTCTCCCGGCAGGTCGCTCCTTTTATTTCTATGCTTAGGGTATCAGCTCCCTGTGCCAGGCTGTCCGCCATGATATCTATGGGCAGAAGCCAGGTGTCCGCCATTTCATCAATGGTGCCAGTGAGTGGGATTCCAACTAAGCCGACCCCGGCTGTTGCACCACCGGTGATGGAATAAGTCAGTGGATATTCCTCTTCCGGGAAAAGGCTGAGGTCGACCTCCAGCTCCTGAGGTGCACAGTCTTCGGTGATAGTCAAACGCTCTGTAGTGCCGTGGCTGCCGGAAAAGGAACAAAAGCTATTCGCCTCAAAGTAGATGCCAGAATCCCACCATGCGTCTCCAACATCAGCAATAACAAGGGTCATTTGGTACTCCTGACAAGGCACCACATCAGCTTTGGCCAGGAGTACATCTGTAAAGCCATTATAGCTGGGCGCGACAAAGGGCGGCACCTGATTGAACAGGTTGGCGTAGTCGAGTGAACCGTTGAATTCTTCAGAGCACCATGCCGGATGGCTTCCGGGATATCCGCCCGGCACACCATTATTGATGCTGTTAATAGATACCGGAAGTTCCGTGCCCGGAATCTGGGCGAGGTTGCGAATCGCGGAGGTTCCCGTCTCCGGGTCTGTACCTTCCAGGAAGAAACCAAACACGTCGTTAAAATTGCTGCATACAAAGTTGGGGTACTCATCAGAAGCAAAGACATAGCGGAACATGAGGGTATCGCCGGTGGGAATAAAGTTGATCCGGAATATAGCGACATCTCTGATCGTACTATTGTTGGAAATTGTGGCTATCTCCTCTGTGTAGGCATTGCTGTTATTAATGAAGGAGGCATCTCCAAAACTAGCCAAATCTGCCCCACCAAAGTTGCCGGAAGACTGTGCCAGTCCGGTTGTCATGAGGAAGCCCTGCTCCAGCCCAATAATATTACTGCCGCCGAGAAACCGGCCCACAGCCGGGCTTACCCCTTCAAATTGGATATCCGTGACTTCAATGCCCTCACCAAGGCATACATCTTCGATCAGCTCGATGGGCGTGAAGGTGGAATCCAGTGATCCGATCACCGTATAAGGTGCTTGTGCATAAAGGATGCCGGTCAGAAAAAGCAAGCTCAAAATCGTAAAAAACCTCATCTTCATTGGTTATGGTTTGATATCAGGATTATACATCGCTACGCCACCTCCGCCCTTCAATGGGCTGGTGTAAAAGTGATGCCAATAGATTCAAAATGGGGGTGTTTACGATAAGGTATCAGTGCATGATGCGCCAGACCATTTCTTTCATCAGTTCGCCCTCGGGCTTACCGGTGTTGTTGTAGCCAACGCCTTTAGACTTCAGATCGAATTCTTTCAGGAGGGTAATGACTTGCTCAGTCTTGGAGTGGGAGTAGTTGCGTGCTGCTGCCCGATATTCTTTCAAGAAGAAGCTCGAACGCAACTGCAAAGTACTCAATAATTCGTTTTCCGGCAAATTTTTCGCGCTGTGGAAGAGGTAGATCTTGCTAAAGTAGTTGTAGAGCGAGCCTACGAGCATCGGCATAGGCCCTTTTTTAGGGTTGGCAGCAAAGTAATTGACGATCCGTTGTGCTTTGAGCGGGTCGCGCAGCCCGATCGCCCGCTGCAGCTCAAAGACGTTGAAGTCTTTGCTGATGCCGATATGTTTTTCTACGGCGGCATCGTCCACCTGCGTTCCGGCAGGCAGGTTAAGTGCCAGCTTATCAAGCTCGTTGGCGATTTTGGAGAGGTCGGTGCCCAGGTTTTCGGCAATCAGCTCGCCTGCCTTCGGAGTGATGGTTAGCTTGTGGCTTTTCAGGTAGTTGCTGATCCAGCCCGGCACCTGATTGTCATACAGCGGCTTAGACTCAAAAATCAGTGCGTTTTTCTTGAGGGCTTTGCCAAACTTTGAATTGAGGTTGAGCTTCTTGTGCTTGTGGGCGATCACCAGGATGGTGGACTCCATGGGCTTTTCGATGTAGGAAAGCAGGTTGGATAGGTTGCGCATATCCTGGGCTTCCTTCAGAAGGACAACCTGACGGGCAGCCATCATTGGGAAACGGCGGGCCGCATCTACGATGGCCATGTGGTCTACATCCTTACCGTAGAAGACACTCTGATTGAAAGACCGCTCGCTTTCCGACAAGGCGTTTTTCTCAATGTAGGAGGAAATGGTGTCAACAAAGTAAGGTTCCTTTCCATGCAGGAAATAGATGGGCCGGAATGTGTTTTCCCGGAGCTCGCGCAGAATTTGCTGAAATTCCAAAATCGGCGTTTTTTACAAGTGATTGGCAATAATACGTAAGGTGGAAGGCAGTTTATGTTTTTTTAGGCTGTTTTTTTATTGGGTCCTGTACTTTAGTAAGGCTGGAACAGAACAAACCCGACTAAAATGAAAATAAAATACCTCTTGTGGGCAATGGCTTTAGTCAGTGCTTATGGAACAATGCAAATTCCTTCTCCGGCAAGGTCTTCTTCTTCAAATCTGCAAGTACGTTACAGCAGTTGGAATTAAAAACTGACCATTTCCATAACCATTCTTTTCGAACGATGGAAGATCCATCTGCTAGCCGAATCCCAAAATCAGGGATTCACCTGACTGCCCGATTTAGGATGGATGCTATGGACCGGTTGTTATTTGACCTCATTACAGCGGAGTTTGATATTCATGTGAATCAACCACGGCGGCAGTATTCATTCAATAGCCAAACCCGTTTTGTCTTTTATGATTACGAATCTCCCTTCACGATGCCCATCTTCGATGCGCCGCCCACCCTTAGCGATTACCAGCAGATACAGTATACTCCGTACCGCCCTTCACTTTGGGAAAACAGTCAGCACCTCGTACCTTCAGAAGAGACAGAAGCATTTATCAATCAGTTGGAACAGCGAAAGTTATTTATCAATTCTGCTCCAAATATCCGTATCAAGTATGTGGACTATCGGTATGATTACTACCGTCCTGGATGGAATATTGATACTAATTTGACTTGTAAAATGCCTTGTGTGCCCGCACCATTACTGGCAGAGGAAGAAGTTTTGAATTTAACGAGCGCTGACCCTCAGGATTCCATTTTTGTCAAAACGCAACTTTATCTGGACTATGATATAGAGGGAGACTCCCTTCAGTTTTTCACTGCCGCGATGATTGATTACAAGTATTCCTATATCGTTGCGCCGGATACTGTAAAAGCTTCATTGGCTGAAGGGTATTTGCAAATTGCAGATGATGCTGCACAACGGTTGAAATCTGATTTGACTAGTTGCTGTTCTGTACTTTCAGATGTTCAGTTTTTTAATGTTCAGAAAATTTTAAATGAGTACCAGAAAGATCTAGATAAGCAGATAAACCACTATCATGCCCAAGTTAACCGCCCCAACAAAACCAAAGTGCTGCGCCGTTTGAATGCGGAAAAGAGAAAAAGTGGAGGGAGGAAATAATTTAGTGCTTAGAGGGAGCAGGTCCTACGCGGTACTTACTGAAAAAGCCGCGCATTCGCATTTGTAGTACGCCGAAGACAGCCTCTTTGATAATGCCTGAGGACATTTTAGAAGTCCCTTCCACCCGATCGGTAAAGGTGATAGGCACCTCGACGATTTTGTAGCCCATTTGGTAGGTCGCAAATTTCATTTCGATCTGGAAGGCGTAGCCCACGAAGCGGATTTTATCCAAATCCATAGCTTCCAGGACTTCCCGCCGATAGCAGACGAAGCCTGCCGTAGGGTCATTGACCGGCATAAAGGTGATAAACTTTACGTAAAGGGATGCGCCGTAGGACAGTGCAATACGGTCAATGGGCCAATTCTCGAGCTGACCTCCTTTTACATAGCGGGAGCCTACGCTCATCCCGACTCCCGGCTGTGCACAAGCGTCGTACAACCGGAGCAGATCGTCCGGATTGTGAGAAAAGTCAGCATCCATCTCAAAAATAAACTCGTATTCATGATCCAGCCCCCACTTAAAACCAGCGATATAAGCCGTACCCAGCCCTAGTTTCCCCTGCCGCTCTTTAAGGTATACTCGCCCGGGGTATGTTTTCTGCTTTTCACGAACAAGATCCGCTGTGCCGTCCGGGGAGCCATCGTCAACGATAAGCAGGTGAAAACCCTTTTCCAGGTTCATCACGGTCTCAATCATGCGAAGGATATTCTCGCATTCATTATAGGTTGGAATTATGACTAGACTATCAGACAAAGTGGGAAATTCTGAGATTAGTAGTACGATGAATTGGGCCACAAAGATAGACGCTTTGCCCTTTATTTTGAGCGGCTGAACAAAAAAGTTTACTTCCTGTCCGCCACCGGCACAAAAAGACGCCTTTCAGCCGGTCCTGTCGCCTGCACCACATTATTTATGTAAGACATTACGCTACTTTTGTTCAAAATGAAGATGATGCAAAAAACAACATTCCACCTGCTATTCGGGTTCTTGCTGCTCCCAATGCTTACAGGCGCACAGGGTATGATCAATGGCTTCATGAACCCTAAGGGCACGCTTGATATTGCACCCGGCTATGGCTATGAGCACTTCGACGAATACCGGTTTGGCAATGAAACCCGTCAGCGTGAACTGACCACTATTAGCTACAACCTGTTTGCTGAATATAGTATGACCGACCACGGGTCGCTGGTCATCAACATCCCTTATCTCTACATAAACGAAAATATCAACGGGGTTCAGGATGGGTCCATTTTTATAAAAATACGGAACGGGTTACGAGAGTTTTCTTCGGGCAGGCTCAACACGATAACCGCAGTGGGGTTGACTACGCCCCTGTCAGCCTATCCCACTACTGTAGAAACACCGATCGGCTACGGTGCGGTGCAGTTTCAGGGGCGGCTGGCCCTGCAGTACAATACGGACTATGGCTTTTTCTTTCATTTGCAAAGTGGTGCCGACTTCCGGTTTTTGTCCCCGCTACAGACCTCAATCCCGGTACTGGCGCGCATGGGCTTCGGCAATGCGCACTATTTCGTGGAAGGCTGGGTGGAATGGTACAACACCCTCAATAATGCTGTCGACCAGCAAATAACAGGAGGGTCAGGTTCCGACTGGACCCGTCTGGGCGCAACCCTCTACATTCCAGTCTATAAAGGCATAGGGCTGGCAGGTAACCTGGCCTATATTACCGGTGGGCGCAATATCGGGCTATCGAGCCGGTATGGCTTTTCACTTGTATATCGCTATCAATCGCGTTAACTTAGCGCGATGCATTCCAGAATTCGTTATCCTGAACGCGTATCTCAACCTGAGTTGGACGTCTACCTCAAAGCGGGGTGGCGTTGCACGGGGCAATCTATTTATACTTCCCACTTCATGCGGTTCCCTCCGGAAACGGACGGGCGTATTTTCTCTACCATCCCGACCCGGCTCAACCTTGAGGGCTATACTTTTCGCAAAAGCCTGAACAGGCTCTACCGCAAAGTACATCAGCACTTTCGGGTCACAGCAGGGGAGCCCCTGGTTTGGGACGAAGCGATGGAAGAGGTCCACAGTAAATACCAGGCGCTTTTCCCGGACCGCCCACTGGCTGACCTGGAGCGGTATCAAAGCGAACCGGAAGGGCCTTTTACCTTCGATACCCGCTGTGTGAAAGTGTATCAGGAGGGCGAACTCGCAGCGTTCAGTGTATTTAATCTGGGCGAAAAAAGCCTCTACAGCAGTCAGGGCATTTACGACCCGAAGTGGCGCAAATACAGCCTCGGCTTCTTTACGATGCTGGAAGAGATCGGCTATGCGCAGCAAACCGGGCGGTCCTACTTTTATCCGGGCTACGTAGTGCCCGATTATCCGGAATTTGATTACAAAAAGCGGGTAGGCCCTTTAGAATACTTTCTGCTGCAACAGCAACGCTGGGTCCCGGAAGGCTCAGTTATGCCGGCAGACGTCCCCATCAATCAGATGCGTAACGCACTACAGGAGCTGCAGCACCGACTCCTTCAGGTCGGGCTTGAAAGCCACCTGATGGAATATACGTTGTTCGATATCCGATTTTTTGATAACCAACCGCTACCCTACCTGGAGTTCCCGCTAATTCTATTGCTTTCCGCACCTGAACCGGCCCGGTTCTGCCCCGTAGCTGTATTTGTGCCGAAAACTCAGCAGTATGCTATTCTGGATATTAAATTTTTTGGGATCGGTGTCCATCATGTTCCAACCTATGAAAAAATCATGACCGACCGTCCAGACGCCACAGGGTATCCTATTGCGATCATGGAAGTTAAGGAACCAGAGCTTGAACTCGCCCCTGCTGTCTCCCTCTTGCAAAGAGAAATAAGGAAAGCCAGTTTTTTATAGCCTTACAGGACAGTTATTTCAAGGATTTATTATTAATATCGCCCCAAGAAGAGCTTAACATGTTTGCAGAGAAACATTATCCTGAATTACTGCTGCCAGAAGAATTGGATGCTTACCTTTCTCGTGGTTGGTACCGAATGGGGCAGACTGTTTTTACCACTCACTTTCTCTGCTTTGGCCGCTCTTACTATTCCGCCATTTGGGTTCGCCTGCCTCTTTCCGGTTATCAGTTCCGGAAAAGCCTGCGGAAAACCTACCGCCGGGTCAGTGACCGCTTTGAGTCGGAAGTCGGGAAAGCCTCGATTACGCCTGAGAAAGAGCGGTTGTACCGTCGTTATAAAGCCTCTTTTTCTGGCATGCTTGCCCCTACCCTGCGCGATGCATTGATGGATGGCGAGGACTTTAACATCTTCAGGACCTATGAGGTACGGGTCTACGACAAAGACAAACTCATTGCCCTGAGCTATTTCGACCTTGGTCACCACAGCTCAGCCAGTATTATGGGCATCTATGACCCGGAGTATAAAAAACACAGTTTAGGCCTTTTTACGATGCTTAAAGAAATCGAGTATTCCCTGGAGCACAATTTACTTTTTTATTATCCTGGTTATATTGTGCCGGGTTATCCCCGATTTGATTACAAACTCCGGATTGGCGATGTCGAATATTTTGATTTGAGCTTGCACGCCTGGCGCCCCTACAGCAAACTCAATGAAGACAACACCCCACTGAGCCTTATGAACAACCGGCTGCAGGAAATGCAGCAATACCTCAGGCATAAGGGGTACAAAAGCCAGCTGCTCAACTATCCGTTGTTCGAAGCTAATTTGTTTGGCTTCTGGAGCGCGCCCTACTTCGACTACCCTGTTTTTCTGCTTTGCTCGCCCCGGTCGAACAACCGGAGGTTCCTGATTATCGTTTATGATCCGGGCGTATCCTCATACAAACTCCTTGTAGCTACGCTGTTTGATGACCTTCAGCTGTATTTTAACCACTCTTATACGGAGTCCTTCGACAAGCGATCTAACTTTGTCGAACTTTTGGTTATGGAACGCATGCTGGAAGAGAGCCGGACCCCCTCTCACCTGCTTCAGGCTTTATTGCAGGAAGCTAATTTAGAGTAGTCTGTATTGCTTAGAGCGTGTTGGGGCCCACGCTTTCGCGAAAAAGCTCGCGGTACTTAGGGCCTACGGGCAGCTTTTTTGCCGCACCATCTGGTACTGAGCGAAGTTCCAGAAACGTATAGTTGCTGGCATAACTTCTGATGTGGGTGAGATTAACCAAAAAGCTATCGTGTATACGCATAAAGCTATCAGATGGCAACTTTTGTTGCAAATTCTTGATCCGGTCCCGGGTCAGGTAAGTGCCGGCAGGCGTTACAATTCGCACATCGACATTTGCACCTTCTACATAAAGGATTTCGTCATAGCCTAGCTTCACCCATTTGCTTTTGCTTTTGATCAGCAAGTGCGGGTCCTGTAAATGTGGCATAGCCGGGGTACGGTCGCGCTCTAATTGCTGTATCACCTTTTGCACCGCTTTGTTCAGCTGTTCTTCCTCGATGGGCTTAAGCAAATAGCCGGACAGGTTGTAATCATACCCCTTTACAGCATATTCGGCAAAGGCGGTAGTGATAATGACCTTCGGCTGTTGGGGGAGCTGTTGGGTAACCTCAAGTAAATTGAAACCGCTGGCTTCCGGCATTTCGATATCCAGAAAAATAATATCCGGGGGAGGCTGTTGATCGTCTTTGAGGTACAAGAAAGCATCTTCTGCGTTGTCGAAGGCTTCCAACAGCCTGAGGTCAAGCCGGCTGTGCAGCAGATCAATCAGGTGTTCTCTTTGCAATGCAACATCCTCAACAATGATAAAAGAGTAAAGTGCATTCATAACACGGGGATTTCCAGATTGACGGTATAATAAGGGCTCTCTTCTTTCACTTCCAGCAGGTAGCGCCCCGCGTAGATCAGCTCAAGATTCTCCTGCGCGGCAGACATGCCAATACCGCTTTTTAAAACACGCCCTCCCACGGTGCCTTCGTTGCGGGCATAGGGTTTGAAGGTATTCCGGATACAAGCCTTCAGCCACTGACCTTCAATGGTGAAATGAATTTGAATCAGCTTCTCATCACTACCCCGGCTATTGTAATGCTTAAAACAGTTTTCTACAAATAGCAGCAGAATCATAGGGGCAATGCGGGCACCCTGTGGCACCGGCCCCTGTTCCTGATAATCCAGGACTGTCTTTGTGCTCAATTGCAGGCGTTGCAGCTCTACATAACTCCTGATAAAACGGAGCTCGTCCTGAAGGGGCACAAAACGCTCATTGGTCTGATAAACCAGGTGCCGAAGCAGGCGGGAAAGCTCTCCGATCAGATCAGGCAGCCCTTCGGATTTCCGGTGCGCCAGTATCTGTAGATTGGCCAGGGTGTTGAATAGAAAGTGCGGCCGGATCTGCCGCTTGATGAAGTTGAGCTGTTGCTCTGCTTCCCGCCGCCGCCGGATGATATCCAGGCGGTCCTTGCGCTCCAGCTCCCGGCTGCGCTCAATGGCATCCTTGGTGTAGGAAATTCCTGTGGTACAGAGAATAAAGACCATGATCGCGATGACCAGCTCGTACCATTGCTGTTCAATGATATCAAAGACCTTGTGCACGACCGGCGCGTAGATGAAGGAAAAGATAACGGCAGTAATCAGGCTTAGCAACAGGAAAAGATAAAAGGAGCCATTTTTCACCCAGGCCTTATCCGCTATTCCGCGGGTAAGAAAGTCCTGCAGCCGGCCCTGATACACGAAAAACAAATTAAAGTAAACCGGCACGCCCATCATCAATGTATACGCCAAGGCCTCCCGGAAGACCTTCCAAAACGCCTCCCGCTGATAGCCGAACGTGTCCAAAAGCTCCGCCTTGCCTTGATACCAGGCGTGGACGGCAAAGAAGCAAAATATGACGATAAGGACTACGGCTCCAAACACCAGGTGCTGGGTTAAATCCCTTCGAAGTGCTTCATAGAGGCGGTTTTGGGCGGGCGTGATTTTCATTTTTCCGTTCTCTGCTACAAAATTAGGGCTATCTGCTACAATAGTTTGAAATAGCTGTCAGTAAGTGGCAAATTAGTAATTGTTTATGAATTGATAGTAAGCCCCAACGGGCTCCAAGATACAGATTTGCATTCCCGACAATCCGCCAGCGTGGCTTAACACCCACTGGCGGATTTGTTTTTCTGCTGCTTTAGAAGTGTGTTTGGAGCACCTTTACGTTGCAAATCAGCGCTTTATGCCCCCTTTCTCTACGTAGCATCAAAGCCTTAGAATCGTCCACCTCACCAGATAAGATTGCCGGTCATTAGGGCCGTATTTGCTGGAAAAGCGCTTTCAAGGCTTCCCGGTCTACGCTATGTGAGCCTGAGAATTTGTGGACTTGATACTTCATTGGGAGCCTTTGGGAAAGCTCGGTTTGGGTTCGCACCCGTTCGGTGGTAATAAAAGGATCTTCGTCTCCGTAAACAAAATGGAGAGGTTTCCCATCCAGGTAAGATTGTACGGGTCCGTAGTCGATATCTTCCGGTATGCTGCCTGCCCATAGTACCAGGTCAGAAAAAGCGGGTTTCGCGCGGGCCATCCACCGGAGTTGCGTTGCACAGCCCTGGGAAAAGCCCAGAAGTACAATCTGTGCCTTCGCAGGCAGGCCTGTTGTGAAACGCTCGTACACCTGCGTCATGTAGGCAGAGAAATCGGCAATTTCTGCCAGGCGGTCTTCTTTTGTCATCCAACTCGCCACTACATTGCCCGACAGCCCGCCCCAGTAAAAACGGGAAAGCCCCTCGGGGGCAACAATAATGGTGTCCGGACGGGCAATCACATCAAATTTGCGGATAAAATGACCGGCAAGCTGCCCGTAGCCATGACAAGCGATCACCAGGCAATTAGTCTGTGCTGATAACTGCCCCATAGTGTAGAGCCGTGCCGTTCTTTGAACGCTGAGGTGGTGTTCTTCTATCAAATTTGGATGGTTTTAGAGCGTGTTTTACGCTTTGATGCCCTGGCCTTGCTGTACTTTTGCGCTCAAGTACTTCCAAGACCATCCACTATTGATTGCCGCGCCCAAAGATATCTTTCTTCCGGCTATCCAGAATTGGGGAAGGCCGGGGCGCTTCTTCAGAAACCTGGTCAAAGACTTTTTCGGTGTATTCCCAGGTATCCTTACGGTTGAGCTTGTAGGCTTCATAGCTGCCATCGGGGTAGTAAGTGAGCCCTTCTCCGTGTGGGCCGTTCTGCCCGATGAGGTGGTCAAACATGATCATCTCTAGGTCCTCGTCGTAGTTTAGGTGGGTGCTGACTTCAGCGGAGTACTCCCTGACGATACGGTGCTTCACTTTTCCGGGGCCGTGCTCAAAGACCGGAGCGCCAAACCGGGGCTTACCGTCTTTAAATACCAGCACATCAATTAATTTGCGCTTCCGGAACAGCTCGTAGCCGTCAAAGCCAAAAAGCAAATAGTGCCGGTCCCGCTTGTTCCCGAATTGCTTCAGGTTGTAGTAAACCGCACCGTACCAATAATCGGGCTGCATCACTTCGTGCTCGGGCATCCGCACTTCGGCAGAATGGTCTTCCAGTGCGTACACTCCGCCCTCAGCGGTATTCACTTGGAGGAAACCGCCGTAACGATAGTCGTTTTCGCTAACGTAGAGCTGCCAGGAGAAAATCCGGAAGGTGCTGTCCTGCGGGTACTGAATGGAGATGCCTCTGACAGCTTGGAATTTATACTGAAAAGCCTTATCGGCGGTGAGGGCCTCCTGCAAAAGGGCTTTGATTTGCGCATCAGCCTGCAGCCGGTGCCCGGCAACGGTATCTCTGAGCAGCGTTTTGGAAAGGCTCATCAGAGAGTCTTCTACCACCTCAAAATAAGTACGCTCCTCTGCAGTAAGGGGCTGCGCCGCCACAGCTAGGCTTTGAAAGCACAGAAAGGCAAATATTGCAAAAGGGAACAGCCTGGAAATCATAGTTGTGTTTTTAGACTATTCCCATAACGATCACACCGTATATCATATTTCCTGCCTGCACAAAGATTAGCGGTGGCGCTTACCTTTATTGCTCTTGTAGTCCTGAAAGATAAACTCTCCGAGCCCCTGAAGACTGCTGTAGAAAGCTTTGCCGTTATTCGCCTGTGTGAACTGCTCCACAAAATTTTGCAGGTAAGGGTCACGGGCAATCATGAAAGTCGTGATGGGGATATCAATTTTACGGCAGCGCTGTGCCAAATTGAGGGTCCGGTTTACAATGGTCCGGTCCAGCCCAAAGCTGTTTTTGTAGTACCGCTTCCCCTTTTTTATGCAGGTGGGTTTACCATCGGTGATCATAAAGATCTGTTTGTTGGGGTTCTTCCGCCGGCGGAGAATATCCATGGCCAATTCGAGCCCAGCAACGGTATTGGTATGATAAGGCCCAACTTCGAGATAGGGCAGGTCCTTAACTTCGATGCGCCAGGCGTCATTGCCAAAAACGATAACGTCTAGCGTATCTTTAGGGTAGCGCGTTGTAATTAGTTCGGAAAGGGCCATCGCTACTTTTTTAGCGGGCGTAATCCGGTCTTCACCATACAGAATCATGGAGTGGGAAATATCGATCATGAGCACCGTGCTCATCTGACTCTGGTAAAAGGTTTCTTTTACTTCCAGGTCATCGTGGGTAAGCTTGAATTCGTCGATGCCGTGGTTGATCTGTGCATTGCGGAGGCTCTCCGAAACAGCCAGCTGATCGAGGGGATCGCCAAACTGAAAGGGACGGAGGTCTGCCGTGGCTTCATCCCCTGCCCCACCGAAATTGGTATTATGGTTGCCGCGCTTGGACTTTTTGAGCTTACCAAATACATCTTCCAGCGCTTTTTGCCGCAGTGCGATTTCCATCTTTGATGAAGGCACGAAATTAGCATTATCCCGGTCCTGCTGTTGAATATAGCCTTTGTCAATCAGGTCCTGAATAAAATCAGCCATCCCGTAGTTATCATCGGTCAGGTCATACTGTTTGTCCAGCTCCGTAAGCCAGGAAAGCGCCTCGCTTACGTCTCCTGAAGTATGAACGAGCAGTTCCTGAAACAGCTTTAGCAGATTTTCAAAGGACGCCCCATCTTCTTGTCCGGGTATGTATTCTGAGAATTTCCAGCCGATCATAGTCTAATCTTTTTTTGAAGTAGGAGGTCAACGCAGTGTGAAAGGGGTACTCATTATCACCGAAACGCCCGGGGCCGATCATCGGCAAAGGCTTCCAGATTTGGAGAAGGAACAGAATGCTAACATGCTCCAAGTCTTGAAATAGCAGTCGCCCTGAAAAGTTCAGAGCGACGGCGGCTTATCGATATTTAACGCCAGTCAGGCCGGCGTGTCGTCTTCCACTTCACAGCATTTGACCATGCCCAGGTAATCTACCCGGTCGGAGGCCAGTTTGTGGATGAAGCTGTTTTTGATTTCTCCGTTTTGAATCACAAAAGCACCCGGCATTTGAAAGCCATCTCCCAACTGAGGACCGATACCATGACCGGCAACCACCCCCGCAGAGAAGCCGCGGATCCAGGATTGCAGCCCAAAGAGCTGCGTAAAATTACCTTTGACCAGCCCGAACTCCAGGTAGTATTTACACTCAGGGTCACTGATGTGCTGCACGCCTTCCAATCCGTAACGGTTGAAGTAGCGCTCTGCTATTTCGTTTTCGGTCATGTGAACGAATACCAGCTCTGTCCCTGAAGCTTCGATATTTTCCCGCTCCTCCGAAATTTCAGAAAGCGCTTCCCGGCAGAACGTACAGCCAAAGTGCCTCAGAAAAACCAGCAAAACGGGCTTACTTTCCGATAGAGCTTTTAAGCTTGCCCTTTCGTTGGTAACCATTTCATGTAGCAGCTCATTTTCAACTAAGCGGTTGGCTTCCATAGTTTTCATTTTACAATAACCATCAACATCGGTTCACTAAACAATGTTTTGACGATATTTAAAATTCCCTGTCGTCATAAAATTATTCAATGATTTCGGTGCCCAAATTTACGGGCGCCTCTTTGGATTGAATAGAGGTAAATATCGCAATAAAAACTGAGCTGTTTACCGAAAAGACAGAGAATCAGGAAAAACAAAGGGGCACCTGCTGATTTTGCAGAGCCCCTTTGTTGATTGGGTTACGGTAAAACCGATCAGATGTCCATCTTTTCGAAGACTTCCATCACTGAGCGCACGTGTTCTGCAGATTCGTTGAGGAGTGCTTTTTCATCGCTGTTCAGCTGAAGTTCGATGATTTGCTCAATACCGTTTTTACCCAACTTCACCGGTGCACCGAGGAACATGTCGTTGAGGCCATACTCGCCGTTCAACCGCACGCAGCAAGGGAAGATGCGCTGCTCGTCGCGTATAATCGATTCTACCATTTGTGCAGCCGCTGCGCCCGGTGCATACCAGGCAGAAGTGCCCATCAGCTTCACCAGTTCGCCACCGCCCACTTTCGTGCGCTGTACGATAGCATCCAGTTTGTCTTCGTCAATGAGTTCCAGCACAGGAATACCGGCTACTGTAGTGTAACGGGGCAGTGGCACCATCGTGTCACCGTGGCCGCCCATAAGCACCGCCTGTATATCTTTTGGGGAAACATTCAGCTCTGAAGCCAGGAAAGCCCGGTAACGGGCCGTATCCAGAATACCGGCCATACCAAAAACGCGGGACGAGTCCAGGCCAGACGCTTTGAATGCAGCGTAGGTCATAACATCAAGCGGGTTGGAAACCACGATGATGATAGGGTTCTTGGAATGCTCCATGATAGAGCCGGATACCATATTAACGATCTTCGCATTGGTTGCGATCAGGTCGTCACGGCTCATGCCAGGTTTACGGGGAATGCCGGCTGTGATAACAACGATGTCCGAATCAGCCGTGTCGGCATAGTTTTCGGTGCCTACTAGTCGCGTGCTATAGTAATCAATAGGTGCCTGCTGCCAGCTGTCCAGCGCTTTACCGCGCGCCATATCGCCTTTGATATCAAGCAGGACGACTTCGTTGACAAGATCCTTATGGGCCAATACATTGGCACAAGTAGCGCCTACGTTACCAGCGCCAACTACGGTTACTTTACTCATGGTATCTTATTGTGATTTTTATTGGTTATCGTGTTGATTACGTGCGAGCGCCCCAAGCGGGCTATCCGCGCAAAACTAACGAATTTTCCAGAGCTTTAGAAGCGTTTTTAGCCTTAATCCTGTCTTGGCATAAACCCTGTAAAGCCTTGGGCTGAACCCCACCCTTCGGGTAGCCTTCCTTAAAATCTGCTCAAATTTGCCTGCTGTGAGACAATTCGGATTTTAATTTTTTGCTACTTTTGCAATCCCAAACACCCCGTTGGGAACGCATCATCAAAACAAATTTTGGCTCCTCGTTGAGGACTTATATCTGACAAAAGTATTCAGCTAATGTTCAAAAGACTATCTTTTCTCTTCTCCTTTGCCCTGACTGCTGTATTCGCTGCTCAGGCGCAGGAAGTCCACCCGCCCTGCGGCGTCGACCATGAAGGTGCACAACTCATTACCGAGCGCCTGTTGGAAAATAAAGCGGCCCTGGAAGCGGGCCTGATCACAGAGCGGAGTACAACCTATGTCCCGGTCAAGTTCCACCTCGTTGGACAGGCAAATGGTGCCGGGCGTATTTCCCCATCGAGGGTGCTCGATCAGCTCTGTGCATTGAATGAAGATTTCGCACCCGCCGATATCCAGTTTTACATCAAAGATGGCTTTAACGAAATCTTCAACAACGCCGTGTTTGAAAACCATTCCAACACGCAGAACACCATCATGGAGTTCGAAAAAGACAACAACGCCATCAACGTTTTCATCCCGGCGAATGCCAATACCGGAGGCGGGGGTATAGGAACTACCCTCGGCTACTACTCGCCTTTCAAAGACTGGCTCGTTATCCGTAAAAACGACATCGGTACTTCTGAGATTACGACTACACATGAGTTCGGGCACTTTTTTAGCTTGCCCCACCCTTTCAATGGTTGGGACTTTGAGCCCTGGGACGTTGCAACCCACGGCAGTACCGTTATGCAGACTACGGCACCTGATAATTTCACACCAGTAGAATTGGTGAATGGCAGCAACTGCGGAAGTGCCGGCGATTTCATCTGTGATACACCGCCCAACTACAACTTTGGTTTTGGCTGGAACAACTGCAGCTTCACCACAGTGGTCAAAGATCGCAACGGCGAAGACATTGATCCGGAGGAGCGCCTCTTTATGAGCTACTTCCTCAACTGCCCAAGGGGCGAGTACTTCTTCTCTAATGACCAGATTTCGCTCATGCAGGCAGATTTGCAATCTTCTCAGCGCTCTTACATCCGGAGTAACCACACTCCGGTCCTTGATGAAATCACAGAGGTTCCGGTGCTTAGCGCTCCAATCAACAATGAGATCGTAGAGAGCTTCAATGCTGTCAACATTTCCTGGGAAGACACGCCGGGCGCTCAGGCATATGTGTTGCAGATCTCCCGTCTGCCAACTTTCTCCGCCTCCCTCATGGTGTACGATGAAGTAGTCTTCGGCAACTCCAAAGTCATCAACAGCCTCCTGGAGAATACGAACTACTTCTGGCGGGTGCGCCCATTTAGCGCTTACCGGACTTGCACGGAGTTCTCAGAAGCGGAGGCTTTTACCACAGGCAGTACAGTTTCAGCCCGGGATATTGAATTGCTTGATATCTTCACGGTGGCTCCTAATCCCGTCAGCGGGCAGGCAGACATTCAGGTGAGCCTGAAAGCTAATCAGGCATTCGAGGCCATCCTGTCCATTCATAACCTGGCCGGACAGGAAGTCGCTCAGCTTGGTGAAGTGCAGGTACAGCAAGGCAGCAGCCAATTTGAAATCCCGGCTCAGCAGCTGGCTCCCGGTGTCTATCTTGTCGGACTGACTAGCAATGCGGGGCGGCAATTCAAACGCCTGGTTGTTACAGAATAACAGCGTTTTGGTAAGGTGCTGACAATCTTTGTTTTCAAATTAATGCCCAATAAACTACTTCGTTTGTTGGGCATTAATATTTAAAATATAACTCATAGTCTAAATGATTCTACTTCGACAATTCATCCCTCTTCTCCTGTTGCTGATTGGCTGCTCTGCCGAACTGGCCGGTCAGGCATCCAACGAATACTGTGCTACGCCTCCTGGCCGCAGCGAATGGCTCAAGAGCTATCAGCGGGCACCGGAAGACTACGCAGTCCGGTCGGGAGAGCTCCTTTATATTCCCCTGACCATACATCTGGTAGGGACGGACGAAGGCAAGGGCTTTTTCACCGGCGAACAACTGGCCAGTGCCCTTTGCATCCTCAATGAGGACTTCCTGCCCACTGACTTGCAATTCTACATCTCCGGAGACATCCGATACATCAATAACTCTACCTACTACCGGCACAACTTCGGGCAGGGCTTCCAAATGATGGAAAGCAACAACGTCCCCAATACCGTCAACTGTTATTTCGTACAGGACCCTGCCGGTGCTTGTGGATATTTTTCACCGGGCGCAGACGGCGTTGCCATGTCAAAGGGGTGTAGCGGGCCCAACAGCCACACCTGGGCGCACGAATTAGGGCATTTCTTTTCTCTGCCTCATACTTTCTCGGGATGGGAAGGGACCGACTACAGCCCATCCAGCACAACCCCTGAATTCATCAATAACCGGCGGGTGGAACGTATGGATGGCAGTTTTTGCAATGATTCCGGCGATGGCTTTTGTGATACGCCACCCGACTACCTCAGTTACCGATGGTCATGCAATAGTCAGAACCTCAGCGGCGTGCAGCAAAAAGACCCGCAAGATTCCACCTTCCGGTCGGACGGTACGTTCTTCATGAGCTACGCTAGTGATGGCTGCATGAACCGCTTTTCGGAAGAACAAACCGCTGCTATGCGGGCTAATATCCAATTCCAGCGGCCCGGCCTGACCACCAACTCTTTTATTCCTGACCTGATTTCAGACACTTTGCAAACTGCTCTCCTTGCACCGGATTCAGGGGCCGTATTTGGCAACACCAGTTTGGTTACCCTGCAGTGGGAAGCAGTGGCCGGGGCCATCGGTTATGCAATAGACTTCGACTTCTACGTGCCGTTCAATGGCTTAACCATCAATTACCGCAGCTACACTACAACGACCAATAGCCTGACCTTAAACGACCTGCAATCTAACCGGACCTACATTTGGCGGGTGCGCCCTTTTGGCCGTTACGATGGTTGCACCACTTTTAGCGAACCTCGTTCCTTCAGTGTCGGGACTTTCGTGAATAGTACTGAATGGGAAGCCGGGGACTTTGGTTTAAAGGTATTCCCTCAGCCCCTGAGCGCATCAGCTGGGCCGCTGCAAATCAGCGCCACACTTCCCTCAGGAGGAAGAGCTACCCTGCGCCTGATCAACAGCAGCGGGCAAGTGGTGCGCACTGCAGCGTTTGAAACCCGGGCGGGCATCAATAATACCTCTTTGTCTGCGGACCACCTATCTCCCGGTTTTTACCTGCTAGAGCTGGTATGCAAGGATGGCCGATGGGTGGAAAAAGTAACCCTCGCCCGATGAGTTTTTTAGGATCAGGCCGCCAAATTGCCCGGTGATTCTTAGGCAAGTTCTTTACCTTTAGAGATGAATAGCCTCTAAGAGCATGTTTGGAGGAGCACTTCTGCTGGCAACCCTTTGATTATCAACGATCGTTTGCTCTAAATCGGGGATATGTGGAGCAACTTTTGCATTAAATTTGAGAGGTATTGGGCATCAATGCAGAACGCATCAAGCCTATTTGTTAGATAGAAAAAATATAAACCGATGGCAAGACTTCTATTCACTATTGTTTTGGCGCTTAGCTTCGCTGGCATAGCTGTGGCCCAGTCTAACTGGGATCACCCCTGCGGCACCCCGGCAGGTAAATCAGCATGGCTGAAAGCTTATCAGCGCAACCCTCAGGCCTTTCAGCGGGACAACGACACTACTTTGTATGTGCCGCTTACCATACACATCGTGGGCACTGACTCCGGAGCTGGCTTCTTCGCTCTTTCCGGATTAAAAGCTGCGTTTTGTAAGCTGAACGAGAGCTTCCAGGAAGCCAACATTCAGTTTTTCATGGCGGGTGAGATCAATTATTTGATGAATTCGGCATGGTACTCCCATGAGACTGTTTTGGAAGGAGCGGAAATGATGTTTGCCAACAACGTTGATGGCACCTTGAATATTTACTTCGTCAACGATCCCGCTGGCAATTGTGGTTACAACCTCCCCTATGCAGGCATCGCCATGCGTAAAAGCTGCTCCGGCCCCAATGACAATACCTGGGCGCACGAAATCGGGCATGCTCTGGCCATCCCCCACCCTTTCCTGGGCTGGGAGGGCGGCGTCAGTTACGATGGTTCTGTCACCCATAATTACAATAACCCGGCTCCGGAGACCATTACCTACGACTATACGTTTTTTCAGGATACCCTGATTGAAGACACTCTGATCATTGACACGGCTTATGTGGAACTTACAGATGGTAGCAACTGCACATTTGCTGCCGACGGGTTTTGTGATACCGCACCAGATTACCTGGCTCAGCGCTGGTTCTGCGACGTTAACGGCGAAAGCCCGACCATACAGACGGACCCGACCGGTGCAACCTTCCGCTCTGATGGCAGCTTGATCATGGGCTATTCAGATGATGCCTGCCAGGCACGCTTCACCGGGGAGCAAATTGCGGCGATGAGAGCTGACCTTTACGACGAAAACCCGGACTGGATTTCTGATGCTCCACCTCTGGAGCCCGTAGCCGGCCCGGTCACTACTTTTCTATTTCCAGTGGAAGGGGCAGAATTACCATTTGATGAAGTACTGTTTTCCTGGTCACCCGTCGCCAATGCTTCGCATTATATCCTTCAGGTTAGCCCGCTGCCCACCTTTGGCATCCGGTCTGAGTACGTGGTCGAAGGCACGGAGCTTCTTGTCACCGACCTAGTGGGCAACCGGACTTACTACTGGCGAATCACGCCTTTCAATAGCTATTCTTTCTGCGCTCCGGTTGTTGACGGGGGCACGTTCAATACCTCAGAGGTAAGCAGTGTACAGTCTCTTGGGCCCCTGACCGCATTCCGCGCCTATCCTCAACCAGTGGGAGCTGGCCAGGACCTCACTGTGGACTTCACAGCGCAAGCGCCTCTGAAAGGGAGCCTCAGTCTTTACAGTAGTCTGGGCCAACCGCTTTGGGAAGCTTCCCTTGACCGCAGTCCAGGCCGGCATACCCTGAGTATACCCACGGCGCAGTGGCCAGCAGGCTTGTACTTCCTGACGGTACGAACTACAAGCGGACAAGCTGTCCAACAGGTCATTATCGAATAACGCTTAGCCCCCGGACACTCTGCAACTTTAGGTACCGGGGGCTATCCGGGCTTTCGCATCTTGAGCGTGAACAAGTGCGGTGCACCTGCCAGAAGTACAGACTCATACATTCCGTCTGTCCTTTGCTTCATATTCGGAAAACAATTGTAAGGAGCATAGGGATATTCCTCAAACGACTCCAGCACCAGCCCCTGCTCCGTCAGGGCGCTGATAACTTCGCTTAAACTGTAGCTCCAGGTATATTCCGTGCGCGCTGTGCCCTCTTCCGGATTGGCATAGGAACCCTCAACCGATTCTTCATATGGATCAGAAGACTTAAAGTAGGAGTAAGCGCATTTGCCCGTCCCGAAGTCAAACATCATCAGGACGGGATGGAACTCCGCGATAAAAAACACCCCGCCGGGCTTAAGGTGCTGAGCCACTACCGCCCCCCACCGCCTGAGATCCGGTAGCCAAGCCAGTACGCCGTAGGAAGTAAAGACGATATCAAAGCACTTGCCAAGGTCAAGGTTTAGTACATCCGACTGTATGAAGTCTGTATCGGCGTTCAGCGTCGTGGCCAGTGTACGGGCAGTAGAAATGGCTTTTCCGGAAAAATCGACTCCTGTTGCAAGGGCACCCAGCCTTGACCAGGAAATCGTATCCTGCCCGAAATGGCATTGCAGGTGCAGCAGGCTTTTTCCCTCAACCCGGCTTAAAGCTTGCAACTCCAACGGCATCAGGGAAGAGGCCCCGTTGCGGAAGGCTTCCATACGGTACATTTCGGTCTGCGGGTGGAAGCTCGCCCAGGCGTCCCAGAGTTCTCGATTTGCTTTCAAGTAAGGGTCCATGTTTTGCAGGGATGAGATTAATTGCGATATTGCTGCCTTTAGAAATTCAAAGACCAAAAAAATAGTTCCATAACATGGCAGACCAGAAAAAGAACCCCCAGAATAAACTCAATATAGAATTACCGGAAGAGGTAGCCGAAGGGGTTTACTCCAATTTGGCGATCATCTCACACTCCAACTCCGAATTCATACTTGACTTCGTGCGCCTTGTCCCCAATGTGCCCAAAGCCAAGGTGAAGTCCCGCATCATCCTGACCCCTCAGCATGCCAAGCGTATGCTCAAAGCCCTGCAGGAAAACGTCCAGAAGTTTGAAGCCCAGTTCGGCCCTATCGATGAGTCCGGACAGCCACCTTTCCCTCCAATGAGCTTTAATACGCCAAAGGCACAGGCTTAGAGGCTAAACACAGCAGCTCTTGGAGCGTGTTGGGATTTTGGACTTCCCAACACGCTCTCAGTTAGGGCCCGTAACCGGCTAGAATCAGGTCCTGCCTTCCTGCTATCTGGGTTCCAGAAAAATTTCCGCCATCATACAACGGGCACTACCGCCGCCGTGCTGCTCAATGGTATATAACGGGCTATGCAGTATTTTTGTGTGCTGTTCAATGATTTGCACCTGATCCGGTGTAAGTGATTGGTAAGCTTGCTCAGACATAACAAGGTAAGGCGTTCCTCCTTCCCCGGCTACTTGCAGCATGTTGCCCGCAAAAGCCATCATTTGTTTCAGGGTGATGGTAATGACCGTTTTTCCCGTTGCCGCAAACTTGCTCATTAACGCCTGCTTTTCCTTTGGCTCAGGGATGGACTCAAGGCAGATGACCACAAAGTCGACACCGAGCGCCATCATAACATTGGTGTGGTAAATAGCCTGCCCCTCGCCATCCACTGACCGAAAGACAAGTTTTTCGTACCCCAGCTTCGCGCAAAACTCGTCCAGCAAGGCTTCCTCTGTCCGCGGGCTCAGGCAAGCATAGGCAATGCGGTTGGGCCGGTCAAGAATAAGGCTGCCAGTGCCTTCCAGAAAGCGGTGAGCTACTTCTGTGTGCTCAAAATGCACTCGTTTGCCCACTTGAAAGGATTCCGATAAATGCTCAATCACCTCTTCGCGGCGCTCCAGGCGGCGGGTCGGGGCGTGCATGGGGTAAGTGGCGACGGTGCCATCCTGATGAAAGGTGACCCAGTTGTTAGGGAAAACCGCATCCGGCTTGAGGGGCGCTTCAGAGTCCTCGGCAACGTGGACTTTTATGCCAACGGAGCGCAGCCGGGCAACAAACTCATCAAATTCTTGAAGGGCTTTGGACTGTACCTGCCCGGCAGAGAGATCAGGGTCTTCGCTTTGGAAAGCATTGTTAAGAGCGGTTTCGGCATTATAGCCGAAATGCGCCGGGCGCACCATAAGTAAGTGGTTGGTTATTTGGCGTTCTTTCACGGGCTTATTTTTTCCGCGAAGATAGGATTTAGGAGGGACTTTGGGAGCCCCTCCTTCTTTATTTTTACCAGGTCTATTGCCCCGGTGCAGCAGCAGTGGCCCGCGCCTCGACGGTGGTAGGTTGCTGTTCCAAAACCAAGTCGGCTACGGTCTGAATCCAACGGGGATCATCATTCAGGCTGGGTACCAAATCTACATGCTCTCCGCCCATTTCTTCGAATTCTTCCTGATACTCGGTACCGATTTCGATAATGGTTTCCAGACAGTCAGCTACGAAAGCCGGACTGAATACCAGCAGGCGTTTTCCGCCCTTTTCAGCTTGTTCCTCAATGGTCTTGATCGTATACGGCTGTGCCCAGGCTTCCGGCCCGAGACGGCTTTGAAAAGCAGTCGTGTATTGCTCGGGCTTCAGGCCCAACTCTGCAACGATCGCTTTTGTGGTAGCGTGGCACTGAGCCGAATAGCAAAACTGATTGGCAGCCGAAATATTCATGCAGCAGTTTTCCTTCTTGGTGCAGTGGCTCTTGGTGGGGTCGCCCTTCCGGAGCTGCCGCTGCGGCAAGCCGTGGTAGCTGAAAATAATATGGTCGTAGCTGTCCAGATCAAACTGCCGCGCATTATCTGCAAAGATCTTGATCATGCTTGGTCGGTCGTAATAAGAGTTGACCATTTTGACATCCGGGATGATCTGCCGCTTGGAAAGCTCCTGCATGACCGCATCGTGCACGGAGCCAGTGGTTGCTGAGGCGTACTGAGGGAACATCGGGATCACAGTGATTTCTGAAACCAGTGCTGCTTCGAGCTTCTGAATGGCATGCCCGATTGAAGGGTTTTGGTAACGCATGGCCAGCTCTACGACATACTCATCGCCCAGGAGTTCCTGAACGCCATCGCGTACCCGCTCTCCGTAGAATTTCAGCGGAGAGCCCTCCTCCGTCCAAAGCATTTTATACAACTTGGAAGAACTGCCGCTGCGGAATGGTGCAATAATGCCACGCACCAGGAGGTTACGCGGCAGCCAGGGGTAATCGATGACCCTGGGGTCCAGTAAAAACTGCTTCAGATAGCGATACACTGCCCCCCGGGAGGGTTCGTCGGGTGTCCCGAGATTGACCATTAACACCCCTTTCTTACCAATACGCGTCATACCTGTACTGTGTTTTTCATATTCCTTTTTCCGAATATCAACTTTTCAAACGCTTGCCCTCTTTCTTAGTTTAAAAGCCTGTTTTTATTTATGGCCATGTTAATGTATTTTTGGCCACTCACCCGGTGAGCGCCTGGAAAATGGGCGCCGCTCAAAACCTACTCCATGAAACGACCTCTGATCCTGGTTACCAATGATGATGGCATAACAGCGCCCGGCATACGCACTCTGGTGGATATCGCAAAATCACTCGGAGATGTGGTAGTGGTCGCCCCCGATGCTCCGCAATCGGGCATGGGCCATGCCATTACCATCAGTGCCCCCATCCGGCTGCACCCCAATGAGCGGGTGTTTGAGGATGTGGAAGCCTACGAATGTTCCGGCACGCCTGTGGACTGCGTGAAGCTGGCCAAGCATGTTGTTCTCAAAGACCGGCAGCCTGACCTCTGCCTTTCTGGTATCAACCACGGCTCCAACGCTTCTATCAATATTATTTATTCCGGTACACTGTCAGCTGCTATGGAGGCTTCTCTGGAAGGTATCCCGTCAATCGGGCTTTCTTTGCTGGACTATTCCCATGAGGCCGACTTTGAGCCCTGTAAGCCATTCGTTAAAACACTCGCTGAATGGGTACTCAAGCATGGGCTGGAAGAAGGCAGCCTCCTGAATGTCAACATACCGGCTATTCCCCGGGATGAACTGAAAGGCGTGCGCGTTTGCCGGCAGGCTGATGCACGCTGGATTGAGGAGTTTACCGAAGCAGAAGACCCACGGGGCCAAAAGTACTACTGGCTTACCGGCCGTTTCTCCAATGATGATGACGCCGATGATACCGATATTTGGGCGTTGGAACACAACTACATCTCGGTGGTCCCCTCTATGCATGACCTGACCAATTACCAGGCTCTCAAGACCCTAAAGAAAATCGAAAACCTGTAAGCCATGTTCCAAAGAAACAATCTTCTGTTTGGGCTGTTGGCCGGACTGGTACTCCCGGCGGTCGGTTTTTCCATTATCTACTTTGGGTATTCCATCCTGGAGGACAACAGCATAGTGAGTGAGCGTGGTTTTTCTCCCTTTTTCCGGGAGCGGACTTCAGCCGTCATTGCCATTTGCCTCAATTTGCTGCCTCTGAATCAATTCATGAAGCAACGTGCTACCCAGTCTATGCGAGGTATTGTACTGGCAACAGTGATGCTTGTTGCAGCATGGGTTATTTACTTCGGGAAATATATTCTCTCATGAAGTACTACGTTATTGCTGGAGAAGCTTCGGGCGACCTGCACGGCAGCAACCTGATGAAAGCGCTTAAAACAGAAGATACCGCTGCGGATTTCCGCATTTGGGGGGGCGATCTGATGGAAGCACAGGGCGGGCAACTGGTGAAGCACTACCGGGACCTCGCCTTTATGGGCTTCTGGGAAGTCCTGAAAAACATCAGGACGATCCTCGGCAACATTAAACTATGCAAGCAGGACATTCTGACCTATGCGCCCGACGTGCTCATTCTGATCGATTATCCGGGTTTCAACCTTCGGATTGCCAAGTGGGCCAAAGCGCAGGGCATGAAGGTCTATTACTACATCAGCCCCCAGATTTGGGCCTGGCACAGCAGCCGGGTACACGGCATCAAAGCCAGCGTGGACCGGATGTTTGTCATTTTGCCCTTTGAGCAAGACTTCTACGCCCGCTACGATTACAAGGTCGACTTTGTCGGCCACCCGCTGATGGATGTGGTGCAGGACTATCAGGCACCGGAAGGATTTAAGGCCAGTCAGCAACTATCCGATAAGCCTATTATTGCACTATTGCCGGGCAGCCGAAAGCAGGAAATTGAGCGCCTGTTGAATGTGATGCTGTCAGTCGTTCCTGACTTCCCGGACTATCAGTTTGTCATTGCCGGTGCCCCTTCCCAGGAACGAGGTTTTTACCAGCAGGTCATCCAACAGGCTCCGCTTTCTGCAGAGGCCGGTCAACGGGTCCGTTTTGTCGATAACCAAACTTATGCTCTGTTGCAGCATGCAGAGGCTGCGTTGGTAACCTCCGGCACCGCTACCCTGGAAACCGCACTCTTTGAGGTACCTCAGGTTGTCTGTTACAAGGGCAGCCCCCTCTCCTACTACATTGCCCGGCAGGTCGTAAATGTAGACTACATTTCCCTGGTTAACCTGATTGCTGACCGCGAAATCATTACAGAACTCATACAAGCAGAGTGCCGCCCGGAGCGTATCCGGGAAGAACTATCGGTCTTGTTACAGGGGAGCCGCCGCCAACAGTTGCAGGAAGACTACCAAAAGCTGAAAACCATCATAGGTCGGGGCGGCGCATCACAAAAAGCTGCCCGCTTGATGGTACAGTATGCCAGGGCAACGGATTAAGAGCATGATGGGACTTTAGCCTGCTAATTTTGCGGCTAGAAGAACAAATCCCCAACCCGCTCTAATTCACCACACGGATGAGTTTAACCCTTTGGACTTCCATCGTGCCCAGAGGTGTGAGGTCAAAGCCTTCAGTTTTAGCGGTTTCCTGAAAGACAGCAACACTGTCCGGAGCCACTGCGGTCAGTAGCCCCCCACTAGTCTGTGGGTCGCAAAGTAAAAAGCGCTGTTCATCAGGCATATCCTCAATCTTATGTCCGTAGCTGCTCCAGTTGCGGTGCGTACCGCCCGGGATGCAGTTTTCGGCCAGATAATAATCCAGCACTGTTTTGTCCAGAAAGGGAACCTCACCGAAGTTGACCGTAGCGCTCAGGCTGCTGGCTTCGCACATCTCGCTTAAATGCCCCAGCAGCCCGAATCCGGTAACGTCTGTCATAGCGTGCACGTAAGGCAAACCGGCGAATACCGCACCCACTTTGTTGAGTTGCACCATGCTATCTCTTGCGATATTTCGGTGCTCAGGCTTGAGCTTTTTCTTTTTCTGTGCAGTACTCAGTATCCCCACCCCGATCGGTTTGGTCAGGAAGAGTACATCGCCTGCCTTGGCCCCGCCATTCATTTTGAGTTGCGCTGTTTGCACCCGGCCGGTAACTGCCAGCCCGAAGATAGGCTCGGGGCTGTCGATGCTATGCCCTCCGGCCAGCGGGATACCGGCTTCCTGGCAAGCCTGCCGCCCTCCTTCTATGACCTGATTAGCCACTTCGGGTGGCAGCTTGTCAATCGGCCACCCTAATATGGCAATGGCAACCAGTGGAGTGGCGCCCATTGCATAAATATCGCTAATCGCATTCACCGAGGCGATCCGCCCAAAATCTACCGGGTCATCCACAATCGGCATAAAGAAATCCGTTGTGCTGACTACTGCTGTGCCGTCACCAAGATCGAAGACTGCTGCATCGTCCCGCTCATCATTGCCTACGAGCAAGCCTGGGAAAGGTGACGTCTCCTTTGTATGCTTCAAAATTTCATCCAGTACTTTCGGGGCGATTTTGCACCCGCAGCCAGCACCGTGACTGTATTCGGTAAGTTTGTATTCCATTTAGAATTGCTTTTGGTTAGCGAACGCAATTAAGGCACGGGCGGTTTGAGCGGGGTCATCCTTTTCTACCGGCATGGGGAATATGGTCTTCCGCCCTACTTTTTCAAAGGTGTAATGCTGGTAAGCTTTGTCGTAATAGGCTAGTGCGATTTCAGCTGCTTCGCGGTAATTGCGCTCTTCCAGGGCCTGCAGGGCGGCGTTCAGGTGCTGCCCGCCCAGCCGTTTGCGGATACGCTTAAAAGCCTCGGCCAATTGAGCATCAGAGAAGTTGGCATACTGCCGTACCAGCCGGTCTAGCCGGTGCTCCAGGCTGACTTCCAGGCTAAACAGTGGGGCCTCAGCCATCACCTGCCAGAAACGCTCCGGAAGGTATACCCGCCCAATGGCACGGCTTTCGTTTTCCAACCAGATCCGCCGGTTGGGGTCTAGTTGCTGATAAGCGTGCCAGAGGTCGTTTTCAAACTGCCGGACGGTGGGTTGTGGCTCTTCCCCAAGGGCACCAAAAGTAGAGCCTTTGTGATGGGCAAGCCCTTCCAGGTCAATAATTTGCTCACCAGCTGCCTGCAGGGCTTGCAGGACTTCCGTTTTTCCTGCACCCGTCGGGCCGCCCACAATGAGTAAGGGCGCCTGCACCTCTGACAGCGCGGCTTGCACCCAGGTCCGGTAGGCTTTATAGCCCCCCTTGATGACCTGCACCTCGAACCCGCTCAAATCGAGCAGCCAGCCTACACTGCTGCTCCGCTGTCCGCCCCGCCAGCAGTGGAGTTGCACTTTGCCGGAAGGTGCCATTCGCTCGGCTTCTTCCACCAGAGTGCGCATATTAGGCCCAACAAAATCCAGGCCGCGCAGGAATGCTTTCCTGGGGCTGACCTGTTTGTAGAGCGTGCCCACCTCCGCTCTTTCTTCATTCGAAAAGAGGGGTAGATTCTGCGCGCCCGGAATGTGCGCTTCTTCAAATTCGGCAGGCGTGCGGACGTCCAGAAGCGGTACGTCCGGCAATTGCGCTACGGCTTGAGCGGGAGAAATATAGGTTGCTGACATTTAGATTTCTTCGTGTTTTTCCCAATCCATACTGCGCTTAACGGCTTTTTGCCAGCCTGAGTATAGACGGTCCCGGTCCGTGGCAGACATTTCAGGCTCAAAGGCGATGTCGAGCTGCCATTTCTGTTCCAGCTCTTCGGGTTTCCAATAGCCGGTAGCCAATCCTGCCAGATAAGCTGCGCCCAAGGCGGTCGTCTCAATAATTTTGGGGCGTTCCACCTGTACATCAAGCATATCTGCCTGAAATTGCATCAGCAAATTATTAGCGCTGGCGCCGCCGTCGACCCGAAGAGCACGGAGCGGGAAGCCAGCATCCTTTTCCATCGCATTGAGCACGTCTTTCGTCTGATAAGCCAGGGATTCCAGTGTTGCCCGGATGATATGAGCCTTGCCTGTACCGCGGGTCAGCCCGAAAATCGCGCCCCGGGCGTACATGTCCCAGTAGGGCGCTCCCAGCCCGGCAAAAGCAGGCACCACATACACGCCATCGGTATCGGGGACTTTCATGGCGTAATACTCGGAGTCGGGCGATTCATCAATGATCTTCAATCCATCCCGTAGCCACTGAATGGCTGCACCAGCAATAAAGACACTGCCTTCCAGCGCGTACATGGGCTTGCCATCCAAACCACAGGCTACCGTAGTGAGCAGGCCATGCTTAGAACGAACCATCTCATGCCCGGTATTCATTAGCATGAAGCAGCCTGTGCCGTAGGTATTCTTGCCCATGCCCGGTTTTACGCAAGCCTGCCCAAACATAGCAGCCTGCTGATCGCCAGCAATACCGGCGATCGGGATAGGCTTGCCAAAAAGGTAGGGCTGGGTCTCCGCGTATATCTCACTGGACGACTTTACTTCCGGTAGCATAGCCCTTGGGACACTAAGGATTTTGAGCAGGTGATCGTCCCACTCCAGGTTTTTGATATTGTATAATAAGGTGCGTGATGCATTGGTGTAGTCTGTCACATGCTTCTTGCCGCCACTGAGCTTCCAAATCAGCCAGGAGTCTACCGTCCCAAAGCAAAGTTCGCCAGCTTCAGCTTTGGCCCGCGCACCTTCTACGTGGTCCAGTATCCACTTGACTTTGGTACCGGAGAAGTACGCATCTGCCAAAAGACCGGTGTTTTCACGGAGGTACTCCTCGTGCCCATCTTGTTTGAGCTGATCGCAGATCTGAGCAGTACGGCGGTCTTGCCAGACGATTGCGTTATGGATGGGCTCGCCGGTATTCCGGTCCCAAACCAGAGCCGTTTCCCGCTGATTGGTAATCCCTATGCCCGCGATCCGGTCAGCGGGGACACCTTGCTTCCGCAAAACCCCCTGAGCAACCTTGAGCTGCGTATTCCAGATTTCATCAGGGTCATGCTCTACCCACCCTGCTTTGGGGTAGATTTGCGTAAATTCCTGTTGCTCCGAAGCAACAATACTGCCTTCGTGGTCGAAAAGAATGGCCCGCGAGCTGGTGGTTCCCTGGTCCAGTGCAAGAATATATTGGTCCATATCAATTTGGTGTAATGATGAGTTGATTAAGGGTAGTATGCCAAAAATATAAATTGTCTGCATATCTGCAAGCAATCGCATTCTTATTTCCTGTTAGGCTCCCGGAATCAAAAATAAAGGTTCATGGTCAACTATTGCCCCCGGATATGCTTTCTTCTAAAAGCATCAATAACCACCAATCCTTATACATTAAATGAGTAAACCTAAGCCAGAACTGACCCGAGCACTTTTATCTTTTGATAAAGTACCGCAGTTATCCGAACGGGATCTTGCCTACACCACGGGCGACCCCAGATTGAAGCCTTTCTATAAATACCCCGTAACCCTGGAAGCCTTTGAAAAAGTGATCGCGGATAAGACTTTCGACACTAAGCGCCGCGAAACCCTGGTGCGTGTGCTCAAGTCGCAGTACGAAGGTAAAACGGTCAGTAGCCTTACGCAAAAGCGGATCGGAGCGCTGCTCGAAGAAAATACCTTTACCGTAACGACTGCTCATCAGCCGAGCCTCTTTACGGGCCCATTGTACTACATTTACAAAATTATTTCCACGCTCAACCTTGCCAGCAAACTCGAACAGGCTTATCCGGACTATCAGTTTGTACCCCTTTTTATTACCGGAGGTGAGGATCATGACTTTGAAGAAGTCAACCATCTACAGCTATTTGGCAAAACCATAACCTGGGAGAACCACCACAGCGGGCCGGTAGGTCAAATGCCTTTAGACGGCCTTAATGAAGCCCTGGGCACTTTGACCGAAATTCTGGGTGATTCGCCAGCGGCTCAGGAACTCACCGATATACTGAAGGCGGCGCTGCAGGGCAAAGACCGGTACGGGCAGGTCGCCTTTGACCTGACGCACCGTTTGCTCGGAGACTACGGGCTTGTGATCCTTGATCCCAGCCATCCTGAATTAAAAGCGTCATTTGTGCCCCATATCGAACGGGAAATCTTTGAGCAGCCTTCCAAAGCGCTTGTGGAGACAACTGTCAAAGCGCTGGAAGAAGCAGGGTTTTCAGAACAAGCTTACCCCCGGGATATCAACTTTTTCTACCTGGGTGATGGTTTCCGGGAACGTATTATTCAGGAAGGCGATCAGTACAAGGTCCTTAACCAGGATATTTCCTGGACCAAGGGCGCCCTTCAGGAAGAAATCAAAGCCAATCCGCAGCACTTCAGCCCCAATGTGGTCATGCGCCCGATTTACCAGGAGTTCATCCTCCCCAATCTAGCTTACATAGGCGGTGGTGGCGAAATCGCCTACTGGCTGGAGCGTCAGCAGCAATTTGAAGCCTTTGGCCTGAACTTCCCCATGCTTATCCGCCGCAATTCGGTCTTATTCGTGGATAAGGGCACCCGCAAGCGGCTCGACAAGCTCGAGCTCAGCGTGGAAGATATGTTTGGAGACATTGAGGCGCTGATTAAGGAGTACGTAAGGAAACATACCGAGAACGAGATCAGCCTGGCAGACGAAAAGAAAGCATTGGCAGGCTTATTTCAACAAGTGGAAGCTAAGGCGCAGGAAGTGGACCCCACTCTCAGAAAAGCAGCTGCCGCTGAAGGGGCCCGGCAAATGAATAGCCTCAATCAGCTCGAAGGCAAGCTCATGCGGGCCGAAAAGCAGCGCCACGATACGGCCGTTGGGCAGATGCGCACCCTTAAAGACAAGCTCTTCCCCAATAACGGGCTGCAGGAGCGCTATGATAATTTTATGATGTACTACCTGAAGTACGGCCGGGGCTTTTTTGATGCCCTGATTGAGCAGCTGGACCCGCTCGACAACCGGTTTGTCGTGCTGATTGATGCTTAAGCAGCCCCCAGCCAAGCAAAAAATGCACTGCTGAATCGCGCTCAGCAGTGCATTTTTTTGTTGCGCCCATCAAAATTCGACCTTTTTTAGTCTTTTTCCGGGCTTATTTCGGGAGAGAAATTTAATTTATTTTTCACAATTCGCTATCAAACTTCTTTTAAATAAAAACCTTGTCCATTTATTTAAAGTCTACTTATTTTCACAATAGCCCGTTTTTGTCTTTGTTATCCCTTGTTTTTATTAAGATGTTTGTAATGTCAAACGAAGATAGAAGACGATGAACGAATCGGATTCTCAAAATTTAGGATTATTTATTGGGATTTTAGTTTGCCACTTATAGCAAGTCGGATTCTGGGAAAATCTGACTTGCTATACGGCAACTACCTCCAAACCTTGAATGACTGATTAGCTCCGCTCGCGGAGATCTTAATATAAAGATTTATACTTTTCAACTAGCTCTTGCTAGTTTTCGTACATGTTCATGGGATTATGAATGATAAGTCGTACTGTTTTCAGTGCGACTTATTTTTTTTGTGCGGTAATATAAGCGTTTTTTTCTGCAAGTGCCTCAGGTAGACGAATAACAATATTTTACAATGTGATAGGTTTTTCAAAAAAAATCTTGAGAATTTGGAACATCTCAAACCTGCAGCCGTATAGTAGTTTACAAGGTAAGGTATGCGGGTACCCCTTGAAAAGTGATAGTTTGGTACACCTGTTCCCAGCAAACTTCAAAATATTGATTGGAAGTTTGGATCAAAATTTGTTTCTTTGTGACATGTGATGCGTTAATGCGTCTACAAAACAGTAGCAATCATCTTGCCCCACCGTCCCCTTGGCTCTGGATAATCAGAGTTCCCTTCAAAAAAAACCACTATGGCTTTTAGCTATGGTGTAATTGGTGTTTTTCCAGGTTTAAATTCTAGTCAGTAAATGTTTTTTTGGTACGTACTCCAATTTTGGATAGCCCTTGGCTAGTCAAGACATTGGTACTGCTAAGTTTAATCTGTTTAATGCCATTTTTCAGCTAACAAATTCATAATCCAAATGCAGAAAATTTTACCACTATCTATTCGCACAAGGTTATTGTGTAAGCTGAAGAGCCCGAAGAACCGATATTTATTATTACTTCCGCTCTTCCTGCTATCCTTTCAAGTAACACAGGCGCAAATCACAGTCGACTTTCAGGTCACTGAGCCCGCCTGCTTTGGCCAACCCAACGGTAGTGTAACAGCTACTGCATCAGGTGGTAATGCGCCCTACAGTTACACCTGGAACACCGGGGCTGTCGGTCCTGTATTGTCTGGCATTACAGCCGGCACCTACACGGTAACCGTTGTAGATGCCTCCAACAACTCAGCCATCAAGAACATTACGGTCACGCAGCCAAATGTTGTAAATGTTGATATAACAGCTGAGAACTGCGAACTGCCGATCATCATTACCGCTACGGGCAGTGGAGGCGCGCCTCCTTATAATTATAACTGGAACACCGGGCAAAACGGCTCGACTATTTCTGTTCCGGGCCCCGGTACTTATTGTGTGACTATGACCGATCAGGACCTCTGTGGAGCAGTGGAATGTATAACCGTAGACTATACCCCCATTGACCTGAATGTTTCAGTAAACAATATTACCTGCCCTGGTGACAACGACGGACAGATTGTGGCTACACCTTCGGGTGGCAACCCACCTTTCTCCTATCTGTGGAATACCGGAGCGACTACGTCTTCTATCAGCGGACTGCCTGCGGGCACCTACACGGTAACGGTGACGGATAGCGAAGGCTGTGAAGTGGTTGGGTCGGGTACGGTTACTGAACCCCCGGCGCTGATTGCTAATGCAACAGGGCAAAACCCGGTATGCGCAGGTGATAACAACGGCTCGGCTTCGGTGGCAGCATTTGGTGGCACACCACCCTATAGCTATCAGTGGAGCAACGGAGCCAATACTATTTCCATCTCTGGCCTCTCGGCGGGTGGCTACTCCGTAACGGTCACTGATGCTAACGGTTGTATTGCTGTTGATAACGTGGTTATTACACCGCTTTCCAACCTTAACGTTTCTCTCCAGAAAAATGACGAAAGCTGCCCGGACGAAAATGACGGTTCCGTAACCGCGTTCCCTGTGGGCGGTGTGCAACCCATTACGTATAACTGGAGCAACGGCGCAACCACACAGACGATTTCCGGTCTCTCGCCAGGCGTATATGCAGTCACAGTAACCGATGCACAGGGATGCCAGGATGTAGAATCAACTATCATCATGGCTGCTCAGGATTTGACTATTGCAACTATCTCTAACAACGTGACCATTTGTGATGGCAACGACGGGTCTGCTATGGTGACAGTAACGGACGGTACCGGCCCATTCTCTTACAACTGGAGCAACGGCGCAACTACACAGTCTATTTCGAACCTGCCAGGTGGCGTGTATATGGTTACCGTCACGGACGTTAACGGCTGTACTGCTACCGATGCGGTCATCATCAGCACCCCACCGGGCTTGGTGGTAACCATTATCACATCGGAGTCAACGGTATGCCTGGGCGAAAGCACTTCTACCGCTACCGCTACCGTTTCCGGCGGCACACCACCATTTACGTACCTCTGGAATACCGGACAAACCACACAGCAAATCACCGGCCTGGGCGCTGGCACTTACACGGTTACCGTAACGGATGCTGCTCAGTGCCAGGATGTTGAGACGGTTGTAATTGAAGCTGCACCCAGCCTTGGCGTGACCATCAGTGGAGACGAAACCGTTTGTGACCCGGAAGGCGAAGGGTTTGTTTCGGCTACCCCAATTGGCGGTACGCCTCCTTTCACCTACAACTGGAGCAACGGCGGCACAACAGCCGCTATAGGCAACCTGCCCGAAGGCACCTACACGGTAACCGTAACCGATGCACTCGGCTGTACGGCCATTGAGTCCATCGACGTAGATATCGTTGATGATTTCATTCTGGATATTATTGTTACTCAGCCGCTTTGCCCTGGCGATGAAAACGGCAGTATCCTGGCAGAAGGCTGGGGCGGTACCCCTCCCTACATTTACCAGTGGAGCAACGGTGTCACCGGCACTCCCCTATTGGAAAATATTGGTGCTGGCAACTACGGCGTAACGGTGACCGACCAGAATGGCTGCCAGCTCATCGAAAACTTCACGCTAACAGACCCGCCGGCAGTGGTAGCTGAAATCTCAGCCACGCAGGAACTTTGCCCTGGCGAAACCACAGGTATGGCGATGGCGATGGCCAGCGGTGGCAACCCTCCTTATACTTACCTCTGGAATACCGGCGCTATGACGCAAATGATCACAGGGCTAAGTGCTGGAACATACATTGTAACGGTTACAGATGACAACGGATGCGAAGATGTAGCCTCTGTGGTTATTCAAGAATCTCCCGAACTCATTGTTGTGATCAGCGGCGACGAGACCATTTGCGACCCTGAAGGCGAAGGACTAGCCACGGCTATGGTATCCGGCGGCACTCCTCCTTACAACTATCAGTGGAGTAACGGAGCAAACACACAGGCGATTGCAAACCTCCCCGAAGGCAGTTACAGTGTAACCGTCACGGACCAGCTGGGCTGTACCGCAGTGGATGAAATCGATATTGATATTGTGGATGACTTCATCCTCGACATTATAGTTACTCAGCCACTTTGCCCTGGCGATGAAAACGGCAGTATCCTGGCAGAAGGCTGGGGCGGTACCCCTCCCTACATTTACCAGTGGAGCAACGGCGTTACTGGTACTCCCCTATTAGAAAACATTGGTGCCGGCAACTACAGCGTTACGGTTACCGATCAGAATGGCTGCCAGCTTATCGAAAGCTTCACGCTGACCGATCCGCCTACTCTTGCCGTCAATATCAATGCAACAGCAGATGTTTGCCCCGGTGAGACTACAGGTACGGCTATGGCTGTTGGCATAGGCGGCACTCCTCCGTATACTTACTTATGGAGCACTGGCGCAACCACGCAAATGATCACCGGCCTGGGTGCCGGTACGTATACGGTTACCATTACAGACGATAATGGCTGTGAAGCTGCCAAGTCTGTGGAAATCGGTGAATACGAGGGCGTAACTGCCGTTATTACCGGTACGGATATTGTGTGCGGTGCTGAAACGGATGGCATGCTCACTGCAGTAGCAACTTCAGGTACCTCGCCCTTCACATACCTCTGGAGCACAGGTTCAACCAACCAAACGATCATGAACCTGGGTGCGGGCACTTACAGCGTTACCATTACAGATAGCAACGGTTGTACCGATGACACCTCATTCACCATTGAGATAAGCGACGATCTGGCCGTGAACGGTACCAGTAAGAACTTACTCTGCTTCGGCGACGGATCAGGTGAAGCTACGGCTAACCCATCCGGTGGCACTCCACCTTACACCTATCAGTGGAGCACCGGCTCTATGGCCGCATCCATTCAGGGTGTTGCGGCTGGTTTCTACAGCGTAACTGTCATGGACGATAACGGCTGTACTGCTGCTCAGAACTTCGTCATCTCACAACCACCTGCAGTAGAGGTAACAGCTACAGCAGGAGGCCTGGTTTGCCCCGGAGATATGAATGGCACAGCAATGGCAATGGCTAACGGTGGCACTCCTCCTTACTCTTATGAGTGGAGCACCGGTCAGACGACGCAGATGATTACCGGCCTGGGCGCAGGCACTTATACCATTACCGTGACTGATGCCAACGAATGTGAAGGCATAGCATCTGTGACCATTGAAGAAGCGCCAGCGCTAGACATCATGGTAGATGCGCCGGAAGTGGTTTGTGGTGCTGGAAATACTGGGGAAGCATCAGTGGAAGCAACCGGTGGCCTCCCTCCCTACAGCTACGAGTGGAGCACAGGCGAATCCGATACAGATATCGAAAACCTTCCCCAAGGTACCTACTCTGTAACGGTCACCGATGCCAACGGCTGTACACAGGTACAGGAAATCTTTATCGAAGTGGTTGAGGACTTCTCAATCACGGTTGTGCCACGGGACGTTCTTTGCAACGGTGACAACACAGGCAGTATCCTGGTCTCTGCAGAAGGCGGAACGGCACCTTACACTTATGAATGGTCTACAGGAGATACGCTCAGTGAGTTGATCAACCTGCCGGCCGGACAATACAGCCTTACAGTTACCGACGCTAATGAATGTACGTTGTCCGAAACAGTAACGATCGGAGAGCCACCACTGTTGGAGCTTGACCTCGAAGTTACAGATGTGACTTGCGCTAATGCCGCAGACGGACAGGTGGTGATCAATGTTTCCGGAGGCAATGACGCCAGTTACACTCTATTTGTTGATGGCAATGAAGTGGTTTCTAACGTCCTGACCGGTTTGTCTGGTCCGGATACCCTGATCGTGACCGTTAGAGATGCGAATTTCTGCGAAACGTCAGACACCGCCATCATCAATGAGCCGGAAACTATTGAACTCACGCTTGATGTGCAGAATAATCCATGTGCAGGCGACCTGCTTGGTGCCGTGATGACCAACGTTTCCGGCGGAACGATGCCTTATGCCTTCGAGTGGAGCAATGGAGCAGTCACAGAAGACATCATGGGCGTTGCCGCGGGCACTTATTCCGTAACGGTAACCGATATAGAAGGCTGTTCGGCTGTAGCCGAAGCAACCGTACTGGAACCTGATCCAATCAGCATCACATTGAACAAGACTGATATTTTCTGTGATGACGATGGTACAGGTGCGATCACCGCAGTAGTTAACGGTGGCACACCGGCCTACACTTATGAATGGAGCAATGGTGAGACAACTGCCACGATTGACGGCTTGCAGCCCGGTCAGTACACCGTAACGGTAACCGACCTTAATGAATGTATGGCCATGTCAACCGTAACAATTGAAGCCTTCCCAAGCCTAAGCCTTACGCCGATCGCTACGACTCCAGACTGCTTTGGGGAATCGACAGGAGCGGCAGCAGTAGTTGTCTCCGGCGGCACTCCTCCATTCTCCTATGAGTGGAATACCGGTAGCACAACGACTGAATTGATTGGTATCCCGGCGGGCATCTATGAAGTTACCGTAACTGATGATGCCGGCTGTACCGGAACCGCAATCGTTGGTGTGGCACAGCCCGAGGAGCTCATTGCTTCCGTCTCTTCTGCTATGACCGAAGACGTTAGCTGTAATGGGTTGTCTGATGGACAGGCAAGTGTGGAAGTAACCGGTGGTACCGAGCCTTACACTTACGAATGGAGTGACGGGCAGACTACACAGACCGCAGCAAACCTTTCGGCAGGTATTTATACCGTCACCGTCACGGATGCCAACGGGTGCGAAGATATCCTTAATGTGGAAATCAACGAGCCCGAAGCTATCGACCTCAATATAACGGCAGATGTCAACAGTACTTGTGAGAATGCAAGCGATGGCGCAGTCAGTGTGGCTGCAATGGGCGGTACGCCACCTTTCTTCTATGAATGGAGCAATGGTGAGACTACGCCTTCCATCTCAAATCTTCCTGCAGGCACTTACACGGTAACCGTTACGGATATCGCTGAATGTACGGCTACGGCGAGCATCGATGTTACAGCCTTCCCTGCACCCTCTTGCTCCATTGAGGTCACCAATCCTATTTCTTCTAATGGCGACGACGGTGAAGCTACCATTACGGTAACCGGAGGTACGGCACCCTACACTTTCCTGTGGAGTGACGGACAGACAACGGAAGTAGCTACCGGCCTGGCTTCCGGCGACTACACAGCCACCGTTACGGATGCCAATGGATGTGAAACGACCTGTATGGTCACTATAGCCCCTCCGGCTCAATTGGGTGACTATGTATGGTTGGACGAAGACCGCGATGGTATCCAAGACCCGAATGAAGATGGTATCGAAGGCGTAATGGTGATCCTTCAGGTCCCTACAGAGAATGACCCGATCAACATCGATACGACCTTTACAGATGCCAATGGCTTCTACCTCTTCAATGTAGATCCGGGCGAGTACAAAGTATTGTTCATTGCTCCGGCCGGACTGGTATTTACCCAGCCTGATCAGGGTGTAGACGATGCTATTGACAGCGATGTGGATACGATCATGGGAATGAGCGGCATCTACGTTATCAACGCGGGGGATTCCAACCTCACTATTGATGCCGGACTGTACACCAAGTGTGACAACATTGACGATCCAGGTTTGATTGGGCCAAATCAGTTCTTGTGTGGACCTGGCAATGACCCTGACCCCATCATCAATATCGAATCACCATCTGGTGGAAGCGGTGCCCTTGAGTACCTGTGGATGCAAAGCACGGTGGCAGGACCATTTAACCTGCAGACCTGGCAGATTATTCCTGGTGCAACCGGTGACTCCTTCGATCCGGGGCCACTGTCGGAGACGACCTACTTCGCACGCTGCGCACGCCGCGAGTGCTGTATCGTTTACCTGGAAAGCAACATCGTAACCATAGAGGTGGGCAATGTAGCCGTAGCGGAAATCAATGGTCCCGACTTCATCTGTGTGGATGAGCCTACGACCTTCTTTGCCGGCCCAACTGGTGCTAATGCACAAATCAACTGGACCTTCAGCCAGGGTCTGAGCCCACAGAGCGCAACGGGGCCACAGGTCACTGTTTCGGCTTCTTCCCACGGTAATTTCACGATTACCCTGCAGGTTACAGAAAACGGCTGTACTTCTACCGATGTGGAAACCATAACCGCAACGACAAGCCCGCTATACTGTGGCTCACCAATGCCACTGACTGCGGAGGTGACCAACGAAGTGGACGGAGAAGTTATGGTAAGCTGGATGACGGAAGAATTCATTCAGGACCACACCTACACCGTTGAACACTCTGCTGATGGTGGAGAACGCTTCGAAGCCATCGCTACCGTAGACCAGCCATCTGCCTACCTGGGTGTGATGAACTACTACGAGCAGCTGCACGAAGATGCCAAGCGTGGACGCAACGTCTACCGACTGCGTATCGAAAACCCAACGGGTGAAGTCTTCTACTCGGAAGAAGCGGAAGCTATTCTGTACGGAGACTCTGAAATTGCCCTACTCTATCCAAACCCAACCGATGAAGTGGCGACGCTTGAGCTCTTTGAAACCTTCGGTGAAGCGGTCACGGTAGAATTGCTGGGTGTGCAAGGTAATGTCATCTTGTCTCAGCAACTAGCACCGGACGCCCAACAACTCGAGTTGGATGTCAAGCAACTGCCATCAGGCACCTACTTCGTCAAGCTGAACTATAGCAAGTCTGGGGTTAAAGTCCTCAAACTGATGAAGAAGTAAGCGAATTGCTTAGCTCAATAGTGTAAAAAGCTGTACCGGAACTTTCCGGTACAGCTTTTTTATTGCCCTGACTTTCCAAGACGTTTTTCCACTCTGTGTTTGAATTAAGACTGTCCGGCAAGCTTTTCCCACCTTTTTTTAAAAAAATAAATACAATCCAAGCAATTGATAATCAGAGGCTAAAAAGTAAATCTTCAATATTATACTAAATTCCTATCGGATTAGTATTGTTTTATTCAATGCAAGGCTGTATACTTGCAATATGAAACAAATGCAAAACGCAATGCAAGCTCTGGCCAACCACAGGCCACACCGCTGCTCCCCGCAGATGCGATGTTGTTGTTGCCGTTGCACTGCAACCTGACCATTCTCTTTCGCCCAACCTGCCAATCAAACCACTGCATCAATCGAGCCGATTGTACTCTAATTAGTATTGTCAAATCTCTAATTCCTGACCATGTCTGCTACAACTATACCACCTGAGGACCAGAAAGATATTGAGGAACTCCGGAAACGTATTGTCGGTTTTTACTCCGGCAGGGAAGACGAAGAGCGGTTCAAACTATACCGACTGACACGCGGTGTATACGGGCAGCGGCAGTTGGGCGTACAGATGTTCCGCACCAAAATTCCGTACGGGAAAATCACAACCGCCCAGCTCAAAGCGCTCGCTGATATTTCGGAGCACTTCACCAATGGCAACCTGCACCTGACCACTCGTCAGAACGTACAGCTGCATTTTGTGAAGCTCAGCGACTCCCCGCTCATTTGGGAAGCACTGGCTAAAGCAGGACTTACTGCGCGGGAAGCCTGCGGCAACACGGTCCGGAATATTACAGCCTCACCTACAGCAGGCATAGACCCCGAAGAGCCTTTTGATGTGGCTCCTTATGTCCAAGCCACTTTTGAGTATTTCCTGCGCAATCCGATCTGCCAGGAGATGGGGCGTAAAATCAAACCGGCGTTTTCTTCCAGCGAACGCGACTCGGCCTATACCTACTTCCACGACTTTGGCTTCATACCCCGCCTGCGTGAGCACGAAGGGGAACTGCGCCGTGGCTTCAAAGTCGTCATCGGTGGCGGTCTGGGCGCTGTAGGCGCAATTGCTCCAACGGTCTACGAGTTTCTACCCGATGATCAGATCATCCCTTTCATGGAGGCTTGTATTCGGGTATTTGACCGGTACGGAGAGCGGGAGAAGCGCATGAAAGCCCGTATGAAGTTCCTGATCAAAAAAATGGGTGTTGAAGCCTTTGTAAAACTGGCAGAAGAAGAATGGCAATCGCTGCCTCACCCCTCCGTGCCCGTACACGCGCAAACGGATGTGACAGTTGTTCCTGAAGCGCCACAAAATCGCGCCCATATTGAGGATGAAGCCCACTATCAGCGGTGGCTGGTCCTGAATACCTTCCGGCAAAAGCAGGAAGGGTTCTACGGTGTTTGGCTGAAAATCCCACGCGGGGACATTCATGCCCGGGTGGCCCGCCCTCTGGCCGACCTGATCCGGGAATACGCTGCCGACGATATTCGGATTACGGTGCAACAAGGCTTGCTACTCCGGTTTGTACGCCCCGAAGCCCTACCCCATCTGTACAACGGGCTAAAGGCCCTCAACCTGGCCGACATCGGTGCCGATACCATTGCCGACATCACTTCCTGCCCGGGCACGGACACCTGTGCACTCGGCGTGACCAATAGCACCGGGCTCGCGTCAACGCTGGAACAAGTGCTCCTTGAAGAATACGATGACCTACTCGAAACGAGCGACATCCGAATAAAAATAAGTGGGTGCATGAACTCCTGCGGGCAGCACATGGCCGCACAAATTGGTTTCCACGGCAGCTCTATCAAAACCGGTGCCCAGGTCCTGCCAGCCATGCAAGTGGTACTGGGCGGAGGCGTTGCTCCAAACGGTGAAGGCTTTATCGCCCAGAAGGTCATAAAGCTACCCACCAAGCGGATTCCTGCTGCTTTGCGGTTACTGCTTGACGACTTTAAGGAGTATAGTGCGCCCGGGCAGCGCTTCAACCAATACTTCCAGGCGCAAGGCAAAAGGTATTTCTATAACCTGCTCAAGCCTCTTGCCGCCGTCGATAACCTTACTACAGAAGACTACTTCGACTGGGGGCAGGACGAAGCCTACCGTCAGTCGATCGGCGTTGGGGAATGTGCAGGTGTGACCCTTGATGTGATCGGCACCATCTTGGGCGAGGCACAGCTCAAACTGCAACTGACCGGAGACGCACTTGCTGCTGAAGCATACGCCGATGGCATCTACCACGCTTACACCAGTATGGTGATCGGTGCCAAAGCCTTGCTGTTGGCGAAAGATATCAGTTGCAATACCCACCGGAATATTTTAAAAGACTTCCAGGCGCACTACATCACTTCGAATGAATTCCCCTCCCTCACTGATGACTTTGAAGCGTATGTGCTGGAAATGAAAGCAGCAGCGCCCACCGCTGACTTTGCGAAAGCCTACTTTAAAAAAGCACAGTCTTTCAGCAAGCGGGTGATCGCTGTTCGGGAAGCGCAACTGCAGGAAGCCGGGCAGGATAAGCTCGTGGTCGATAACTACTACAAAGCCTAAGCGATGAAGAAAGAACCTAAGATCACCTTAGTTGGTGCGGGCCCGGGCGACCCAGAACTCCTCACCCTAAAAGGCGCCCGGGCGCTTCGCTCGGCAGATGTCATTCTGTACGATGCGCTGATCGACACCCGCCTGCTCAACCACGCCCATCCCGAAGTGCCCCGCATTTATGTAGGTAAGCGTGCGGGTGCCCACCGGATGCCTCAGCAGGAAATCAATGCCCTGCTTGTGGCTTCTGCCAAAGCCCACGGGCATGCGGTCCGCCTCAAAGGTGGAGATGCCTTTGTTTTCGGGCGGGGCTCGGAGGAGACCGCCTATGCGCAAGCACAGGGCATCCAAGTAGAAATCGTGCCCGGGATTTCCAGTTGTATCGCGCTGCCGGAATTGCAGCAGGTACCACCTACCTGCCGCGGGTATAGCGAGAGCTTTTGGGTCATTACCGGCACTACCCGCTCCGGTGGCTTATCTGAAGATATTGCCCTGGCGGCACAGTCTACCGCTACGGTTATTGTGCTCATGGGCATGAAGCAAGCCGCTGCTATTGCCCGGGAATTCATAAAGCAGGGCAAAGGGCAACTGCCCGCTATGGTGATTTCCAAAGGCTCTACTGCCGAAGAACGGCGGGTTTTAGGCACCGCAGACACCCTGCCGGCCTTAATTGAAGCAGCAGCCCTGCCAAGGCCCGGCATACTGGTCTTTGGTGAAGTCGTACGGCTCCACCCCAACTGGAACTATCAGGCGATTGCTGCTGAACAATCGCTGAAAAAAGAACGCGCCTAATGAAAAATACGCTCTACCCAGTCTTCCTAAAGCTGGACCGCCTCAAAATGCTCATTGTGGGTGCAGGGGAAGTAGGCTGTGAAAAGCTGACCTTTTTGCTGAAAAGCAGCCCGGATGCCCACATTACGGTAGTTGCCCGGGAGGTCCTCCCTCCGGTCACCGAACTGCTGGAGCACTATCCCGATATCGACCTGACCATCCTGCAAAAGGACTTCGAACCTGCCGATACCGCAGGTTTTGATCTGGTTGTAGCCGCTACCAACTTCGAAACTCTGAACCGGCAGGTGCGGGACGCCGCTAAGGCAAATGGTGCTTTGGTCAACGTAGCCGACACCCCTGCCCTTTGCGATTTCTACCTCGGCAGTATCGTCACCCGGGGCAGCCTGAAGGTGGCTATCTCCACCAACGGGCAGTCACCCACCTTTGCCAAGCGCTTCCGTCAGTGGCTGGAAGCTATTCTGCCGGAAGAAACAGACGCCCTACTTGAGCATCTCAAAGTCTTCCGGGATCAGCTCAAGGGGGATTTTGAAACCAAAGTGAAAGCACTAAACGATTTAACAGCTTCTCTCGTGAAAGAGCGCCAAAACCACTAGTGCGACTAGACCGAAATATTTGACAGTCTTTTCACGCTTGAGCGCTTACTGGTGCTGGGCGTTAACTGTCAAGCATCTACGGCTCAATCCACTAGTGCAAAATAATACGGCCTGTTTCACGCTTGGGAGCCTTGGTTTTCCCAGGCTTTCATGGTCAATCAATTTCGAAATAATCTACTAGATATGATAAGCCATACGTCTATGACACAACAACGGTCAAAACTGAGTATCGCACAACTGAACAACATCTTTTCCCCGCTTACCTTTGAGCAGCGCATCCGTATGCTGAGCCGGGTTTTCCCTATGGAAGAGGTTCTGTACACCTCTTCTTTTGGCACCCGCTCTGTGATGCTTTTGCACCTCGTGTCCCGTTTTCGCCCTAATCAGCCTGTGCATTTTATTAACACGACTTTTCATTTCGAGAAAACTTTGGAATACCGTAAGCAAATTGCGGAGGAGTTTGGGCTAAAAGTGATCGATGTGCTACCCGATCCTGCACAGAATGAAATCACAGTAAAGGAAGGCTGGTGGCGCTCCAACCCTGATGTATGCTGTGCCGTCAATAAAGTGTTGCCCCTTGAGCCTATCAAGGCAAAGCACAAGGTGTGGCTAACCGGGCTCATGGCTTATCAAACGGGCTACCGTTCCTCACTTGAGGTATTTGAAGAGCAGGACGGCATGCTGAAGTTCAACCCGCTCATTGATATTGACGAGGGCGAATGGTACTTCTACGCCGATTACCACAAGCTACCCCGGCACCCGCTGGAAGCCCTGGGGTTCGGCTCAGTTGGCTGTGAGCACTGCACGGTCAAAGGTCAGGGGCGTTCCGGGCGCTGGAAGGGCAAAACCAAGACCGAATGCGGGCTTCACCCTGCCGACTTTGTCAATCAGGTGCAAGAAGGCAAATAACGTTAAAACTCTATTTGGGAATAAGTGTTTCTTTCACGGAACACGATAAATGGAATCCATGATAAAGACTGATATTCTCATCATTGGGGCTGGTCCCTGTGGATTATTTACTGTATTTGAGGCAGGGCTGGTGAAGCTGCGTTGTCACCTTGTAGACGCCCTTCCGCAACCCGGTGGGCAGCTGTCCGAAATATATCCTAAAAAGCCCATTTATGATATTCCAGGGTATCCCAGCATTCTGGCACAAGAGCTGGTCGACAACCTCATGGAACAGATCAAACCTTTCAGCCCGGGTTTTACTTTGGGCGAAAGGGCAGAGCGGATCGAACGCCTGGAAGACGACTCTTTCCTGCTGCGCACCAGCCGGGGCACTGAGATCAATGCACCGGTGATCTGTATCGCAGGCGGCCTGGGCTGCTTCGAGCCGCGCAAGCCTCCGATTACGAACCTGGCGCAGTTTGAAGACCGGGGCGTGGATTATATCATCCGCAATCCGGAAGACTACCGCGACAAACGGATTGTGGTGGCAGGAGGAGGCGACAGTGCTCTGGACTGGACCATTTTCCTGGCGGATGTGGCAGAAGAAGTGACCCTCATTCATCGCAGGAAGCAGTTCCGGGCGGCACCAGATAGTGTGGAAAAAGCCTTTCAGCTGGCGGAAGAAGGCCGGATCAAACTACTGACAGATGCGCAGGCTGTTGGCCTGAAAGGTAATGGCAAACTTACCGATGTGGTCATCAAGCATAAAACAGAAGGTGAGCTTGTAAAATCTACCGACCATTTTATCCCGCTGTTCGGGCTTTCCCCTAAGCTGGGGCCGATTGCAGATTGGGGGCTAAATATCGACAAGAACGCGATTGAGGTCGATACCTTAGATTACAGCACCAACGTACCGGGCATCTATGCCGTAGGCGATATCAATACCTATCCGGGCAAGCTCAAGCTCATCCTTTGCGGTTTCCACGAAGCGACGCTGATGGTGCAATCTGCTTACAAACAGATTAATCCGGACAAGAAACTGAGCTTTAAGTATACGACTGTGAATGGTGTGGAAGGGTTCTGACCAGATCCTTACCTAAGAAAACTGGAAATCCGGTGTCGATCAGGGTATGATTGCACCGGATTTTTAATTATCCCAGCTGCCCGCACGTGCTTTCATAGCCGCAGCCCGTTCGTGGCCAAGGTAGTTGTCGATGAAGTAGTGAGCCAGGTAAATCAGAGGTGTAAGGATAATGGCCATGATAAACTTATAGGTGTACTGTACCGTCCCCACGGCCAGCAGTTGGGCCCAGCTCCAGGGCTCCACATTACCAACCAGCTCCGGGCCCAACTTGAAAGCAACGGCAAGGACCACGAAGCTATCCACCAGCTGCGAAATCAGTGTAGAGCCGGTTGCCCGTAGCCAGATCATTTTCTCGCCAGTTGCCTCCTTAATTTGATGAAAAGACATCACATCGACCAATTGGGCAACCAGAAAAGCAATCAGCGAACCCACAATAATCATCAACCCCTGCCCCAGGACAACGCTGAACGCACGCTGCATATCCGGCACGCCCTTGCTGACATTCTGCTCCACCCACCAATCTGCCGGCGCCAGCTGAATGGCGGCAAAAATCATAAAGAAGGCATAGGTGATCAGCCCCACAGCCAGGAAGGACAGGAGGCGGATACCGCGTTTGCCGTAGTACTCATTGATCACATCGGTCATCAAGAACACGATCGGCCATAGCAGTACGCCCGCCGAGAACTGAAGGGCACCGGATTGCCCGAAGAGGTTGAAATTGAAGCGTTCCCACCCCATCGTGTCCTCTAGTGCGAAGATCTTCACCCCGATGAATTCCGCCACCAGTGCATTGGCGATAAAGAACCCCGCAAGTAATATGAACAGAAAGGTAGGCCGGTGTTCGAGCACATCAACGATTCGGTTTTTTAAGGCGTTATTCCCTGCTGATTCCTGCTCCATAACCCCGTCAGTATCTGTTCTTGCCATTTCTTGAAGGTTGTTTACCCTGCAAAATCAAATTTTCTGCCTCTTTGTTTGCATATCCAAAAAAAAATAGTTCCCTTTTTATCCGAAATCCAGGGTATCAACCTTTAGCAGGTTGGCCCGTTATGTCTAAAAAAGCGTACCAGATATGGGAAAAAAGAATAAAAAAAAGCGCGTTGGCGTAGTGTACTCTACCAACCCGGACTTTGACTATGACTACAAACAGCCCAATGACCAAGAGGAGTTGCCACCGAATCAGCAGCGGTTGCGGGTGTTACTCGACCGTAAACAGAGAGGTGGCAAGGAAGTAACCCTTGTCACCGGCTTCCAGGGGCCTGTTGATCAGCTCAAAGAGATTGGGAAAATGCTCAAAACCAAGTGCGGTGTGGGAGGTAGCGCTAAAGATGGTGAAATCCTGGTACAGGGTGACCACCGGGACAGAGTTGTGGAACTCCTCAAAAAGGAAGGCTTCTCGGATACCAAAAAGTCTGGCGGTTAGCCACGCTGCCTGCCTAAAGCTTTCGGGCTTCCTTCCAGGCTTTGACCATCATAACAACACGGCTGTAGTTTTTGATGCCCTCCTCAATCCCCTGTGCCTTGAGGTAGGTATCATAAGCCGCGTAGCGCAGCTCGGGCATAATATCCGGATACTTGCGTAAATTCTCGTTGATGGCATCCAAATCAGCCTGAATACCGGCAGGCAATTCTGCTCTGAGCTGAAAGTAAGCCTCCCGGTCGTACCGCAGGTAATGTGCCGCCAGAGTACGGAAATGATCAAGGTGACCGGCGTAGGCGATGAATGGATCTTCTGAAGCAGCACAGGCAACGTAAGCCCAAAAATTACAGGTGCCTTCATCGCCAAATCCATATCCGTGTGCCAGTTCGTGCGCCATGACACTGACGATCGACAAGGGGTCGAGCCCGGCATCCACCTGCCCTTCACCGGACCAGGGGAAATACATGCCCGAAGAACTGAACCTCAGAAAGATGCCTTTGGGGTAAATCCGCTTAGCCCGCACTTCACCAACGGTGGGAAAGTCAAGTTCATCCAGCACCGTTTCCAGATCAGCCCGCAGCTCCCCCTCCAGATTTTCCGGCAGGAAGGTGGCATCAATTGCGGAAGTACCCACTCCGGGAATACGCGCACGCAGATTAATGATGTACTCCGCTTCGTCAAGGAGTTCTGCCTTGAGCGCCTCAGCGGATAAGGGGCGGAGCTGCAGTGCAAGCTGTTGCTCAACGGGCACCCGTCCATAATTATAGCCCCACAGCAACAGGAAAAAAAATACGGCGCCACCGGAAAAGCCGAGCAGCCCCATACCCGTGTGAGCCCACTTTTGGAGGCGGGGAATCGGCATCTGCCACCATTTCCGGATTTTAGCGAAAGCGGTGAACAGCACCCCGAAAACCACCAGGTACAGCACCGGAAACGGCAACATAGCGACCGTATGGTCAACAAACGTACGGATGCCCAGGAAAAGCCCCCGGCTGTAATAGTGTTCAATCCACTCCGGTGAACCGCTGAGCCCTAAGCGTAAAATAACGGCTACAATCCCAAGACCCAGCCAAATGAGGCTACTTTTATATCTGTTCATGCAGGAATAAACTTTTCTTTTTATGCAGTTGTTGTGTTCAGGTAATTAAAATCAGCATTGCAGACGTCTTGAAGAGGACATTCAGATTTGGACAAAATACTATCTTTGCAACTTCAGACAGGCAACTGCTGTTTTTAAAAAACGACTCAATCATTTCATAACTGACAAAACCACTGAAAATGGCATTTGAATTCACGGATGCAAACTTCAAAGATACCGTTTTGGAAAAAGAAGGTATAGCTGTAGTTGACTTTTGGGCAGAATGGTGTGGCCCTTGCCGCATGATAGGCCCGATCATCGAAGAGCTTTCAAAAGAATACGATGGAAAGGTAACAATCGGCAAGGTCAATGTAGACCATAACCCGGAAATTTCCATGAAGTACGGTATTCGCAGTATTCCTACAGTACTCGTCCTGAAAAACGGCGAAGTGGTGGATAAGCAAGTCGGTGTAACGACGAAGAAAGTACTTACCGATAAGATTGAAGCAGCACTTTAATCAATCGGTCAGAATAAAGTGTATCTTAAGCCCTTATCATGCGCAAGCGGTAAGGGCTTAAATTTTTAGATTCCTCTATGACACTCAGCGACAATTACGACATTCGGGACCTTGATCAACTCGAACTTCTGGCCCGGCAGGTGGTGGAAGGCTTTATCATCGGGTTGCATAAAAGTCCCTTCCATGGGTTTTCTGTAGAATTTGCCGAGCACCGGCTGTACAATCAGGGAGAAGACACCCGCAGTATCGACTGGAAAGTTTACGCCCGGACGGACCGGCTTTACACCAAACGGTTTGAGGAAGAGACGAACCTGAGGTGCCAGATTGTCATTGATACGTCTTCTTCCATGTACTTCCCGGAGGCTGAGGGCAAAGACCGGGGCAATTACCTTAACAAGCTTCGCTTTTCTGCCCTGGGCGCTGCAGCATTGATGAAGTTACTGCAAAAGCAGCGGGACGCATTCGGGCTGAGCTTATTTGACGAAACGCTCAGGACGCATACCCGTTGCAAGAGCAGCACCTCCCACTACCGGTTGATGCTTACCCACCTGGAAGAAGCCATCAATCATCCGGTTAGAAACCGCGCCACGTCGGCTGTCAATGCCATACATCAGATCGCAGACAGCATACATAAGCGGTCAATGGTCATGATTTTCAGCGATATGTTTGATCAATCCGGTGATAGCGAACAGTTGTTTTCTGCCCTGCAGCACCTCAAGCACAACAAACACGAAGTGGTACTCTTCCACGTAGTCGACAAGGCGCAGGAGATGGACTTTGAGTTTGACAACCGGCCTTATTTGTTTGTGGATATGGAAACCGGGGAAGAAGTCCGCCTGCAATCTAACCAGGTGAAGGACTACTACACTTCCCAAATGAAGCAATTCAAGGAAGATCTGAAGCTGAAGTGCCTGCAATACCATATCGACTTTGTGGAGGCTGATATCAATGAAGGTTTTAAGACCGTACTGCAAAGCTACCTGGTGAAGCGGGGGAAGATGCGGGTGTAGCTACTCTTCCCCAATCAGCCACTTTTTGAAGTGTGGGGAGCGCTCTGTGCTGACGATAACATCGAAGTCAGACACCGGCTCCAGTTCAATTTTTACCCTTGACTTTGAGTAGGTGTACATCTCTTTGATGGCGTCAAGTCCTACGATGATTTGGCGGTTGATCCGGAAGAAAAGGCGGGGATCCAGCATATCTTCCAGCTTTTCCAGGGAGTAATCTACAGGATAGCGTTTGCGGTCTTTGGTATTTACGAAGGTGATCTTGTCTTCTGTATAAAAGTAAGCCGCCTCCGCCACATCAATGACTTTGATCGATTGCCCGATTTTGACCAGAAAGCGTCGGCTATAGGTATCCACACGCAGAGCCTTGGAGAGTTTTTGGTAATCCAGAGGCTGCGCCCCGGAAGTATTACGATTACGGACCTTTTCAAGTGCACCGGCCAGTTCTTCCGGCTTTATGGGTTTCAACAAGTAATCCACCGCATTTACCCGGAACGCCTGAATAGCATATTGGTCATACGCCGTGGTAAAAATGATTGGACAAGTGATTTGAGTATGATTGAAAAGCTCGAAGCTCGCTCCGTCAGCCAGGTGTATATCCAGGAGTACCAGGTCCGGCATTGGGTGTGCTGAAAACCAGTCCAGGGCGCTTTCTATACTATCGAGCTTTGCCAGGATATGAGCCTCTGAACGGATCGCCAAAATTTGTTTTTCCAGCCGCCGGGCAGCAGCCTGTTCATCCTCAATGATTAAAATATCCATGTCGAAAATCCATTTTTTTGTAAATCTGCAGTAATATCCAGTAGAGGGAGCTCTACCCTGAAGGAATGACCGTCAGAGGCTATTTGCAAGGTGGGCGCACCCAGCATTTCATATCGCTGCCGCAGGCTTTCCAGCCCAAATGAGGTGGACGATTCCTTCGTGAACTTTGGTTGTACATTATTAGCCACTATAATTTTTTTCCTGCTGATCTCAATTAGTATCCTAAGCTTGCGTGTTGAGGAAATCACATTGTGCTTGACCGCATTCTCCACCAACAGCTGCAACGCAAAAGGCACCACCGCGTACCGGTCGGCATCGGGTACCTTATATTCTATTTCCAGATTCTCTCCGTAGCGATATTTGAGCAGATATCCATAATCTCTGACCAAGCTCAGCTCTTCTGACAGATTGATCACCGCCTGCTCTCTATACTGCAGAATGCTACGGTAAAAATCCGATAGCTTATCCACATACTGAACGGCTTCTCCGGGGCTCTCCTCAATGATGGCCGCCAGCGTATTGAAACTATTGAACAGGAAATGAGGGTTAATCTGACTTTTCAGTGCCTCAAACTGGCTCTGCACTTTTTCCTTTTCCAGGCGGGCTATCCGCTGCTGCCGCCGGTCCCGTTGCCTGATCCAGCTCACCAACAACAGGAATAAGCCAGCAAGTGCGAGGAGAATGAACCACCATCTCTGCCAGTAAGGAGGATGGATTGTAAACGCATAAGCCACTACCGGCTCGTCGCTGTAAGTATCATTTTCAGTGGAAACCACTTTAAAGGTGTAGGTACCAGGAGGCAGGTTAGAGTAAATCGCTTGCTGATCGCGGGTGGAAATCCAGTCCAGGTCAAAACCATCCAGCTTGTAACGGTATCTCACGGCTTTGGGGTCGGCATACCACAGCCCGGTGAATTCAAAAACGAGGTTATTTTGATTGTGATTAAAGGTGGAAACAAATGGATAATCCACGGGTTCCAAAAAGACAGAAACATTAGTAATCAGTGTTTGGGGGTGAATACTGAGGGGCTCTTCCAGTGCGGTATACCTGAGCACCCTGTTTTCCATCCCCAGCCATACCGATCTTCCACTACCAGCAGCTACTGCATTGAGGTTGGGCTCCAGCCCCTTTACCCCGATTCCTTCGTCGTAGTAAATGATATGCCGGGTAAGAGGGTTCAGTAAGTCCACACCTGAAGGATGAACGATTACGATATTGCCATCCGGTGCCGTGATCAAGCTTGTGATAGCCAGGTCCCGTATACCTTCCCTAAGGGTCAGGTGGCGAAAGCGGGCGCCATCGTATTCAAAGACTCCTTCCCGGGCTGTACTGAACCAAATATGCCCCTGCTTATCTTCGGTAATGGAGTAAACAGCCTGAATGTCGATGCCGTCAATAGTGTTATAGTTATGAAGCTTTCCATCTTCAAGCACACTCAGGCCTTCCCCATCCGTCCCAAACCAAATCCGCCCGTGGCTGTCCGGAAAGACGGTATAGGTGAAATTGGTCCCCAGTGCAGACTGCTCATCAAACCTGGGGGTGATGACAGGGCGCTCACCGAACGGGGCTTCCTGAAAGCTATTGACCCCGCCCAGGGTAGCCAGCCAAATAGTGGAACCGCTACCCGTGATATCCAAAATACTGCCGTTGGATAAGCCATCTTTTGCAGTCAGATGAAGAGGCTGCCTCGTTTCTGAAGTTAATACATACAATCCCTGCCCAAAGGTGCCGGCATAAAGCTGCCCACCGGGGCTTTCGCACAGGCTGAGCGTATTTTCGGGCAGAATTTTCTCAAATTGATGCGCGCTAAAGTCATAGCGGAACAACCCCGACTGACACCCCACCCAGAGAGCCCCATCCCTGGATTCCAGGACGGCCTGAATGTCGGGTAGCTTTTGCAGCACCTGCTCGAATTTCCGGTTGGCTTTCGAAATGCCGCGAAACTGCTGAATGTTCCAAAGGTTTCCTTCTGCATCTTTCAACAAGTCTAGAATGCGCCCATTTTCGAATGATGGATTTTGCAAATGCGTTAACAGGCTATCCCTGAAAGTGTAACGCAACAATCCATCCCCATCCGTGCCAATCCATAATTCCTGATTTTGGTAACTGACCATAGCATTGATCGGTGCATAAGGCCAATATTCGAAAGGGACGCTTACTTCGCCCTTGGCAGCGTTGCATAATGCCAGACCTCCGCTATGGGTGCCTACCCAGAACAGCCCGGCCTCCCCGGCGGGAATGACCACACGGACAATTTCGTCAGGCATGCCTTCTGCTTTGCCGATGGTGGTAATTTGTTTCTGCTCCGCTCTAACCTTACAACGGCTCAGCCCCCCATCAGTCCCTACCCACGCATCACCTTCAGGGTCCACATGAATAGTGTAAATATCATCTCCCGGCAAGCCATCGTCTGTATTGATGTTGTACAAGTGCCTACCATTGTGGTAGTATAGCCCTTCGCCGTAGGTTGCTACCCAAATCAACCCGTTTGCCCCTTGTCCGAACCCGGTTATTGGTACATTTGGCAAGCCTTCTTCAATCTGCCACAGCTGAAACTTTGCCTTAGCCTGAAAGAATATGCAACCATCCTCATACCCCACCCACAGGCGATCGCCAATCTCACCTATTGCAGTTACTTTGTTGTTGCAAATAGAGTCCGGCATTAGAAAAGGCTGATAATCCAGCCCGTCAAAGCGGAAAAGCCCTTGCTCCGTTCCTACCCAGATATAACGGTTGCCGGCCTGAAAAAGGACAGTTGGCTTCACTTCCTGATATTGCTCGGGCATAGGCTGCAGCTCGAATGAAGGCACCTGCGCTTTCAGGAAGGCGGCAGTAGTGAGCAAGGTGAATATCAGGCTGATTTTATACATACATCAAGGCATCTTGGGAAGGAAGACCGCCCTGATTTCCACTGCAATCTCTTCGGCAATTTTCTGATGAACGATCTTTGGGATACTAATGTCATGCTCTGCCAGCAGGACTGTAAAGTCGGCGCGGACTTCGATTTGACCCTCTTCCACCTGCAGCTCACTGCGGATGATCCGTTCCCGCTTTACGCCATGCACATTGAGCCGTCCTTTGGCTCTTACCGTATAAAGCCCATCTTTTGTGAAGTCAATATTTTCAATAATCTTACCGGAGAACGTGGCATTGGGGTACTGCTTGCTTTCCATGTAATTTTCATTGAAGTGCACCCGCTGCAGCGGGCTGTTAAATCCCTCGAAGGAAGACATAGGCACTGAAAAGGCAAAGGTGCGCTCCTCCGCGTTGATCAGCCCCTTTAATTCCGTGGAAGATGCTTCGATAAGCTCCAGGGGAGCGTCAGACCGGAAGTACACCGAGCCTTTATCCACTTCGTATAGCTTTGCATCAGGAAGCTGCCCGAAGGTGAGGACAATCAATGCTATTATGCAGGTAAAGTTCATGTGCTTTCATTTCAGTAAAAGACGAATAGCTCCAAATTTATTGAATTTTCGGGCGGACAACCGTAAAGACCCGGGAAACATTAAAGCCAAAGTGAATACCGCCATTACCCCAGGTTTCAACGGTTTGGGTCACCAGGCCAGGCTCAATCATGGAGGTGGAATTGGTAAAGTGAAGCTGGAAAACATGCCCGCCGGTTTCAATATCAAACCCTACAGAAAGTGCATTCCGGAAGCCCGGAAGCAATTGATCAGGCAGTACGTAGGTGTATTCTGCATTCAGGGCGACCCGTTTTGTAAGTTTAATTCGGCCGGCAGCAGCAACAGCGTATACATCATGCGCCTCTGCCGATGTTTTGACCAGATTCCGGTGCACCACGGTTGGCGAAACCTGTAGGGAAAAATTCTCACTGAATTTACGCCCTAAAATCAACTGAAAGGTGTAGTACATCCTGGAGCTGAAGTAATTCTCCCGGTCGGGGTTCTGCCATTTCATGGACTGAATGGCGGTGGTAGCCAGGAAGGCCGCCGTAACGGGCATCACTTTCTTTCCCTTGCTTTGCCGGAGAAACTTGTACTTCACAAAACCATCAAAGGTCTTCTGATAGCTGCTCCGTCCCAGGCCTACGGTCAGTTGGTCGGTTATGCCGTAATCTCCCCCGATACGGATAGAGGCGTTGTCCAGCCCAAAAAGCTCATACGCGCCCCGGTTAAGGGTGCCAAAGCGGTGGCTGATCTTGATGTCCAGTACACCAGCAGAAGTACTTTCCAGGGAATGCAAATTGATCACCCGGTTGGTTTTGAAACTGGCATTAGCATATTCTATGGTTTCTTCTTCTTCCCCCAGTAAGGCGAGCAGGTCGTCTTCCTGAGCATAGAGCACTGACCCTGAGCCAAGCGTGAACAACAATAAAAACAGTGAAAGTTTAGACATAATCCGGCAAGATAAAGGAAGCCGGGCAATCCGGGGGGAAGCAGCCCGGCTTCTACGAAGAGATTAAATATTAGTTCTCATAGCCTTGAGGCAGATGCATGTGATGAATCCAGTCCCCAAAATGCGCTGCTTAGCGGGACAGCGGCTGAAAATCAATAGCGACCGTTACCTTTACCTCCTTAGCTATATTGTCTCTGACCACCGCCGGAATTTCAATGTCGTAATCGGCTACAGCGATCGGGAACTCGGAAGCAGCGGAGATCGCATCGCCTTTAACCGTTATTACGCCGGGGGCTTCCACCGTTTGAGTAACACCGTGGATCGTCATATCTCCCGCTACGGTGACCGGGTACTCCCCGTCTTTAGACAGATTGATCTTCGACCAGTCTTTCACAGCACCCTTAAAGGTCGCCTTGGGATAAGTACTGCTTTCCATGTAATTTTCATTGAAGTGCTCCTGCATCAGGGCTTTTTCAAACTGAAAGGCTTTGATAAGAATGGCAAATTCCATGCGCCCGCTTTCGGCGTCGAGTACGCTTGTGGCTTTACTGTTGTGCGCCTCAATATTCTCGATAGGTGTGCTGGAAAAGAAAGCAACGTTGCCATCGCGGGTAAAGTATTTCTGAGCCTGCAGTGCCGTGCCTGCCATCAAAAGGCAAGCTACAGCGATTGTGATCTTTTTCATGGTAGTATGGTTTATGGTTGTTCAAAAAATAATAGGGACAAAGGGGCTTAGCCTTTTACAACGCAGCGTACTAGCACTACGTCCATTAGCATTCCGGTGCAGATGCCCTTTATGGTGACTTCTTCACCAGTTTCAAAGGCTGTTCTTTGGTGGTCCGTCAGTTCATCGAGCTGGCAAATGACCCCAAACATATCGTTGCCGCTATTCAGGGTCAGGCTAATGCCGCCTTCTTCATTCGTAGAGACCTGCTGCACTTCTCCTTTGACTTCCACTACCTTGTCCAGATAGGTTTCATTGGCAGACAGCTCGTCCTTTTCAAAAGCCTGGAAAAGCTCTGTTGCGGTCATGGTAACGTCCGCATCGGCTTTTTCCATATTTTGGTGAGGCTTATTGTATTGATAAAATCCAACGGCAGCACCAATGACCGCCAGCAGTAGTAGGTATTTCAAATATTTCATGGCAATTGAGTTTTTAGTTATCCGGGGCGCCATCGTTCACCCACTTTTCAATTTTTTCGATGGTACAATCAACAAGCTGAGGAGCGCCCTGCGGCATAGCCGGAAAGCCACTTTCATGGCGGATAACGCCCAGTAGTTGCCCGTTGTCTGCGTAAGTTTTAAGGTTGTTGTGCCCTTCCAGTGTGACATTCCCGAAATTTGCGGCTGCGTTATGGCAGTTCATGCAGTTATCCTCAATAATCGGGGCGATAGTCGTGGCATAACCAACATCCAGCGTATCACAACCGGTATTCGGGTACAACTCCTCCTCAACATCATAATAGCAGCCCGGCAAAACCGTAAGCAGAGACATTATTACGGCAAGGGCGATCAGACAGTTTTTCATCGTACATTAATTGTTAGGTGCACCGGCTGCTACCCAGGATTCAATTTGATCAATCGTACACTGTGGCAACGGCGACTGTGCGCCCAGCGGCATTGGATCGTAACCGGGAGCCCAGCTCATGACCCCAACCAGCAAGCCTTGTTCCGCGACAGCTTTGATTTTTTCGTAGCTACTCAGGGAAATACCAGCGTTTGGCACATCATCATTGTGGCAGCCGAAGCAGTTGGTGTTGATCACCGGTAAAACCTGTGCGGCAAAGCTGACCGCAGTCGTATCGCAACCACCGGCTCCGGGATTGCAGGTTTCGTTCTTTGCGCCCTGTAAAATCCATTTACTGATCAGGTTGATCTGCTGGCTCGTCAGCGGATTATTGGGTGGAGGCGGCATGCGTTTATCAGGGTCATCATCAGTAATCACTTCGTACAAATCGCTGCCATCCAAATCAAAGGCCTCGACATCAGCTGTATTGATTACTGATGTATAGGAGGTCAGGATTACACCATCCTGTGCACTGTTATCATCATGACAACCACCGAAGGCACAATTTGAACGCAGGATGGGCAATACATCCAATTCAAAGTATACCACTTCCGGATCGCAAGGCGTCCCCGAAGTATCTACCGGGTTGTCCGTAGAGTCGATCGGGTTGGAGATATCAGTGGTATCTACCGGCGTAATCGGATCATCGCCCAATACCGGGTCATGCTTACAGCTATTGAGACTGAGCGCATAGAATACCGCGCCTGCAATAATGAATATCCAACTGTTGTGCTTCCGTATCATCGATTAAATTTCTGGTCTAAAGGTAAGCCTGTTATGTGGGGACAGGCAATTATTTCCTGCTGAACCGGAAAAAACCAGTACTGAACCCGGTCAATGTTGTGCGGCAACGGGCTCCTCCGCTACCCTGCCGGGGCTCATCATACTCCTTCCGCCTCTGAGCTGTGCAGCAGCATCTATAGCAAATACACCGTTCACAGCGATCTCCTCTCCGGGGGCAAGCCCTTCTTCAATAGTGTAGACATCTCCATGGGAAGGCCCTAAAACGACCGTTCGTGGCCGGAATACCGGTTGATTAAATGCCGAATCTCTAACATAGACTACGGACCGCTTTCCGGTCCACAGGATTGCCGATCGCGGCAGCAAAACCGGAGAATGCCCTGGGCCGGCACCTAATGCAACAGTACCTTCCATCAGCATTTCCGGCTTCAGGCGGTGGCCGGGGTTGGGTAATTACACGCGCACCTCTACGGTGCGGGTATCCGGATCTACGACCGGGCTTATAAAAGAAATGGTGCCCCCAAAGCGTTCGCCGGGAAAAGCCTCTGTAGTTAGGTGAACCTGTCTGCCCAGCCTTATCGATGACAATTGAGTTTCGTACATTTCGAGGACAGCCCACAGCTTATCCAAACTGGCAATAGTGTACAAGGTAGCAGGTGCTCCCATGTGGGCATTAGCGGTGTAATCTCCGGTATGGGTGAAATGCTCCAGGACATATCCTTCATAGTCCGCACTGATCGTCACCGGATGACGGTACTGCCCGGAAGCTACATCAAACTGTTGCAGGACTTCCAGGTCCAGATTCCAGCTTTTAAGGTTATTTTTCGCCGCCCGCAGAATGGATTCTGAGTTGGTATTGTGCACGAAGGCCTCTACCACTGCAATCAGATCTTTGGAATAAATGGAAGCAATAGGTGCCCCCTTCTTCACATAATCCCCTTCAGCAGTAATGTATAAGGCCTCTATCCGGCCCGGTAGCCCTGCGACCTGCCTGCGGATTTGGCCTGGAGGTATTTTCAGGCGGCCGGATACCGGGATGCCGCCACGGGAAGACTTCGGATCGCCTACAATCTGAGTTTCCACACCAGATAGCAGCAGTTCTGCATCCGACAAGGCGACTAAATCGGGATTGAACTGCGGCAGCAGTCTTTTCTTAATTAGCTTCATGCCACAAGCCGGGCACTGACCCGGTTCGGGCTGTTCCAAAGAAAAGTGCATGCTACAGGTGTAATGATCGGTGGTTTCTGCCGTACAATTCACGAAAGACTGCATAGGATGAGGGGCAGCGACTGGCGTATTCCCCTGCCCCAAATAATACCCAATGCTCCATGCGATCAGAAAACCGGCGGCATCGACAGAAATATTGATATCCCTTGCTGCATCATAGGGATCAGATACGTTGATGGTAAGCGGTATTTCATTATTTGCATTGCAATCACCTACGCTTACGGATAGCTGGAGTACACAGGTTTCAATTTCAATACACAACTGATCGGTACAGCCGTTGGCCGTCTGTATCGCCAGGCAAACATCGTAATTATCAGGGTCCGGGAAAGAGTGAGTAGGGTTTTGCTGGGTGGAGCCTGAGCCATCACCAAAATACCAATTCCAGGACACAATGGGATCGTCAGCTGCAGAAGCAGACTGATCAGAGAAGTCAATCGTTAGATCTGTTGGGCCGAAAGTGAAGTCAGCCATGCAATTTTGCGTAAAGCCGACCGAGGTAGTAAGTACGAACAGCAGTAGGTTGATCTGGGCATTCATGTTTAATGTATCTGGGTTACAGTTCGGATTTAGGCTCTAACCTAATTGAAATCAGGTACATTTGCGCTTCGATCTACCCTGAACGGGGAAAATTGCCCACTGAACGGGAAGATATCCGTGGTTGTTCCCTTGTAGCATACGCGGTGCAAAAGGCTGTAAACATACTTAACCATGCAAAATCATAAAGCTCAGCGCATTGCGCTTTTCGTTGGGATAATCCTGATGGCGGTCAAGTTCCTGGCCTGGTGGATAACCAACTCCAATGCCATTTTAACCGATGCATTGGAGAGCATCATTAATGTAGTAGCCGCTGCGTTCGGGCTTTACAGCATCTGGCTTTCTGCAATTCCAAGAGACCACAACCACCCTTACGGGCATGGGAAAATTGAATTTATTTCAGCAGGGTTTGAAGGGGCGCTTATTCTACTGGCAGGCCTGAGCATCATTGGGAAGGCGTGGTACAATCTACTCTACCCACAGCCCATCGGACAGTTAGATTTGGGGTTACTGCTGACCGCTATTGCAGGTGCCGTCAACTATGGCATGGGCTATTATCTACAGAAACTTGGCCGAAAGCAACACTCCCTGGTCCTTGCCGCCAGTGGGGCGCACCTGAAGTCAGACGCCTACTCTTCGGTAGGGCTGGTCGTGGGCCTGGGGCTGGTTATTTTAACTGACCTGCCGCTACTCGATAATATCATAGCTATCTTTTTTGGTGGCGTAATCCTGTATACCGGCCTGAAGCTGGTCCGCACTTCTATTGCAGGTATTATGGACGAAGCCGACGATCAGCTCATCCGGGAAATGGTCCAAACCCTCCAAAATGAACGGCGCCGGCAATGGATTGATATTCACAACCTTAGGGTGATCAAGTACGGGGCCACTCTACATATTGATTGCCACATGACCCTACCCTGGTACTTTACCACGCAGCAGAATTTTCAGGAAGTCAAAGCTTTTGAACAACTAATGATGGCTCATACGGAGCGCCCGGTGGAGCTCTTCGTCCACATTGACCCCTGCGACCCGCCAGAGAATTGCAGGCTATGCCCCGTCAGAGACTGCCCGGAACGGCAGGCTCCTCAGGAAGAACGGCTCGAGTGGACGCTGGATAACATCAGGGAGAACCAAAAGCATCGAATTTAAATTATCTTTGCAGCAAAAACCAGCCCTTGCGACTGACCTCCTTCAAGCTGACGCAATTTAAGAACTACGCATTTCAATCCATCGCCTGCGATGCGCCCCTCGTGTGTTTTATCGGAGCCAATGGCATGGGCAAAACCAATTTGCTGGATGCCATTTATTATTTGTGCATGGGCAAGAGCTATTTCAATGCACCAGACAGCCTGATTGCCAACCACGATAGTGATTTCTTCCGGCTGGAAGGACAGTTTATGGCTTACGGAGCGCCTGAGCACATCGTGGCAAAAGTCATACCCAGGAAGAAAAAAGAACTGGAACGCAACCGCATCCCCTACCCCCGCTTGTCTGAACATGTCGGTCTGCTGCCAGTCGTCATGATCGCCCCTGATGACACTTACCTGGTCAGTGAAGGCAGCGAAGCCCGTCGCAGCTTCCTGGACAATACGCTTTCGCAAATCAACCCGGACTATCTGAGCCAGCTCATTCTCTACAACAAGCTGTTGCAACAGCGCAATGCCCTGCTTAAAAAGTTTGGCGAAAGCCGCACCTATAATGCGGCCATAGTCGAAGTCTATAACCAGCAAATGCTTGCGCCGGCTAGGCTGCTTCATGAATCCAGAGCCAACTTTATGAAGCAGTTCCAGCCTATTCTGCAGCAAGCCTACACGCAAATATCCGGTGGAGCAGAATCGGTGGACTGCACCTACCGGTCAAAAATGAGCGAGACCCCACTGGAGGCTTTGTTTGAAGCCTCCGCTGAAAAAGACCGCCTGCTGCAACGGACCACTGCCGGCCCGCACCGCGACGACCTGATTTTCACTATTGAGGGCTATCCACTCAAGCGTTTTGCCTCGCAGGGGCAACTGAAATCCTTTGTGCTGGCCGTCAAATTAGGGCAGTACCAAATGCTTGGACTGGAAAAAAAGACCTCTCCAATTCTGCTACTGGATGATATTTTCGATAAATTGGACCGGCAGCGGGTACAACATTTGATCCGTCTGCTGCAGGAACAAACCTTCGGGCAGGTTTTTATAACCGATACGGAGCAAGACCGCCTGGCGGGCATTATACAACAAACCGGGCAGAACTTCCTCGTGTATGAAATACAGGAAGGCGCTGCCTCCCAAACCTATCCCTGATGGAAGACCGTGGCAACAACCAAACCACCTTGAAGGATGCCCTGAAGGCCATGCTTGACCATTACAAGCTCAAGGGAAAACTCAATCAGAGCCGTATCCGGCATCAGTGGGAAGAAATGATGGGCCCTTCCATCGCCAATTACACCAAAGACATCAAGCTCTACAACGGTAAACTCTTTATCATTATCGATTCGGCACCACTGCGCCATGAATTATCGTATGGTAAGGAGAAGATCAAGCGGCTGCTCAATGAGCAACTCGGGGAAGAAGCGATTCAGGAGGTGGTCATCCGGTAAGAGGGTGCCGGAGTTACCACAGACAAAAGCTCGTCTTACCTGAATTAAAAAACCGCCTGTCGACTTAGTTTCGACAGGCGGTTTTTTAGTAGGTTTTTAAGAGCCTGTTGGGGCTTTAGTAATCAGGCTTGCTTATACTTCGTTCCGAAAATCCTCCCCGCAAACTGCGGGACGGGCAATTAAACTCAGGCTAAACTCCGGTTTTCGTGCTTCGTCTGGAAGACCAAAATCCCAACAGGCTCTAAATCTTAAGGGCGAACTGAATTGTCACTGCCCTTTTCTTTCTTGCTATCAGATGCGCCGCCGTTGTTATCCCGGCTTACCCCTTTCTTTTTGCCTTTGGTCTGTTCGGCCAGTTTCACCGCTTCGTAAGCGTTGACGATGCCGCCGGTCACACTAAGGGTAGAGAAAGACACCATATCTTCTTTGGTACCTGGCTTTTTCACCTTAGTCCGGTCCTTTATCGCAGACTGCATGAGAATGCTCTTTACCTGCTCTGCGGTCAGATCCGGATAGTAAGAGCGGAGTAATGCGGCCACACCCGCCACAACCGGAGCAGCCATACTCGTCCCCTGCAGGTCTTTGTACTCATTGAACGGAGTGGTAGAGTAGATTTTCATGCCCGGCGCGAACAAGTCGACATATTCCGGGCTGTAGTTGGAGAAAGGCGCAGCAAGCGTTTCTCCGGTTTTCCAGTTGAGCGCCCCTACCTCAACCCAGTTGTCGGCATACTTGGAACCGAAAAGGTTCAGGAATCCACGCTTCACAAAGCGGTCAGTAGGGAAGTTGTTTTCATTGGTCACCTCCTTGCCATCGTTGCCCGCCGCATGTACAATCAGCACGTCATTCTTTAATGCATAGCGCACCGCTTCATCCACGAGTTCTTTGCGCGGGGAAGCCCCTTTGCCAAAGCTCATATTGATCACTGAGGCACCGTTGTCTACCGCATAAACAATAGCAGCCGCCACATCTTTGTCCCGCTCATCACCATCCGGCACGGTGCGGATAGACATGATCTTGACGTTGTTGGCTACGCCTTTCATACCCAGGTCGTTGTCGCGCTCGGCAGCGATAATGCCCGCCACGTGCGTACCGTGCAGGGCATCCGGCCCACGTACATCGTTGTTGCCGTAATCCCGGTCATAAGGGTCTTCATAGTTGTCGGCAATAACCGGGCGGGGGTTGAAGTCCGGATTGTAGTGGTACTCGTACTGCCCCTTCAGGTAATCAGCGTATTCATTAACACCTTCTTCGATCTCCTCAAAGGACTGGCCTTCAGCCATTAGTGACTTGGAAATCTGAACAGCGTACCCCACCATTGGGTCTTCTGTTTCCACATCATCCAGGTCTCCGGCTGTGATTTCTTTTTTACCGATTGATTTTTTGAGTTCACCCAGTGCAGCGGCGATGGCAGCATAGGTCCCTGCATTTTCCTCAAGGCTTTTTTGCTTGTCCTCTACGACCTCTTTGTACTCTTCATACTTGGCGAAGAGCGCCTTATCTTTTTTAGAAAGCTTTTCAGGGTCTTTGCCCTCAAACATCTCCTTGTACTTTTTGTACAAGCGGGTTACTTCCAAATTATCGTGCTCAATGTTTTCCCCATCTTTATTGCCGAGGAAATTCCAGCCGTAGACATCATCCACATAGCCGTTGTTGTCATCGTCTTTTCCGTTGTCCGGAATTTCATCTACATTGACCCACATGACATCATCGAGGTCTTCATGCTCATAGTCAACACCGGAGTCAATAACAGCCACCACGACTTCTTTCCCCTTTTTGCCTTTGAGCATTTCCTGATAAGCTTTTTCAGTGCTGACCCCCGGAACGCCCTCTGAGGGGTCCAGGTTAAACCAGTTTGCCGGCGCACTGTCTTGTGCAGTAAGGGCTACAGCACCTAGAAAAAACAGGTAAAGCCCGATCCATTTTTTGTTCAACATCAATTTGGTTGTTTTTATGATTTTGTAGCGTTTTGAACCATCAGACAAATTTAAAACAGCTTGCCTGATCAACAGGGTGAAAAATTGCCATTTTAAGGTTTGCTGACCATTTTGCAAAGGTAGAATTTCTGATGAAATTCTCCTTCCAACAACGGTCTAATCCAGCAATTGGCTGAATGACTGCCCGAGATTTTTTGAGTTTTAACCCAGCTTTAACCAAAAAGCAGTAATTTTCACCGCTGTATGAAGTGGATAAAGCTTTACTTGCGGCTATTGCTGCGTTATCTTCAATATTTTCTCAGGGCCCGCACGCGTTACACCCTGCATGCGCCCTTTGCCTTCCAGCTGGCGGAAGCTATCTTGGAAGACGACCGGCAGTTTTATGCATTCCGTGATATTGAACTGCTGCGCCGCGGGCTACTGAAAAACCAGAATCACATCCGTATACAAGACCATGGTGCAGGCTCTTTGGTGAGTACCGCTGCGCAGCGTACCGTGCGGAGCATCGCCCGCTACAGCGCCATCAGTCCCGAGTCCGGCCAATTGCTTTTCCGGCTCGTTGACTTTAGCAAACCTCAGCGTATGCTCGAACTTGGCACCTCGCTTGGCATTTCTGGTGCCTATCAGGCTTCTGGTGCGCAGAGCGCAAAGCTGATTAGTATTGAGGGCTGCCCGCAAACTGCGGCGCTGGCCCGGCAAAACTTCCATAAGCTGAATCTTCACAATGTGGAAGTTTTTCAGGGCACTTTCCAGTCACAGCTCCCTCTGGCTTTACAACAACTTGGGCAACTCGACTACCTCTACCTCGACGGCGACCACAGGAAGGGCGCCAGCCTTGCTTATTTCGAGGCTTGCCTCCCCTATCTGCACGAACGCTCGGTGGTTGTGGTGGCCGATATCTATTGGTCGAATGAGATGGAATCCGCCTGGCGCACCTTACAGCAGTATGACCGTGTCCGCCTGACGGTAGACTTGTTCCACTTCGGGTTGCTCTTTTTCCGGCCGGAACAAAAAGTAAAAACCCAGCTCACGCTCATTCAGGCGAAGTACAAGCCCTGGCAAATGGGCTTTTTCTCCTCATCGGATTAAACGCACACTGCCCGAATACGACCTGACCAGCCCGTCTATAAAGAGGACTTGGGCTACATAAGTATACTGTCCTGACGGTAAAGGCTTTCCCCGCTTGGTCCCGTCCCACCCATCACGTGAAGACTCCGGCAGATAATCTGTACGCTCATAAACCATTCCGCCCCAGCGGTCAAAAACCTGAAGGCTGGTGACCGATTGCACGTTGGGCACACCAACAAAGGGCCTGAACGTGTCGTTGCGGCCGTCATCGTTGGGAGAGAAGGCTGTGGGGATGTACACTCTTCGTACATCTTCGAAACCAATACGGATGGAATCTTTGCCCGTACACCCGCCGAGCTGGGTAACCTCATAACTCACTGTTGCTGCACTCAGCGGAAACACCATGATCGACTCGCAATTGGGGTCCAGACATTCAAAATCAAACGGAAGGCTCCATACTGCCATATCCACAGACTGGTTGACCTCGGCGTTGATGACCGCCTCATCGCCCAGCGCTACCTGCGCCGGCCCGCTCAGCGTAACTAGGAGCGGAATTGGGCTTTCTACGGTAACTGTATCTTCAAGAGTGCATCCCAGGCGGTCGGTGACCTGCACCGCATACTGGCCGGGAGACAGCCCGTCAAAAGTGGCCGTTGGGCCCAGGGTAGTTTCCGCCCCTGATAGGGAAATGAAAACCGGTGAGTAGGCATTTTCGATTCCAGCCACCGTGACGACCCCGTCATCTGTATCAGCACAAGCAGTCGTGTCGCCAGTCAGCTGCGCCGTGATCATAGGGTCCGGCACCACTGCAAGGTTGAGGGTAACAATACTGTCACAACCAATGGAGGACTGAAGAGAATCCACGTAAGTACCGGTTTGGTCCAGTACATCCTGACCAAAGCCGTAAGTACTGCCCTCACAAATTGTATCGGTTATAGCAAAAGACTTGGGCTGAACGTACACGATCTTATTATTGGATACGATCCGGCACTTGGAATTCTCGAGATTAGCTGGAGAGTTGGCCACGAAAAAACGATAGTAATAAAACCCGCCTGTAAGCTCCGTATGCAGGATGGTCTCTGTATTACCAGCCGGGACATCCTGCCAGGTCGCGCCCTCGTCGTAACTAATTTGCCATTTCACAGCGGGATTGTCATACTGATCGCCCGTGATAGTCGCATTGAGTGCTATGGGGCTGCCATCTTCACAGATATTCTCAATCTCTTCGGGAAGTATAGAAACTTCCGGGCCGCAGGCGCGAAAGGAGATATTATCCAGCGCCAAGTCATTGCCAATACCCCCGGGAGCATTATTACGGAGCGTCAGTGTCACTTCTGTTTGCCCGGGCTCTGTTGTAAAAGTAAACCCGTAAGTATTCCAAATCTCATTTTGAGGTACTTCTCCGGTGGTATAGCGAACCTCCCCGTCAATGAGAAAAGAGACATCCGGTTTGATGTGGTCCGGGACGTTTTGGCTGATCAGGTTGATCATATCCGCGGAAAATTCGTAGAGGGTATTTTCGCACAGTCCCTCCACTTGTTGTTCGTAAAAAGCCCCCTCGTCAAAGCTGGCATTGACCACCATCATATAGCCGTTGAGGTCAGGGCTATTGTCCTGAATGCCCAGCCAACTCGGGTACAGGTTCCAGAGTGCGGTGTTATTGGTGATGGTATAAAGGCCATCACCGGGCGGAGGAGAAGTTGAATACAAATAGCCCGGAGCTATTCCAGGATCGGAAACCAAGAAATTAGCAACGCCACTACCAAAATCACCAGCTTCGAAGATATTCTCTCCTAGGTTACCTTCGCAGGTATCCTGCGCATGCAGATGAGGACTCAAAATAACCGGAAAAAGTAAGAGGAAAAAGGCACGGAGGTTCATGCATAAAGGATTTTAGATTTCAATCGCTGAATATAACGCATTTGATATATACTTAGCTATCCCTGATTGCAGAACAGCAACCGTACGACCGAAAAATCTGATTATATTCGCCCAAAACGTTAAGATATGATCGTAATCACCGGTGCGGCGGGTTTTATCGGGAGTTGCCTGATACGCTATTTCAACGACTTGGGCAATCAGGATTTGATCCTGGTTGATGATTTTAGCCGGGCGGATAAAAACAGGAATCTGGAATCCAAGGCTTTTGCCCAGCAAATCCACCGGAATGACTTCCCGGGCTGGCTGTGGGAAAAGCACTATTTCGTAGAGGCTGTTTTTCATATCGGTGCCCGTACAGATACTACGGAGCAGGACTGGGAGATTTTCCAGGAACTGAACCTCGACTATACCAAAACGTTGTGGCAGCTCTGCGCGGAGCACGGCATTCCTTTCATTTATGCCTCAAGTGCAGCCACCTATGGGCTGGGCGAAAAGGGCTACGATGACCGCCACGATGTTGTGGAGAGCCTCCGGCCACTGAACCCCTACGGCGACTCTAAGAATGAGTTTGACAAGTGGGCATTGCAGCAAAATGAGCAGCCACCGCACTGGTACGGGCTGAAGTTTTTCAACGTTTATGGCCCGAATGAGTACCACAAAGGGCGTATGGCTTCTGTCATTTTCCATACCAGCCGGCAAATTAAGGCCACCGGTAAAATGAAGCTGTTCCGTTCCCACCGGGAGGATTACAAAGACGGGCAGCAGCAGCGCGATTTTATCTATGTCAAAGATGTGCTAAAGGTTATGTACTGGCTCTACCAGAGTAAGCCGGAAAGCGGGCTGTACAATCTGGGCACCGGTCATGCCCGGTCGTTTTGGGACTTGGCTACGAATACCTTCAATGCACTGGGCAAAACGCCAGATATCAGCTTCATTGATACGCCCGAAGATATCAGAGATACGTACCAGTACTTTACCGAGGCTAATATGAATAAACTGCGGGAAGCGGGCTACCGGGAAGACTTCTACAGTCTGGAGGAGGGCATCGCAGACTATGTAAAAAACTACCTGGCTGAGGAGACCATCTATTAGAATTGACTTAGAGCTTGTTGCAACCCTCTCCAAGAATCCAGTTAGAACCCTACTTGGGGATATTGTTGAGCCCTGCATAATATATAAGGTGCCAGCCGTCCTCAAGACGGGAGAACCGGCGCTCTATCTGCAGGTTATACTCCGACTGGACCAGCTTCTCAATAATCAGGTCTTTGCTGACGGGAATCAGTTCTCGTTTGAAGTTGGAGGACTGTAAGTTAAGAGGCCGCTGAAGGGTCCAGGTTTCAGGCGTCCAGCGGTAACGGCCGGAAGTAATGAGCGCACTGTCTGCTTCCCTGGGCAAACCGGGAAGCGGGAACAGGATACGCTCCATTTGAAAGGCAGAATCCTGGTGGAAACGGTCGTAAAAAGTAGCGAACTCCTGGAATGCGGCGTCTTTACCTTCGGCATCAGCAGAATTGCCGGGCTTTGGGTCGCTGCCACAGGCTGCCACCAGAATGGACAGCGCCGCGATAATAAGGTAATGCTTCATGAATCAGACCTGTTTTTAAGCGTTTATTGGGATTTTACACTTTGGGCTGCTCTTGCCAAATCCCCAACAAACTCTGGGAAAAACGAAGGTAGCTATTTCTCCTTTCATAGCGGTGCCCAAATCTATTCACTTTTCAATACAACGGAGGACTGCTTCCGCCAATGCCGCTTCATCCGGTGCTGCCGCAGCGTAAGGTGATGCACCCGCAGACCGGCAAGCTTCGGCGGTAGGCTGCCCGATGGCGATGACCCGCTGACCTGGCAATACATCACAAGCTTTCAGGTAGGTGCGGGCATTCAGGGGGCTCGTGAAGACCAGCACCTCGGCTGGGCTGGGGGCAACCGTTTTGACGGGTATGTTGTCATACACCACCAGTGAATACCCTTGAATGGCTCCGGCGAGTAATTGCTGCACGGACTGTCTGGAATGCCGGGCCTGTGGAAACAGTACCCGTTGCCCTGCAGCCACTTTTAGAAAGGCGGATGCGGTGGATTGCGGCTCTCCTGTCCCCACAAAATTAGTAGTGGTGCATCCGACGGTCTCTAGCGCCCGGGCTGTGGCCCGACCTACCGCACCGAAACGCAGACTCTTTACAGGGTTTTCCGGTAGTTGTTGAAAGAAAAAATGGACGGCCCGGGGGCTGTAAAAGAAAACCCAGTCCACATCAGGCATACTTTGAAAGGGAACCGCTTCGAACCGAATCAGAGACTGACCGGAAACCCGGATTCCTTTGCGTTCCAAAATTTGCCGGAAGGTACTTTCCGGTTTGAGGCGCCGGGTTATAAAAGCTGATTTCCTTTTCAATTCCATACCCGCAAAGGTACCAATTGCCTACCGCACCCGCCAACGTTCCGTGGAAATTACCGCCTCCGGATAATCAGCCCCGATATGCAGGTGCAACCGGTCCTGCTCATCAGAAGACAGCAAATCCGGCTGATGCACCATCTCTGAGGGCACGCCAGCCAGTTGAGGCAGCCAGGTTTTCACGTATTCCCCTTTCGGATCGTACTTCATGGCCTGGGAAATAATATTGAAATGCTTGTCTTCTCTAGGATCCGCACTAATGCCTGCCGCGTAGTTCCAGTTCATCCAGTTACTGGTCACATCATAGTCAATAAGAACAGACTCAAAATATTCAGCGCCCATCTGCCAGTTGACCATCAGGTCTTTGGCCAAAAAGCTGGCTACATTCTGCCGGCCCCTATTTGACATGTAGCCTGTAGCGGCAATTTCGTTCATGTTCGCATCAATGAAAGGCACACCTGTAGCACCGCTAACCCAGCGCTGCAGTAGACGGTCGTCATCCCGCCAACGAGTATCAACGTTGGCAATCAATCCGCCCTTATCGAATACCTTGCAGCCATGCTTTTTAACCATTAGCCTGAGGAAGTCGCGCATGAGCAATGCATGGAACAAGTCCTGAGCAGAATCAGAAGCCCCGCGCTGTTGCTCGTAGGCTTTGAGATGGTGGTAAATCATTTTGGGCGACAGGCAGCCTTGGGACAGCCAGGCAGAAAAATGGGAAGAATACCCTGCGCTGCTAACTCCGCAGTGCCTATGCGTATACTGTTGGACCGTCTCCTCCTCCCAAATGTAACGGTGGAGGTGCTCTAATCCAGCCCTTTCTCCGCCCTTGTAAACGAAGTTAGCCCTGTTATCCGGTTCAAAGGGCGTGTGCCCAAGATCTTCTAAACCCGGAATTTCACCTTCCTCCATTTTCACCATGATTGGTGCCATCTCCTCAGGGCCCGGGAGAGGCTCACGGACAGGCACATAACGTTCCACTTCCTTTCGGAACTGCGCAAAGCTGTCAGGCGTATGGGTAATAGGAAAGGGCAGATCTGCAGTGTAGTACAGCATTTTTCCTCTGGAATAGCGGATTTCCTGACCGATGGTCCAGAGTTTTTGCTCCAGGGTATCTTGTACGTAAACTTCATCAGGCGTACGCTCCCGATTGCAAAACACCCAATTGGTTTTTGCTTTTTGGGCAATTTCGAAGAGTACTTCTTCCGGTTTGCCCACCCGAACGATCAGATTGCTACCAATAGCTTGCAGGGAAGCGCGAAGGTCTGCTACACTTTCGATAATAAACCTGGCACGGTATTTACCCGTTTTAGGGAACCCAAAGTGGTCCGTTTTGCCCAGGAAAGTACGCTCGTCAAAAACATATACAGGGATAACCTCATCCAGAGAGCTGATGGCATCATGAAGCGCTTCGTTATCGTGGAGCCTAAGGTCTTGCCTGAACCAGACGATCCCTCTTTTAGTATACATAGGCTAGTGCGGTTAATAGTTTCAACAATATTTGAAACCGAACATCAACTGAAGATAATGGTTGTTAGATTTCCGTCATTTTGCCAACAGCGGGAAAGATGAACTTATCTACTGATACATTCGTTGCAAGCCTGTGAAAGACAGAACAGAATATTGTCATGGATCAGCAACAAATAGAAAAGGAACTAAATTTTTTAACCTCCCGAAGTTCGGGAAGCGGTGGGCAGCACGTCAATAAAACCGAGACTAAAGTAGAAGCCCGGTTTGAGGTAGACGCTTCCGGTGCCCTGACGCCTGCTGAAAAGCGTAAAGTTCATGAGGCTTTAGCCAACCGGATCAGCAAGGAAGGCATTCTGTCTGTAACCTCAGACGCCCGGCGTTCTCAGGTGCTCAACCGGGGCGCCGCGGTCAAAAAGCTGCTGCGGCTGATCAAAAAAGCACTACGGGTCCGTAAGCGCCGGAAGGGTCCGCCACAGTTGAAAGCCAACCCAAAGAAGCGTTTAGAGCGCAAACGCCGGCACTCGGAAAAAAAAGCCTTGCGCGGAAAAATTAAAATTTAAGCTACTTTTGCGGCAAATCAAATCTATAATCCATGCGCTATAGCTTACTATTCTTCCTCTTTCTGATTGTTGCATCCCTGACCGCTCAGGATAAGCCGGCCTACCGGATTTTCGACAAAAAAGGGAATCCTGCGACTTTCGAAGATCTCCTGAAAGACAGCCGTAAGTCGGATATCGTCTTTTTTGGAGAGCTGCACAACAACCCTATCGCGCACTGGCTTCAGTACGAACTAACCGCAGCCCTCCACGAAAGCATCAAAGGCGAGCTGGCACTCGGTGCAGAAATGTTTGAATCCGACAACCAACTGTTAATGGACGAATACCTCAGCGGCACCATCAAGGACAAGACCTTTGAGGAAGAAGCCCGGATTTGGAACAACTATGCGACGGACTACAAGCCACTGGTTGAATTTGCCAAAACCAATAACCTGTCTTTTACAGCGACCAACATCCCAAGGCGTTATGCCAGCCTGGTTTTCAAGGGCGGGTTTGAAAGCCTGGAAGATTTGCAGGAAATCGCGAGAAGTTACATCGCGCCCCTGCCCGTTAAGTACGATGCCAGTCTGCCGGGTTATCAAAAGATGGTTGAAATGATGGGCGGCCACGGGGGAGGCTCTGAAAATTTCCCCAAAGCACAAGCTATTAAAGATGCCACAATGGCATACTTCATCAGTCAAAACTTACCGGAGAAAGGCGTGTTCCTCCATTATAATGGTTCCTACCATTCTGACCATTACGAAGGCATCTTCTGGTACCTCAAAAACGACTATGCCCCAAAAGCAAAAATTACGACCATCACGACGGTCGAACAAAGCGGCTTGTCTGCCCTTGAAGCCGAAAACACCGGCGTAGCCGACTATACAATTGTTATCATTGATACGATGACCAAAACTTACTAATTATTATGGTTGCAAGGTATGTTCTTCCCATCTTGGTCTTTCTGCTGATATTAAGCTGCTCAAAACCTGCCAAACTGCCGGTTTTGAGCCAGGAAGAGACCCCGGAAGGCGCAACCGTTTATAAGTCTATCCCTGATTTCAGGTTCATCAATCAGGACAGTCAGGTGGTCACCCCGGCAACCTTTTCAGACAAAGCCTACGTTGCTGATTTTTTCTTCACTTCCTGCCCGACCATCTGCCCCATCATGGCTCAAAACATGCTGAGCCTGTATAACGACTTTGAGGGAGAAGAGCGGCTGGCTTTTCTTTCCCACACCATCGATCCGGCGCGCGATACGGTAGGTCAGTTGAAACACTACGCCACTAACCTTGGAGTGACCGATCAGCGGTGGCAATTCGTAACCGGAAACAAGGATAGCCTGTACGCTATTGCCGATGACTACTTCAATGTGGTGGTTGAAGACCCTACCCTGCCCGACGGCTTTGACCACAGCGGCCGGTTTGTATTGGTCGATGAGCAGGGCTACATCCGCTCTTTCTGCAATGGCACCGACCCAACCGCAGTAGCAGCTTTCAAAAAAGATATCGAAACCTTACTCCATGAAATGGAAAACGCCAATTCTACTCACTAGCCTGTGTTGTTTGTTCTTTTGGGTTAGCTGCCGGGACGACCCCTACAAACAGGGCCGGATATTATACCAAAATTTCTGCGCCAGCTGTCATATGGATGACGGCAGCGGACTGCAGGGGGTGATGCCGCCTCTTGCCCGGGCAGATTACGTGGCCGAGAACCAGGATAAGCTCGCTTGTATCATCAGGTACGGCATGGAAGGCCCGGTACAGGTTAACGACACCACCTACAATCAACAGATGATGGGTATCCCTCAGCTGACCGATTTTGAAGTCACCAATATCATCAATTACATCAATCATTCCTGGGGCAATGACTACGGCTACATGCAATATGCCGATGTTAAAGCTGCTTTGGAAGCGTGCAAGCCCTGAGTCACTAAATCCGTTTTTGCCAGCCGCGCACTCTTTTATTTTCGCGGGAATTGCTACTTTAGGGTTTATAAAAATAAATTCCTAAACGAACGAATTACACTCCGTTGATAATCAATCATTTGAATATTTTCACCGGTGTGTTTTTAACCATCTAGCACTTCCTTGCGCGATATGATGAAGAAAATTACCCTGCTTTTTTTAGTCTTCCTGCCGATTTTGGTTTTTGCTCAACCCGAGAACGATGATTGTGCCGGTTTGATTGACCTGGGTGTGGCGCCTGCCTGCCCGGATACCGTCTATTTTTCCAACGTTGATGCGACTCCCAGCGATATTGGCTCCGGCAATATCCCGGATTGTTTCAATGGTGGCACCGTAGGTAATGATGTCTGGTTCGCTTTCACAACCAGCGATACCATTTTAGACTATACCATTACGGTTACAGGCATCGCAGACCCGGACGGTGCGGCACCGCTTAGCAGTCCACAGGTGGCACTCTACCGCGGTATTTGCGAATTTGACAACCTGGCAGAAATTGCCTGTTCTTCCTCAGAATTAGGTGCTTCTGTCGTCGAGTTGGATGTGCAAGGCCTGACGCCTGGCGTCACCTACTTTATACGGATTACAGACTACAGCGCTACGGGAACGCCTAACTGGGGAAGTTTCCAGCTCTGCGTGGAGCAACAGGAACCTGCCTCTACCATCGACGAAGGAGGCTCCAACTCCTGTAGTGGTATCCTTTATGACACCGGTGGGCCAGATGGAGACTATGGCAATAACGAAAATAATGTCTTCACCATTTGCCCGGATCAACCCCATGATTGTATTCTTTTCACGATGAACTACTACAACCTGGAGCCGGGTGGGTTCATCCTGACTGACGTCATCTCCTTTTACGATGGAGATGGTACAGACAGCCCGCCTATTACCCAGCTCGGGGATGGCGATTTCAATAATAATGATGAAGGCGGTGGCGGTGTCTGCTTTCAGGTGCAAGCGACAAGCGGCTGTCTGACCGTAGAGTTTGTTTCTGATGGAGAAAACACCTTCGAGGGCTTCGAAGGGCAATGGGAATGCCAGCAGAACTGTGAGCCCCTGCAGTCGATTGTGGTCAATGGCAATGTAACGGAAGCCGATATCGTCAATTTTGTTTCTACACCCGATGTTACGGCGGAGGTCACTAATATCAACTGCCCGGAGGAGTCTTATGGTACTTTTGAGGGCGGTGACCTGACAGACTTGGGGCTCGAACGTGGCCTGTTGCTGACTTCCGGTAGCCGCGATTATGCGGTGGGCCCTAACACCGGTGGCGGTGGCGGTAGCCCCGGCACCAACAACGGTGCGCCCGGTGATGCAGATTTGGACTACTTATCCACCGTTTTTGGGGAAGGTACAACTTCGCAGAATGCCTGTGTGGTAGAGCTCGATGTGTTCGTCGCAACTGACGAGCTGTCCTTCGAATATGTCTTTGCCTCTGAAGAATACCCTGAATTTGTCAATACGACCTTTAATGACATTTTTGCCTTCCTCGTCTCGGGCCCTGGCATTATTGGCGACCCCAACCTGACCAATAACGCTGTTAACATAGCCACACTCCCCGATGGCACGCCGGTGCAGATCAACAGCGTAAACAACCTTATCAACTGGGAGTTTTACCGCAACAACCTCGGGGGCAGTAGTATTCAGTACGATGGTATGACCTCCGACTTCCTGGGCATCAAAAAGAGCCTCACTGCCAGTATTGGTGTAGAGCCCTGTAATACTTACAGCCTTAAACTGGCCATTGCCGACCGGGGCGATTCCTCTTTTGATTCCGGTGTTTTTGTTTCGGAGTTAAAAGGGGGCACTCCAAGCCTATCGGTACAATTTAACTCAGGTATTGATTACCTGGTCGAGGATTGTGTGAATCAGGATGACGAGGTGATTATTTCCCTGACTGATCCCGTGGAGGATACCACTTCTTTTTTAGTCACCATAGGTGGTACGGCTGAAAATGGGCTAGACTATCTCCTGGAAATCCCGGATTCCGTTCTATTCCTCCCCGGGCAAAACGAACTGTCGTTCCCGCTGACGACCCTTTCCGATTTACTTACCGAAGGTACCGAAACCATCATACTCACGCTGAGTAATGACTTTGGTTGCGGAGAGGTCATTTACACCGAACTGGTTGTAGAACTGCGCGATCAGATCAATGTAGATATTCAAGCCGGCCAAGATACTGTTCTGGTTTGTGCAGACAGCTCAATCGTACTGAATGCAACAGGTGCCGCTACCTATTTCTGGACCCCGGTAAGTGTGTTTGATGAGCCTACTTCGGCCAATCCTACCGCATCCCCTACCATGAGCCAATGGGTGACAGTGGAAGGTATTGTTGGCCCTTGTGTTGATGTGGACTCCGTTTACCTGCAGCTCATTGACCCTGAAATTGCAGCCTTCCCCGAAGATTCGCTCTCAATCTGCCAGGGCGACCTTGTTCAGCTCAACTCCACCAATAATGCCAACAACAGCAACCTGGCCTGGACACCAGCGGTAGGACTGAGTGATTCCACTATTATCAACCCGGTAGCCCAGCCACAGGTCACCACCGACTACGTTGTTTCCGTTAATATTGCCGGATGCGTGGTGCAGGATACGGTGCACATTGATGTAGCGCCTTTTGACTTCCCGCAGCTACAGGCGGATACCACCATTTGTGAAAACTTCAGTGTGCAACTCGCCAGCTTTATCGACCTGAATGAAACGACAACGACTTACCAATGGTCGCCAAATATAGGGTTGAACAACGACACTATTTCCAACCCTATCGCCTTCCCGGAGCAGACCACCACTTACCAGCTGATCGCAGAAAGCGGCAATGGCGCTTGTGCAGACACGGCGGAGGTCACCGTCACCGTACTGCCTGCGAATGTAGATATCCTGGGCCCGGACTCTCTGGAGATTTGCCTGGGCACCGTCGTGGACCTGGAAGCAGAAACCAGCACCGGAGATGGGCAAACCTTGGTTTGGTCACCTGACAACGGCACCATTACTGATACAACGGGCCTGACCACTCAGGTCACGACAGATGTAACCGACTGGTACTTCGCTGAATTTACCCTGGGATCCTGTACGGTCTTTGATTCCGTATACATCCGGGTGGATTCTCTGCCTGCTACCCTGATTATGGCAGACCCGGAAAAAGAGAAATACTGTGAAGGGGAGATTGTCACCCTATTTTCTCCGGTTTACGAGCCCAGCTTCTTCCCGGACATTGAATTCAGCTGGATAGACCCACTCGGTGCAGAAACACCGGACACGCTTTGGAATATGGTGCTCACTCTTCAGGATACGTTCCTGTACCAGCGGATCACCCAAAACCGGGCTTGTGCGGACACTGCCTCCTTACTCCTGAATGTGCAGGCAGTGCCTTTGGCCACGATAACCCCCTCTGATACGGTGATCTGTTTAGGGGATAATGTGGAGTTCCAATTGGAAATTACGGGCCAGTATGAATCTTTCGAATGGATGGGTACCGGACTGAGCTGCACGGATTGCTTCAATCCTACTGCGACACCTGCTACTGGTCAGTATATGGTAGAGATCGATGCAGGTGGCTGTGATGCCAGTGTCAGCGCAAACGTCCAAACGGTGGAAATTCCATTCGTCCCAAATAGTCAAACCATCTGTCCGGGCGAAAGTGCGGAACTCAACCTCGGTGGTCCATTCGGCCCCAATGATACGTACACCTGGACCTCAACAGATCCGGACTTCAGTAGCAACGAACCGAACCCGGTCGTCACACCAAACGTCACCACGACTTACTCCGTAATAGCTGAGAATGGGGCATGCCCTGCGCTGGAGGAAGAAGTGGTGATCACGGTCTCCGATTTTGCTGAGATTGTAAATGTAGACCTCTCCCCCACTGATCTCTGTCAGAATGAAGAGGTAAACTTCACGATTGAGGCCATCAACCTGACAGACGGCGACCTTTTTGAGTGGAACGATCCAAATGGAGCTGAGCTGCTGAGTACGGTAAGTACCTCCGGAGGCTTCAACCCTACGGTAAGCGGTACCTATACCCTCACCTACGTCAATTCCAACGAGTGTGGCACCCTGACTGAAACGTTCGAGCTTTCGGTAGAACCCGCCCCAGCCGTTGAACTGGCGAATGACACCACGATTTGCCTCGGGCAATCCGTGCAGCTCAACTTTGCGACCGACGAGAATACCACCTACACCTGGACGTCCACGGACCCGCTGTTCAGCGATTTCAACAACCCGGAG